>NZ_JBSNCD010000004.1:0-622521 GCF_053764735.1 Rhodococcus sp. 5G237 | reverse complement strand
AGGCGTAGTCGTCCCGGTGATCGAGGACGAGGCGGATCGCCTTCTCACGGACCTCGTCGGGGTACTTCTTCGGCATGAGGCTTACCTTCCCAAGAATGAAGGTGTGCATCAAACCCGGGACGGTTCAACAATCGATCACGCCCATCACGTGGCGGGCAACGTCGAACAAACCGGTTCTGTTGTCAGGCATACTCATGACCGATCTTCTCTATGGTGACGTTTCCTCACCTTCGTCCTGATTCTGCGTCCGGACGAAAACACCGTGGCACACTCCCGCGCAGCCACATTCGACCGCATCGCGAAGGGGGATTCGCATGGGAGTTGTGCGCCGAACAGTCGTAGCCACAGCAGTCGCAGCCACGGCAGCACTGGGGGTTCCGACGGGGCACGCCACCGCAACACCCGCACCGGACACCGTGGTGAACGGCATCCTGTCGATCACCCCGATGTGTCAGGGGTCGATAGACGCACTGATCGTCCTCTGCACGGAATGGGAGCGGCTCACCACGCGTTTCCCGCTGATGCTCGACCTCGATCCGCGCGGCACGCACCTCGTCGTCCTCGGAGCCGGGCTCACGGAAGACGGCAAGATCCGCCCGGTTCTCGAAGACCGCCTCGAAGCGGCACTTCGTGCGGCACATCGTTATCCGGAATCGCCGATCGTCGTCACCGGTGGTGTGCCCCGCAAGGACATCACCGAAGCGCGGGCGATGAAGGACTGGCTGGTCGCACGAGGAATCCCTCCGGAACGCATTACGGAAGAACCGCGGTCCACGTCCACCGTCGAAAACGCACGCTTCACGAACAAGGTCCTGCTGGAACGCCGGGCCACGGGCGCGGTGCTGGTGACCAACCGCGACCACCTACAGCGCGCGATGGTCAACTTCCGTCAAGCGGTCGACGCCCGCATTCCGATCGCAGGCATCGTGGCTGCATAGGTTGTACCGCAAGGGTCAGGACAGTGCGTTCGCTCGCCGTGTCAGCATCTGACCGATCTCCGAAACATTCTTGGTCAATTCGAAATTGACCCACCCGGCAACCTCCCAGAGTGGGGTGGGGTCGGGCATCAGGCCCACGACGACGGTCTCCGGATCGGTGGTTTCGAGGAGCCCGGCCCATTCGTCACGCAAGGCCCGAATCCGGTTGACCGAGCCGGACCAGTCGTGATCGGCGGGTGCAACCGGACTCCCTCCGTGACACACCACGAGGGTGTTCGACCACCACCATTCGATGTGCCACAGCAGCCACGCGACCGTGGTCTCGGGAAGGACCTCGGCACTCTCGTCGGGCCAGTCGGCAACGAGCCTGCCGTCGACCTGCCGGACGGTGACGCAATCGGGCGACGGTTCCCAATACGCGGCTGCGTCGTCGATACGGGGAAACACGTGCTGATCGGTGAACAGCGAAATCAACTCGAGTTGCTTCATCAGGGTGCGCGTAGCCGGCGGCAGAGCTTCCGAAGTCATATCGGAATCATCCACCACCGGCGACCCCCGGGTAAGCACACCTGTGAACGATCTACGGCGCGCCGAACCCGTAGGTGAATTCTCCACTGCTCCAGTTCATCGTCGCGTGGTACTTGTAACCGCGCATCCGGCCGCCCCCGACATCTTCGGTGCCGACGAAACATTCGAATACCGTGGTGGTTTCGTTGAGATTGTCGGTGGATCCGCCGTTGACCGGGGAACACTTCACCGAAAGCACCGGGCCGTCGAACATGCCCTTGTTCACGTGCTCGAGGGCCATCTCTTCGATGCTCGACTCGATGTTGGCCACGCTCAACGCCCGGGAAGCACGTTCCGCAGCGTCGGCGGCCTCCTGCTCGGCTCGTTCCGCTTCGATGCGCTCGGCTTCACGCTTCGCGGCTTCTTCCAGTGCAGAGGACTGAGCGGCGACCTGCGCGTCGTGGTTGATCTTCCACGTCACCGTTCCGCCGACAGCAGCGAGCGCCACCACCAGCAACGTCACCACGACGATCCGCTTTCGGAACCAACGCTTCGTTTCGGGCGTCTCGCCGGTGTCGGATCCGGGTTCGGGAAAGTCGAGCCACGTCGTCCCGTCCCAATATCGCTGCCCGCCCTTGGGGTCCGGGTACCAGCCGGCCGGCGCCGGCAACTTGTCGTTCGACATTGCACAGGGTCCTTACTCGATGAACGAACATTGTGGGGAGAACCGGTGCGCCCGACCCCTCCTCGGGCGCACCGGCAGTTGGGGAGGCAGTTACCGCAGGGAGACGGTGACGCCGTTCGAGAACATCGAGTCGTGCAGCTCGATCGCCGTCGGAACTGCGTCGACCGGCATGTCGAACACGACCGGCATCGTCACGGTGTTGCCGGGGTTGATCTGGTCCCAGATCGGCACATCCGACTCGAGGTTCAGGGCGGCCGAGGTGTCGGGCCCGAAGGTGCGTCCCTGCTCGTCGACGAGCTTCTGGTCGCTGGGGCTCAGGCTCTTCGGCTGATCCGAGATGTTGCTGACCGTCATCGTGACGATGACGAACTGCCCCTGGGCTTCTTTCGCCAGGTACGGGTTGTCGCCGAGGGTGCTGATGCCGGTTTCGACCCCGGTGACGACGAACTCGAACTTGCCGTCGCGGACCGGTGTGTTCATCGCTGCGGTTTCGTCCTCGACGACGGGAGCAACGACCTGGGTCGCCGCCGTATCCGTCTTCGCGGGCGTGCTGGGCTTCTCTTCGTCGCCCCCGCCGGCGACGGACGCGATGACGAACACGGCGACGATTCCGCCCACGATCCACGGCCACTTCTTGCGCTTCTTCTGCGGGACGGGGCCGTAGCCGGCGGGAGGGACGGGAGCGCCGGGCTGGTTGGGCATGGTCATGACGAACCTCTATTCGATGAGTGGAGCGGATTCAGCGGCCGAGAGTGAGATGCACACCCGAGTCGGCCTCGGCTTCGTCGTACGAGACGGAGCCGCGGTGGGAGACTGCGATGTCGTAGAACGACGCGCCGCGCGGCACGTCGGGAGCCGTGAAGTAGAAGGTGCAGAAGTCGCCTCCGCGGACGCTGCCGGTCAGCGATCCTTCAGCGAGCAGCGTCCCGGTTTCGTCGGACACCCGGACGGCCGCGCCCGACGAGATGTCGTCGTAGCCGTGGTCGCCTTCGCATTCGAAGCCGGGGGTGCTGCTCGGGGTGGAACCGCCGACGAGTGTGATCGTTCCGTCGATGGTGAACAGCGGCGGAGCGGAGATTCGGGCGTCGAGGAGGAAACCGGTGGCGGTCAGTGCGCCGACGACCGTCGCGGCACAAACGCCGACCGCGAAGCCCGCCCAGAAGCGTGACTCTGCACGTTCGACGGGTTCGATGGGGTCGGCGGGTGCAGGAGCGAACTGAATGGTCACGGCGATCTCCTGATCGTTGAAGTGGAACGATCCGATCGTGCGGGGTGGCCGAGGATGCACGGAGTTTCCGATTGATAACCCCCTTTATCGGAACGCCCCTCTCGCTCCCGAGTTGATCAGCTCCTAAGTTGTGGGCATGGCAGATGTACTGGACTTCCCGGGCCGATTCACCGAAGCCGTCTGGGAACAGATGGCTCTCGAGACCCTCGGCGATCTCGGGTGGCGCCACATTCACGGCAGCGAGATCGCACCGGGAACGGGTGAACGCGTTACCTGGGACGAACTGCTCGTGCCTGCGCGCCTGCGCTCTGCCATCGCCGCGCTGAACCCCGATCTGCCCCCGAACGCCGTGGACGACGCCGTGACCGTGGTCGCCACAGCCGGCTCGAGCGACGCGATCACCGAGAACCGGCAGATCCACCAGTACCTCACCGAAGGCCTGCGGAAGGTCTCGTACACCGACGACACCGGTGTCCAGGTAACTCCCACCATCCGCCTGGTGTCAGTCGACCCCGACGCCAACGACTGGTTCGTCGCCAACCAGGTGACCGTGATCCGCGGAGACCACGAACGTCGATTCGACCTCGTCCTGTACCTGAACGGCATGCCGGTCGCCGTGGTGGAGTTGAAGAACGCCGGCAGTCAATACGCCGGATTGACGGACGCCCACGCGCAGCTGCGGACCTACCTGCGCGAGTTCCCCCTCGCCTTCCGGTTCGCCGTGCTCAGCCTCGTTTCCGACGGGGTCGGGGCCGCCTACGGCACGCCGTTCACCCCGTTCGAGCACTTCTCGCCGTGGAACGTCGACGACGACGGTCAACCGGTGGAACCCACCGGCGACCACCACCAACTCGACATCGCGCTCTACGGGCTGTTCAACCAGGAGCGCTTTCTCCAGTTGCTCCGCAACTACACAGCATTCGACGAGAGCGAGAACGGACTCGTCAAGCGCATCGCCAAACCGCATCAGTACTTCGCGGTTTCCAAGGCCGTGGGGTCGACGGTGAAAGCCGTCGCCTCGGAGGGCAAGGCCGGAGTCGTCTGGCACACGCAGGGTTCCGGCAAATCCATGGAGATGGAGCTCTACGCCAACCAGGTGATCCGCCATCCCCGGCTCGCCAACCCCACGATCGTGGTCATCACCGACCGTAACGAACTCGACGGACAGCTCTACGAGACTTTTGCACGCTCGCAGCTTCTTCCTGAGCGGCCCAGGCAGATTCGTCGCCGCGAAGAGCTTCGACAGGAACTGTCCGGACGCACGACGGGTGGCATCTACTTCACCACGTTGCAGAAGTTCGGCAGGAGCCGTGAAGAGCGCGACGCCGGTCTCAGTCACCCGCAGCTGTCGGCACGACGCAACATCATCGTCATCGTCGACGAAGCGCATCGTAGTCACTACGACAGTCTCGACGGCTACGCCCGGCACCTGCGCGACGCGCTTCCGCATGCAACGCTCATCGCGTTCACCGGAACCCCGATCTCGTTCGAAGACCGCAACACCCGGGCCGTCTTCGGCGACTACATCGACATCTACGACCTCACCCGAGCGGTCGAGGACGGCGCGACCGTGCCGGTTCACTTCGAGAGCCGGCTCGTGAAAGTGTCGTTCGGCGAGGAAGTTTCCGAAGAACAGATCGACACGTCCGCAGACGAGGTGACCGCCGGGCTCGACGACACCGAACGTGCCCGCATCGAGAAGTCGGTGGCCGTCATCAACGCCGTCTACGGTGCACCGGCCCGATTGAAGCTGCTCGCCGAAGATCTGGTCACGCATTGGGAGAACCGGCGCAGCCAGATGGCGAAGTTCGTCGGATCGGACGACAACCCGACCGCCCCGGGCAAGGCTCTCATCGTCTGCGCGACCCGCGAGATCTGCGCGAACCTCTACCAGCTGATCGTCGAGCTGCGCCCCGACTGGCACTCGGACGATCTGTCTTCCGGGCGTATCAAGGTGGTGTACTCCGGCGACGCTTCCGACCAGCCCCCGATCAGTGATCACGTTCGTCGGGATTCCGAGAACGCTGCAATCAAGAAGCGGCTCAAGGACATCGACGACGAACTCGAACTCGTCATCGTCAAGGACATGATGCTGACCGGGTTCGACGCCCCGCCGCTGCACACGCTCTACCTCGATCGCCCGCTCAAGGGTGCTCTGCTGATGCAGACCCTCGCTCGCGTGAACCGCACCTTCCGCGGGAAAGAGGACGGACTGCTGGTGGCGTACGCGCCGGTCGCCGACAACCTGGCCGAAGCGCTGGCCGAGTACACGGCATCCGACCGCAAGACCAAGCCGCTCGGGCGTCCCGTCGCCGAAGCCGTCGACGCAGTGAAGAACTGCATGACGATCCTCGACAACATGCTCCACGGATTCGACTGGCGTCAACACCGCAACGCGCCGGGACCGCGGGCGTGGCTCGACGCCATCATCGCCACGGTCGCGTACCTTCGCGACGATCAGACTCCCGGAAACAAGGTCGGCGAGGGCGAGAAGACGCTCGCCACCAGATTCCGCGAGTACTCCTCGCAACTTTCGCGCGTATGGGCGATCTGCAGCACCCACGAAGACGTTCAACCACTGGCGCGCGACGCACGCTTCTTCGAGGAAGTGCGTGTGCGGATGGCGAAACTCGATGCGGAGGAGCGGCGCGCGAACGGCGGTGCCGTACCCGAAGACGTCAAGCGCGCACTCCGAGCCCTCATGGCAGCTTCCGTCGAGTCGGAGGAAGTGCTCGACATCTACGGTGCAGCAGGCATGCCGAAACCCTCGCTCGCCGACCTCAACGGTGACTTCCTCGAGCGCACCATGAAGGCCAAGCACCCGTCGCTGGCGATCGAAGCGCTCCGGAATCTCATCGCCGAGGAGTCGCGGAAGGTGTCGCGCCACAACCTGGTTCGTCAACGCGCGTTCTCCCAGAAGCTCCGCGAACTCATGAACAAGTACACCAACAGCCAGCTGACCTCGGCGGAGATCATCGCCGCCCTGGTGGAACTCGCCAAGGAAGTGCAGGACGAGGCGAAACGCGGGCAACGGTTCGACCCGCCGCTCGGCGACCACGAACTGTCGCTCTACGACGCGATCGCGCAGAGCGAAGCGGCCCTCCTGGAAATGGGGGAGGACGTGCTCGCCCAGATCGCGCGCGAACTGATCGGCATCATGCAACGCGACGTCAAGACCGATTGGAGCGTGCGCGAAGACGTCAAAGCGAAACTGCGGTCGCAGGTCAAACGGCTGTTGGCGCGCTACAAGTACCCGCCGGACCGGCGTACCAGCGCTACCAAGCTCGTTATCGAGCAGATGGAGGCCATCGCACCCACCATGGCCGCATGACCTCCATCAACGGCCTCCCGTAACGACGAGGGGTGACGCTCCGACACCAGTTCAGGAGGGCATTCAGCGCGTGTGCAGTCGGGAAAGCAGCGGCACACGGGGCCTGGTGTCGGGTTGAAGGAGAAACATGAAGTTCGTCGTCCCCTACCTGCGCGTCGTAGCGGGGATGTTCGCCGCCATCACGCTGTGGCTGGCGATCGTGGAAGTAGTCAACGGCAACGGGGCCGACGCGATCCTGTTCGTCGCATTCGCGGCCGGCCTGGGATATCTCGCGATCGGCAAGCCGCTGCGCGACCACCGCAGGCGCATCAAGGCCGAGCAGGACGCGATCGCCGCACGAGCCGAAGCCGGCCACCGCGCGTTCCTTGCAGGGGATGTGCGGGCGGCGATGGCGCCGCCGCCCGAGCCGCCGAAGCCTCCGAGGATCCGCCGCGGGGTGGTCATCGCCGCTGCCGTCGCCGGACTGCTCGTCCTCATGGGAATCATCGGCGACATCTCGGACGGGCTGGATTCACCCACGAAGGACGACGCGAGTACGACTCCTCGCGCTGCCGCACCGACGACCACCACGCCGTACACGACCTCGGCTGCCACCACGGCGCGGACCGTCGCTCCGGAAACCACTCCCGCGACGAGGATCTCCACCACGCAGGTGGCGGCTGTCGCCTCCACTGCGGTGATGCCGAACGTCGTGTGCATGGATCTCCAAGCGGCACAGGACACCATCCAGGCGGCGGGCGTGTTCTACTCCACGAGCGTCGACGCGACCGGTCAGGGACGCGCGCAGGTATGGGACAGGAACTGGGTCGTCGTCGACCAGACTCCCTCGGTGGGAGCATCGATCGGTGAAGGCGACCCAGTGCTGTCGGTTCTGAAAGAGGACGAATTCAGCGGGTGTTAGGCCATCGGCTGCTCCGTGCGGGAGCGATCCTCGGTGGTGGCGGTGTTCGACGGATGCCGGCCGCCCTCGAGGAACCTCATCGTTCCCGGGCGTAGGGCTTCGACCCGCAGGCCCGCCATCGCGGCCTTCAAGCCGAGATCCTTGATCGTCGAGGCGATTCGGCCGGAATAGGCCTGTTCCTTCGGGGTGTCGTCCCGCTCGTGGAATTGGATGACGCCGACGTGTCGGCCCAGGCTCACGCCGACACCGTTGAAACCGAAATCGAGGTTCGCGGGCTCTTCACCGGCGATGCGGCTGAGAACCGTGTCGGCCGCAGCCAGGCCGGTGGGCAGGGCGGACTGGCATGCCATCCGCACCGGCTCTCCCGACGGTGCCGCGCAGTCACCGGCGGCGATCACGCGGTCGTCGTCGATGCTGGTCATCGTTTCGTCGGTGAGGATCCGGCCGAGTTCATCCGTCCTGAAGCCGCTCGACCGGGCCAGTTCGGGAACGCCGAATCCGGCGGTCCAGACGGTGATCGCACTCTCGAGGACGGTGTCGTCGTCGAGAGTGAAGCCGTCGGGTCCGACACGGGTGACGCGCGCGTTCTCGATGATCTCGACCTGCAGGTCCGCGAGCCGTTCGTAGGTTGCGGCACGGGCCTTCTCGGACAGCATCGGACCGATGGCACCGCTGCACACGAGGCGCACGCGACGTCCCTGTTCGGCCAGCTCGCCGACTGTTTCGAGCCCGGTGAGACCGGCACCGACGACCGTGACGACGGCCTCGGGTTCGAGGCTGCTCAGCGCGTACTGCAGGCGTTCGGCATGCTCGAATTCGGCCACCGGGAACGCGAATTCCTCGACGCCGGGAACGGTGGCCCGTCTCGTGGCGGTACTTCCGACGGCGTAGACGAGGTAGTCGTAGCCGACCGTTCCGCCGGATGCGAGATGGACGGTGCTCGTACCGGGTTCGATGCGGGTCACGGTATCGACCAGAAGGTCGACTCCCTTCGCCAGAAGTTTGCGGTAGTCGCCGGACGCATGGTGGTTGCCGACCGCGAACTGGTGCAACCGGGTTCGCTGGACAAAATGCGGCCGGGGATTGATGACGGTGACCGCAGCCTTCCTGCTCATGCGGTTGGCGGCGACCGTTCCGGCGTATCCACCGCCGATGACGACGACACGGGGGCGTGTGTTCAACATGGCTTCTCCGATCCGTTCGTTGGCTCTGTGGGGAGCCCTCGTCATCTAGGACCGGACAGGCATGTCGTTTGTGACATGCCGCGCCGAACAATCGGGAGGATTCAGGGTCGTTGCAGGTCGCGGAGCTTCTGGGCGAGCACGCGCACATCGGCCACTCGCCCCAGATGAGCGAGCTTGTCCGGGTTGATCATCACCCGGACCGCGCCGATCTTCCCGCCCGCGACGTCGAATGTCATGACCTGCACGATGGCGCCGTCGGCATCCCGCACGATCAGGCCGGGGAGCCTGTTGATCTCGCGGAGTTCGAGCGACATGCCGAGCTGACCCATGGGCGAGACGAACGAGGCCAGCAACCGCATGACCTTCTCGCCCCCGACCACGACCTTGCGGATAGCGGGTGCCTTGCCACCGCTGTCGGCGACGAGCTGCACATCGGCGGCCAGCAGGTCGCGCAGGGCGTCGACGTCGCCGTCCTGGAAGGCCGTGAGGAATCGAGCGGTGAGCTGTTCGTGCGCCTGCGGATCGGTGTCGAACCGCGCCGAACCTTGATCGACGTGGCGCCGTGCCCGCACCGCGAGCTGCCGGCACGCCGCTTCGGAGCGGTCGACGATCTCGGCGATCTCGGAGAAGCCGAATCCGAATGCCTCGCGCAACACGAAGACGGCGCGTTCGAGCGGACTGAGACGTTCGAGCAGCACGAGCGCCGCCGTCGAGATCGATTCGCGCAGTTCGGCCGAGCGCGCCGGATCGTCGTACGGCTCCTCGAGTATCGGTTCCGGCAGCCACTCGCCCACATATCGTTCGCGCCGCGCCCGCGCCGATTCGAGCATGTTGATCGATACCCGGGTGACGACGGTGGACAGGAATGCTCGGGCCGAATCCGGTTCGACGCCGGAGGTTTCGTATCGCACCCAGGTCTCCTGGACCGCGTCCTCGGCTTCGGTCACGCTGCCGAGGATGCGGTAGGCGATGGCGAACAACAGTGGACGCAGGTTCTCGAACTCTTCGACGCCGGTCACGTCGGCCCCTCCCGTAGACCCGTGCTTCGATCACAGCACTCCACCCGGGGTTCGCGCAACGAGGATGAATCCGATCGGGAACGAAGCGGGCGCCCTGCGGGCGGCTGCCCTCGACCGATCGGAGACCCTTCGGGTCCCTGAGTCGTCGTCCCCTTCCCCAAGGCTGCCCGGTCGCCATGCCCCGATAGACCGTCTCGGCCAGCACGGATAGCCCCACGTCGCGAAGGACGTGCGGCTCGCACTGGACCCGGTCGTTCGTGTCGACCCGCACGATCGGGTGCTCCACCACCAGCTGTGGAGACGAGGGATACTGGTGCCCAGTCGGTTTCGAGACAGGGAACGGCCCCGGCTCGCAGCGTCGGCGCGCTGACGTCGGACTGTGGGAGACGAGCGACGAGCTGCGTCGACGCGCCTCGGCTACCGGAACGGCCCTCGTGCGCGACGATGCAGGTGAAACGCCTCGAGCCCTCCGATCACGGTGGATCGGAGGGCTGGGAAGTCACGACGTCGGGTGTGAACCCGGGGGAGCGGGTATGTGTCGGCCGGCGCGGAAGAACGCGCCCCCGGCTCGTTGCTGGAATACGCCTCTCGAGGGCGTGTGGATAGACTCCACCCTACGGTGCATGACAGCGCTTTCTGTCGTGTGCCCAGACCCCGGTGAGGTGTTGGTAGCACCTTCCGGGGTCGACCTGTATTCAGGTCGGTGGAGGGATGGTCGCACGGGTGTGCGAAGTCGTCAACTCGAACACACGTTCTGCCCGTGCCTTCCCTGGGATCATGGGAAGCGTAGCGATTAATCCGAATAGCGCTTCTTGCAACGGTTGTCGAGCTTGTTCGTGGATAGACCAGTGGTTCGGATGTAAAACCGATTGTCAGCCGTCATCGAATCCGGCGCGGCATATGGTGAGACTTCTTCGCGTCGAGCCCCAACTTCCCACACGTGCGCGTCGAGATGGCACAGTGCGGCACGGCCGACATCCGGGAAGAAGGGGACTCGCGTGGGAGCTGTGCGACGCACGGTGGTGGCGACCGCAGTCGCGGCCACAGCCGCGGTAGGTGTATCGACGGGGCAGGCAGCCGCGACTCCTGCAATCGACACCGTTGTGAACGGTGCACTGTCCGTCACCCCGCTGTGCCAGGGAACCATCGACGCGCTGATCATCGCGTGCACCGAACTCGAGAAGCTGACACCGCACTTCCCGCTGATGCTCGACCTGAACCCGAGGGGTACGCATCTCGTCGTGCTCGGGGCCGGACTCACCGAAGACGGCAAGATCCGGCCGGTGCTCGAAGAACGGCTCGAAGCGGCTCTTCGTGCAGCGCAATGCTATCCGGAATCTCCGATCGTCGTCACCGGTGGCGTGCCGCGCAACGGCGTCACCGAAGCGCAGGCCATGAAGGACTGGCTGGTCGTGCGAGGCATTCCGCCGGAGCGCATCACCGAGGAATCGCAGTCGACCTCCACCGTCGAGAACGCACGCTTTACCAACGACGTTCTACTCGAACGGCGAGCCACGGGCGCTGTGCTCGTGACGAACCGCGACCACCTCGAACGCGCGATGATCAACTTCCGGCAGGCGGTCGACGCGCGCATTCCGGTCGCGGGCATCGTCGCAGTGTGAGCGCCGGAAGTATCAGTTCAGAGCGTTCGCCTTCCGCGTCAGTACCTGACTGATCTCCGAAGCATTCTTCGCCAGTTCGAAGTTGACCCACCCGGCCACTTCCCACAGGGGTGAAGGTTCGGGCATGAGTCCGACGATCGTCGTCTCGATGTCGGCAGTTTCGAGAAGTGCGGCCCATTCGGTGCGAAGAACCCTGATGCGGTCGGTCGAGCCGGACCACTCGTAGGCGTCCGGCCCGACCGCAGTTCCCCCACCGCAGACCGCCACGGTGTTCGTCCACCACCACTCGATGTGCCAGAGCAGCCACGCGATCGTGGGCTCGGGGAGAGCCTCGGCCGTCTCGTCCGGCCGGTCGGCGACGAGACGACCGTCGACCCGTCGAACGCCCACGCAATTCGACGACGACTCCCAGTGCACGGCAGCCTCGTCGATCCGCGGCAGGACGTGTTGTTCCGTGAAGAGCCAAACCAGGTCGAGTTGCTTCAACAGCGTGCGCGTGGCGAGTGGCAGGGTGTCCGAGGGCATGCACGCAATCATCGCGGACATAGCGGACACATGCTCGATGTCGACACCGTGTATCTGTCCCCGGAAGTGTGCAAACGTTGCTGTGCAGTTATCCGCCTTTACGCGGCCGGTGTCGCCACTCCCAGCGACAGCGCGCCGAAGAACTTCGGTGTCTTCTCCTCGTAGAAGGTGTCGAGTTCGCGGATCTCGAACCCCGCCCCGCGGATGAGGTCGGCGATCCGTCGTGTCAGATGGCAGCCACCCGCGACGCGCTTCTGGATCGGTTCGAGCCGGTGCTGCCACCGCCGGACGTTCTCGTCCGGGGCGAGTCCGTGTTCGACGAAGTGCAGGGTGCCGCCCGGTGCAAGGACGCGCCGTACCTCGCGCAGAGCCGCGTCGGCATCGGGGATGGTGCACAGCGTCCACGTCGACAGTGCGCTGTCGAAGGTGTTGTCCTCGAACGGGAGTGACTGACCGTCCAGGCCGGATCGTTCGATGTGCACGGGGGAACCGTCGATGCGCGGACGTGCGAGCTTCCATCCGAGGTCCGCGGGTTCGACGGCGCTGACCGCCTCGACGGTGGTGGGGTAGTAGGGAACGTTGAGACCGGATCCGAATCCGATCTCGACGACGCGGCCGCTCAGGCCGGCGCACACTCGTTTGCGGTTCGCTTCGGTGAACGACGGTGCACAGGCGATGTTCACCAGTCGCGGTACGACGTGATCGTTGTAGAGGCCCATGGCAGTCCCTTCGCCTCGTGGCGTCTCGATCTGCTCGATCCATCATGACACCTGGCCGGCCGAACGGAACCCCTCGTTCCTGCCGCACCGAACGCGCTGTTAAGTTACCTTTACATGTAAAGCGTGCTTTACGGTGAAGGGAGCGGTGATGGATAGCGGAGGTGCCGGATCGGCGGTGGGGCGGAGCAAGTGGGGCAAGGTGCGGGTCGGTTCGCGGTGGATCGGCGCGGTACCGCCGGCGATCGCCCTCGGAATCCTGGCCACAGCCGTCCTGGGAGCGGTGGTGGCCGCCCTGGGGTTGGTGCCCGACTATCCCGTGGCCGCCGGTGTGGCGGTCGCGCTGGCGACCGCACCCTCACTGTCGGCGCTGGCGTGGGTGCTTCTCGTGGATCGGTCGACCCTCGAAGGTGCCGCGGACCGGCCCGAGGATTCGGTCGAGGCGTCCTGGTACGAGAAAGCCGCCTCGGGCGCTTTCACCGACATCCTTCTCGTCACGGGGCTGGGATGTACTGCTCTGGCGTTCGCTCCGATCGAGGTCGAGGGTCTGCACGCGCTGATGGCGGTCATTCTCGTGGCCTTCGCGTCGTTCGGTGTGCGCTACGCCGTGCAGCGTCGGAAGGGCTGAGGGTGCGCAACTCGCTCGCGGCCCTGCGCGCGGAGAACGGATGGTCGCAGCAGCGGCTCGCCGACGAACTCGGGGTCTCGCGCCAGACGATCATCTCGATCGAGAAGGGACGATTCGACCCGTCGCTTCCACTGGCGTTCCGCATCGCGCGTCTGTTCGGGCGTCGCATCGAGGACATCTTCGTACCCGACGAGGAATAACGGAGTGGCAGAGCGGATTCCCCGACAGAACCCGCTCGGCCACTTGCCCGATCACTTGAGCGTACTACCGGCGTCAACCGTGAGCGTGAGTCCGGTGACGTAACGGGACTCGTCGGACGCCAGGAACAGAACGGCATTACTGATGTCTTCCGGCTCCACCCACCCCACGGGCAGGACGTGCATGAATTGCGTGGCCGCCTTCATGTCCTCCGGACCCGGGTTCTCGAGGTCGGGACGGAACATCTTCATGGCACCCTCGTTCATGAACATCGGTGTGTTCACGTTGGTGGGGTGCACGGTGTTGACCCGGATGGAGTGCTGCCCCAGTTCGACGGCGAAGGTACGCATCATGCCGACCACACCGTGCTTCGCGGAGATGTACGGACCCATGGTGGGGTAGGCCTTCAGTCCTCCGACCGAACTCGTGAGGACGATCGATCCGCCGTTTCCGCCCGCAATCATGTGCGGCACTCCGGCTTTGATCGACTTCCACACACCCGACAGGTTGATGTCGAGCATCTCCTGCCAATCGAACTCGTCGGTCTCGTGCAGCATCGCCCCACCGGTGCCGATTCCGGCGTTGGCGACGATGATGTCGAGACGGCCCAGTTGTTCGACGCCGTTGTCGACGGCGGCCTTCACCGCGTCGAAGTCGCGAACGTCGGCCTCGGCCGTGACGATCCGTCGGTTGAGACTCTTGACGGCTTCGACCGTTTCGGCCATGTCCTCCGGAGTGGACGGTTCGATCTGCGCGTTCTCCCGGATCGGGCCGCAGATGTCGAGTGCGATGATGTCGGCACCCTCCTGCGCCAGCCGGATGGCGTGACTGCGTCCCTGTCCGCGTGCGGCTCCGGTGATGAACGCGACCTTGCCTTCGACTCTTCCTGCCATTGAACACCTCTCACTTCGTGCACCGTCCAGTCGGGCGATGCAGAGCCATGGGATTGCCGGGTTACTGCGTGCTGCGGGTGAACTCGATGTGCAGATCGACGAGCCCGCGCAGGAGGAAGGTGGGTTCGTAGGCGAACGCTCGGTCGTCCTCCGGGCCGTGCGCCTGCTCGCTGAGGCGGATGTCCTCCATCCGATCGAGCAGACGGTTGAGGGTGACGTGCCCTTCGATGCGCGCGAGCGGTGCACCGGCACAGGTGTGCAGGCCGCGGCCGAATGCGATGTGATCGTGCGAGTTCTTCCGATCGAGCCGGAACTCGTTCGGCTCCTCGAACTTACGCGGATCACGGTTCGCGGCGGCGAGACTCAGCATCACGACCGACCCGGCCGGTACCTCGACGTCGCCGATGGTCGTGGTCTTGCGAGCGAGTCGGAAGTCCACCTTCGTGGGACTGTCGAAGCGTAGCGATTCCTCCATGAACGGTTTGATGAGACTGCGGTCCTCGCGCAGGATCTTCTGGTACTCGGGGCGTTCGCAGAGCACCCGCAGCGACGAACTGAGGAGTTTCGTCACCGTCTCCTGGCCGGCGGCGAAAAGGAATGTCGCAGGTCGGACGACCTCGAGGAGTTCGGGTATCGAACCGTCCGGATAGGTCGCGGCAGCCAGACCGCTGAGGATGTCGTTGCGGGGTTCGCGACGACGGTCGGCGAGATACTTCTCGAAGCGTCCGTCGAGGAATTCGAGGGGGTTGATCCCGACGGGCTCGTGGTCGAGCGCGCCGACCCGCGTGCCGGGCCGTTCACCGGCGCCGAGTACCCACCGGAACTCCTCGCGGTCCTCCTCCGGAACGCCGAGCAGGTCGGTGATCGCCATGGTGGCGAAGGGCTTTGCATAGTCGCCGAGGAACTCGCATCGGCCCTCGCCGATGAATTCGTCGATGACGTCGTCGGCCAGTCCCCAGAGGTACTCCTCGTTCTCCTTCAGTCGTTTCGGGGTGAGGAGTCGTCCGAGCAGTGACCGGGCGCGCGTGTGGTCGGGTGGGTCCATCGTCACCATGTGCTCGAAGATCGGGAACTGGTGACGGTGGGCTTCGATCTGTTCGGTGATGTCGTCGCCTTCGGGTTCGAAGGGCAACGGCGGGAACGGACCTCCGATCGAGTTGACCGCCGACAGTGCCTCGCTGTTCTTGAACCCCTCGACCACCTCCTGATAGCCGGTGACCACCACGACCCCGTGGTGAGGTTCCCGATACACCGGATTGCGACTGCGCACGTGGTCGAAGTACTCGAACGGACTCTGGGCGATCTCTCCGTCGGTGAAGTAGTCGGAGGATGCAAGGTCGGTCATCGGATCACGGACCTTTCGGGGAGGAGGGGAGGTTCTCGACGATGCCGATGGCCTGCCGAGGGCAGGCGCTGGCGGCGGAATGGGCCTTGGGCCAGAGGCTTTCCGGAGGGTTCTCGTCGCAGGTCGCGATGTCGTCGTCGGGGAGATCGAAGATCTCGGGTGCGATCTCGATGCACAACGCGTGTGCTTCGCACAGGTCTCGATCGATGTGCAGACGCTTCGGTGATCCCGTCATCGGCGCTCCAGGAGGGGGATGTGGGTTCGAACGGTGACGGTGTGGCCGGGCTGGGTGACCGCCACCGGGGTAGGGTGTAACCGTGTTACCTAGGTCACGATAACGTGGTTACCGTTTGACGGCAAGGATGTTTTCACGATGGGTGTTATCGCTATCCCGAATGGGCCGGACGAGGCGCGATCACGCCTGCTCGAGACCGTGATCGAACTCCTGGAGGAAGGTGGCTACGACGCCGTCCAGCTGCGCGAGGTCGCGCGCCGGACGCGCATGTCGCTGTCCACCGTCTACAAACGGTTCGCGACACGCGAGGAACTGATCCTCGCCGCCATCGAGCACTGGATGAAGGAGAACCACGCCGGTCTCGTCGAGCAGCCGCGCGCGCCGGGTGAGCGCTTGCATCCGGCGATGATGCGCGTCATCCGAGCCATCTTCGAACCGTGGGAGAAGAACCCCGCGATGCTCCTCGCCTACTTCAGGGTGAGAACGGCACCCGGTTGGGAAGGTCTGCACATGCGAGGCTTCGACGAAGTGATTCCCGTCGGAATGGCCGTTCTGGAGGATGTCGACCCGGTCTTCGTCGAGGAGTCGATGTCGATCCTGTCGAGCGTCGTTTTCGGACTCGTCGGCCGCTGCCTCGAAGGGCAGATCGAACTCGCCGAGATCATGCCGACGATCGATCGCGCGGTGTACTGGCTGACCACGGGGTACGAGGCCACGCAACGCCAGGGCGCCTGACTGCGGACTCGTACCCCTGTCGTCTCTTGACCGGCATCCAAGACGCCTTTATCGTCATCGTGACGCCTTCTTGAATGGCGTCCAAGAAATGTGGTGGAGAAGCGGGGAGGGCGCACGTCATGGAAATCGGTGGGTCTGCCGAGCGGCACGAGGCCGTAGCGGTGCAGCGGCGCGAGGTCTCGTTCGTCTCCGGCCGGGACGAGTGCGCGGCATGGCTGTATACCGCACCCGCTCTGAACGGTCCGCGCCCGATGGTGATCATGGGGCACGGGCTCGGGGCGGTGCGGGAGATGCGCTTGGATGCCTACGCGGAACGGTTCGCCGCCGCGGGGTGGTCGGTGCTGGTGTTCGACTACCGTCATCTCGGGGCCAGCGGCGGGGCGCCGCGCCAGATCCTCGACATCGGCCGGCAACGCGCCGATTGGCGCGCCGCCCTGGCCTTCGTGCGCACACTCCCGGAGGTCGATGTCAACCGGATTGCCTTGTGGGGCAGCTCGTTCGGTGGAGGTCATGTCCTTCAGGTCGCCTCCGAGGGCACCCGTATCGCGGCGGTCGTGGCGCAGTGTCCCTTCACCGACGGTCCGGCGTCGTTGCGCGCGCGGATACGGACCGGCCCGCTGAGCGTGGTGGCACTGACAGTGGCGGGCATCCTCGACACGGTCGGGTCGTGGTTCGGTGCGAAGCCGATTTTGTTGCCGATGGCGGGGACGTCCTGGATGCCGGCGTTCGTGGCCTCGCCCGACGCCCTCGCCGGCGCTTCCGCACTCCTGCCTGCGGGGACCCGGCTCTCGCGGCGCACCAGCACGGTGTTGACACGGCTTCCGTCGGTGCGGGCTCAGCTGTCGAAGAACATCGAGCTGACAGAGATCGACGGTAAGGAAGAACCCGAGACCGGAGCCGGCCGCGACAGCATCTGGGGTGTACTGCGCGGTCCGAACGGCGAATTCGAGGCTGCCAACGCCCTCGCTGCCCGGTTGGCACTGCGTCTTCCGCTCGATCGACCCGGTCGCGCGCTGGCTCGTTTCAGCACTCCGACGTTGCTGTGTGTCTGCGACAACGACGCGGCCGCGCCCGCGAAGACCACGAAGCGTCACGCACAGGGCCTGGCGCACGTGCAGGTTCAGAGCTACGTGTGCGACCACTTCGACATCTACGTCGGTGAACACTTCGAACGCGCCGTGTGTGACCAAATCTCTTTCCTGGAAAGCCAATTCGGCCACACCGCACAATAGGTCGCTCCGAGTTCGCGGACGAAGACCGGGAACTCAGCCGGTGGCTGCGGCACGACTGCGAGCGCCGTTGAGCAACGTCTCGATCACCGCGCGCCGCTGAGCCTGGTCCGTCGGGTGCATCAGCAAGCCCTCGACCACGAAAACGCCGATCGCTACCAGCGGATCGACTTCGTCTGCAGGCACGCCGAGCTCGATCAGCTCTGCCCGGAACAACCCTTCGGCCAGCGTGTGGAACTGCTCGTGCCATTGCTGAACGGACGCGGACTTCTCGGCGCGTGTGTGCACCGTGCTCACCAACCGCCCCAGCTGTTCCAATTCTTCGACCAACCACAAGAGTCGATCGGCCAGCCCCGAGCCCAGCATCTTGCTGTAGGAGGCCATCGAGTCGGCCAGAACCGCATCCAGGACCGCGATCAATATCGAGTCCTTGTCCTGGAAGTACCAGTACAGCGTGTTCGACACGACTCCGGCGTCACGGGCGATCCGCGTCATCGATGCCGCGTCGTATCCTTCCTCGACGAACAACCGCCGGGCGGCTACCACGATCTCTGCGCGTTTCTCTTCCCGATCCTGCGGACGTCTGTTGCGGGGCATCTCCAGTCCTGACCTAGTTCCCGCCCCGATGCTATCTTGGCCGACCCCCAAGAGCGGGTTTCGGTCGACCGTTCGGAACGAGGTCCGTAGTCGTCTCGGACAGATGATGCGGCAGGCGAGTTCGAGCAGCCCCTCGGTACAGATCGGTTCGTACTTCGGGTCACTCGACTTCGGCGAGTCCGTACTCGGGTCGTCCTACCGGCCGGTACACGGTGATGGCGATACCGGACGAGGTGGTGCGCGATTCGACGAGATCGAACTTCGTGTCGCGACCCCCGGTGGGGAACAGTCGCCGCCCCTGACCGAGGACGACCGGGAACGTGATGAGGCGGTACTCGTCCACGAGATCGTGTTCGAAGAGGGTGTGGACCAGACGGATGCTGCCGTGCACCTGCAGTTCGCGTCCCGGCTGCTTCTTCAGTTCCGCGACCGCGGTGGGCACGTCGCCGTCGAGGACGGTCGTGTTCTGCCACTCGGGGTCGGTGAGCGTTGTGGAGGCGACGTACTTCGGGAGGGTGTTGAGGGCACGGGCGACCGGGTCGTCGGGGTCGGTCGAGTTCGGCCACGACGCAGCGAAGACGTCGTAGGTGTTCCGGCCCAGCAGGAACGCATCGACCTTCGAGAACACCTCGTCGATGAACTTGCCGGTGTCCTCGTCGAACAGCGGCACCACCCAACCGCCGCGTTCGAAGCCGTCGCTCCGGTCCTCATCGGGGCCGCCCGGTCCCTGGGCCACACCGTCGGCCGATACGAAGGTCGTCACCGTGAGCTTCATCGTCGTCCCCTTTCGAAGGTTGTCGCCGAGTACAGACCCGGGAAGCGCGGAAAATTCATCGCTTGCATCCCTCCGGCACGGAAGGTATCTCTGGACGCAGCGTCGCGTGTCGATGACGGACTGCGTCAGGCATGGAGGCGCGGGACCACAAGGAGTTCTCCTTGAGTATTGCGTTCAACCACACCATCGTTGCGGCCGACGACAAGCAGCATTCGGCCTACTTCCTCACCACCCTGTTCGGGCTGCCCGACCCGGTGCCCGCCGGGCACTTTCTCGCCGTCGAACTCGCCAACGGCGTCACCCTCGATTTCGCCGAACCGCCACCGGACGTGGAGTATCCGCCGCAGCACTACGCATTCCTGGTGTCGGAGGAGGAGTTCGACGAGATCTACGCTCGGATCCTCGAGCGGAAGATCGAACACTGGGCCGACCCCCGGCAGTCGGCGCACGGCGTCAACAGGAACGACGGGGGTCGAGGAACCTACTTCCTCGACCCCGCCGGTCACTTCATGGAGATAATCACGCGTCCCTACGGTTGGCGCCCCTGAACCGTCTCCGCTCGAGCCGTCTCGGCCGCAGCGCGTCGCCGTGCCAGCACTGTGCAGGTACCGGCGATCGCTGCGGTCAACGCGCCGGTCGCGAGCAGTTGCGTGCGGGCGGCGGTGTCGAACAGGGCGAGCACCGCGATGCCGGCGAGCAGACCGAGTGTCGCGTACGACAGGTACGGGAAGCCCCACATCTTCAGCGGCAGTGCATCCTCGGTGTCGTTGCGGCGTGCGCGACGACGGAGCACGAGGTGCGAGACCGCGACGAACGTCCACAGCACCAGGATCGTGGAGCCGACGGCGTTGAGCAGCAACGGCAGCACCCGGTCGGGGTAGAGATAGTTCAATCCGACCGTGACGAAGCCGAAGGCCACCGAGGCGAGCACCGCATTACGGGGAACGCCGTTGGACGACAGTCGCCCGAAGACGGGATGTGCGGATCCGCGGTGCGACAGCGAGAAGATCATCCGGGAAGCGCTGAACAGCATCGCGTTGAGCGAGGAGAGCAGTGCGACCACGACGATCACGGTCATCACCGCGACGGCGCCCGGGACGGCCCCGGCCTGCAGCACGGCGACGAACGGACCGGTCGCGAGATCCTCGGAGGTCCACGGCAGGATCGTCACCATCACGAGCACCGACCCGATGTAGAACACGAGGATGCGCCACACCAGGGTGCGCACCGCGCGGCCCACGTTGCGCCGGGGATCGGCGGTCTCCGCGGCGGCGATCGCGATGATCTCGGTGCCACCGAAGGCGAAGACCACGATGAGCAGGCCGGCGGCGATACCCGCGATGCCGGTGGGAGCGAACCCGCCGTGCGCCGTGAGGTTGGAGAAGCCGGTCGTCTCGAAGGTGGGCATCCACCCGGCGATCATTGCGACACCGATCACCAGGAAGCCGAGGATCGCGGCGATCTTGATTGCGGCAAACCAGAATTCGACCTCACCGAAGCGGCGCACGCCGACGAGGTTCACGCCCGTCAGCACGACCATGTAGAACAGCGCGGACGCCCACTGGGGGATGCCGGGCAGCGCCACCGCGGTGATCGCGGCGGCGCCGGTGGCCTCCGCGGCGATCACGATGATCACCTGCACCCAGTACAGCCAGCCAATTGTGCGCCCCGCGACGGGGCCGAGGGCGTTCTCGGTGTGCTCGGAGAACGCACCGCTGGCGGGATTGGCCGCGGCCATCTCGCCCATCATGCGCATCACGAACACGACGAGAACGGCCGCCACCAGGAACGAGATCAGGATCGCCGGGCCGGCGACGGCAATACCCGCCCCCGACCCGACGAACAGGCCGGCCCCGATGGCGCCACCGAGGCTCATCATGACGAGCTGGCGGGGCCGCATGGCGCGATGCAGGCCGGCAGTGCTCTGGGCGCCGGTCGTCGTCGCGCGAGCCAGGGTGTCAGTCATCGATGCGCTCCCCGGCCGGGACCAGCTGGTCCAGTGCGATCTCGAAGGCGGTCGCGGCGAGCCCGGTGAGCTCGGTCGACCGGTCGTGGCAGCGGCGCAGTGCCGTCTCGATGGTGGTGGACACATCGCCGAAGATCGCGGCGTCGGAGACCTCCACGTCGCCCTCCATGAGCTGGGCGAAGGCCCGGGCCATGCCGCAGTTGGCGATGAAGTCGGGGATCACGGCGACGGACTTGTCGGCGTGCTCGTAGGTGGGGCCGTAGAAGATCTCGTCGTCGGCGAACGGGACGTTGGCGCCGGAGGCGATCGACTCGAGTCCCGCGGCGACCATGCGGTCGACCTGCTCGCGGGTGACGAGGCGGCTCGCGGCGCAGGGCAGGAAGATCTCGGCTCCGAGATCCCAGATGCGGGCGTTCACCTCGTCGAAAGGGATCATGCGGTCGCTGCGCAGGGCGTTGCCGTCGCGTTCGAGCAGCAGGGTGCGGACCTCGTCGAAGGACAGACCCTCGGGTGCGAGGATGCCACCGTCGCGGTCGATGATGCCCACGATCGAGGCGCCGGCCTGGGCGAGATAGTAGGCAGCGGCGGCGCCGACATTGCCCCAGCCCTGCACCACGACGCGCTTGCCGGCGAGGTCGGTGCCCCGGTAGACGAGCTGATGGTGGCGGACCGACTCGGCGACGCCGTAACCGGTGATCAGATCGGCGACAGTGTATTTCGTGCTGGTGGCGGGGGTGAACCGCGCGTCCTCGACGACCTTCGCGACGCCGAGTCGTAGCTGGCCCACCCGCTGGATGCGCTGGCGCTCGTCCTTGCCGAAGTGTCCGTTGACGACACCTTCCTGCGGGTGCCACAGGCCGTTGGACTCGGTGAGCGGAACGACCTCGTTCATCTCGTCGACGTTGAGGTCGCCGCCGGTGCCGTAGTAGGCGCGCAGCAGGGGCGTGACGGCCGCGAACCAGCGGCGCAGCACGCCCTCCTTGCGGGGGTCGGACGGATCGAAATCGATGCCGGACTTGGCACCGCCGATCGCAGGTCCGGAGACGGTGAACTTGATCTCCATGGTCTTCGCCAGCGACTCGACCTCGCGTCGGTCCAGGCCGCGGCGCATGCGGGTGCCGCCGCCGGCCGCGCCGCCCCGCAGCGAGTTGATGACGACCCAGCCCCGGGCGGTGGTCTCGGTGTCGTGCCACTCGAAGACGATCTCGGGGGCTTTTTCTTCGAATCGCGTCAGCAGGTTCTTCATGGCGAAAGACTGTGACGGCAGTAACAAATGCCGCGCAACTGTGCTTCGGCGAACTGTGCAGCGTGCGGAGGGTCCGGATGCCCGAAGCGCGTTTTTCTGTGCAATCCGGCTAGTCGGAGACGGATTGTGGACGTGATCGGCTCAGCGGCGGTAGGCCGGTGCCTTCGCGGATCGTTCCGGCTCGAGGGTGCGGAGCAGCGGCATCGCCCGGTAGTGCACCACTTCCGACAGCACCATCACGCTCGTGGACCGCGCGACGATCGAGGAGCGGTTCAGCTCGATGAGGGTCTGCTGGAGGCCGAGATGCGATTCGGCCCCGATCCGGCACAGCACGTCGCCCGCGCCGGTGGTGGCGAACGCTTCGAGCACCCCGGGGATGCCTTCGAGGACCTCGGTGACGTCTTCGAGCGCGCCCTGCACGATCTCCATCGTCACGAACGCCTGCACATCGAAACCTGCTGCGGCGAGGTTGATCCGGGGTTCGTAGCCGGCGATCACCCCGGTGTCCTCGAGGCGTCGCAGGCGGGCCGAGACGGTGGCACGCGCGACCTTCAGTCGACGGGACAGCTCGAGCGCGCCGATCTTCGGGTCGGCGTGCAGGGCCTCGAGGAGAGCGAAATCCAATTCGTCCAGCTGCACGGGCTCGCGCATCGCGGTTCCTTCCCATCGAGCGCCGAAAACTAGTCCGATTGTATAGGTGAGCGTGCGGATTCCGGCGGATTCCAGTCAGTCGGCCCAGTTGCCGAAGGCGACGTTGCGTCGCACCGACGGGTGGGTTTCTCCTGGTGACACACGACACAACGACTGTGCCGCAGTGAGCGGCAGGAGGTTGCAGCGATGACTCTGGAATACACCCTGACCGACAGCGAGCGACTCGCTCAGCTCGACGCCGAGGAACTCCGGCGCCTGGTCGGTCTCGTGGAGTACGACAGCGAACGGGACCCCTTCCCCGTCAGCGGCTGGGACGCCGTGGTGTGGGTGGTCGGAAACGCCACGCAGACGGCGCACTACTACCAGTCCGCCTACGGCATGGAACTCATCGCCTACTCGGGACCCACCACCGGCAACCGCGACCATCACGCCTACGTACTGCGCAGCGGCGCCGTGCGATTCGTGATCAAGGGTGCGGTGGATCCGGACAGCCCGCTGATCGAGCACCACCGACTCCACGGTGACGGCGTCGTCGACATCGCCCTGCAGGTCCCGGATGTCGACAAGTGCATCGAGCACGCCCGCAAGCAGGGGGCGACCGTCCTCGAGGAGCCCTACGAGATCGGCGACGAGAACGGCACCGTCCGCATCGGCGCCATCGCGACCTACGGCGACACGCGGCACACGCTCGTCGACCGGTCGCGCTACAACGGCCCGTACCTGCCCGGCTACGTCGAGCGCACCTCGACCTACCGCAAGCGCGAGGGTGCGCCCAAGCGCATCTTCCAGGCGCTCGACCACGTGGTCGGCAACGTCGAACTCGGGCGCATGGACGAGTGGGTCGACTTCTACAACCGCGTCATGGGTTTCACGAACATGGCGGAGTTCATCGGCGACGACATCGCCACCGACTACTCGGCGCTCATGAGCAAGGTGGTGTGCAACGGCAACCACCGCGTGAAGTTCCCGCTCAACGAGCCCGCCATCGCGAAGAAGCGTTCGCAGATCGACGAGTACCTCGACTTCTACCGCGGACCGGGCGCCCAGCATCTCGCCCTGGCGACCAACGACATCCTCACCGCGGTCGACCAGTTGCGCGAGGAGGGCGTCGAGTTCCTCGCGACTCCCGATGCGTACTACGACGATCCGGAGCTGCGCGCCCGCATCGGTGAGGTTCGGGTGCCGATCGAGGAGCTGAAGAAGCGGGGCATCCTGGTCGACCGCGACGAGGACGGCTACCTGCTGCAGATCTTCACCAAGCCCGTCGGCGACCGCCCGACCGTGTTCTTCGAGCTGATCGAGCGCCACGGCTCGCTCGGCTTCGGCAAGGGCAACTTCAAGGCGCTGTTCGAGGCGATCGAGCGGGAGCAGGCCGCGCGCGGCAACTTCTGATTCCGGTCCTAGACGAGCTGACCGAGCCGCGTACGCAACGCGTGCTCGGTCTGCCGGATCGCCGTTCCCACAATCGGTTCGATGAGCATGCCGAGTGTGCGGCCGGCGATCCCGCCGGGCAGCCGGTAGCCGAAGTCGACGTCGAGCCGCGTCGCGTCGCCGAGGTCCGTGAAGGTCCACGACGACGCGGCGCGGAATCCGGCGATCGAGTCGAGGACGATCACGCGATTGCGTTCCCATTCGACGACTTCCACGCGCGAGTCGAGATCCTTGGGGCCGATGCGCATGGTCGAGTCGTAGACGGCACCGAGGCCGGAGACCTGCTCGCCCACGGGTTGGAAACGGGCCACCCCGAACATCCAGTCGGGGACGTTCCGGTAGTCGTCGACGTAGGAGAACGCGAGGTCGACAGGGATGTCTGCGACGGCGCTGTGGCGGACGTGAATCATGGCTGGAGCCCTTCACGAGAAGTTGTCTGTTACTCAATGTAGCGGGTAACTGCGCGCTCCGGA
The DNA here is from genome assembly GCF_053764735.1 of Rhodococcus sp. 5G237. Classification (NCBI taxonomy): domain Bacteria; kingdom Bacillati; phylum Actinomycetota; class Actinomycetes; order Mycobacteriales; family Nocardiaceae; genus Rhodococcus; species Rhodococcus sp. 5G237. The sequence goes on along the minus strand of NZ_JBSNCD010000004.1, from coordinate 597,463 downwards.
AGAGGTTCGAACCCGTTGCTCTAACGTCCGATAAGTGTTTGAATGCCGTGACGCACGTCACACACACTTTCGGTTCAGGAGGCTCGGGTGAAGACGAAGGCAGCAGTCGTCAAGGGAATCAACCAGCCGTGGGAGATCGAGGAGATCGATCTCGGCGATCCCGTCGCAGGTGAGGTGCAGATCCGCCTCGCGGCCTCGGGTCTGTGCCATTCCGACGAGCATCTGCGCTCGGGGGCGACACCGCTTCCGTCCTTCCCGGTCCTCGGTGGTCACGAGGGCGCGGGCGTGGTCACCAAGGTGGGCCCGGGAGTACGGGGTCTCGAGGAGGGCGACCACGTCGTCCTCGCGTTCATCCCCGCCTGCGGCCGCTGTCGGGCCTGCGCCAAGGGCATGCAGAACATCTGCGACGAGGGCGCCGGCCTGCTCACCGGCCAGGCGATCTCCGACAAGACCTACCGCGCGACGCTGAACGGCGACCCGGTGCTGCAGATGTGCCTGCTCGGCACGTTCGCGCCGTACGTCACGGTCAACGAGGCGTCGGTCATCAAGATCGAGAAGGACATCCCGCTCGAGAAGGCGGCCCTGCTCGGATGCGGTGTCGCGACCGGCTGGGGTTCGGCCACCGAGATCGGCGGCACCAAGCTCGGCGACACCGTGGTCGTCATCGGTGTCGGCGGTGTCGGCATCAACTCCGTCCAGGGTGCGGCACACGCCGGTGCACGGTTCGTCGTCGCGATCGACCCGGTCGAGTTCAAGCGGCAGAAGGCCAAGGAGTTCGGCGCGACGCATGTCTTCGCATCGATCGAGGAGGCCGCACCGGTGATCGGCGAGATCACCTGGGGTCAGATGGCCAACGTCACCGTCATCACCGTCGGTGAGATCACCGGCGACATCATCGGCCCCGCACTCGGTCTCACCGCGAAGGGTGGCCAGGTCGTGGTCGTCGGCATGGGCCACGCCACCGACACGCAGGTGACGATGAGCCTGTTCGAACTGACGCTGCTGCAGAAGCGCTTGCAGGGGGCCATCTTCGGTGGCACCGGCCCGCGCTCGCAGATCCCGAAGCTGCTCGAGCTGTACCGCAACGGGCAGCTCGACCTCGACAACCTCGTCACCAAGACGTACAGGCTCGAGGACATCAACGAGGGCTACGCCGACATGCACGCCGGCAAGAACCTTCGCGGCCTCGTCCTCTACGGCGAGGACGATTACTGATCCTACGAGCGGCTACTGATCCTGCGAGCGCCGACGTCGCCGGAACCGTCCCTTACGGTGTTGAGCATGGACACGCGTGAGGATTCGGTTTCCGGCGACGTCGGCTCTTGGCGGGACTACGGCCCGACCGACCTGCCCAAGCCGCTCGCCGCTGCGCTCGAGGCGTTCGCCGAACGCGGCTACGACGGCACGTCCATCCGCGAGGTCGCGTCGCGATCCGGTCTGTCGGTGCCCGGGCTGTACCACCACTACCCGTCGAAGCAGGCGCTGCTGGTCTCGCTCACGACCACCGTGTTGCACGACCTGCTCGCCCGCAGCCGGCAGGCGATCGCCGAAGCCGGACCCACCCCCTCCGAGAAGTTCGACGCCGTCGTCGAGTCGCTGCTGCGCTTCCACATGTTCCGCCGCGACCAGGCATTCGTGGCGTCGACCGAGATGCGCAGCATGGAACCCGAGGCCCGCCGCGCGTTCGTCGCCCTGCGCGACGAGCAGCAGCGCATGATCGACGACATCGTCGAGGCCGGTGTCGCCGACGGAACCTTCTCTACGCCCTTCCCGAAGGACGCCAGCCGCGCCGTGACGACGATGTGCGTCGCGGTGGCGAGTTGGTACCGGCCGGACGGCTCGCTGTCGCCCGACGAGATCGTGCACCGCTACCTGCAGGTCGCGCGGAACGCGGTCGGAGCGAAGTAGCCGAGCACCCCTTCCGGGCTTGACCCGATGGCGGGGATATGCCACCGTGAACTCGACCGAGCGATCGATCGGTCGGTACGGAAGGAGCTCAGCATGGCGGTCGACCTGTCCTACTCGGACCACGTCCGGGACCTCATCGCGCGGACCGAGCAGTTCATCCGCGACGAGGTGCTTCCCGTCGAGGACGCCCACGGTGGCGACATCACCGCGGCCGGTGGCGACGCGATCCGGGCGGATCTGCAGAAGGCCGCCAAGGCTGCCGGAGTCTTCGCTCCGCACGCGCCCGTCGAATACGGCGGCCACGGCTTGAACATGTCCGACCGCGCCCCGGTCTTCGAGGCCGCGGGCTACTCGCTCTTCGGCCCCACCGCGCTCAACATCGCCGCCCCCGACGAGGGCAACGTGCACATGCTCGCGCACATCGCCAGTGACGAGCAGAAGCAGCAGTTCCTCGCGCCCCTCGCCGCCGGCGACGTGCGCTCGGCCTTCGCGATGACCGAGCCCGCCCCCGGTGCCGGCGCCGATCCCAACGCTCTGAACACGCGCGCCGAGAAGGTCTCCGGTGGCTGGAAGATCAACGGCCGCAAGCACTTCATCACCGGTGCCGACGGTGCCGGATTCTTCATCATCATGGCCCGTACCTCGGGCGAGCCCGGCCAGCGCGGCGGCGCCACGATGTTCCTCGCCCCCGCCGACACCGCGGGCCTGAAGGTCGGCCGCCACATCAACACCCTCGACCGCTCCATGATCGGCGGTCACTGCGAGGTCGACTTCGAGGACCTGTTCGTCCCCGACTCCGCCGTGCTCGGCGAGGTCGACCAGGGCTTCGCCTACGCGCAGGTGCGCCTCGGCCCCGCCCGCATGACGCACGTGATGCGCTGGCTCGGCGCCGCCCGCCGCGGTCACGACACCGCCGTCCGCTACGTCGCGGAGCGTGAAGGCTTCGGCTCCCGCCTCGGCGATCTCGGCATGATCCAGAAGATGATCGCCGACAACGAGATCGACATCGCCGCGACCCGCGCGCTGCTCGTGCAGGCGTGCTGGGAACTCGACCAGGGTTCGCACGCCTCGAACGCCACGTCGATCGCCAAGACCTTCGCCGCCGAAGCGATCTTCCGCATCGTCGACCGCTCCGCTCAGATGTGCGGCGGTCTCGGTGTCTCCGAAGACCTTCCGATCGCACGCCTCACCCGCGAGGTCCGGCCGTTCCGCGTGTACGACGGCCCGTCCGAGGTGCACCGCTGGGCCATCGCCAAGCGTGCCGTCGGTGCCGTCCGCAAGGCAGCCCGCGAGGCCGCGAAATGACCGCCGTGCACGAGGGACTCGACCTCGCCGTTCTCGAGCGTTTCCTCGCCGACTCCGGTGTGACCGTCCACGGTGAACTCCGGGCGGAGCTCATCTCCGGTGGCAAGTCCAACCTCACCTACGGGTTGCGCGACGAGAAGTCCCACTGGGTGCTGCGTCGCCCCCCGACCACGGGCCTCACCCCGTCGGCGCACGACGTCGCCCGCGAATTCCGCATCACCTCGGCGCTGAAGGGCACCGGTGTGCCGGTCGCGCCCACCGTCGTCCAGTGCGAGGACGATTCGGTGATGGGTGCGCCGTTCACCGTCGTCGAGTTCGTCGACGGACGTGTGGTGCGCAGCAAGGCCGACCTCGACGCGCTCGGCGACGACGAGATCGACCGCTGCGTCGGTGAACTCGTGCGCATCATCGCCGAACTGCACAATGTCGACTTCGAGGCCGTCGGTCTCGGGGGGTTGGGCCGGCCGGACGGCTATGTGACCCGGCAGGTGAAGCTGTGGGCGAGCCAGTGGGGACGGGTCAAGACCCGCGAACTACCGGATCTCGAACGACTGCACGCCGCGCTCGCCGAGTCGATTCCGGAGTCGCCCGCTCCGTCGATCGTCCACGGCGACTACCGCATCGACAACACCATCCTGGACCCGAGCGACCCGGCACGCGTCGTCGCCGTGGTGGACTGGGAACTGTCAACCCTCGGCGACCCGCTCACCGATCTCGCCATGATGTGCGTGTACCGGCATCCGGCGCTCGACGACATCCTGGGCTTCCCGGCGGCATGGTCGAGCGACCGCCTCCCGGCGGCGGACGATCTGGTGCAGCGCTACGCCACGGCGTCGGGTCGCGACATCGCCAACTGGAACTTCTACATGGGTCTGGCCTACCTCAAGCTCGCCGTCATCGCCGAGGGCATCAACCATCGGTGGCGTGCCGGGGCGACCGTCGGCGACGGTTTCGACCGCGCCGGTGAAGCCGTGCCGGGCCTGGTGGCAGCAGGACTCGCAGCACTGAAGGGAGCCCACGCGTGACCAGCGCGCTCGTGACCGGAGCCTCGAGGGGAATCGGCCTCGGTATCGCAACCCGTCTCGCCGAACGCGGCTACGCACTGACGATCAGCGCCCGCGGAGCGGAACGTCTCGAGAGCGTCGCCGAGCGTCTGCGAGAAGCGGGTGCCAAGGAGGTACGTGCTGTCGCAGCCGATCTCGCCGATCCGGAGGCCACCGCCCGCGTCGTGGAGACGCATCGCGAGGCGTTCGGTTCGATGAAGGCCCTGATCCTCAATGCCGGTGTCGGCACGGCAGGCCCGATCGCCGAGTTCCCGGCCCGGCGGTTCGACAAGACGGTCGCCGTGAACCTCAACGCTCCGTTCGCGCTCATCCAGGCGTCGCTACCGTTGCTGCGCGCCGAGGCGGAGAACGATCCGGCCCGCGGATCGAAGATCGTTGCGCTCTCGTCGATCACGGGTGTCTACGCCGAGGCCGGTCTCGCCGCCTACGGTGCGACGAAGGCCGCGTTGATCTCGCTGGTGGAGACGCTCAACGCCGAGGAGTCCGGCAACGGCATCTCGGCATCGGCGCTCGCACCCGCCTATGTCGACACCGACATGTCCGACTGGATCAAGGACAAGATCCCGGCCGAGTCCATGATCGAGGTGAACGACGTCGTCGAGATCGTCGACGCGCTGCTCAAGCTGTCGTCGCGGGCCGTGGTGCCCAAGCTCGTGCTCAGCCGCGCGGGCGCAGGTCTCTACACCGCCTGACGCTCTACACGGCCTGACGCTCGGAGTCGGTCGACCGCAATCGCAGGTCGACCGGCTGCCCGTCGGACGGGAACGGCAACGACGTGAAGTCGAGCGGGGCGACGTAGCCGGGGTCGACGTGCCACTCGAAGCGCAGAAGCAGCTGGTGGACGATCGCTTTGACCTCGACCCCGGCGAAGTGCATGCCGAGGCATTTGTGCACGCCCCCGCCGAACGGCTCCCACGCGTAGCGGTGCACCTTGTCCTCGCGTCGATGCTCCGCGAAGCGTTCGGGATCGAAACGTTCGGGTTCCGGCCAGTATTCCGGCATATGGTGCGTGAAGTGCGGGGCCACGGAGGCATACGTGCCGGCCGGCACGAAGTGTCCCCGGACCTCGGTGTCGCGGACGGCCCGTCGCGCCAGGACCGGGACCGGGGAGACCAGCCGGAGGCATTCCTTCATCACCAGATCGAGGCTGCCGAGCGCGTCGAGATCTGCGTGGCTCGGCGCGGCGGTGCCCAGCGCGAGCGACTCGGCCCGGCATCGGTCCTGCCACTGCGGGTGTTGCCCGAGATACTGCATCATCGTGGAGATCGTGATGGTCGACGTGTCGTGCGCGGCCATCAGCAGGAAGATCATGTGATCGACGATCTCGTCGTCGCTGAACCGTTGTCCCGCTTCGGATTCGATGTGGCACAACACGGAGAAGAGGTCATCCGTCTCGCGCGAGCGTCGTGCCGGTAGATAGTGCCGGAAGAAGTCCTCGAGAACCCGGCGTCCGTCGAGTCCGCGCTTCCATCTGGTGCCGGGGACGGGATACCGGACGATCGAGGTCGCCGCCTGCACGCAGTCGATGAACGCCTTCTTCACCGCTTCGATCTCGGCCGGTGTGGAGTCCTCGGCGCCGCCCATGAAGATGTCGGTGGCGAGATCGAGGGTGAGTGTCTTCAGTGCCGTGTAGGCGCGGAATCCGTCGGTGGGAACCCACTTGTCGAGTTTCTCGGCGATCGACGGATTCATGGCGTCGACGGTCTTCTCGAGGCGTGATCGGGTGAACGCCTGCTGCATGATGCGGCGGTGCCGGAGATGTTCCTCCGAGTCGAGGAGCATGAGGCCGCCGTGGAAGAACGGCCCGATCAGGGCCGACCAGCCGTCGCCGTTGGCGAAGGCCCGGTCCTTGTTCTGCAGCACCTCCTGGCAGGCGTCGGGTCCGAGGACCGAGATCCAGCGTCGACCGGCCGCCGAGAAGCAGGAGACTTCGCCGTAGCGGTCCCAGTGCTTCTGCATCATCGCGAGGGGATCGCGGATGTATTCGAGGACGTGCCCGATGCCGGGTATTCCCGATCGTCCCGGGACGGGGCGCAGATGGGAGTGGGCGGGGGGAGCCGCCAGGATCCGGGTCACGACGAACCTCCAGTTCTGCGGACATCTGACAGGAGTCACTGTCAGATTGGGGTGTAGTCTGCGTCACATCGATCCGGTCTGTCAAGATCGGTCCCATGACTTCCCCCGCGCCCCGCCGCTACGCCGGTCTGAGCGGCGAACAGCGTGTCGCGCTGCGGCGCGAAGCCCTGCTCGAAGCAGGTCTGGAACTGTTCGCGGCCTCGGGGAAGAGCGGCGCCACCATGACCGCCATCTGCGCACACGCCAAGCTGACGGAGCGGTACTTCTACGAGAGTTTCACCAGCAGGGACGATCTGCTGCAGCAGGTCCTCGACAAGATCGCCGACGAGGTGCGCGAGGCCGTACTCGATACTCTCCGGACCGGCACCGGGACGCTGGAACAACTCGTGCGGAACGCCATCGCGTCGTTCGTCGCGATTCTCACCGACGACCCGCGCAAGGGCCGGGTCTCGCTCATCGAGTCCGCCGGCTTCGAACCCTTGCGCACCCACAGGCGAGCGTCGCTACGGAGTTTCGCCCAGATGGTCGCCGACGAAGCGACCCGCATGTACAGCGACCGGGCGTGGCCGCCCGAGCGGGGCGAGATCAACGGACTGTTGTTCGTCGGGGGTCTGGCCGAACTGGTCACCGCGTGGTTGAACGACGAGATCGCCATCTCGCCCGACGAGATCGTCGATGCGGCGACGCATCAGTTCCTCTCGACGGCCCACCGGTAGGGCCTGCCGCGGTGCGGTCGGTCGTCGCGACCGCGGTGCGGTCAGTCGTCGCGACCGCGGTGCGGTCAGTCGTCCCGACCGCAGTGCGGTCAGTCATCACCGTTGATCTCTTTCTCCTCCCCGCGTCGGCGCAGGAAGTTGAAGCCGGGCACACCGACGATCGCCTGTCGGACGTCCTTCGCGACGAGGAGCAGTTCGTGGATCTCGGGGGAGACGGTGTCGAGCGTCGCCATGATGGGCAGCACGGCGTCGACCCGCTCGGTGATCTCGGGGAGTCGGTCGATGAGCCTGATCGCGGCGCGCAGTTCCTCGGGTGAGAACTCCTCGACGAACTGGGTGGCCAGGGGAGCGGCTCGTTCGGCGAGGGGCTTGTAGGTCTCGAGCAGTTCCCCGGCGGCGTCGGAGCTGCGGCCTGCGGATTCGACGACGATCCGCGCGTCTGCCGCGACCACCGTCGCATCGCGCACGACCCCGCCCGTCGAGTCGATGATCTCCGTGGCGCGCGTGACCGCATCGGCGGCTTCCTCCACCACACCGATGGTCGAGGCGATCACCTGGGTCGCTTGCGCGACGGCCACCGACGCTCCCTCGACGATGTCGGTGGCGTCGGTGACCACACTGTCGATGCGGCGGATCAGCGATTCGACCGAGCCGATGAGCGATTCGGCCTCGCCGAGCAGTCCTTCCACCCGCGCCGGGAGCGACAGCGCGAACTCGGCGGTCTCGCGGGTGCGTCCGAGCACGGTCCGGGTGACGTCGACGATGGAACCGGCGACCGAGAGTCCGAGCGCGGGCACAGGCAGCGAGATCATGTCGTCATAGTGCAGTACGTCCGATCGTCGTGATCACGGACCTCACATTTTCGGCGTCCCGTTCGTCTACCCGGTACAGAGCACACACCGGATGGAAGGATCGAGGCCGTGACCGCATTGCGCACCCACACCGTCATCGACACACCGATCGGCGAGCTGACGTTGGTGAACACCGACGGCGTCCTGAGCGGCGTGTACATGGCCGAGCATCACCCCACGCCCGACCGCGCCGGTTTCGGCGAGCAGGTCACCGAGGGGTTCGACGAAGTGATCACCCAGTTCGGCGAATACTTCGCGGGTCGCCGCACCCGGTTCACCGTCCCCATCGCTCCCGTCGGAACCCCGTTCCAACGCGAGGTGTGGCAGGCGCTGACGACGATCGAGTACGGCACCACGCGCACCTACTCGGAGATCGCACTCGCTCTCGGCCGGCCCACCGCGGTACGGGCGGTCGCTGCGGCCAATGCCCGTAACCCGCTCTGCATCATCGTCCCGTGCCATCGCGTCATCGGTAGCAGCGGCAAGCTCACCGGTTACGCCGGTGGTCTCGAGCGCAAACGCTTCCTGCTCGACCAGGAGGCGCGGGTGCTGAGTTCCGCCGAGCCCGGTGTCGCCGGCGATACCCATGTCCCTGCCTGATCACCTACCGCGGGCGAGCCTGCCTCCTTTCGACGAGGTGGTCACCCGTCACGGCGCGACGGTCCTCCGGGTCTGTCGCGCACTGCTCGGAGCCGTCGACGCCGACGACGCCTGGTCCGAGACCTTCCTCGCGGCGTTGCGCGCCTACCCTGAACTGCCACCGGGCAGCAACATCGAAGCGTGGCTCGTCACCATCGCGCACCGCAAGGCCGTCGACATCCACCGCGTGCGCGGGCGGACGCCGGTGCCCACCGAGAACCTTCCCGAACCCGCGTCGGCCACGGGAAACCCCGGTGAGGGCGACGACGAACTGTGGAGCGCGGTCGCCGAACTTCCCTTCACGCAGCGTGCGGCGCTGGTCTACCACTACGTCGGAGGCCTGCCCTACGCGGAGATCGGCACGATCCTCGGCAACAGCCCGGCCGCGGCACGTCGCGCGGCGGCCGACGGTCGGGCGGCGTTGCGTCGTCGGATCGAACACGGAACAGGATGTCGCTCATGAACTTTCCACAACCCTCGGTCGGATCGGCCGATCTCGCGTGGTTGCGGGAGAAGCTCGTACTCGACGCCGAGGCGGCCGGGTTGCTCGATGTCGCGTTCCGCGTCGTCGACACTCCCGTCGGTCCGCTCCTGCTGGCCACCACCACCGTCGGGCTCGTGCGGGTCGCCTACGTCGCCGGCGGATCCGACGCCGTGCTCGACGAACTCTCCCGCCGGATCAGCCCGCGCGTTCTCGACGCGCCGGGTCGGCTCGACCCGGTGGTCCGGCAGCTCGACGAGTACTTCGCCGGTACGAGGACACATTTCGACGTTCCGCTCGATCTGCGTCTCGCCGACGGATTCCGTCGTGAGGTGATCACGCGACTGCCCGAGATCGAATACGGGCGCACGGCGAGCTACGCGGAGATCGCCGCCGCGGCCGGGAGCCCGCGGGCGGTACGGGCGGTCGGAACGGCGTGCGCGAAGAACCCGCTGCCCGTGGTGGTGCCGTGCCATCGGGTGGTACGCAGCGACGGCAGCATGGGGCAGTACGTCGGGGGAGTCGAGGCGAAGAGGGCACTGCTGCAACTCGAGTCGGTCGCGTGATCACCACCTTCAGGTTCCCGGTGGCCGAACCCGTTGCGGTGGGTCCGATGCTCGCGTCGCTGCGAAGCCACACCGTCCCCGGCTACGAACACCACGACAAGGCCACCGGCACCCACCGCCGCGCGATCCGCCCGAACGGCGGAGCCGCGCACGTCGCCGTCCGCTTCGACGACCCGGCGACACCCGACGACGGGAAACGCGCGGATGTGCGGCATCTCGAGGTTCACGTCGAGACCGCAGGTCGTGCGGATGTCGAGGAGGTCGGCGAGACGATCCGCCAGTGGCTCGATCTCGGCGTCGACCCGTCCGTCGTCGATGCGGCATTCGAGTCCGATCCCGTGCTCGGACCTCTCGTGCAGACCCATCCCGGTCTGCGCGTGGTCGGTACCACCGACTGGTTCGCCACCGCCGTGTCCACGGTGCTCGGGCAGCAGGTGAGTGTCGCTGCGGCATGCACATTCTCAGGACGTCTCGTTGCGGCCTTCGGCGACGACGCACCCGGTGGGCTGCGGTGCTTCCCTGGGCCGCACCGACTCGCGACGGTCGAGCAGAGCGACCTGCGTGCCGTCATCGGCACGACGCAGTCACGTGCCCGCACCGTCTCCGAACTGGCCCGGGCCGCGGCCGACGGGGTGGTGCCGGAGCAACCCTCGTTCGCGGCAGATCTTCTCGCGCTCCCCGGGATCGGTCCGTGGACCGTCGACTATCTCGCTCTACGACTCGGCGACCGCGATGCGTATCCGTCCGGCGACCTCGTTCTCCGACGAGCCCTGCAGGTGGAGAGCGCACGCGAAGCCGCCGAGCGCGCCGAACGATGGCGGCCGTGGCGGGCGTACGCCGTCATGCATCTGTGGACACACGCCACCTACTCACCGCCCGCATCCTCGGCGTAGACGTTGCGAACGGCGGTGTCCATCGGGAAACGAACCTGCGTGTCGCCGAACATCAGGCGCGTCGCCACCTCGACGGAGGCGGTGATGTGCGACGACGCGAGTTCCGGATTGCCGGTGTGCACCACCACCTCGTCGTGCTGGAAGAACACGAGATCGCCGGCCGTCGGGTCGGGATCGGTGGTCAGCCGCCGTCGCAGTTCCGCAAGCACGCACAGCGCCCACTCGGCCGCGGTTGCCTGCACGACGAAGTTCCGCGTGAACCGCCCGCGTGCATGCGCATCACCGTGCGAATGGAATCCCTCCGGAGCGGGTGGGCACGCACGGCCCAACCACGAATGCACCACCTCGCCACGTTCACCCGCACGGGCGGCACGTTCGACGAAGTCGACGGCGGTCGGGAAGCTGCGACGCAGCACCGTCAACAGGGCGCGCGCGTCGCCCGATGTAGCCCCGTAGAGCACGCCGAGCACCGCGACCTTCGCCTTCGCGCGGTCGCCGCCGAAGGACGCCGCAGCGACCGGGGCGTAGAGATCGTCCGAACCGGCAGCCGCGACCATGCGCCGATCGCCCGACATCGCCGCCAGGATGCGCGGTTCGAGCTGACCCGCGTCGGCGACGACGAACGACCGGCCCGGATCGGCGATCACGCTCGATCGCAGCGCTTTGGGGATCTGCAGGGCGCCACCGCCGCGACTCGCCCACCGGCCCGACACGACGGCGCCGGGAACGTAGACCGGGCGGAACCGGTCATCACGGACCCAGGTGTCGAGCCAGTGCCAACCGTTCGTGCTGTACAACTTCGACAGCTCACGGTGCCGCAACAACAATGGCACCGCGGGATGGTCGATCCGCTGCAGCACGTGCTTGCGGGTCGACTCGACGGTGATGCCCTCGCGGCGGAACGCCTCGAGCACCTCGCTGTGCGAGGCGGGATTCACGGTGCGGCCGAAGGCGGCGCTGACCTCCTCGACCACCTCGGCGATGCGGCTCGGCAGGTCGTAGCCGGTCGGGCGCGGCCCGAGGGTGTCCTCGAGGAGGCGACGATGCGCCTGCGCCGAGAACGGCAACCCGTCGAAACCCATCTCGGCCGCTGCGAGCGTGCCGGCCGATTCAGCGGCGGTGAGCAGCTCGAGGCGGGCGTCGCCGGAGATGCGGCGCCGCTGCTCGGCGAACTGCTCGACCACCGCCTCGACGTCGATCTCGGGTGTCGCATCGAAGAGACCGGGCCGCTCGTCGACCGGCTCCTCTGCAGTGGGCGGGGTCAAGCCCTCGCGCACGGCGAGGATGGCACCGGTGGTGGCGAGGTCGTGGCATCGCTGCACTCGGACCCCGGCGCGGAGCAACTCGGGATAGACCGTTGCCGTCGAGGTCCACACCCAACGCGGTCGCGATTCGGCTTCGATCGTTGCGACTGCATCCGGGAATTCGGGGTACTCCCGTACCGGACCCAGCGGCGCACCGGATGCGTCGACCTCGACGATGCTTGCACCGCGACGGCCCCGGCCGTCCGCAGGATGAGGAACGACGACCGTGCGCACCCATACAGTGTGCTCCATCACGGCGGCAGACTCCGACGCGCGGTAACCCCTCGATTCACCCTTGAAATCACCCGTATCGAGAGCGACCCGCGCGAGGACCGCCACTACCGTGGTGAGGGAGGGACTCCGCCGCTACCCCCGACGCGCGGCGGGGTCCCCCATTTCGTTCGCGGGCCAGTCGCTTTCGCCCGAATGCTCGGAGCTGCCGGAGGATCCGTCCGTATCCTCACGATCGTCCTCACCGGCGTCCACGCTGTCGTCCGAGCGAACCGTGTCGGCCGCGACCGTCGAACCCCGATCGTGCTGTCGCGACGGTCGCCACGGCAGACGCACGGGTGCGTCCGCGGCCCGATGGAAACCGACGCGGTCGTAGATCCACGTCACCAGGGCGCCGACGACGAGACCGAACACGAGTCCGACGATCGTCATCGTCACGCCGTGACCGAGCCCGGCGTCGGGTCGTCCGTCGAAGTAGAGGATGGACCGCACCGCGAGGTAGATCTGGTGCATGGGCTCGAAGGTCGACAACCATTCGAACATCCGCGGGGTGGCCTCGATCGGGATGGTGCCGCCGGACGACGGCAGGCCGAGCACGATGAACACGATCAGGTTCACCAGTAGACCCGCTGCACCGAAGATCGACATCACCGCGAGGGACGTGATGCCCACCGCGGAGATCGCGAGTGCCCCGTACTCCCAGAGCAGCAACGCGCGCGGTGCCGGCATGCCGAGTGCGGTGGAAATCCACAGGTACAACGCCGAGACGATCAACGACATGACCACCGTGATGCCCCACTTGAGTGCCAGCACCTGCATGCGTGACATCCGGGTGGTCTCCCTCGCGATATAGAGGGGGCCGTATTCGGTGGGCACGAAACCGAGGGCACTGTCGACGACCGCGTTGATGATCGTGGCGCCTGTGAAGCCGGCCAGGATCAGCAGCAGGGTGTAGAAGAAGGCGGACAGACCCGCGCCCGTCCCGTCGGGCAGCGGCTTGTGCTCGACGGTGAGTGCATCGATCGGTTGGGCCAGGACGAGGCTGGAGGCGCCGGACAGTTGCAGGTCGGGTGCCGACTCGGCGAGCGTCGCGGTGACGGTTTCGGTGAGCTGCTGACCGACCGTGTCGTTCACCTGGGTCAGCGCGCGGTCGCCGATCGTCGTGACGATGCCCGTCGCGAACGCGCCCGTCCGGGGGTTCGTGTACAGGGTGATGATCGGTTTCTCGATGTCGCCGGGAACCACCGAGGCCTGCGCGAGGATCGAGATGCGTTTGGTGAAGTCGCTGGGGATGACGATCGCGCCGTACAGGCTGCCGTCGTCGAGTCCCTGGTTGGCGGCCGAGATCCCCATCCGTTGCAGATCGATCTCCTCGGGATCGATGCCGTCGAGGATGCCCTCGGTGATCTGGTCGCCGAAGTTCTGTCGCTCGTCCGATCCGGGCAGCACATCGCCGACGTCCTGATTGACGATGGCCATCGGGAACTGTCTCAGGTTCTCGCTCGGATCGAGGAGTGCGCCGAGATAGAAGTACGCCAGGGCACTCATCACCGCCGCGACGACAGCGAAGGGCGCGAGCCAGAAGCGGGGGCTGCGCAGGGTGCCGTGGTGCGGATCGGTAGTCGACCGGTTTGAACTCACCTGTCGATTGTGCACACAGGTGTGTGCTGTCGGAGGGCTCGAGTGCTCGAGTACACGCGGAGCGGGCCGGCGTGATCCGGCACTCCGAGGTCGTCACCCGCCATCGATCACCGGAGCAAGTCGCCGAGAGCCTCCGCCGCAGAGACCACGGCCGCCGCGAGTCGGGCTTCATCGGCGGCATCGAAGACCGAGACGCCTATCGCCGCCTGGGTACCCCCGGGACGGGTCGGCACCGCTGCCGAGATTCCGATGGTGGTGGATACGACCTCGCCGGCGGAGACCGCATAGCCCGTCTGCCGCGCCCGGGTCACTTCCGGGCGTTCGTCGGGGCGTGGCGGCATGGATCCGAGGATCGCCAGACCGGCCGAGCCTCGATCCAGCGGATGGACCTGGCCCGGACGGAAGGCGATGTGGACATCGGAGCGCCGGGGTTCGATCACCATGATCGCGCGCACCATGGTGTCGGACTCGCGGACGACGAGGTGGGCGGTGGCCTCGACGCTGTCGGCGAGGTCCTCGAGGATCGGGCGGGCCAGAGTTCGTAGATCCTGCTCGACGGATTCGGCCAGTGTCACCAGGCCGGTGCCCAGCGAGATGCGCTTGTGGTCGTCGCGGCGGCACAGTCGGTGCGCCTCGAGTGTCCGGACGAGTCGGTGGGCGACCGTGCGGTGTACGTCGAGGCTCTCGGCGATCTCGCTGACCGACAGGCCGTGAGGGTTCCGCGCGAGCAGTTCCAGGATCTCCAGACCGTTGTGGAGCGTCTTGGACATGCCGGCATCCGGCTCGATCCGCGGCAGATCCAGATCCCCCGTTTGTGCAGGTACATCCCGCATTTGTGTCATGACCCCCATTACCTCCCTTGACGTCTGTGAACTGTAACACCTAGCATTTCCGTTAATCGCACACTGAGTGCGATTATCGCACACACGACGGATGGTTTTCGTACGACATGACACGGACCGACTACGTGGACGCGGCGGTTCTCGCTCACATCCACCAGCTCTACGGGCGGCAGAGCCACCTCATCGACGAGGGCTCTGCGCGCGAGTGGGCCGAGACGTTCACCGCCGACGGCGAGTTCTGCTCGCCGAGCTACCCCGCCCCCGTGGCAGGAACCGACGACCTTGCGGCCTTCGCCGAGCGTTTCCACGCCGGCGCGCAGGCTGCAGGAGAAGTGCACCGGCACGTCGTCACGAATCTGGCCACCTACCGCGTCGACGACGACACCCTCCGTGTGCGGGCCTATCTGCAGATCGTGGCCACCGTTCGTGGCGGCGAATCCAAGCTCGTCCGGTTCACCACCCTCGACGACCGCGTCGTGCGCACCGGCGGCGAATGGCGTATAGCCCGCCGCGTCGTCTCCCGCGACGACAGCTGACCGTCGCATCTCTTTCCTATTCGTTCCACATTCTCGGAGGAATCACCCATGACCGTTGACGCCCAGAACCCGGGCCGTACCGTCACCACCCAGATCGTCGCCCTCTACCCGGAGATGGCCGGCAAGGTTGCCGTCGTCACCGGCGCGGCTCGCGGCATGGGTGCCCAGTTCGCGCGCGGTCTGGCCACGCGCGGCGTGCATGTGGTCGGCGGCGACATCAACGACGTGCAGATGAAGGAGACCGCGGAGCAGATCAACACCGATCTCGCCGTCGAAGCCCTCGTCGAGACGCCCGGCACGGTGATCGGCGCACGTGTCGACGTGACCGATCCGGCAGAGCACGAGGCGCTCGCTCAGGTCGCGCTGCAGGAGTTCGGTCGCATCGACTTCTGGATCAACAACGCCGGCATCTTCCCGTTCGCCCTCGCCGAGGAGATCTCGAAGGAACAGATCGCGGCGACCCTGGACGTCAACGTCGAAGGCGTGCTCTTCGGTTCGCAGGCCGCGGCGCGGCACATGGAGCCCGGTAGCGCGATCGTGAACATGTCGTCGGTCTCGGCGCTGCGCGTGCGCAAGGGCCGCGGTGCGTATTGCGCCTCCAAGGCCGCCGTCGCCCATCTGACCGAATCGCTGGCAGTCGAGTTCGGCGACAAGGGCATCCGTGTCAACTCGATCGCTCCGGGTTACATCGACACCGAGATGACCCGGTGGGTCCAGGAGGACCCGGCCGCACTGAAGCACGCGCTCGACGTCGTCCCGCTGCACCGGCTCGGTGCCCCCGAAGAGGTCTTCGGACCGTTGCTGTTCCTGCTCTCCGACAGCGCCCGCTACGTCACCGGACATTCGATCGCAGTCGACGGTGGATCGCGTCATGTCTGACGGTGTCGCCGAATCCGTGTCGTACCCGGCGGTCGTGCTCGTCACGGGCGCTGCCGGCGGGATGGGCGCCAATCATGCCCGCGCGCTCGCTGCGCGGGGAACGCACGTGTGCCTTGCGGATATCCACGACCCGTCCGAGGTCGTCGAACAGATCGAGGCAGCCGGTGGTTCCGCGTCGGCGCACACGCTCGACGTGTCCGACGCTGCGGCATGGGAGAGGGTCGTCGACGAGATCCGCTCCCAGCGAGGAGAACTCGGCGGATTGATCAACAACGCCGGAATCTCGCGACGCCTCGAGTTCATGGACACCCCGGACGACGTCTGGGAGAAGACCATGCGGATCAACCTGTTCGGGCCGTTCTACGGCATCAAAGCGGTTGCTCCGCTCATGCGCGACAGCGGCGGCGGTTCTATCGTCAACATCTCGTCGATCGCCGGGCAGATCGGGTACTTCTCCCCGGCCTACTCGTCGAGCAAGTGGGGACTGACGGGCCTGTCGAAGTCCGCCGCCGGCGGCCTCGCCCGCTGGAAGATCCGCGTGAACTCGGTTCATCCGGGCCTGGTCGGTACGGCACTGCTCGGCGGCGCCGACGCGTTCGTCGAGTCCGCACTCGCGAGCATTCCGACCGCACGCATGGCGAGCGTCGACGAGATCACCGATGCAGTGCTGTTCCTGCTTTCGGATCGTTCCACCTACATGACCGGCAGCGAAGTGACCGTCGACGGCGGCCTGACGTCCAACGGCCTCTACCACCGCATCATCGCGGAGACGGGAGATCAACTCTCATGAACGACGACATCATCGACGTCGTGGTGATCGGTGGTGGCGGTGCCGGTCTCGCGGCCGCAGTGTCCGCTGCCGAATCCGGCGCGAGCGTCCTGTTGTTCGAATCCGAAACCGAACTGGGTGGATCGACGCAGCTCTCCGCAGGACTGTTCACCGCGGCAGGCACCAGTGTGCAGCGTGGTCTCGGTATCGAGGACTCCGCCGAGAAGTTCTTCCAGCACTACATGGATCTGAACCACTGGACCCTCAATCCGGGCCTGGTCCGTGCCTTCTGCGAGAACGCCGGGCCGACCCTGGAATGGCTCATCGGGCTCGGTGTCGACATCCCCGCACGCGAGTCGTCCAACGCACACATGCCGGGCCTGTGCCAAGCGGGCGTCGAGGACGTGTGGCGCGGCCACGTGCCCAAGGACCAGGGCTACGGACTCGTCCAGACCCTCGACCGTGCACGTCGCGCACACGGTGTCGAAGCGGTCCTCGGCACGCGGGTGCAGCGACTGATGGTCGAGGACGGCCGCGTGGTCGGTGTGGTCGCAGACGACATCGAGGTCCGTGCGCGCGCAGTGGTCGTCGCCTCGGGCGGGTTCGCACAGAGCCGCGACCTGCTCGAGCAGTACTACCCGTATCCGCTCGCGGCCGGTGACTCGCTGTTCGTCGTCGCGGGCCCGGGAAGCCGCGGAGACCACTTCGCCTTCGGTGAGCAGGTCGGATCGTCCATCGCCGGACGGGACTGGGGGCTGACCATGCCCACCGCCTACTTCCAGCGGTACCACCACTGGCAGGCGGGCTTCCCGCCGAAGTCGCGAGTGTATGTCAACAGCACCGGACGCCGGTTCATGGACGAGGACGCCTCCTACGCGGTGTCCGGCGGCCTCATGGACAGGCAGGATGGTCCGGTCTGGGCGGTCTTCGACGAGAGGGCGCGCCTCGGACTGCCGGCCGGCTACACGGACTGGGAGGCCGACCGCATCGCCGAGGAGGCCGAGGCCGGGCGCACTCTGCGCGCCGATACCCTCGCCGAACTCGCCGAACTCATGGGTGTGCCCGCCGACGCTCTGACCACCACGGTCGAGCGCTGGAATACTCAGTTGCCCCACGGCGTCGACGAGGATTTCCTGCGGCACCGCACCCTGGCGAACAAGGGCTCTACCTCGAACCCCGACCCCATTGCACAGGGGCCGTTCTACGCGGCGCGTATGCTGCCCGCCGAACTGGTGTGCACGCACGCGGGGCTCGAGATCAACAAGAACGCCGAAGTTCTCGACACGATCGGGAACGTCGTCCCCGGCCTGTACGCAGCCGGAGAAGCGGGCGCCGGCATCCTCGGCCTCCGCTATGTGGGCGGTGGCAACGCCGTCGCCAACGCATTGACCATGGGCCGCATCGCCGGCCGTAACGCGGCAGGGGCAGCTGTTTCCGGTGCCACGCCGCCCGCCGAACTCGGCGTGGCCGGCGTGTGACGCCGGCCGTCCCCTCGAACCCGTAAAGGAAAGATCATGCTCCGATCCGACGCGGTCCCCGCCGCAGGAAGTCCGCCACAGGCGGGCAATGCCGATCCGGCGCAGCCGAAGCAGTCGACCACGAAGGTGATCCGTGCCGCGGTCGTCGGCACCATCGTCGAGTACTACGACTTCGGTATCTACGGCTACATGGCGACGATGGTCGCCACCCTGTTCTTCGTCGCCGAAGACGAGACAGCTGCTCTGCTGGGAACGTTCGCGGCCTTCGCCGTGGCGTTCTTCCTCCGGGTGCCCGGCGGCATCTTCTTCGGGCACATCGGTGACAAGTACGGCCGGAAGAACGCACTGTCGTGGACGATCCTGCTCATGGTCGTGGCGACCGCAGCCATGGGACTGATGCCCACCTACGCCACTCTGGGCGTGTGGGCGACGGTTCTGCTCGTGCTCGCCCGCTGCCTGCAGGGCTTCGCGGCCGGTGGCGAACTCGGCGGCGCGAACGCATTCGTCTCCGAATCCGCACCGGCACGCTGGCGCGCGACGCAGACGTCCATGGTCAACTCGGGTACCTACCTGGGGTCGTTGGTGGCGTCTCTCGTGGCGCTCGGCATCACGTCCACGTTCTCGGAGGAACAGATCCTCGAATGGGCATGGCGCATCCCGTTCCTGCTCAGCGTGGTCATCGGTGTCGTCGGCATCTGGATCCGTAACCATCTCGAGGACACCCCGCAGTTCGAGGAACTCGAGGAAAAGGGTGAGACGAAGAAGCTGCCCATCGCGGAGCTGCTGAAGACGTCGGGCGGAAGCGTCGTCAAGATCATCCTGCTCGGTGCGCTCATCATCGGTGGCTACTACATCGCCTCCGTGTATGCCGCGACCTACCTCCAGACCACGGGTGGGCTGTCGTCCTCCGTCGCGTTCCTGTCGACCTGCCTCGCTCTCGTACTCGGTGTGATCACGCTGCCCATCGCCGGTTATCTCGCCGACAAGTACGGGCGCAAGCCGGTGCTGTTCGCCGGTAGTGCCGCATCCGCGATCGTCGGTGTTCCGATGTTCATGCTGATGTCCGGCGGCACCGTCTGGCAGGCCGTCGCCGGCCAGTCCGTGCTGTTCATCTGCGTGTCGGTGGTCAACGGCGCCTCCTTCGTCACCTATGTCGAGATGCTCAAGGCGTCCGTGCGATACAGCGGTATCGCTCTCGGGAACAACGTGACGAACATGTGCCTCGGTGGCACCGCACCGTTCATCGCGACGTGGCTGATCGACGTCACCGGGAACTCGCTGGCACCGGCCGGGTACTTCGTGTTCTGTGCGCTGCTCACCCTCGGTGCGGTCTTCTTCATCGAGGAGACGAAGGGCATCGAACTCCGCACCGACTAGTCCTGTGGTGCAGCCGGAATTGTCGGAACCCGTCGGGGGCCGACAATTCCGGCATTCCCATATCCGGACCGCGTGGTCCGTGTTTCGATGTCCGGGAGGCACGGGTCCTCGAGACACGGGGTGGAGGGGAACGATGGCGAACGGATTTCGACGGGTACTGCGAGCCGGAGCGGTCGCCGCAGTGACAGGAGGGATCGTCCTCGGCGACGCCGGCATCGCGGCGGCGCAGGACGAGTGGCCGGTCCAGCAACCGAACAGCCCGATCTCCGTGTTCGAGGCGGACCCTGCCAACTGGCTCACCCCGGACGAGCTCGCCTACTGGAACCCGCTGGTGAACGAGCCACGGCTGACCTCACCGTTCGGCACGAACACCCGCATCGTGTGTCAGGGCTTCCACGGCGTGACGACCGACTGCTGGCAGGCCGACCTCGAAGGCCGGCCACACAAGCTTCAGCGTCTGCCCGCGAACCTGCCCAACGTGACGGGGTCGAGCGCACCCGGTGGAGGCGTCGGGCACTTCGTGTATCCGCTCTTCTGATCCGCACGGGGCGTCAGCGGTCGTCCCGAGAGCTCGGGGTGCCCGTGCTCTCGAGATAGAGGAGCACCGCCCGTACCCGCCGACTACGGTCGGCCTCGCGCGGCAGGTCGAGCCTCACGAAGATCGAATTGACGTGCTTCTCGACGGCGCTGACCGACATGATCAGACGATCGGCGATGCCGGTGTTCGTCAGACCCTGCGCGAGGGCCTCGAGCACCTCGCGCTCGCGTTCGGTGAGGGCGGCGATGGGGTCGGTGCGGCGGGTGTTCGCGAACAGTTGCCGCACCACCTCGGGATCGAAGGCCGTCCCGCCCGCGGCCACACGTTCCAGGTCGGTGAGGAACGCCCCCACGTCCGACACGCGATCCTTGAGCAGATAGCCCACGCCACCCCAGCCGTTCGTGAGCAGGCCGGTCGCGTTCCGGTGCTCGACGTACTGCGACAGCACGAGCACAGCGACCTGCGGGTGTTCCTCCTTGATGCGCCGCGCCGCGTCGATGCCCTCCGTCGAGTAGGTCGGGGGCATGCGCACGTCGAGCAACACGAGGTCGGGCACCTCGCGCTCGACGACGTGGTGCAACTCGACGGCGTTGCCCACACCGGCAACCACCTCGTGGCCTTCGTCCGCGAGCAACCGGGACAGGCCCTCGCGGAGAAGGGTCGAGTCCTCGGCTATCACGATGCGCACGGGATCCTCGCTTCCACGACGGTCGGCCCTCCGCGAGGGCTGTGTACGGAGAACTGCCCGTCCAGCGCGGCGACGCGGCGCGCGAGACCCGTCAGGCCGGAGCCCGTCATCTCGGCCCCACCGCATCCGTCGTCGACGACCGTGACCGTGACGACGCGACCGTCCGCTGCGACGGTCACGGACACGCTGTCGGCGCCGGAGTGCTTCGTCGAGTTCGTGACCCCTTCCGCGGCAACGTAGTACGCGGCTGCCGCGACATCGTGCGGTGGTTCCGGGTCGATCGACAGATCCAGGTCGACGGGGAGGAAGGTGTGTGCGGACAACCCTTCCAGTGCCGCGGCGAGTCCGTGTTCGTCGAGCGCGGCCGGGTATATCCGCCACGCCACGTCGCGCAGTTCGGTGAGCAGTGCCTGTGCCTGGGCGACGGCGTTGTCGAGGTCGGCGACGAGATTTCCACCGCCGCGTTCGGCGGTGCGTCGCGCGCGACCGACGTCGAGTGCGAGCGCGACGGCTCGCTGCTGGACGTCGTCGTGCAGGGCGCGTTCGATCCGTCGGCGTTCGTCGTCGATGGCGGTGACGACGTCGGCGCGGGTGCGTTGCAGGTCGCGGAGACGATGCTGCGTGGCATCGTCGCCGAGCAGCCGCAGTGCTGTGCGGAGGTCCCACTGGCCCACGATCATCGCCAGCCGGACGGAGAGGTAGATCATCACGGCGGCGACGAGGAGTGAGACGAGACCGTCGGCGACGGAGATGCGACCGCCGGCCAGCAGGACGATCGCCCAGCCCCCGTAGCCGGTCGCGGCGATCAGGACGAGCAGTACGACGAGGCCGACGAGCGGACCGTAGGCCAGGCGAACGAGGAAGTATCCGGTCGGCTCGCGATCCGGAAGATCCCGGACCGCCTCGGCGTCGAACCATCGCACGAGACGAGTGCGGTCGCGTTCGGCCGCGCGGCTCGGTCCGTCGGTGGTGCGGCGGGTCGATGCCGCCGCACCCGTCACCGCGGTGACGATCCCGAGCAGGAGCCCGACGACGGCGCGGACCGAGGTCCCGAGTGAGCGCCGAAGGTGATCGATCACGGACCGACCCTAACGGGCGCGAATCGATCGGACACGGCGGACGACGAACACCGCCACTGCTGCGACCACCGCGACGATCACGAGTTTCTGCAGCACATCGGCATACGGTTCGACGACTCCCCAGTTCTCACCGAGGAGGTATCCGGCGAGTACGAAGATCGAGTTCCACAGGGCGCTACCGAGGGCGGTCAGGACGACGAACCGACCGACGGGCATGGCCTCCACCCCTGCGGGGACCGAGATCACGCTCCGCACGAGCGGCACCATCCGGCCGAGGAGCACCGACTTCTCACCGTGCCGGGTGAACCATTCTTCGCCGCGCCGCAGGTCGGAGGTGTTCACCAGTGGGAGTCGCTCGACGACGGCATACATCCGCCGGCGGCCGAAGGCGCGCCCGGCGAGGTAGAGCAGCAGTGCGCCGACGAGGGATCCGAGGGTGGTCCACACAACGGCCGAGACGAGGGAGATCTCCCCGCGGGAGGCCGCGAAGCCGGCGAGGGGAAGGATCACCTCGCTCGGGATCGGCGGGAAGAGGTTCTCCGCGGCGACCGCGAGACCGGCGCCGGGTGCTCCGAGCATCTCCATCAGCTGCAGCGAGAGGCCTGCGAGGCCGTCGAGTTCATCGGTGGGGGACTGCGGGAGGGTCTGGGTGAAGTTCATGCCCGGAACGCTATGAGCGGCGAACGCGCAGGTCGCTGCGGTTTTCCGCCGACTTCGCGGCGTTCAGGGTGCGGTTTTCCGCAGTCCCGCCGATCTCCGGGTGATCCACCAGATAGTAAATGGATGAATTATCCCGGATCTGCGGTACTGTGACCGCATGTCCGGACCCCGCGACCTCGACTACTGGTCCTTCGTCGAACTCGCGCAGGAGCGTCTGAACAGCAAGTTCGGCGAACATCACCGCAGCGCGACCGAAGTCCTGCTCACCCTCAACCGGGCCTCGGACATCGTCACCTACGACCTCGAGGCCGCGGTTCACCGGCCGCGCGGCCGGTCGTGGTCGGCCTATCGGCTCATGTTCGTCATCTGGCTCGCGGGCCCGATCGAGCCGAACGTCGCCGCGCGACTCACCGGGATGAGCCGCGCCGCCGTGTCGAACCTCGCGAAACCGCTGGTCGAAGCGGGGATCCTGGAGAAGACGCCGGTCAGTCACGACGCACGTTCGGTGCAGTTGTCGCTCACCGAAGCGGGGGAGAAGGAGATCCGCGACAGCTTCCGCGCGCAGAACGAGCGCGAGGAGGCCTGGGTGGAGGTGCTCACCCCCACTGAGCAGCAGATTCTCGTGATGCTCCTGAACAAGCTGATCACCAACCGCAGCCAGTTCGACGTGCGCGGACGCAACTGACACAGCCTCGTGACCTCCCTGTGGTTGCGCTCACGCCCTCCGGTTAGTTAATGTGTTTACTAATTCCAGGCGAGCGACCTTCCCCGCACGCCCGAGATCCGCGAGGAGTCAGATCATGGCGTTCTACCGACAGCTCGGCGTCATCCCGCCGAAGCGTCACACCCAGCACCGTGACGAGAACGGCAACCTGTACTACGAAGAGCTCATGGGCGAGGAGGGCTTCTCGTCCGACTCGGCGCTGCTCTACCACCGGTACATCCCGTCGGCGATCGTCGACGCCACCGAGTGGAAGCTGCCCGATCAGACCACCACGCCCAACCACCCGCTCAAGCCGCGGCACCTGAAACTGCACGATCTGTTCCCCGAGACGATCTGGGCCGAGACGGATGTCGTGACGGGTCGTCGTCTGGTCCTGGGCAACGCCGACGTCCGCATCTCGTACGTCGTGTCGTCCAAGCCCTCGCCGCTGTACCGCAACGTCGTCGGCGACGAGATGGTCTACGTCGAGTCCGGTGAGGCCACCGTCGAGACGGTCTTCGGTCCGCTCGAGGCGAAGGCCGGCGACTACGTCCTGCTGCCGATGGCCACCACCCACCGCTGGGTGCCCAAGGGCGACGCACCGCTGCGCGCCTACACGATCGAGGCCAACAGCCACATCGTGCCGCCGAAGCGCTACCTGTCGAAGTTCGGCCAGTTCCTCGAGCACGCGCCGTTCTGCGAGCGCGACCTGTACGGCCCGACCGAACTCGTGCAGGTCGAGGAGGAGAACGTCGAGGTGCTCGTCAAGCACCGCACCTCGCACGGCGTCGTCGGCACCCGCTACCTGATGCCGCACCACCCCTTCGACGTGGTCGGCTGGGACGGCTGCCTGTACCCGTACACCTTCTCGATCCACGACTACGAGCCCATCACCGGCCGTGTCCACCAGCCGCCGCCGGCGCACCAGGCGTTCGAGGGCAACAACTTCGTCATCTGCAACTTCGTGCCCCGCAAGGTGGACTACCACCCGCTGGCCGTGCCGGTGCCGTACTACCACTCGAACGTCGACTCCGACGAGGTCATGTTCTACTGCGGCGGCGATTACGAGGCCCGCAAGGGATCGGGCATCGGCCAGGGGTCGATCTCGGTGCACCCCGGTGGTCACGCGCACGGCCCGCAGCCGGGTGCCTACGAGCGCAGCATCGGTGTGGAGTTCTTCGACGAACTCGCCGTCATGGTCGACACCTTCCGCCCGCTCGAACTCGGTGAGGGTGCGCTCGCGTGCGAGGACGCCGCCTACGCCGGCAGCTGGAACCGCAATGCAGGAGCAGCCAAGTGACTTTCGGACCTCTTTTGACCGGACTGTGCGACGACGCGGCGCTGTTCCCTCCGGGTAACGCCCCGCTGCCCGTCGCCGTCCCCGCCCACGCCGGGCACCGCTCGTCCGCGCACGCGCCGCTCGTCGGAGCGTTCGTCTTCCCGGCGGGTCGCCTCGGTGAACTCGCGGATCATCTCGCGCAGCACCCGTATCCCGGTGAGCTGGCCCTGAGCCTGACCGCACCGACCGGCACCGCCGCCGTCCGGCCTGCCCTGGAGCAGGTCGACGCGATGGACTCGGTGTCCGTGGTGGCACTCGAGATCGCGGTCCCCGCAGAGCAATCCGTCGACGAGCTGTTCGCGGCACTCGGCGAGATCTCCGCGGACCGCCCGGATGTCGATATCTTCGTGGAGGTTCCGCGCGACGAGCGTCGCGCCGAGATCCTCGCCCGCATGGTCGGCACGCCCTACGCGGCCAAGTTCCGCACCGGCGGCATCGTCGCCGAGGCTTATCCCGACGAAGCCGAACTCGCCGCGGCTGTCGGCACGGTCGTCACCGCGGGTGTGCCGTTCAAGGCAACCGCCGGTCTGCACCATGCGGTGCGCAACACCGACCCGAAGACGGGCTTCGAGCAGCACGGGTTCGTGAACCTGCTGGCCGCGGTGGACGCGGTGCTGTCCGGAGCGGACACCGACGAGGTCGCCTCCGTGCTCGCCGAACGCGACGGGGCAGTGCTCTCCGCCCGCCTCGGCGCCCTGTCCGACGACCGGGCCGCAGAGGTCCGGCGCCGTTTCCTGTCGTACGGCACCTGCAGCATCGCCGAACCGCTCGAGGATCTGCTCGGCCTCGGTCTGGTGCCCTCGACCGTTTCCCCGATCACCGAAGGAACGAACGCATGACCACCATCGCCATTCCGGAGGGCTCGCTCTTCGGTCTCGACAACCTGCCGTACGGCATCTTCTCCACGGCCGACAGCGAACCCCGCGTCGGTGTCCGCGTCGGAGATTCGGTCCTCGACCTGAGCCGTGTCTTCGAGGACGACGTCGTCTTCGCCGAGCCGTCGCTCAACGCGTTCATGGCCCAGGGCCGCGCCCGGTGGGACGAAGTCCGCGCCGCGATCAAGGAACTCGCCGCCGGTGATGTCGCCGACGAGGCCGTCTTCGCCGTCGCCGACGTGACGATGCACCTGCCCATCGAGGTGGCCGACTACGTCGACTTCTACGCGTCGGAGAACCACGCGTCGAACCTCGGCCGACTGTTCCGCCCGCAGAACCCCGACCCGCTGATGCCGAACTGGAAGCACCTGCCCGTCGGCTACCACGGCCGGTCGAGCACCGTCGTGACCTCGGGTGTCGACATCGTGCGACCGTGCGGACAGCGCAAGGGCCCCAACGATCCTGCGCCGGTCTTCGGTCCGTCGATCCGCCTCGACATCGAGGCCGAGATGGGCTTCATCGTCGGTGTCGGTTCCCCGATGGGTTCGCAGATCACCCCCGACGAGTTCGCCGACCACTGCTTCGGTGCCGTCATCCTCAACGACTGGTCGGCCCGCGACATCCAGGCGTGGGAGTACGTGCCGCTGGGCCCGAACCTCGGCAAGTCCTTCGCGACGTCGATCTCGCCGTGGGTCGTCCCGCTCGCCGCACTCGAGGCCGCCCGCATCGACACCCCGGTGCAGGACCCGGAGCCGCTGCCGTACCTGAAGGGCACCGAGAAGTGGGGCCTGGACATCGATCTCGAGGTCGAGTGGAACGGGCACGTCGTGTCGCGCCCGCCGTACGCGCAGATGTACTGGTCGCCCGCGCAGATGCTCGCCCACACCTCGGTCAACGGTGCCGCGACCCGCACCGGTGATC
The DNA here is from genome assembly GCF_053764735.1 of Rhodococcus sp. 5G237. Taxonomy (NCBI): domain Bacteria; kingdom Bacillati; phylum Actinomycetota; class Actinomycetes; order Mycobacteriales; family Nocardiaceae; genus Rhodococcus; species Rhodococcus sp. 5G237. The sequence continues at coordinate 571,104 of NZ_JBSNCD010000004.1, read as the reverse complement.
TGTTCGGCTCCGGCACCATCTCGGGCCCGGAGAAGGACCAGCGCGGCGCCTTCATCGAACTGACCTGGGGCGGAGCAGAACCCGTGCAGGTCGGCGACGAGACGCGCACCTTCATCGAGGACGGCGACGAGATCGCCATCTCGGCCACCGCGCCCGGCCCGAACGGGACCCGCATCGGCTTCGGTGAGGTCCGCACCCGCATTCTTCCCGCGATCGGGGAATAGAGGAAACAGGTCCGTGCATCAGCCGGAGCGCCACCGGCCGGACCGATCGGCGATGCCCGGAACCCACGAGGTTCCGGGCATCGCCGTTTCTCGGGTCGGTCAATCGACCGAAAGAATGTCGCCCACAGAGCAATCCAGTACGCGGCACAGGGCGGTGAGGGTCGAGAAGCGGACCGCGCGGGCGCGTCCGTTCTTGAGTACCGACAGGTTCACCACGCTGACTCCGACCTTGTCGGCCAACTCGGTGAGCGTCATGCCCCGGTCGGCCAGCAGCTCGTCGAGATGACACCGGACGGCATGCTCGGTTTCCGGAGGCATCAGACGAGTCCTTCGTTGTCGCGCGCCATGCGGCTGCCGATCCGCAGCACCACACCCACGGCCGAGATCACCATGCAGAAGACGTAGGCGTACCAGAACTCCGGCCCGAGAGGCGCGTTCGAGAGGACCTCGTTCATGTCCACGTCCCGGATCAGCATGTTGGTACCCAGGGTGCGGGGGATCGTCGGGATGAAGATGGTCGCGATCGCCACGATCGAGGTGATCCACACGAGCCGGATGACACCCCGGTCGAACAACCGGCCCCGAGCGAATCGCACGACGATCCAGCTCAGCAGGGCCAAGGCTGCGAGATAGCCGAGGGTCTGCAACGCTTCCCCGGCGCGGAGGAAGCCGACGCTGACGGGTGAGAGGGCGTCGGTCGGAACGTCGATCACCGTCGTCGAGGCGGTCTGCAGGTCGACGCCGTTCGGGGTGGACAGCACCGGCGCCGCTGCCGCGTCGTCGAACCGGACCCGCGCGGTCACGATGCCGTCGCCGAGCGAGCGCACGAGGTCGCGGACGTAGGTGAAGAGCACGATCAACGAGGTCAGCGCGAAGACCGTGAGGGACGCCCACAGATCGGTGCGGTCCTTCTTCGACGTCTCGGTGGGGGAGAGCGTGTCGGGTTCGGCGCCCGGGCCCTGGGGGCGGTCGGTGTCGTGGGTGGAATTCATGGTCGTCTCCGAACTCGCCGGACGGCGGACTTATCGATTGTCGATACCATCGATAATCGTTATACCTATCGACAAACGATATGTCCAGAGGCGGCAGGCTCCCGCCGGTGCCGCTCGGAGCGGATCAGGGCAGGCGACGCTCGATCGCGTCCCGCGCTGCCAGCGCCTTCGCGCCGTAGTCGGGGAAGAGGTCGGGCGTCAGCCGCGAGGCCGGACCCGAGATGCTGAAGCAGCCACGCACGGCGCCACCGCGCCCGCGCAGCGCGACGGCGACGGCGGCGATGCCGTCGTGCAGGCCCTGCTCGGTCACGGCATACCCGCGGGCGCGGATCTCGGCGATCTCCTCGCGCAGCGCCGCCGGGTCGGTGACGGTGTGCTCGGTCAGCGAAGGAAGCTCGGTCGCGAGGAAGTCCTCGATCCGCGCGTCGGGTAGCGACGCGAGATAGGCCTTACCGGTGGACGCGGCGTGCAGGGGCAGGCGCGTGCCGAGCGCAAGGAAGGCGCGCAGTTGATGGGCGCTGTCGAGTCGCTCGATCAGGACCAGTTCGTTCCCGTCCGGCACGGCGAGATGGATCGTCTCACCCGTCTCCGCCTGCAGGCGGTTCAGTTCCGGGAGTGCGACCTCGCGCAGGTCGTCACCGGACGACATCGCACTGCCCAGGCTGAACGCGCGGCCGGTGATGACCCACTGCCCGGCGTTCGCCGTCGAGGGGCGCAGCCAGCCGGCTTCGGCGAGGGTCCTGAGGCACCGCTGCACGGTGCTCTTGGGGACGTCGAGGCGTTTGCTCAACTCCGAGAGCCCGACCGGTTGCGTGGTCGCGACCTCCTCGAACACGCGGAGTGCGGTGAGAACGCTGTTCATCGGAACCTTTCGCGCGTCGTTGACGGCAGGCGTCACGGGTTATAGGTTGAGCCGGACCGCATCGTAGCACAGCGGTCCACAATGTGGACCAGACGCTGCGCGACATCGTCCGGCAGGACGTCGAGAAGGGACCCCCCGATGACCACCACCACGCCCGTGCCGTTGCTGACCTCGCTCACCGAGTCCGCAGCAGGTGACGACCGCAGCGCCGTCCGCGTCGGAGACGTCTCGCTCACCCGCTCCGAACTGATCGCGGCCGCCGCGGCGGTGGCCGACGAGGTCGCCGGTTCCTCGCGGGTCGCCATCGACGCCACCGCGAGCATCGAGACGGTGATCGCCACGACCGGATGCCTCATGGCCGGTGTGGCCGCGGTGCCCGTGCCGCCGGATTCCGGCCCGGCCGAGCGCGCCCACATCCTGAAGGACTCGGGCGCACAGGTGTGGCTCGGCACTGCTCCCGACGACGTCACCCTGCCCGCGATCCCGGTCGACGCGAGCGCGCGTTCGTCGTCCTCACATGCCGAGGCGGACCCGGGCAGTGCCGCGATGATCATGTACACCTCGGGAACCACCGGCGCCCCCAAGGGAGTCGTGCTCTCACGATCCGCCGTGGCGGCCGGTCTCGACGGCCTCGCCGAAGCGTGGAACTGGACGTCCGACGACACTCTCGTCCACGGACTTCCGCTGTTCCACGTCCACGGACTCATCCTCGGTGTCGTCGGCGCGCTCCGGCAGGGTTCGCCGCTCGTGCACACCGTGCGACCCAAGCCCGAAGCCTATGCGGCAGCCGGTGGTTCGCTGTACTTCGGTGTTCCCACCGTGTGGTCGCGGGTCGTCGCCGATGAATCGTCCGCTCGCGCACTGTCGTCCGCGCGACTCCTGGTGTCGGGCAGTGCACCCCTGCCCGTGCCTGTCTTCGAGCGCATGCTCGCCCTCACCGGCTCCGCGCCGATCGAGCGGTACGGGATGAGCGAAACGATCATCACGATCAGCACCCGCCACGACGGTGAGCGCCGGCCCGGCTGGGTGGGTCTGCCGATCGCCGGGGTCTCCACGCGCCTGCGTGACCAGGCCGGCAACCTCGTGGCGCACGACGGCGAAACCCTCGGCCGGCTGGAGGTTTCCGGTGCGACGCTGTTCGACGGCTACCTGAACAATCCCGAGAAGACCGCGGAGTCGATGACCGAGGACGGCTGGTTCAGGACCGGCGACATCGCCGTGATCGACGACCAGGGCTTCCACCGCATCGTCGGCCGCGAATCGGTCGACATGATCAAGTCCGGCGGCTACCGGATCGGCGCCGGCGAGGTGGAGCATGCGCTGCTGAACCATCCGGGCGTGCAGGAGGCCGCGGTGGTGGGTGTGCCGGACGACGATCTCGGACAGCGGATCGTGGCCTACGTCGTCGGGGATCTCCGTGATCCGAGCGAGCTCTCGGACTTCGTTGCGCAGACCCTCTCGATCCACAAGCGTCCCCGCGAGATCCGTACCGTCGACGCTCTTCCGCGCAACGCCATGGGCAAGGTGCAGAAGAAGATCCTCGTCGAGGATTACCTCGCCGGGAAGTGACCGGTTTACCCGATCCCGACTTCGTCGCCGACGGTGATGTCGCCGGGAGTCAGGACGGTCGCGTAGACACCGATGCACGGCATCGGCTTGCCCTCCGGCACATTGGGCACCTGATGCGCGTGCGTCACCTCACGCAGCATGTCGCGCCGCGCGGGAACCTCCTGATGGGGGAGCGTCACCATGACGCACCGCGCGGTGCGCTTGTGCGGTTCGAGGACCACCGAGCCCACCGACACCCGTCGGCCGATCCATTCGTCCTCCACGAAACCGGTCGTGTCCGGAGTGTCGACGACCAGCTGCGGCCGGAACCGGCGCAACGCCACATCGGTGGGGTCGCCGGTGCCGAGCGCCTCCACCGCGGATCGGGAGACGAGATGCAGCGGCGCCTCGTCGTAGGTGCGGTCGCGCGGTTCGAGCCGCACGTCGTGACCGACCAGCTTCGACAGCAGGTCGTCGACCTCGGGATCGTCGCCGCGCACCACCGTGCCGTCGGCCAGCGTCAGTTCGAGTGCCGCCGGATCGCGGGGGTCGTCGTCGCTCAGAAGTCGCGCCGAGCAGGTCAGCAGCAGCCCGTAGCGGCGGAAACGTTTCGCACTCGCGATGTTTCCGGATTCGGCGTCGACCAGCGCCCACAGGTGATCACCGCGCAGGCCGTCCGCTTCGATCGCTGCGGCGTCGATCCGTTCGCCCCCGAACGACTTCACCGGATAACGCCACAACTGATCGATACGCACGACTCGCGAGCATACGGGGACCGGAGCGGCCGCGGGGCGGGCCCGATCCGTCGGTCCGAAACACGCCCGGGTATGACCTGAACCACAGTGTGGCTAGGGTGACGGTCATGACGGAGAACACGACACGACGATGGGGCCTGACCGTCCCGCTCGACGGCATCCCCCTGCCCGACCAGCGACGCATCATCGAGGAGCTCCCAGACCTCGGATACACGGACGTGTGGTCGTCCGAGGCCGGCGCCGCCGATGCGTTCACCCCGCTCACCCTGGCGAGCGTGTGGGCTCCCAGCCTGCGCCTGGGTACCGCGATCGTCCCCGTCTACACCCGCGGTCCCGCGACGCTGGCCATGTCCGCCGCGAGTCTCGCCGCGGCCGCACCCGGCCGCTTCGTGCTCGGGGTGGGCACCTCCTCCGACGTCATCGTGGAGAAGTGGAACGGCATCCCCTTCGAAGAACCGTTCAAGCGCGCCCGCGACACCCTGCGGTTCCTGCGTGCGGCCCTGTCGGGGGAGAAGGTCTCCGAGAAGTACGACACCTTCGCGGTCGACGGCTTCCGGGCCGGCGTCGTACCCGACCCGACGCCGCCGGTGCTGCTGGCGGCGCTACGGCCGGGCATGCTGCGTCTGGCCGGACGTGAGGCCGACGGGGCCATCATCAACTGGCTGTCCGCCGACGACGTCCGCACCGTGGCGCCCTACGTCCACGAGGGCGGCGAGAACAAGGAGATCGTCGCGCGGATCTTCGTGCTCCCCGGCTTCGACACCGAGACCGCCCGCGCCATCGGCCGACGCATGATCGCCGCCTACATGAACGTCCCCGTCTACCGGGCCTTCCACGAATTCCTCGGCCGTTCGGACGATTTCGCCGGCATGTGGAAGGCATGGGCGGAAGGCGACCGCAAGGCCGCCCTCGAAGCGATCCCGGACCACGTGGTGGACGCCCTCGTGATCCACGGCGAACCCGAGGCATGCCGCGAGCACGTGGAGCGCTACGTCGAGGCGGGCGTGACCACCCCGGCCATCGCCCTGGTGCCCTCGGGCGATCCCGCGCCGATGATCCGGGCGCTCGCTCCGCGCTGACGACCGGACGTCACGATTCGATGTCGGCGGTTAACGGCACCCGAGGGTGACGCGACAACTCCTGCAGATGCGCTGTGCAGGAGGCGAGATGGCCGAGCCGACATCGAGTCCGGACCCGAACACGATCACTCGTGTGACCGTCGTCGCCGACGACGGAGTGCCGTTGGCCGCCACGATGACCGGACCACGGGATGCGGATCTGACCCTCGTGTGCCTGCACGGGCACTGCCAGGACGCCGCGAGCTGGGATGCCGTCTGCGAATCGGTGGACATGCCGGGTCTGCGCATCGTCCGCTACGACCAGCGAGGACACGGTCGTTCCGGGACCGGCGACGCCACCGCGTGCACGGTCTCCGGGATGTCGGACGATCTCGATGCGGTGCTCCGGACCCTCGCGCCGGACGGACCGGTGGTGCTGGTGGGATATTCGATGGGCGGCATGGTCGCGCTGTCCTACGCCCGCCGTCACCCCGATGCAGTCGGCGGCCGCATCGTGGGTGCGGGTCTGATCGCCACCGCCGCATCGGGACTCGCGGACGGCGGTATCGGACGCTATCTACGCCATCCCGCCGCCTCCATCGTGCACCGGGCGGTGTCGCGCGTACCTCGCGTGATGGAACTGTCGAAGCGCGCCGGAGGCCGCGTGTGCACGGTCGCCGCCCGCAGGCGCACGGAAGAATCGTGGTTGCGGGTGGTCGGGTCGGCGCTGTCGAACGAGACGTCGGTCGTCACCTGGTCGCGGCTGCTGGCCGACTTCGCGGTGCTCGACGAGTCCGCCGCCCTCGATGTGCTCGCGAGAGTGCCGGTGGTCGTCGCGGCGGGCACGGAGGACGTCTTCGTGCCCTTGTCGTTGTCGGAGGCGATGGCGGCGCGACTGCCGCACGCGAACCTCGTGCGGTTCGTCGGTGCCGGTCACCGGGTTCTCGCCGACCGTCCCGAGGAGGTCGCTCGCGCGCTGTCGGATCTGCTCGGGCAGGTCCGCGCCCCGGAACCTGTCGGCCTGGAACCTGTCGGCCTGGAACCCGTCGGCCTGGACCCCGTCGGCCTCGCTCAGCGTGAGCCGACGAGGGTCGCTTCCTGATCGGCGAGCAGTTTCCGGGGGACGAGCGCGAGCACGAGCAGCGCCACGGCGACCGCAAAGCATGCGACGAACCCGATGTGAGGTGCGGCGAGCGAGATGACGAAGGGCACCGCGAAGCCCAGATAGATCAGGCAGTAGAAGACGGCGACGGTCTGTGCCAGCTCGTCCGGCGGAGCGATGTGCTCGACGGTGACGAGACCGGAGACGAGCAGCATGCCGTACCCCCCGCCGAGGAGGACGGCGGTGACGAGGACGGCGAGCACCGATACCGGGCCGTCGCCGAGCACCGCGACGCCGGCGGTCACGAAGCCGAGCACCCCCAGGCCCACCCCGGTCCACACGCCGCGATCCTCACCGTGCCGGGTGATGCGTCGGGCCACGGGCTGGATCAACGCACCGGTGAGCAGGGTCAGGGCGGCGACCACACCGGTGAACGCGACGGCCACGCTGTCCACCCGATCCGAGACGATCGGCGGCATCGTCGCGAACGAGACGGTCGCGCATCCGAAGACCCACGGAGCCCACGGCACGACACCCCACCGGAAACGCGGGGACGACAGGGTGGACAGGCGCCACGAGCCCTGCACGGTGCGGGGCCGGTGCGCGTCGGGGACGGCCCACACCAGCACCACCGCGACCACCATCAGAGCGATGTGCACGAGATAGGGCAGGCGGTCGGGAGTGGGGAGCCACTGCGCGATGAGACCGGCGAACAGGGCACCGCTGCCGAATCCCGCCGACAGTGAGACGGCGGCCCGGCGCGCTCCCACACCCGGACCCTCACTCAGTTCCTTCATCCACGCGGTGCCGGCTCCGAACGCCATCCCGGATGCCAATCCGGCGAGGACCCGGCCGAGATACAGCAGCGCGGGGATGTCGGCGCCGAGAAGCAGGACGATCGACGACACGATGCTCACCGGGATCATCGCCCGGATCACCGGACGACGCCCGATCCGGTCGGCCACGCGCCCGAAGTAGAGCAGGGCGGGAATCAACCCGAGGATGTAGGAGCCGAGCATGGCGGTGAACGAGTCGCTGCCGAGTCCCAGGTGGTCGCGGTAGACGAGCTGCATCGGGGCGAACTGATTGGCGCCCCAGCTCACCGCGAACACGGCGAACGCGAGACGAGCCCAGGACGGAATCATTCCCCGATCCTCTCAGGCCAGTTCCGGCGGGAAAGTATCAACTCTTCACACCGCGGCGACCGGCTTCCTGTGGAGTGTGGACGTAGGAGGGGACCGGAGCCGGCCATAGCGTTCTCGTCGAACGCAGACCAAGGAGGGCCAGTGGCGGTAGACGGTCGATCCCCGACGCTCGACACCGAGCGCACCGGCACGTGGACCGGCGCCGATGCGCGGTCGATCGCCGCCGTGGTCCGCAATCGCGAGGTCACCGCCCGCCGGGTCGTCGAGGACCACCTCGCACTGATCGCCGAGCAGAACACGCGCCTCAACGCGATCGTCACCGTCGCGGCGGAGAGTGCCCTCGCCGAGGCCGACGCTCTCGACCAGCGCCTCGACCGCGGCGAGGTGGCCGGACCGCTCGCCGGGGTGCCGTTCACCGTCAAGGACCTCATCGCCACCGCCGGCGTGCGCACGACGGCCGCCTCGAGGGCGCTGGCCGACAACGTCCCCGTCGTCGACGCACCGGCCGTCGCCGCGATGAAGGCGGCCGGCGCGATCCTCGTCGGCAAGACCAACACACCCGAATTCGGAACCTCCGGGCTCACCGACAGCGAGATGTTCGGACCGGCCGTGAACCCACTCGGCAGCCTCGAGTCGCCGCGCTCACCCGGCGGATCCAGCGGCGGCGAAGCCGCGTCCATCGCGTCGGGCATGAGCGTCCTCGGGCTGGGCACCGACTTCGGCGGGTCCGTGCGCTGGCCCGCACACTGCACCGGCCTGTGCTCCATCCGCCCCACCGTCGGCCGGGTGTCCGCGGACGGTCAGTACCCGGGGGTGCTCGTCGGCGATCACGTGCGGGCCAATCCCACGACGGTGCACGGCGCGCTGCAGACCGTCGGACCCATGGCGCGGAACCTCGACGACCTCGTCCTCGCCCTGCGCGTGATCTCCGAACCGCACGTCGCGTGGACCGATCCGGCGACCGTCGACGTCGACGCTCTGACGATCACCTGGGCGGACGGGGACGGCACCGTCCCCGTCGTCGACGAGATCGTGGACGTCGTCCGGGAGAGCGCGCGGCGCCTCGGTGCGCATCCGTACTGCGGGTCGGCGCTGGTCGAGGGGAACGAGCTGTTCGGGCGATTGCGGGCCACCCAGACCCACACCGACATCGACGCGCTGGCGAGTCCCGACCGGTTCGGCGCCGTCATCCGCGACCTGCTGTCCACGGCCGGTCGCGCCGAGCACCGGGAGGTGGAAGGCCTCTGGGCGTGGCGCACCGCGCTGATCCATCGCCTGCTCAACGAGATGGGCGACGTGCTGGTGCTGCCGGTCGCGTCCATCGGGGCGCCTCCGCTCGGCGACGATCGTTTCGCTGTCGGCGACCGGCTGCTCACCTGGCAGGAGGCACTGGCGAGCTGCCGCACGATCAGCGTCACCGGCCTCCCGTCCGTCGTCGTCCCTGTCGGGCGGACGAGCGACGGCATGCCCATCGGCGTGCAGATCGTCGCGCGCCCCTTCCACGACCACGTCGCGCTGGCCGTCGCCGCGCGTCTGTGACACACCGGTAAGGAGGCCGCTGTGCGGGACATTCTCGACGAGCTGTCGCGATGGTTCGACGACGGTGAGACGTTCGCGCTCGCGACCGTCGTTCGCACGTGGAAGTCGTCGCCGCGCGAACCCGGCGCCGCGATGGCCGTCTCGCAGTCGGGTGAAGTGGTGGGCAGTGTCTCGGGAGGGTGCATCGAAGGCGCCCTGTACGACATCGCGGGTGACGTGCTCGCCGACGGGCGCGCACGGACCGAGGTCTTCCGCGTCACCGACGACGACGCCTTCGGCGTGGGCCTGACCTGCGGCGGCACCATCGAGGTGTTCGTGCAGCGGGTCGATGCCGCGACCTATCCCGAGTTCACCGAGGTGGCACGGCGGATCGGGGCGGGAGAGCCGGTCGCCGTCGTCACCGACCGCGAGTCCGCCGGCCATCGTGTGGTCACCCTCGACGGGGACGACGGCACCGATCCCGAAGCCGAGGTGCGCCTGCGCCTGTCCTACGGCGATTCGGAGGTCTACGTCGACGAGGTGCGCGGGCAGATCGTGGAGATCTTCGCGCCGCGACCGCGGATGTACGTCTTCGGCGCCATCGACTTCGCGTCCGCCCTGTGCACGCTGGGGAAGTTCGCCGGTTATCGCGTGACAGTGATCGACGCCCGGCCCGTCTTCGCGACGCCCGCCCGGTTCCCCGACGCCGACGAGATCGTGGTGGCGTGGCCGCACATCTTCCTCGAGTCGGCGCCGATCGACCCCACCACGGTCGTCGCGGTCCTCACCCACGACGAGAAGTTCGACATCCCGCTGCTCGAACGCGCCCTCCGCTGCGAGGCCGGATACATCGGGGCGATGGGCAGTCGCTCCACGCACGAGCGCCGGGTCGCCCTGTTGCGCGAGGCCGGTCTGTCGGCCGACGAACTGGGACGACTGCACTCGCCGATCGGACTCGACCTCGGGGCGCGTACCCCGGAGGAGACGGCCGTGTCGATCCTCGCGGAGATCCTCGTGAGCACGCGCGGTGCCACCGGGCGCAGCCTTGCGACACTGCGCGGACCCATCCACCGGGTGCCGGCGGGACGCGCTGCCCGACCTGCGGATTGTCCGCCTGCGATTGACGGTGTTGCGGCAGCCCTCTAATGTCACGTGTCTCCCATGCGGGGGTGAACGACTGGCAGGTGGACGGGTAGTGCTGTGACGGTGCGCAAGGCTGAGAAACCGGGGCCCAGCGCATCCGAACCGGGACGCAGCGCAGCCGATCCGGAGGACAGCGCAGCGGTCGTATTCGAACCGTGCCCGCTCGCAGACGTCGTCTCCTCGGGTCTCCTCGTCGCACCGACGGTGCTCGCCGGTGACGTCTCCACGCCGCGACCCGTCACCGGGATCGCGGTGATGATGCTTCCCGAGATCGGTCCCTGGCTGCGTCCGGGGCTGCTGCTCGTCACCTCCACCACCGTGCTCGCGCGACTCGCCGTGCCGGTCGCCGACTTCCTGGCGCGGCTGGACCGGAGCGAGGTCTCGGCACTCGTGGTCCGGCTCGACGCCGGACATCCCCTGCCACAGGGCCTCACGGACGACGTTCCCCTCCCGGTGCTGACGACGCCGGAGGAGGTCGTCGCGGATCATCGGCTCGCGCGGGGTCTCCGCGACATGGCCGTCGCTCAGGTGGAAGCGGTCTTCGAGGCGGATCACCTCCGTCGCGGCCTCCTCGAGATCGTCATGGCAGGCGGTGGGCACAGGGCGCTCGCCGAAGGCATCTCGCGCCGGCTCGGCGGGGCGGTCCTCATCACCACCCCGGACGGACGCCAGACCTACCGGGCCGGGAGGGAATCCGACTTCGCGTGGCTGTCCTCGACGGCGGCCGTCGACCCGACTGGCCGGGTGCGCACCGATTCGATCGAGGGCGGTCTCGGTCTGCACCGCTTCGGCGACGAGTACGTGGCGATCGCCGCGATCTCCGCCAACGGCATCGACCACGGTCGGCTCGTATTCTTCTGTCCTGCACGTGATCTCTCCGCCCCGGATCTGTATCTCGTGGAGCAGGCGGCGACGGTGTGTGCGCTCGTCGTCAGTCGTGAGCTCGCGGTGTCCGCGGTCGAGGAGAAGCACCGGGCCAACTTCGTCCGGGACCTGTTGCGCGGCCGCGCCGGTGAACCCGAACAGGTGATCGTGCACGCGCAGATGTTCGGCTGGAATCTCGACCGCCCGGTGGTGGTGGTCGCCGTCGAACCCGATCGCGTGGACGACGATTCCTCGGCGGCACCGGCGCGACTGCCCGTCGTGGAACGGCAGGCCCGCGCGTTCGCGGGTGCGCTGGCCGGGCGCGATTCCGGAGCGTCCGTCACAGCTCTGGCGACCGAGACCGTCGTACTCATGGGTGAGGGCAGCGACACGATGACCCTCGTGCACGAACTCGTCGCCCTGGTGCGCGGAGCCGGCGGGGGAGGGCGTCGGCCGTTCGGTGTGGGGGTTTCGCGTGCGTCGTCGTCCACCGACGACCTGCCGGCGCTCTACGCGCAGGCGCGCACGGCACTCGAAGTGGGACGCAAGATCTCCGGTCCGTGGGCGGTGACCCATTTCGACGATCTGGGTGTGTACCGGTTGCTGAGCCTCGTCGAGGACACCGAGGAACTCGAGTCGTTCGCGCGCGAGACGCTCAAGGAACTGACCGACGGCACGGCCGAGGCGCAGGACATGTGCCGTACCCTCGAGGTGCTCCTCGCCACCAACATCAACATCGCAGAAGCCGCGCGTCAGTTACATTTTCATTACAACACTCTGCGCTATCGTGTGGCGAAACTGGAAAAGATCCTCGGTCCCTTCACTGAACAGCCCGAACTGCGGTTGGACCTTTCGCTCGCGCTCAAGATCATCGCGATGCGCGGAATCGATTCCTGACGATCAACCACCGATCTTGCCAATTTCGGAGGGTCGCTCATGGCAGATTCCTCCCACGCCGGGCCGGAGCTGCTCCGTTAGCGTTTGCGGCTACCGAAGTACACGTGTGATCGGCAACACAGGCGTAACAATCCACGTGAACTCTATCGGCACCCACACTCTGCTGAAAGGTCCGATATGCCCATCTGGACAGTGCACGGAGACGGCAAGAACATAGAACCGGGTCAGGTCGTGGCGCCGATGGAGCGCCTGAGTTGGGGCCGCACGATCGGTCTGGGCGGCCAGCACGTGGTGTCGATGTTCGGCGCCACGTTCGTCTTCCCGATCATCATGGGTCTCAACCCGCAACTCGCAGTGATGCTCTCGGGCTTCTGCACCCTCTTCTTCCTCGCCGTCGTGAAGGGCCGGATCCCCAGCTATCTGGGAACCTCCGCGGCCTTCGTCGGCGGCATCGCCGCGATCTACGCCCAGGGCGGCTCGCCGTCGGAGGTCACCGGCGCGATCATGGTCTCCGGGCTCGTGCTCGCCGCGATCGGTGTGGTGATCCACTTCCTCGGCGGCTCGCTGGTCTTCAAGATCCTGCCGCCGGTCGTCACCGGCGCGGTGGTCATGCTCATCGGCTTCAACCTGGCGCCGGTCGTGGCCGGCACCTACTGGCCACAGGACCAATGGGTCGCACTGACGGTGATGATCGCGCTGATCGTGGGTAGCGTCGTGCTGCGCGGATTCCTCGGTCGCGTCGCCATCTTCCTGGCACTGCTGTTCGGCTACGCACTGTCCTGGGTTCTCGACCGCATCAGCGGACCGATCATCTCCTACGACGCCGGCGCCGACGCCGTCACCGAACACTTCCGCGTGAACTGGGAAGGCGTTGCGTCCGCTCCGTGGTTCGGTCTGCCGCCGTTCACGGACGAAGCCGCCGGTGTCGTCGGCATCCACGCCCCGTCGTTCAGCCTCACCTTCATCGTGCTCGTCCTGCCCGGCGTCATCGCCCTGATCGCCGAGAACGCCGGACACGTCAAGGCGGTCGCCGAGATCACCAAGACCGACCTCGACCCCATGATGGGACGCGCACTGGCCGGTGACGGTCTCGCCACGGCCCTCGCCACCGGTGTCGGCGGTTCCCCGACGACGACCTACGCGGAGAACATCGGCGTCATGGCCGCGACCCGCGTGTACTCGACGGCGGCCTACGCGGCAGCCGGCGTCATCGCCATGCTCCTCGGCTTCTCCCCGAAGTTCGGCGCGGTCATCTCCGCGACCCCGGGCGGCGTCCTCGGCGGTATCACCGTGGTCCTCTACGGCATCATCGGCCTGCTCGGCGCCAAGATCTGGAAGGAGAACGGTGTCGACTTCGGCGACCCGCGCAACCTCATGCCCGTCGCGGCCGGCCTGATCATCGCGATCGGCGACACCAGCCTCGAGTTCACCGATACGTTCTCGCTGAGCGGTATCGCGCTGGGCACCATCGTCGTGATCGGTCTCTATCACCTCTGCCGGGTCATCGCTCCCGAGGACATCGCACCCGAAGACCCCGATACCCCATCCGAACAGGGAGAACCGGTCCGGACGGAGCCCGATCCCGACGGCGAGAGCGGCGCGGGAAGGGTGAAGGAGTTCGCGTGACCTCTATTACATCTGACATTGTCGACCGGTGAGCTTTGTCACTTCTCCACGAAACGTCGATCGCACTATGCGGGCAGGATCTGTTCAATGAAACCGTCGCCACTCACCTATCACCGACCGCGGTCGATCGATGAAGCCTGCGAGATCCTCGCTGGGGTCGCGCACGAGGGCAAAGTGCTCGCCGGCGGCCAGTCACTGATTCCGCTGCTGTCGATGCGCCTGGCGGCACCGGCTCACCTCGTCGACATCGGCTCCATTCCGCGCCTCGATGCGATCTCCGCTTCGCCGGAACTCGGCGTCACCTTCGACGCGCTCACCACCCACGCAGCGCTCGAATCCGATCCGACGGTCGCGCAGGTCCAGCCCCTGCTGGGCCGCGCGCTCCGCCTGGTCGCACACCCGACCATCCGTAATCGCGGAACGACCGTCGGATCGATCGTCCACGCCGATCCGTCCGCGGAGATGCCGGCCGTGCTGTCGCTGCTCGGCGGAACGCTCACCGTCCGCTCGGTGCGCGGAGTCCGGCAGATCTCCGCCTCGGAGCTGTTCGCCGGCCCGCTCGAATCGACCCTCGAAGCCGACGAGATCGCGACCAGCGTGACGGTGCCGGCGGCGCGTCCGGGCACCGGCACCGCCATCGACGAGATCGCACGACGCCACGGCGACTACGCCCTCGTCGGCGTGGTCGCGCAGGTGGAGGTCGAGGACGGCGCGGTGACGTCCGCCCGGATGACCTACGTCTCCGCAGGAGAGCTCGGGCAGGTCGTCGACTACACCGACATCCTGCGCGGCGCCTCGGCGCACGACGAGCGCGACCCGCTCTGGCAGCAGGTCGCGGAGAAGGCACGCGAGACCGTCGAGACGGAGGCGGACATCCACGCCACCGACCGCTACCGGTCGCAGCTGGTGGCGGCACTGACCGGCCGTGTCGGCTTCGCGGCCGCGCAGGACGCGATCCGTGACGACACACGGGTACCGATGCACACGGGAGGAAGTCGATGACGAGCTCGATCCACAAGGGTGGTCGCGACGCCTCGCGGCGGACCGTCGCCGAACAGGTCGACGAGCTGCAGGCGGAGACCGGCGAGCACCACGTCGCCGTGACCTTCACCCTCAACGGCGTGACGCAGACGGTGGTGCTGCCCTCGCGCACGCTGGCATCGGACGCGATCCGTCATCATCTCCGCCAGACCGGCACCCATGTGGGATGCGAGCACGGTGTGTGCGGCGCGTGCACGGTGCTGCTCGACGGCAAGCCCGTGCGGTCCTGCCTCGTGCTCGCCGCGAGCCTCGAGGGCCGCTCGGTGACGACGGTCGAAGGGCTCGTCGAACCGGACGGCACCCTGCACCCCGTGCAGGAGGCGTTCGTCGACTGCCACGGTCTGCAATGCGGTTTCTGCACACCGGGATTCGTCACCACGATCGCCGCATTCCTGGAGGAGAACCCGTCGCCCACCCACGAGGAGGCGACCGAGGCGATCGCCGGCAATCTGTGCCGGTGCACGGGCTACCAGAACATCCGGGCGGCCGTGTTGCGCGCCGCCGAGATCAAGCGTGAACGGTCCGGAGGCTCACCGCTCGGCCCCGACAGCGAGGCGGCCCGCGCTTCGCTCGATGCCAAGGTCCGCGGCACCACCGCTCCGGTCGGAGGAAAGGCAGGACGAGCATGACCAGTGTCTCCGATTCGCCCGTCTCCAGCTCGGTCTCGACGAGCACGACGACCGACCTCGCCCCTGCCGACATCGGCGGTGCCACCGAGTCGGGCAAGTCGTTCGGCAAGCCCATCCCGCGCGTCGAGGACAACCGGCTCGTCAGCGGCAACGGCCGCTATCTCGACGATCTCGGACACGGCGCGCTCGCCGCGGCGTTCGTGCGGTCGCCGCACGCCCACGCTCGCATCCTCGACATCGCTGTCGACGCGGCTCTCGAACTACCGGGCGTGCACGCCATCTACACCTACGACGATCTCGAGGCCGACTCGCGCGAGATGGCCGAGAACCTCCCGTTGCTGATCCCGCACCCCGCGATCACCGCTCCGCGCAACGGATATCCGCTCGCCAAGGACGAGGTGAACCACGTCGGCGAGGCGATCGTGATGGTCGTCGCCGACAACCGGTACATCGCCGAGGACGCCTGCGCGCTGATCGACATCACCTACGAAGCCCTTCCGGCCGTCGTCGGTGTCGACACCGCACGCAACGCCGAGCACGTCGTCCACCCGGATGTGCCCGACAACGTCGCGGCGCACCTCCAGCACGGTTTCGGCGACATCGAGGCGGAACTCGCCGCGGCACCGCACACGCTGACCCTCGACCTCGAGATCGAACGTTCGGCGTCCATGCCGATGGAGGGCAAGGGCGTCTACGCCCGCTGGGACGACGACGAGAAGGCGCTGACCTTCTGGACGTCCACCCAGACCTCGACGTCCGCCCGTGCCGCGATCGCAGCGCGACTGGGCATGGCGCACAACAAGGTCCACTGCATCGCCCCCGACGTCGGTGGGGGATTCGGTGTGAAGATCGTCCACCCGTGGCCCGAGGAGGTCATGGTCACCTGGGCCGCCCGCAAGCTGGGGCAGGCGGGGATCTCCAACGAGGTCAAGTGGGTCGAGGACCGGCGCGAGCATTTCGTCTCCAGCGCCCACGAGCGCGGACAGATCCACGAGGTCACCGTCGGGTTCGACGACGACGGCCGGTTGCTGGCCTTCGACTTCTCGATCTGGCACGACAACGGCGCGTACCTGCCGTACGGAATCATCGTGCTGCTCAACACCTCCACGCAGGTGCTCGGCCCCTACAAGCCGCGCGCCTTCCGGGTGGACGCCTACTCGCTGTACACCAACACGGTCATCGTCACCCCTTACCGCGGAGCGGGACGACCCCAGGCGGTATTCGCGATGGAGCGGGCGATGGACGCCATCGCCAAGCATCTCGGCAAGGATGTCCTCGAGGTCCGCGAGACCAACTTCATCCGCCCCGAGGAGATGCCCTACGACTTCCACCTGATCTTCCAGGACGGTCGTCCGCTCATCTACGACAGCGGCGACTACCAGGCGGGGATGGACAAGCTCAGGAAGCTCATCGGCTGGGACGAGTTCGCGGAGTACAAGGAACGTGCCCGCGCCGAGGGGCGTCGCGTCGGCATCGGCGTGGGAGCGTACGTCGAGGGCACGGGACCGGGCCCGTACGAGGGCGCGCACGTGCTCATCGAGACCTCGGGCAAGGTCAAGGCCGCCACGGGCCTGACCACCCAGGGCCAGGGACACCAGACCTCCTTCGCGCAGATCGTCGCCGACGATCTCGGTGTGCCGGTCTCCGATGTCGAGATCGTCACCGGCGACACCCGCCGATTCGGGTATGCGGTCGGCACGTTCGCCTCGCGCGGTGCCGTGATGTCCGGATCCGCCTTCCACGTCGCCGCGCAGATGGTGGCGGAGAAGGCGAAGAAGATCGCCGCGGACCACCTCCACGCCGACGTCGCCGACCTCGAACTGCGCGAGGGGCACGTGTGCGTGGTGGGCACCGAACCCGGCGCCGAGGGCACCTCGATCCCGCTCGGCGTCGTGGCCGTGCTGTCGAACCCGCTCCGCTACGCCTTCGACGATGCGTCCCGTCGCGCAACGGGATTCGCGAACGCCGAGACCGACATGTCGGTGCCGCCCGTCCTCGAGGGTGAGCAGCCCGGCCTGGAGGCGACCGGCTACTACTCGCCGCCCACGTCGACGTTCGCGTCGGGCATCCACGCGGCGATCGTCGAGACCGATCCCGTCACCGCCGAGATCCGGGTGCTCCGGTACGCGGTGGTGCACGACTGCGGCAACGTCATCAACCCGCGCATCGTCGAGGGCCAGGTGCAGGGCGGGGTCGCGCAGGGTATCGGCGGCGCACTCTACGAGAAGATCGTCTACGACGAGCACGGGCAGATGCTCAACGCGTCGTACATGGACTTCCTCATGCCTTTCGTGACGGAGATGCCCGATTCCCTCGAGATGGACCACACCGTCACCCCGTCCACGCTCAATCCTCTCGGAATGAAGGGCGCCGGCGAGGCCGGTGTCATCCCGACCTCGGCGGTGATCGCCGCGGCCGTCGAGGACGCGGAGGGCATCCCGATCACCAGCATGCCGATTTCCCCCTCGGAGTTGTTCGAGCTGCGTCTGACCCACGCGGCGTCCCGAAACAAGGAGAACGAATGAGAATCGCCGGTACCGCGCAACTGCAGGCACCCCCCGACGTGGTGTACGACAGCCTGCAGGACGGCCGTGTTCTCGCGGCGACGATCCCGGGCGTGCAGTCGCTCGAGCAGATCAGCGACAACCACTACAAGCTGTCCATCACCGCCGGGGTGGCCTCCATCAAGGGCACCTACGACGGGGAAGTGGTGCTGTCGCAGCAGAATCGTCCCGAATCGTTCGTCATGACGGCGTCGGGCTCCGGTGCTCCGGGAACGGTCAAGGCGGACGTGGCGGTGCGTCTCGAAGAACGTGACGGCGGCACCGTGCTCACCTACGACGCGGACGCGGTCGTCGGCGGCATGGTCGGGGGCGTCGGGCAGCGGATGATCACCGGTGTTGCGAAGAAGATGGCCGGCGTGTTCTTCAACGGCATCGACGGTGTGATCGCCAACGGTCTGCCGGTGGCACCGAGTGCGGCCGAAGCCGCAGCCGTCGCGGGCGTGAACGGAGCCGAGGTGGCCGAGGTCGCCGAGGGTGCGGGCGTGAAGACGACCACGCTGCCCGTGGCCGCCGCAGCAGCTGCACCGGAACCGGCCGGAATACCCTCGGCAGCAACGGTTCTGCTGTCGGCAGGAGTGGGCGCCGGTATCGCGCTGGTGGGCGTCGCTCTGGGAGCGATCCTCGCCCGACGCTGACCTTTCGTCGAATCTCCACGGCACCCCCGGGTCATCACGGCCCGGGGGTGCCGTCGTCTGCAGGTGGCAGGTGCCCGAACTCCGAACTCCAGGCGACGAGTTCGGCGAGATGTGACAAAGAAACACCGCCGCTCAGGGGGTGGAATGTCATCAGACGTCAGGTGGGACACCGGCGAGACGAACCCAGGAGGAAACATGGGATCCAGGAAGATTCGGGTCGGCATCGATACCGGCGGAACATTCACGGACGTGGTCGCGGTGGACGACGAGTCCGGCGCCATCGTCACCACGAAGACCCCGTCGACACCGCAGGATCCGGCCATCGGCTTCCTCGCCGGCATCGAGAAGGTCCTCGCGCAGCTCGGCGAGACCGGCGACGCGATCGACGCCGTCAGCCACGGCACCACCGTCGCGACGAACAAGCTCCTCGAAGGCAAGGTCGGCACCCTCGGATTCATCACCACCGAGGGCTACGAACACGTCCTCGAGATCGCCCGCCAGTCGGTCCCCGACGGCTACGGCAACTCCTACTTCTGGGTCAAGCCCGACCGCATCGTGCCGGCCGACCGTGTCCGCACCATCCGGGGCCGTCTCGCCTACGACGGCAGCGAGATCCGTCCCCTGAACGAGGACGACGTCCGCGCCGCCGCCCGCTTCTTCAAGGACCGCGAGATCCTCACCGTCGGCGTGTGCCTCATGCACTCCTACGCCAACCCCGAGCACGAGCGCCGCGTCCGCGACATCCTCATGGAGGAGTACCCGGAGGCGACCGTGAGCATCTCCAGCGAGGTGCTGCGCGAGTACCGGGAGTACGAGCGGTCCATCACGACCCTCGTCGACGCCGCGGTCAAGCCCAACATCCGCAACTACGTCAGCAACATCGCGAACCGTCTGCGCGAGTTCTCCTCCGCCGAGGGCGAGCAGCGCGACATCCCGTTCTACGTGATGAAGTCCAACGGCGGCGTGCTCTCGGCCAAGGAGGTCGTGCACCAGCCGATCACCACCGTGCTCTCCGGCCCCGCGGCCGGTGCCCTGGGTGCGGCCCTGATCGCAGGTGTCGCGGGTGTCGACCAGGTGCTGACCTGCGACGGTGGTGGTACCTCCACGGACGTCACCGTGGTCGTCGGCGGCGAGCCGGCCCTCACCACGGAAGGTCGCGTGGGTGTCTACCCGTCGAAGATCCCGATGATCGACGTGGTGACCGTCGGCGCCGGTGGCGGCTCCATCGCCTGGATGACCCCCGAGGGCACCCTGCGCGTCGGCCCGCAATCGGCGGGCGCCGATCCCGGGCCCCTGTGCTACGGCAAGGGCGGCAACGAGCCGACCATCACCGACGCCCACGTCCTGCTCGGCCGCATTCCTCCCCACCTGCTCGGTGGTGAGATCCCGCTCGACACCGAACTCGCCCGCAAGGGCGTCGAGGAACTCGCGCACCGTCTCGGCCTCGAGTTCGAGGCGTGCGCCACGGGCATCCTCGAGGTGTCGGCCTGGAACCAGGCCAACGCGCTGCGCCAGATCACCGTCAAGCGTGGTCTCGACGTCCGCGACTTCACCCTGGTGACCTTCGGCGGCTCCGGTTCGCTGTTGGCCTGCCGCCTCGTCGACATCCTCGGTCTCAAGGACGTCCTTGTGCCGCTGAACCCGGGCAACGTCTCGGCCTTCGGGCTGCTCACCGTCGACGTCCGCAACGACTACGTGCAGACGCACGTCAGCCGCCACGATCGGTTGGAGATCGAGGAGCTGCAGGCCGGACTCGACGCCCTCGCGGCCGAGGCCGAACGTGCCCTGGAGGACGAGGGATTCGGACCGGACCAGCGGCAGTACGCCCGCTCGGCGGACCTGCGCTACTTCGGCCAGGCATTCGAGGTGCGCGTGCCGGTCGGCGACGGCCCCATCACCCAGGAACTGATGGACGAGGCGGCCGAACGCTTCCACCAGGCCCACCGCGAGCTCTACGGCTACGACTTCCGCAACGATCCCCACCAGCACGTGGAATGGGTCAACCTCCGCGTCAGCGGCATCGGACCCATCAAGCGACCGGAACTCGCCGAGATCGCCCCGGGCACGGGTGCGGACGCCGCCCTCACCGGCACCCGCGAGGCGTACTTCGACGAGTGGGTCACCACCCGCGTGTACGACCGCGCCCGCCTCGGCGCCGGCGACGAACTCGAAGGTCCCGCCGTGATCGAGGAATTCAGCTCGACCATCCCGGTCCACCCCGGATTCCGCGCTCGCATCGACTCTTTCGGAAACATCCGCCTCACCAAGACATCCGACTCGAACGGAGCCACCCGATGACTGCGACTCTCGAACCCGCCGCGGCCACGACGCGCAAGCCCTTCCGGCTGACCGACGCTTCGGGCACCGCTCCCGATCCGGTGCTCGTCGAGATCGTCGCCGGTTACCTCGCCAGCGTCGAGATGGAGGTGGAGACCTCCATCTCCCGGACCTCGCGCTCGCCGATGATCCGCGACGCCCACGACTTCCGCGCCGGCATCCACGACCGCAACCTGCGCAAGCTCACCGGTCGGTCGTACTCGGCGCTCGTGCATCCGGTGGCACGGGACTTTCCGCTCGAGACGATGAAGCCCGGCGACGTCTTCTTCCACAACGACGTCTACCTCTCCGAAGGCGGCATCGGACACCTCCCCGACCTGTGCGTCACCGTCCCGGTCTTCGCGACCCGCCCCGGCGACACCGAGCCCTCGGTGGTCGCGTTCGTGCAGGCCTTCGGCCACCACGACGACATCGGCGGTTGCTGCCCCGGTTCCATGCCCTCGGGTGCGACCACGGTGTACGAGGAGGGACTGATGGTCCCGCCGATCAAGCTGTGGGACCAGGGCGTTCCGAACGAGGCGGCGCTGCGGATCATGACCCGCAACTCCCGCATGCCCGACTCGCTCGCCGCCGACCTCGACGCCGAGTGCTCGGCGTGCCTCATGGGTGCGCGCCGGCTGTCGGAGCTGTTCGAGCGCTACGGCGTCGAGACCGTCGAGGCCTGCTTCGACGCGATCCTCGACGCGACCACGGAGACGTACCGCCGCGAGATCCTCAGCAAGATTCCGGTGGGCACGTACACCTGGGAGGACTACGCCGAGCACGACGGTGTGGACGAGCCCATGCTGCACGTGCAGCGCATCACGCTCACCAAGACCTCCCCGGAGGACGAGGGCGGTGAGCGTCTGATCCTGGACTTCAACGGCACCGGTCCGCAGGCGAAGGGCCCGATCAACCACTGCGGTGACTACGCCGACGGCAACTTCCTCATCAAGTGGCTGGCGCCGATCCTCCGCAACCTGGCCGACACCCCGGACCGCATGGCGGAGCTGGACGTCAACGAGGGTGTCGTGCCGCTGATCGAGATGAAGTTCCCGGAGCCGGGCACGCTCATCACTCCGATCTTCCCCGCTCCCACCAACGCTCGCACGTTCGTGATCCTGCGTCTGCTCGGTGTGCTCTCCGGTGTGGTCGCCAAGGCGGTCGACGGCAACATGCCCGCCGACCAGGAGACCATCCGCTACACCGGTGTGTACGGTGAGGATTTCGACGGCCACTCGTACCTCATGCGTGAGGTGCTCGGCGGCGGCTCCGGCGGCCGGCACTACGCCGACGGTGAGGACACCATCCACGTGGTGCCCGACTCGCGGAACCTGCCCACCGAGTTCACCGAGAGCCGCTTCCCGTTCATCGTCGAGAAGCTGGGTCTGGCAATCGATTCCGGTGGAGCCGGTCGCTACCGCGGTGGTCTCGGCTACGAGAAGCACATCCGCATGCTCAAGGACGCGAACTTCATGTCCATCGCGGACCGTTCGATCCTCGCGTGCTGGGGCGTCAAGGGCGGCAAGGCCGGCAAGCCGTTCTCCGTCACCCTCGATCCCGGCGGCCCGAACGAGCGCGAGTTCGACGCTCTCACGGACGCCGAGCCGATCAAGGCCGGAGAGACGGTGCGCATCCGCACCACCGGCGGCGGTGGCTGGGGCGACCCGCTCGATCGTCCGATCGACGAAGTGGTCCGGGACGTGCTGTGGCGCAAGGTGTCCGTCGAGGGCGCGCGCGACGACTACGGCGTGATCCTGAAGGACACCTCGGCCGACGAGCCCGTCGCCGACGTCGAGGCCACCGAGGCGCTCCGTGCGCAGATGCGCGCCGAGCGCGGCGAGGAGGAGCCCTTCTTCGACCGCGGTCCCGGTTACGCCCGCCTGTCGGGTGGCGCCGAGTTCGCCGAGTACGACTTCATCGGCAACTGATGTCGACGACGGCCCATCTCTCCCGCGGCACCGATCTCGCAGTGATCGGTGCCGCGGGGAAGACCGGAACGGCTGTCGTCGAGGCGCTGGAGACAGCAGACACGACCCCCGTACGCCGAGTGGTGCACACCGCTCGGCAGACGGGGGATCGTGCTGTCGACCTCGAGACGGGTGCCGGGCTCGTCGACGCGCTGTCGGGTTGCCGCGGCGTCTACTTCATCGCCCCGAACATGCACCCCGACGAGCCGGCGCTGTTCGAACGGTTCCTCGAGGCGGTGGCCGAGGCCGGGGTGGAGCACGTCGTCTACCACTCCGTCGCCTGGCCGTACACGCCGGCGATGCCGCACCACCTCGACAAGGCGCGCTGCGAGGACATCCTGCATGCCTCCGGGGTGCGGTGGACCGTGCTGCAGCCCTGCGCGTACACGGAGAACTTCGCGTCCGTGCTCGGCGGATCGGTCGACGCACTCGACGTCCCCTACGACCCCGACGCGCCGTTCTCGTTCGTCGCTCTGTCGGACGTCGCGGCGGTAGCGGCACGTGTCCTCGTCGAGGGTGCGGACGTCCACCACGGCGCCACCTACGAGCTCGGGGGGCCGGACGCGGTGAGTGTGCGTCAGCTGTGTGCGGTCGCCGGGCGGCCGGTGGAGATCGAGCAGGTGTCCGTCCCGGTGTGGATGGGGCGCCATGGCCGCGGCCTTCCCGCGGATACCCGGGAGCGTCTGGCGGCGATGTTCGACTTCTACGACGATCACGGCTTCGTCGCCGGGAGTGCCGTCACGGCGGCGCTGCTCGGTCGGGAGCCTGCCCGCGTCGCGGATCTCGTCTCGTCGATGCCGCGCCGGTAACTCGCGGGTGGTGTAGGAAAGGGAACGTGACGGATCGCTCTGCGGACGGCCCCGACGCCGTCGACACCCTGCCCCCGCCCGTGCTCATCGCTGTCGACGAGGCCAGCGGTATCGGGGTACTCACCCTTGACCGTCCGAAGCAGCGCAACCCGCTGTCGGTAGAGACGATGCGCGAGGTCATCGCCGGTCTGACGGCGCTCGCGGCCGACTCGAAGGTGATCGTGGTCCGCGCGGAAGGCCCGGTGTTCTCGGCCGGGCACGACCTGCGGCAGATGATCGGACGCACGCTCGACGAGGAACGCGCGATCTTCGAGACGTGCAACGAGATGATGCGGACGGTGCAGTCGATCCCTCAACCGGTGATCGCATCGGTGCAGGGCACGGCGCTCGCGGCGGGATGCCAGCTCGTCGCGTCGTGCGATCTGGCCGTCGCCGCTGCCGACGCCCGCTTCGGCACTCCGGGTGTGCGAATCGGGTTGTTCTGCTCGACGCCGATGGTCGCGGTCAGCCGCGCGATCGGACGCAAGCGGGCGCTGCAGATGCTGCTGACCGGCGACACCATCGACGCGCAGACCGCCGCCGACTGGGGGCTGGTGAACTACGTCGTCGAACCGGAGACGCTCGAGACCGCGACCACCGAGCTCGCCCTGAAGATCGCAACGTCGTCCCCCGCGACGATGCGGATCGGCAAGGAGGCGTTCTACCGGCAGATCGATCTGCCGCAGGAGACGGCCTATGCCGCGATGGCGGAGACGATGGCGTCGAACGTGATGATCGACGACGCGCAGGAGGGGATGACGGCCTTCCTCGAGAAGCGCGCACCGGTCTGGAAGGGCCGCTGATCCCGAGCGATCGCTAAGTCTGGACTAGTTGGTTGGACGTCCTATAAAGTTCGCTGCATGACCCCCGATCCGCGTCAGAGCACCGTCGACGGCATCCTCCACCGCACCGCCGCGCGCTATCCCGCCCGCGTCGCGCTCCGCTTCGGCGACCGGCAGTTCACCTATCGGGAACTCGACGACGCCGTCACCCGCGCCGCCGCGCATCTGCTCTCGTTGGGCCTGACCAAGGGCGACCGCGTGGCCGCCTACGGCACCAACTCCGACGGCTACGCGATCGGATATCTCGCCGCCGCCCGCGCCGGCCTGGTGCACGTGCCGATCAACTACGCGCTGCGCGGTGAGGAACTGTCGTACCTGCTCGGCCAGTCGGGGGCGAAGGCCGTGCTCGTCGACCCGGTGCTGCGGGACAACCTCGACGCCGTCCTGGCCGACGTGCCGGCCGAGACCGTCGTCCCGCTCCGCGACGCCGACGATTCCCTGGTGACGGTTGCGCAGACCGGCGACGTGCCGACGCTCGACGTCGCGGTGGCCGACACCGACCTCGTCCAGCTCCTCTACACCTCGGGCACGACGTCGAAACCCAAGGGCGCCATGATGACCCACCGGGCGCTCACCTTCGAATACATGTCGTCGATCGAGGCGCTCGACCTGTCGGCCGGTGACGACCCGCTCGTGTGCATGCCGCTCTATCACTCCGCCGCGATGCACGTCTTCCTCATCCCGTACTTCGCGGTCGGCGCGACCGTGCGGCTGCTGCCGGCACCCGACGTCGCCGAGATTCTCCGGCTGGTGGAGGAGGAGCGCATCGGATCGCTGTTCCTCGCCCCGACCGTGTGGGTGCCGCTGACCAACCACCCCGACCTCGACACGCGCGACCTGTCGTCGCTGCGCAAAGCGCAGTACGGGGCGTCGATCATGCCGGTCACGGTCCTCGAGCGACTCCGCGGACGCTACCCCGAGCTCGGCTTCTACAACTGCTTCGGGCAGTCCGAGATCGGTCCGCTCGCCACCGTCCTCCGTCCCGAGGAGCACGACGCGCGTCCCGCCTCGTGTGGCCGGGCGGTACTGTTCGTCGAGACCCGCGTCGTCGACGCCGACGGCAACGACGTCCCCGACGGCGAACCCGGCGAGATCCTGTACCGCTCACCGCAACTGTGCCTCGGCTACTGGGAGAACCCCACCGCGACCGAGGAGGCCTTCCGCGGCGGCTGGTTCCACTCCGGCGACCTCGTCACCCGCGACGCCGAAGGCTTCATCACCGTCGTCGACCGCATCAAGGACGTCATCAACACCGGCGGCATCCTCGTCGCCTCGCGTGAGGTCGAGGACGCGATCTACACGCACCCCGCCGTCGCCGAGGTCGCGGTGATCGGCACTCCGGACGAGAAGTGGATCGAAGCGGTGACCGCGGTGGTCGTCCTCAAGGACGGTCACGAACTCGACGAGCCCACCTTGATCGACCACGTCAAGCAGCACCTCGCGCCGTTCAAGGTGCCCAAGGCCGTTCGCTTCGTCGATGTCCTGCCGCGTAACCAGAGCGGCAAGCTCCTCAAGCGCGAACTGCGCGGATCCTGACCACTCCGAACCGAACACTGCGAAAAGGAATCCGAACCCGATGCCGAAGAAGCACGTCGCCTCCTGGTACGACGACGAGGTCTCTGCCGTCTACGATCTCGCGCGCGAGTTCTTCGATCGCGAGGTCATGGGCAAGGCCGAGAAGTGGGATTCGCAGCGTCGTATCGATCGTGAGGTGTGGCTCGAGGCCGGCAAGCTCGGTCTGCTGTGCTGCTCGATCCCCGAGGAGTACGGCGGGGGCGGTGGCACCTTCGCGCACGACCTCGCGGTGTTCGACGCGCAGGGCTATTCCGGCGATCTCGCGTTCGGCAACTCCGTGCACAGCGGCATCGTCGCGCACTACATCCTCGAGTACGGCAACGAGGAGCAGAAGAAGGCGTGGCTGCCGGGCATGGCCACCGGTGAGATCCTCGGCGCCATCGGCATGACCGAACCCGGCGCGGGCTCGGATCTCAAAGCGATCAAGACCACCGCGGTGCGCGACGGCGACCACTACGTCGTCAACGGCTCGAAGACCTTCATCACCAACGGTTCCTCGGCCGACGTCATCGTCCTCGCCGTCAAGACCGACCCGAAGGCCGGCGCCAAGGGCGTGTCGCTGCTCATCGTGGATCTCCGTGACACCCCGGGCTTCTCGGTGGGACGCGTCCTCGACAAGGTCGGCCAGCACGCCGCCGACACATCCGAACTGTCGTTCGTCGACGTGCGTGTGCCCGTGACGAACCTGCTCGGCGAGACCGAAGGCCTCGGCTTCGGTCAGCTCATGGCGCAGCTCGTGCAGGAGCGACTGATCATCGGTGCGCAGGCCGCCGGCGCGATGGACCGGGCCGTCGAGGAGACCGTTCGCTACACCAAGGCGCGACAGGCCTTCGGGCACAGCCTGTTCGAGTTCCAGAACACGGCTTTCGAACTCGCCGAGTGCCAGACCATCGCCCGCACCTGCCGCATCTTCCTCGACCACTGCATCGAGCAGCACCTGAAGGGCCAACTCGACCCGTCCGACGCTGCGATGGTCAAGTACTGGCTGACCGACAAGCAGTGCGAGGTCATCGACCGATGCGTGCAGCTGCACGGCGGCTACGGCTACATGCGTGAATACCTCATCGCGCGGATGTACGAGGATGCCCGCGTCCAGCGGATCTACGCCGGCGCCAACGAGGTCATGAAGCAGATCATCGCGCGGGCGCTGTAAGCGCTCGGTTCGGAACTACCCGGCGTCCGGTCCAGTCGACACTCGGCTGCACCGGGCGCCGAGTCGTTTCCGAATGCAGGATGTCTCAACCGGCCGTGTTGGTCAGGAACTCTCGGATCGCCGCGGTGAGTTTCTCGGGCTGGTCTTCGGCCAGCAAGGTGTAGCTGTCGTCGATTTCGACGAGTCGCGCGTCGGGGAAGGCCTCGGCGAGGCGTCGTCCGTGATCGCGGGGCATCATGCGGTCCTCGGTGGCCCACACGACCAGCACCGGACCGGAGAACTGCGCCGCCTTCGCAGCGATCTCGAGCAGTTGTTGCTTGGGCGGAGCCGAGGGCGCGTACTTGGCGAGATCGCGCCGGATGTTCCGGTCGACGGTGGCCGGGTGGAACCAGGCATCCATGACAGGTCCGGGTACCGGACGTTTGCTCATCCATCCCCAGGTGCCGGGTCCTCGTCGCCCGAATTTCGTGGCGAGCACCGCCATGAGCAGGCGCACCCCGCCGGGAATCCTGACCAGCGGCAGGAGCAGTTTGACCGGGCCGGGAGGGTAATTGTCGAATGCCTCGCACGCGGCGAGCACCAGTCGCGAGACCCGTTCGGGATTCGACACGGCGAGGAAGGCCTGGGCGCCGCCCCAATCGTTCTGGATCAGCGTGACGTCACGCAGATCGAGGGCGTCGAGGAACTCCCCGATGAGATGGCCCATTCCGACGAGGGTGAGGTCTGCCTCCGGACGCATCGGTATGCGGTGCGAGCCGAGAGGCCAGGTCGGCACGATGCATCGGTAGGTGCCGCGGAGTTGTTCGACGACGTGCCGCCACCCGGTTCCGTCCATAAGTAGACCGTGGATGAACACGAGAACCGGTCCGGTGCCCCCGGTGTCCTCGTACTCGATCGTCCCTGCCGAAAGCTCGATGTCGAACACGCGATCCCCCTTCGCGTCGAGTGGCCGAGATTTTTCCACAGCTTCGCGCCGCTCGCCGGGGTTCCGCGCGTCCGGCGGACGTTCACCGCCTGGACAGTGTTCAGCGTGGTGCCGGGACTCTGCGATACGTGCGTGAGGATCGGTCGGTTACGACTCGACGGTGGGTGCCTTCGGCCCTACCTCACCACGGGCGGCTGGTGGTGAGGTACTTCGCCATTTCCTGGCTCTGCGCGCGGTGCATGCGGCGGTGCTCCGCCCGCTCGTCACCGGACTCGTTGAGCTTGCGTTCCTCATCGGACTCGGGCAGCACCGGCGGGACCTGCATGGGTCGGCCACCGTCGTCGACCGCGACGAAGGTGAGGAAGGCGGTGGCGGCGATGCGTCGCTCACCGCTGCGCAGATCCTCGGCGGTGACCTTGACGAAGACCTCCATCGAGCTGCGTCCGGTCCAGGTCACGAACGACTCGAGGCACACCGAATCGGACGGGCGGACGGGTTCGAGGAAGGCCACGGAGTCGGTGGATGCCGTCACAACGGAGGCGCGACTGTGACGGGTCGCCGAGATCGACGCGGTCATGTCGATGTCGCTCATCAGCTTCCCACCGAACAACGTGTTGTGGTCGTTGACGTCGTTGGGAAACACCCTGCTGGTCTTGACGACTCGTGATTCTCGGCAAGGTTTGGCCTGCACGCCGATGGTCCTTTCGCAGATCGTGCTCACGGCGGGATCTCCGCCGGATGCACCTCTACAAGCCTACGACTGCTGCGCGGAAATCGGCGCAGGCCTGGTGTGATACTCGACAATCCTGGTCAGCATGGCGGTGAGCTGTGCGCGTTCGGCCGCGTCGAGGGGAGCGAACGCCTCGTCCTGCGCCGCGGTGAGCATCCGGTCGAGATCGAACAGTCGCCGGCGCCCGCGCTGGGGGAGGGTGATGATGTTGCGTCGCCGATCGGTCGGGTCGGGTGCTCGTTCGACGAAACGCCGGTCGACGAGTGCGTCGACGGAGGAGGCGACGTCGCTGCGATCGAGCCCGCAGCGACGGGCGAGGTCGATCTGACTGGACGGACCGTATTCCTCGAGGGCGGCCAGGATCCGGTAGTGGTGACCTCGGGCATCGGCGGAATCGAGGCGGTCGAACACGACGCGATGCACGTGTCGCGCCGCCTGGGTCATCAGATAGCTCGGGAGGTGTCCGAGCCGATCGGGGCCGGCCGCGTCGTGGGTGGCGGACATGTGACCGAGTCTACGAGGACGGGCGCGTCGGATCGAGACCCCGTCACCGCCGACGATGGTCGGTGATCGGGGTGCGAGGCCCGCGCTTCGGAACCCGCGCGTACCCACCGGACTCCACGATCAGTCGCACTGCCCGATAACGCTGCGGGCGTAGGGGTTCGAGATATTCGATCATGCCGGGATCGTCGAGGGGTCGGCCGAGCAGCGCCCATCCGACCACCTTCGCGAGGTGGTAGTCGCCGACGGAGAGCGCATCGGTGTCGCCGAACGCGCGCTGGGCGACCTCCGCGGCCGTCCACACGCCCACTCCCGGAACGACCCGTAGTTTCCGTCGGGCGTCAGCGGGCGATTCGTGGACGAGCCGTTCGAGCGAGTCGGCGACCTGCGCGCACCGCACCACGGTGCGTGCACGGCCGGGGTCGACGTTCGCCCGATGGAACTCCCAGGACGGTACGGTCCGCCAGGTCGCCGCGGAGGGCGGCACGCGCATGCCCTCCGGGGCCGGACCGGGCGCCGGATCGCCGAACCACGTGACGAGACGACGCCAGGACGCGAACGCCGCCACCCCGTGCACCCGCTGTTCCAGGACGGCCGGCACCAGGGATTCGAGCACCCGGCCCGTGCGGGTGATGCGCAGGGCGGGCATGCGCCGGTGCGCCTCGACGAGCAGGGGATGCTCGGGTACGAAGCCGGACGGGTCGTCGTCGGCGCCGAGCAGCGCCGGAAGCCGATCGACCAGCTCGGATGCGCCCGGGCCCCACGCCAGGCACCGCGCGCCGTGCGGACCGTCCTGGGTGAGTCGGTACGTCACGGCACCGGTGTCCATGCGGGAGGTGCGCCAGACGGCGCCTGCGACGACGCGATGACACGGATCCCACGGCCCGCGTTGAAGCGGCCGCAGGGTGCGCACCACATCGACGGGCCACGGCACGCGCACGCGGGTGTCGAGGGGTGTGCCTGCGCCGGGCGAGCCGTGTAGTTCTCGCTGTTCGGACACGGTCACCGCCCTACCGTACTCCGCGCGCACGGGCCGGGTCGCCGCCGACTGCGACGACCCGGCCCGTGACGAGGTCGGAGCGGTTTGTCGGGTGACTACGTCACTCGTCGGACACGGTGGTCATGCCCAACCGGTTCATGTCGGGAACGAACGGCTGGTGTGCGAGGAGCCCGCCGTCGACCTTGATCACCTCACCGTTGATGCCCCGGGAGTCGTCCGAAGCGAGGAACAGGAACACCTTGCCGAGCTCGGTCGGGCCGTTGAGATCCGGACGCATCGTGTGCCCGACGTAGATGTCCTTGATCTCCTGCGGCAACGCCTGAGCCGGGGGAGTGGTGGTGGTTCCGGGGCAGATCGCATTGCAACGCACCCCTTCCTTTCCGTACTGCGTCGCGGTGAACTTGGTCAGGGCGATGAGTGCGGCCTTGGTGGCGCCGTAACCGGTGAGGCTGCTGTCGCCCGCGAACGCGTGCGTGGACGACGTGTTGACGATCGTCCCGCCGTTCTTGCGGAGGTACGGCAGCGTGTGCTTCGTGAGCAGCATGGCGGCTCGGACGTTGACGGCCATGACGTTGTCCCAGACCTCGATGGCCATGTTGGCCACGTCGCCGTCGTCACCGGGGAAGATGCCGACGTTGTTGATGACGATGTCGGGAGCACCGAAGTAGTCGACGGTCCGCTGCACGAGGTTCTCGATCTGGTCCTCGTGCCGAAGATCGATTCCGACCGCCAGCGCGGTCTTGTCGCCGTGACGTTCGTTGAGGATCGCCGCGAGGCGTTCGGCGCCCTCCACGTTGATGTCGGCGACGACGACACGCGCACCTTCGGCTGCCAGCTCAGTGGCGGTGGCACCGCCGATGTTGAGGCCTCCCGGTTCGACACTGGTTGCACCGGTGACGATGGCGACCTTTCCCTCTACACGACCCATCTTGCTCACTCCTTGTCGAAATATGTTGTGGACTTACAGGTCCAGTACCAGGCGATCGCCTCGACACCGGGATACGCAGATCAGGATGTACTCGCCCGCAGCCTGTTCCTCCGGCGTGAGGATCTCGTCCCGATGGTCGGGAACCCCCTCCAGGACCGTCTGCTCGCACCGTCCGCACATGCCTTGCTGGCAGGAGGACAGGACGTCGACGCCGTTGGATTCGAGCGTGTGGAGAATCGAGCGGTCGGCAGGCACCGTGAAGGTGCGGTTCTGCTTGGCGAGTACCACTTCGAAGGCGGTATCGCCGGTCGCGGCCGACGGTTCGGCGGGGACGAACCGCTCGGTGTGAAGCGTTCCTGCGGGCCATGATTCGAATCGCTGCTCGACGGCTTCGAGCAGACCTGTGGGGCCGCAGCAGTAGGCGGCGGTGTCGTCGCGAGGCTCTCCGAGAACTCTGTCCAGATCGATGGGGCCGGATGTGTCGTCGGAGAAGAATTCGACGCGATCGCCGTAACGGGCGAGTTCGTCGCGGAAAGCCATCGAATCGGCGGTCCGGCCTCCGTAGGCCAGACGCCAGTCGGCACCGTCTGCGTGGGCCCGGGCGATCATCGGCAGGAGGGGAGTGATCCCGATCCCGCCGGCGACGAACAGATAGCGCTCCGACTCGACGAACGCGAAGTTGTTGCGGGGTGCGCCGACTCGCAGTTTCGTGCCGGCTTCGACGGACGTGTGGATGTACTCCGAGCCTCCGCGACCCTTCCCGGCAGGTTCTCGGAGGACGGCGATTCTCCACACGTCCGGATCGGACGGGTCGCCGCACAGTGAGTACTGGCGGACTGCTCCCGACGGAAGAAGGACGTCGATGTGCGCTCCCGGGGTCCACATCGGCAGATGTGTGCCCGTCACCGGGCGAAAGACGAGAGCCTTGACGCCGGTGGCGACGGTATCGACCTTCTCTACGACGACGTCGATGTCGCCGTCGTTCGCGTCGCGGGTTGTCACGCGACGTCCTCCTTTCCGTCGGGGTCGAAAGGTGTTGTTACGCCCGGTCCCACGTGATCGGGAGCTCGTGGACGCCGAAGATCCGGGCGTCGTTCTTGAGCCGGATGTCCTCGGCGGGCACTGCGAGTCGCAGCGTCGGGATGCGCTCGAGCACGATGGAGAACACCACCTGCAGTTCGAGGCGGGCCAGCGGAGCGCCCAGGCAGGTGTGGATGCCGTGACCGAAGGTCAGGTGGCGGCTCGCATCCCGGTGGAAGTCGAGGCGATCGGGCTCGTCGAACACCGACGGGTCGCGGTTGCCGGCCTCCGTCGAGAACATCAGCAACTCGCCCTTGGCGATTCGCTGACCGGCGATCTCGATGTCCTCCGTGGTGGTCCGGGGTAGGCTGCCGATGATGTCGAGATGGCGGAGCAGTTCCTCGACCGCCTGGGGCATGAGCTCGGGGTCCTCGCGCAGCTCGGCCAGCTGCTCGGGGTGCTCGAGAAGGGCGAACAGGCCCAGGCCGAGCATGTTGCCCGTGGTCTCGTGACCGGCCATGAGCAGGAAGGTCGACATACCGGCGACGTCGATGATGCTGAGATCACCGGACTCGATGTGCTTGACGAGGAGGCTGACCAGGTCGTCGCCGGGGTTCTGCTGCTTGATGGTCACCAGCTCGGCAAGGTACGTCATGACATCGCCGATGGCGCCGGCGATCTGCTCGGGAGTGCTGTCCGCTGCAAGGACGGCACGGGTGCGTTCCTGGAAGAAGTCGTGCTTGTCGTAGGGGACGCCGAGCAGTTCGCAGATGACCAGTGAGGGCAGCGGCAGGGCGAGGGCGTCGACGAAATCGACGGGCTCGTCGGACTTCAGCATCTCGTCGACGAGCTCGTTCGCGATCCGCTCGATGTTCGGGCGCATCGCCGCCATGCGACGAGGGGTGAACTCCTTGGCCAGGATTCGGCGCAGATCGTCGTGCTGCGGCGGATCCATCGCTACGAAGAAGCCGGGAACGGCTTCGTCGCCGGCGTCGCCGCGGGAGGAGTCGTCGATGCCGCGCACGCTCATCCGGGGGTCGGCGAGCACCGAGCGGACGTTGTTGTAGCCGGTGATCAGCCAGCCGGGCGTGCCCTTGAAGTCGACCTTCTGCAGATTGTCGTCGCTGAACGAGTCGTACTTGTCGTGGGGCGCGAACGGGCAGGTGCGGCCGAACGGGAAGGTGGGGTGCTCTGCGTTTGCAGTGGTGTCCTGGCCGATGACGTCGTCTGCCGGTGTGGTCGTCATGTGTGCTCCTTCGATGGCGGCGGGAGTGTGCCGTGACTTCCGGCCCGGGATCCGTACAGCGAAGGACGTGTGGTGCTGCGGGTTCGACCGATTCGGAAGGGCAGCCCGTGGAATGTGACGGGGGGCACATGAGCAGTGAACGCTCATATCGTGGCATGTCACCGATGGAACGTCAATGAGTAGTTCGAAGATTTGCTGCGATGCAACGGGACGTCGATGGGTGCAGCCGTCCTCTCGGAGCAAAAAAGTGCTGTACAAGAGGGTATTTCGGGTCCAAGTGGGCGTCGTGATGGACCGGGTCGAGGGGGAGTAGCGGTGCGCGTGTTGGCCGTGAGGATGTCTCGCGGCGCACGCAGAGTTAGTACTGACTCTGATTTTCCCCGTTGTGCTGCCCCGAAAACGGGTCCGCCGTGCACGACGCGCCGCGCTTCCTGCGGGACTGCAGGAGAGCGGGAGGACGTCGTGCACGGCGGAAGCTCGTGACTGTCGATCCGGGGTCGGGTCAGGCGGTGGCCCGCTGGAAGTGCGCCAGCAGATCGGGGTACTTCACCAGGTGTGCGCCACCGTTGAGATCGAGACTTTCACCCGTGAGCCAGGACGCGTGCGTCATGTAGACGGCGGCGTCGGCGATCTCCTCGGGAGTACCCGACCGGCCGAGCGGGGTGTTGGCCAGATAGTCGTCCTGGAGCCCGGGAACCGACATCGACGGTGTGGTCAAGGGCGTCATGACGATTCCGGGCGCGATCGCATTCACTCGGATGCCTCGCGGGGCCAGTTCCAACGCTGCGACTTCGGTGAGCATCGCGAGTCCGGCCTTGGCGGAGCAGTAGGCGCTCATCCCGGTACCGGGCTGGCGTGCGTTCAGCGAGGACAGCGAGATGATCACTCCGCCGTCGTCCATCGCGCGGGCCGCGTGTTTGACCACCAGGAACGCTCCGGTGAGGCAGACATCGACGACGAGCCGGAACTTCTCGACGGGCAGATCGGTGACGGAACCGGCGACGCTGAGTCCGGCACTGTTCACGGCGATGTCGAGCCGGCCACGTCGCGCGCGTACGGATTCGAACAGTTCCTGGACGGAACTCTCGTCCGTCACGTTCACTTCTGCCGCCTCGTGCGGTTCGCCGAGTTCGGCCGCGAGTTCTCTCGCGGCGGTGATGTTGCGGTCGGCGACGGTCACGGTCGCGCCGTCGTTCGCCAGCGCCCGGGCTATCGCGGCACCGATACCCGAGGCGCCACCTACGACGACCGCACAGCGTGCATCGTTCGGGGGCATGTTCTTGGTTCCCTTCCTGGAGGGAGATGGAATGTGGGGGTCATGAGGACCTGAGGCCGGCCGGGAGGACCATGGCGTGTGCCAGGGTGGACAGTTCCTCGGCGATACCGGGCCGCTCGCGGAGCTGGGCGTTCTGCGAGACGTCGGTGACCACGCCGATGACGGCCTGGGCGAGGGCCCGTGCATCCGCTGCCGAGAGGTTCTCGGCGATGGCGCAGATGGCCTCGACCCATTCGGCGACGTACTCGCGCTGGGTCTCCCGCAGTGCGGCCTGTTCCTCTTCGGAGAGATACAGCAGGTCGGTGGTGAGGATGTGCATGATCCGGCCGTGCACACCCAAGGCCTGCCGGATGTAGGTGCCGATCAACGAGTCGAGCACCTCGTGCGACGAGGTGGCCTGGGCGAGCGCGTCGGCTGTCACGTACAACAGGCCCTCTGCACCTCGCTCCAGGATCGCTCGCAACACCTGGGTCTTACCGGTGACGTGCTGGTACAGCGTGGCCACGGACATCTCCGAGGCCTTGGCGATGTCGTCGATGCGCACGTCGTAGAAACCGCGCTCGACGAACAGCTGCGAGGAGGCTTCGAGGATCCGTTCACGACGTCCCGCCGGCCGACGGGGCACCGGTGTCGGTGCCGGTGTGGCGTCGGGACCGAGCTCGGGCAGGGCGCAGGCGATGATCGCCCGGGCGATCGCCGATTGGATCTCGATCAGACGCTCGGGTGGGAGCGTGCCCCGGATGGTCGGGGTGTTCGAGTACATCGTGAGGACCGCGAAGCCCAGCAGTTCGGCGTTGTGCGCGCTGATCTCGGGATGCGCGGCAGTGATCCTCGCAGCGATACGGTCACGATTGGCCGAGAAGTAGTCCCGGAAGACACGGCGTTCGTCCTCCTGGAGGTGCCGTTGCTCCCGTCTCCACAGAGTGGCCTCGTCACCGTTCGCCGTGAGATCAGCGAGTCCGTCGAGAAACAGATCGAGCTGCTCGAGAGGTGTCGCGCCGTCCTCGTCGGCGCGATCCGCGAGCTCGTCGACGAGCGCCACCTGACTCATCAACGCCTGCACGAGGATGTCGTGCTTGCCTTTGAAATGCCGGTAAACCGCGGGCCCGGTGAGTCCCACCGCCGCACCGATCTGGTCGATGCTCACGTTCTGGTACCCGAGATCCTGGAACAGATGGGTCGCGGCCCGGACGATCTGCTCGATCCGATGGCCGCCGCGGGTGGAAGCGGGAGCGGTTGCGGCACGGGGCGTCGTCGAACGTGCCATCTCAGTTCTCTCCGGTGGGCTCGATCATGGGACCAGTTTCGCATCCCCGGGCGGATCGGACTCGGGCCACGCCACCACGGCGGTTCCCGCCAGTGTCCGGGTTCCGTCCGTCAGTACCGCGGTCAGGTCCAGCACGGCACGTCGTTCACCGTCGACCGTCGCGATCTCCTTGATCGTCGCGGTCAGCGTCGGTTCGGCGAGCACCGGGGTGATGGCGGTGAACCGCGTCGACAACTCGCGGATACTGCTCTGGGGGAACCGGTCGGTGAGCAGGCGTCCGAGATAGGCCATCGACAGCATGCCGTGGGCGAAGACGTCGTCCATTCCGGACGCACGCGCCGAATCGATGTCGATGTGGATGGGATTGTGGTCGCCGGACGCGCCGGCGAACAGTGCCAGCGTCGTGCGGGTCACCGCGCCGGGCCGCAGCTCGGCGACGACCTCGGTGGCGGTGGGTGTGGACGAGGTCATTTCTTACCTCCCGGATTCTTGATGACGCTGACACTCTCGAGCTCCGCTACGACGGACCCGTCGCGGGTGACGGTGCTCCGGCGGACGAGGAAGTCGAGGGCGCCACCCGCTTTGGAGTAGGCATCGACGTACGAGGATTCGAAGGTGACCGTGTCGCCGGCATGGACGTCGGCGAAATAGCGGAACCGCTGTTCACCGTGGAGGACGTTGCCGAGATCCACGCCGTGCGCCGCGAGATCGGCGAAGACGTTCGAGTTCTCCAGTTCGAGACCGAACAGGAAGGTGGGAGGCGCGAGTACGTCCGGATGACCGGCGGCGACTGCGGCATCGCGATCGCGGTAGATCGGGTTCTCCTCACCGATCGCGATGGCGAACTGCCGGATCCGGCCCCGTTCTACGTCGGCGACGATCGGAGGAACCTCGACATCGAGGATTGCGTGATCGAGAGACATCAGACCGCCTTCTCGTACAGGGTGACGACGCATGCGCCACCGAGACCAAGGTTGTGCTGCAACGCGATTCGAGCGCCGTCTACCTGCCGGTCACCGGCCTGCCCGCGGAGCTGCCAGACCAGTTCGGCGCACTGGGCCAGACCGGTCGCGCCGAGGGGGTGCCCCTTGGAGAGGAGACCACCGGACGGGTTGGTGACCACGCGGCCGCCGTAGGTGTTGTCACCGTCGAGGATGAACTTCTCGGCGGTGCCCTCCGGCGTCAGGCCGAGGCCTTCGTAGGTGATCACCTCGTTGGTGCTGAAGCAGTCGTGCAGTTCGACGACGGGAATGTCCAGCGGATCGACTCCGGACTGCTCGTAGACCTCCGCGGCGGCCTTCGCCGTCATGTCGTAGCCGGCGACCCGCATCATGTCGGTGGTGTCGAAGGTGCCCGGCAGGTCGGTCACGAGCGACTGGGCGCGGATGCGGATGCTCGCATCGAGTCCGTGCGCGCGAGCGAACTCCTCGCTGCACACCACGGCGGCCGCTGCGCCGTTCGTCGGCGGGCAGCACATCAGGAGCGTCAGCGGTCCCCAGATGTGCTTCGAGGACATCACGGTGTCGAGATCGATCGGATCGCGGAAGACGGCGAGGGGATTTCGCGCCGCATGAGAGCGTGCCTTCACCGATACACGTCCGAAGACCTCGGACGAGACTCCGTAGCGCGCCATGTAGGCGACACCTGCACCGCCGAACATCTTCGCGGCCATCGGTGCCTGTTCGTCGCCGCCGGGCATGGAGACCGCGATGTTCTCGCCGCGCTCGGTGGGGCTGGGGCGATCGCCGTAGGCGTTGACGAGCGCTCCGGGCTGCATCTGTTCGAAGCCGAGGGCCAGTACGCACTCGGCGGCGCCGGAGGCGACGGCCTGGCGGGCCAGCCACAGGGCGCTGGAGCCGGTCGAGCAGTTGTTGTTGACATTGACGACGGGGATACCCGTCATGCCGATCTCGTAGAGAGCGTTCTGCCCGGAGGTCGAGTCGCCGTAGACGTATCCCACGAATGCCTGTTGTACGTCGGCATATTCGAGTCCTGCGTCCTTCAGGGCCGCGGTTGCCGCGGCGGCTCCCATCCGGTCGTAGGTCTCGCTCTTTCCGGGTTTGGTGAACGGCATCATTCCGACGCCGCTGATGCAGACATTGCGCATGGTCTGCCTTTCGATCGAAGCGGGTGTGCGATGTTCGGACTTCAGCAGACTATACATATTCGCCATTAACAAGAAGAGGAAAAAACCAGCAAAAATGGACGTTGACTCCCTTCAAACCTGAAGTTAGTATTCACCCCAGTGACTGGAGTCACACGATCTTCACAGCGTCGGCCTCGCGGTATCCGGAGGTCGGGCTTTCGACGCGAACACTCAGGAGGAAACACGTGAGCGGCCAGAAACTGCAGGACAAGGTGGCACTGGTCTCCGGCTCGGGCCGCGGTATCGGTCGAGCCGTCGCCGTGAAGCTGGCGTCGGAGGGGGCCCGGGTGGTGATCAACGATCTCGATGCCGAGCCCGCGAAGGAAGTGGTCGCAGAGATCGAGGCACTCGGAGGCCAGGCCGTCGCATGCGTCGGCAGCGTCACCGACCCTGCGTTCGCCGATCGCTTCGTCGCCACCGCCGTCGACAACTTCGGTGGGATCGACATCATCGTCAACAATGCCGGCTACACCTGGGACAACGTGATCCAGAAGATGACCGACCAGCAGTGGGCGGACATCATCGACGTGCACCTCACCGCGCCGTTCCGCATCCTGCGCGCTGCCCAGCCGGTCATCAGCGCCGCGGTCAAGGCCGAGCGTGCCGCCGGCACCGAGGTGCCGTGCCGCAAGATCGTCAACATCTCGTCGACGTCGGGTCTGCTCGGCAACCCCGGCCAGGCCAACTACTCCTCCGCCAAGGCGGGCATGGTCGGTCTGACGAAGACGATCGCCAAGGAGTGGGGCCGGTACAACGTCACCTCCAATGCCGTCGCCTACGGCGTGATCAACACCCGCCTCACGTCGGTGACCACCGAGGCCAAGACCATCGACGTCGAGGGCCGCGAGATCAAGGTCGGCGTGGATCCCGCCGTGATGGAGGCCGCGACGAAGCAGATCGCGCTCGGCCGGGCCGGCACCGTCGAGGAAGCTGCCGGTGCCGTCTACCTGCTGTGCAGCCCCGAGTCGAGCTACATCACGGGCCAGGTCCTCGTGTGTGGCGGCGGGCTGTGACCGAGGCCCCCAGCATGCAGGAGCAGGCCGTGGACGACTACGAGGACGTGACCTACGAGGTCTCGGACGGTGTCGCGGTGGTGACGCTGGATGCGCCCGAACGGCGCAACGGGATGCGGGTCCGCATGCTCGTCGACGTGCTGCGCGCACTCGACCGGGCGGATCGCGATCCCGACGTGCGCGCAGTGATCGTCACCGGCGCGGGCGAGGCATTCTCGGTGGGCGCCGCACTCGACGGCCCCGAGACGTTGACGCGCGCCCTCGTCGAGGACGTCGACGGTCACACACCCACCGGTTACCGCGAGCCCGCCGGACGTATCAGCGAGCGGATCTTCGAAATGCAGA
The DNA here is from genome assembly GCF_053764735.1 of Rhodococcus sp. 5G237. Classification (NCBI taxonomy): domain Bacteria; kingdom Bacillati; phylum Actinomycetota; class Actinomycetes; order Mycobacteriales; family Nocardiaceae; genus Rhodococcus; species Rhodococcus sp. 5G237. The sequence goes on along the minus strand of NZ_JBSNCD010000004.1, from coordinate 531,400 downwards.
AACCGGTGATCGCCGCCATCAACGGGCATGCGATCGGCGGAGGCGCGACCATCGCAGCGGCGATGGACATCCGGATCGCGAGCGAAGACGCACGATTCGGGTTCGTGTTCACCCGGCGTGGCGTGGTCCCCGAGGGTGCCTCCTCCTGGTTCCTGCCCAGGCTCGTCGGGATCGGTCGGGCCACCGACTGGATCCTGTCCGGACGGGTGTTCGACGCCGCCGAGGCGTACGAAGCCGGATTCCTCACACGGGTGGTTCCCGCCGACCGGGTGATGGTGGAGGCCAGGGAATACGCGGAGCAGTTCGTCCGCGACACCTCCCCGACCTCGGTCGCGCTGTCCAAGAGGCTGCTGGCCTCGGGATGGATGCACTCGCACCCGGCTCGGGCGGCAGCGGACGAATCCCGCACGTACGCCGGACGAGTCGACTCCGCCGACGCCCGTGAGGGGATCCTGTCGTTCCTCGAACGCCGGCCCGCGGTCTTCCCGCCGCTCGATCCGACTCCCGCCGAACGATTCTGACACTCCCTACGGACCCCAGGAGCACCATGACCACCGACCCGTTCACCGTATGCAAGTACGGGGCCGACGCGGAGGGGACACACGACTTCGCCGGCATCCACAATTTCAACGAGAGCGTCTACTTCAACTTCGTCGACCCGGTCTCGCAACTCGGTGGACTGGTCCGGATCGGTAACAGGCCGAACCTCGGGTACAGCGAAACCTCCGTGCAGTTGACTCTCCCGGGAGGTGCCATCGCCTTCCGGGCCGGCCGGACCCCGTGCGAGACCAACGACGAGTTCTCCGGTCAGGGACTGGAGATCGTGATCAAGGAACCCACCCGGACCGCCGAGATCACCTACCGCAACACCGTCGCACGTGTCGCCCATCCGTCGATGATGGCCGAGCAGGGCCGCATCGCCCTGAAGAACGCCCCCTCGGAGGAGTGCGAGATCTCCCTCACCTACGAGGCGACAAGCCCCATGTTCGTCATCAACGGGGACGGCGACGGCGACTGCACGCCGGGCAGTTCGACGATCGCCAGCGATCACTACGAACAGTTCGGGCACCTGTCCGGAACCATCCGCGTGGGCAGCCGGACCTGGGTGCTCGACAAGGTCACCTCCTTCCGCGATCACTCGTGGGGACCGCGGGAGTGGGCCTCGTACACGGGCGAATGGCTGGCCGGATGGCTCGCCGACGGTACCGCCTTCAGCGCGTACGGCGAGTACGAACCGTCGGGCGTGCGTGTCAGTGCGGGCGCGGTGCTGACCACCGACCACGTCGCCCATCCGATCACCGACTACAAGGTCCTGACCGATTACGCGGGCGAATCCACCTACAGCGGAAGGCATGTCGGCATCATCACCGCCGAAGGCCTGCCGACGATCGTCGTCGACGGATCGATCCGGCACTTCGTGCCGGTCACGCAGCGTACCGAGGACCGTGCCGTGCGCATGGCACAGATGACGGTCGACCTCGCCGAAGGCCACGGCGGCTGGGCCGTCGCCGAATTCCTGCGTCCGATCAGGCCGTAGGCGCGGCTGCCGCCCGTATCGGATCGTCATCGAGGAGCACTGTCATGTACCCAGGACGTCACGCTGTCGAGCACCCCGACCGCCCGGCGGTCATCATGGCCTCCAGCGGAGAGATCGTCACCTACGCGGATCTCGACACCCGGGCCAACCGGCTCGCCGCGTTGTTCCGGGCGCAGGGACTGGCGGCGGGCGACCACATCGCCCTGTTCATGGACAACCATCCCGACATGATCGTGGCGATGTCCGCTGCCGAACGCACGGGACTGTTCTACACACCGGTGAACTCCTTCCTCTCCGCCGTCGAGGCCGCCTACATCATCGGCGACTCGCAGTCCCGACTGGTGATCACCACCGCGGCGAAGTTCGATGTTGCGCAGAAACTTCCGGATCTGTGCCCGGCGGTACGGACATGGCTGCTGGTCGATGCCGACGCTGTGGCCACCGAGCCACCCGCGCCGTTCGAGTCGTATGCGGGCGCCGTGTCGGAATTCGACGGAACTCCGGTACCGGACGAGCGGTTGGGTACGCCGATGTTCTACTCGTCCGGCACCACCGGACGGCCGAAGGCGATCAAGCGGTCCCTTCCCGATGCGCATCCGGGACAGATCCTCGACATCGAGGATTTCGGACGCAGACTCTTCCACCTACGGGAAGGGATGCGCTTCCTGTCGCCGGCGCCGCTCTACCACTCCGGACCGCAGTCCTCGGTGGCGATCGGTATCCGCCTCGGCGCGACGATCGTGGTGATGGAGAAGTTCGACGCTCGCGAGTATCTCGCACTGGTCGAGAAGTACCGCATCACCCACTCGATGGTCGTGCCCACCATGTTCTCCCGCATGCTCAAACTCCCCGAGGAGGAGCGGAACCACGACGTCTCCTCCCTCGAGGTCGTCGTGCACGGTGCGGCACCGTGTCCGGTCGCGGTCAAGGAGGCCATGCTCGACTGGTTCGGTCCCGTGATCTACGAGTACTACGGCGGCACCGAGGCGAACGGCATGTGCGGATGCACCCCGCAGGAATGGCTCGAACACAAGGGAACCGTCGGCCGGCCCTACATGGGTGAACCGGTGATCCTCGACGACGACGGACACGAATGCCCGCCCGGTGTCCCGGGAACCATCTGGTTCCGGGGCACGGGAAGCACCTTCGAATACTTCAACGACCCGGAGAAGACCGCCGAGGCGCGCAGCGCCGACGGAACGATGTCGAAGATCGGCGACATCGGTTTCCTCGACGAGGACGGTTTCCTGTATCTCACCGATCGCCAGGCCTTCGTCATCATCTCCGGTGGAGTGAACATCTACCCGCAGGAGATCGAGAATCTGCTCGTCACCCACCCGAAGGTTCTCGACGCCGCGGTGTTCGGCGTCCCCGACGAGGACTTCGGTGAAGCCGTCAAGGCCGTCATCCAACCGGTCGACCCCGCGGACGCCGGCCCCGCTCTGGCGTCCGAACTCTCCGAGTTCTGCCGATCCGAGCTCGCGAAATTCAAGTGCCCCAAGTCGTTCGACTTCATCGACGAGATGCCGCGGCTGCCCACGGGCAAGCTCTACAAGAAGGGTCTGCGCGCCGCGTACTGGACCGAACCCGCCGCCGCATCCCGCTGAACCATCTCACCCAGAACAGGAAGTTCCATGCCCCACGACGTTTTCGTGTACGACGCGATCCGGACCCCGCGCGGAAAGGGCCGCAACGGCGCGCTCAACGGCGTCAAGCCGATGTCCCTGATCACCGGACTGATCGAAGCGATCCAGGAGCGCAACCCGTCGCTCGACCCCGCCCGCATCGACGACATCGTGCTCGGCGTCGTGAGTCCACTGCGTGACCAGGGCGCCGACATCGCGCGCATCGCCGCGGTCAATGCCGGCCTGCCCGAAACCGTCGCCGGCGTGCAGATGAACCGCTTCTGCGCATCCGGCCTCGAGGCGGTCAACACCGCATCGCAGAAGGTCGCATCGGGTTGGGAGTCGCTCATGCTCGCCGGTGGCGTCGAGTCGATGTCGCGCGTGCCGATGGGCAGCGACGGCGGCGCGTGGGCCAACGACCCGGAGACGAACTTCACGACCGGTTTCGTCCCGCAGGGCATCGGCGCCGACCTGATCGCGACCCTCGAGGGCTTCACCCGTGAGGACGTCGACAGCTTCGCCGCCGAGTCGCAGCGCCGCGCCGCACAGGCATGGGACGAGGGCCGGTTCGACCGCTCGGTCGTCCCCGTCCGCGACAAGAACGGCATCGCGGTCCTCGAGCGCGACGAGCACCTGCGCCGCGGCACCACGGTCGAGACGCTCGCCGGGCTCACCCCGGCATTCGCCGGCATCGGCGCGGCCGGCTTCGACGCGGTGGCACTGCAGAAGTACCACTGGGTCGAGCGCATCGATCACGTGCACACCGGGGGCAACTCGTCGGGCATCGTCGACGGTGCAGCACTGGTCGCGCTCGGTAACGAGCAGGTCGGCAAGGACCTCGGTCTGACCCCGCGGGCCCGGATCGTCGCGGGTGCGGTCAGCGGCTCGGACGCGACCATCATGCTCACCGGACCGACACCCGCCACCCGCAAGGCACTCGCGGTCGCGGGACTGACCGTCGACGACATCGACCTGTTCGAGATCAACGAGGCGTTCAGCTCGGTCGCGCTGCGTTTCATGAAGGACCTCGACATCCCGCACGAGAAGCTCAACGTCAACGGCGGCGCGATCGCGATGGGGCACCCGCTCGGAGCAACCGGCGCGATGCTCATCTCGACCGTCATCGACGAGCTCGAACGCCGCGACCAGCGCCGTGCGCTCGTGACGCTGTGCGTCGGCGGTGGCATGGGTATCGCCACGATCGTCGAACGCGTCTGAGCCCGAATACTTCTCCTCCGCGACCTCCAGAAAGCTGTGAGCACACGATGACCCAGATTGCAGAACCCACCAGCGCAGAGCGTATCGGCACCATCCTGTGGGAGCAGGGCGACGACGGCATCGTCGTCCTGACCTTCGACGACCCGAACCAGTCCGTCAACACGATGAACGCCGCGTGGTCCGACTCGTTGAACCGGGTGCTCGACCGCCTCGCCGAGAACAAGGACGTCGTCACCGGCGTCGTCATGACCTCGGCGAAGAAGACGTTCTTCGCGGGCGGCGACCTCAACGACATCTTTGCTGCCACCCCCGAGCAGGCCGGTGAGCTCGCTGCGTTCGCAGACGGCGCGAAGGCCATGCTGCGCCGTATCGAGACCGCAGGTGTCCCGGTGGTCGCGGCGATCGCCGGCGCTGCCCTCGGCGGCGGACTCGAGATCGCCCTCGCGTGCCACCACCGGATCGCGGTGCGCGCGAAGCCCGTTCGAGTGGGCCTGCCCGAGGTCAACCTCGGACTGCTGCCCGGCGGCGGAGGCATCGTCCGCACCGTACGGCTGCTCGGCCTCGGCCCCGCCCTCGACAAGGTGCTGCTGACGGGCGCGTCGTTCACCGCAGACAAGGCGCTCGAGATCGGCCTGATCGACGAGATCGTCGATTCGGCCGACGACCTCGTCCCCGCCGCGCGTGCCTGGATCGCCGCGAACCCGGACGCGACCCAGCCGTGGGATCGCAAGGCACCCATCCCGGGCGGCACCGCGTACTCACCGTCCGTCGAGACAATGATCCCGGCTCGTGTCGCCGCAGTGCGCGCCGCCGCGAAGGGCGCGCCCAACCCGGCACGCGAGGCGATCCTCGCCACCGCGGTCGAGAGCACGCAGGTCGGCTTCGACGTCGCGTCCGCAATCGAGACCCGTTACTTCGTCGGCCTCGCCACCGGGCAGATCTCCAAGAACATCATCCAGGGCACCTTCTTCGACCGGCAGGCCATCGCGTCCGGCGCGAGCCGACCCGAGGGCTACCCGACGCACAAGGCCACGTACGCGGCAGTGCTCGGCGCCGGCCTGATGGGCGCGGGCATCGCACTGTCGTGTGCGCTCGTCGGAATCAAGGTGGGTCTCAAGGACGTCGACCTCGCCGCCGCCGAGAAGGGCAAGGACTACGCTCGCCGCTTTCTGTCCAAGCAGGTGAAGTCCGGTCGCCGCACGCAGGAGTCGGCCGACGAGATCCTCGCACTCATCACGCCGGTCGCCGATGCGGCCGACCTCGCCGGTGCCGATCTGGTGGTCGAGGCCGTGTTCGAGGATCCGGCGCTCAAGAAGACCGTCTTCGGTGAGGTGCTGGGCGTCGTCGCGCCCGACGCGGTGCTCGGTTCCAACACCTCGACGCTGCCGATCACGGACCTCGCCGCCGGCGTGGACCGCCCCGAGGACTTCATCGGTCTGCACTTCTTCTCGCCGGTCGAGCGGATGGATCTGCTCGAGATCATCGTGGGGGAGAAGACCAGCGACGCGACGCTCGCGAAGGCGTTCGACATCGCGCGGCAACTGGGCAAGACGCCGATCGTTGTCGGTGACGGTCGGGGCTTCTACACCAGCCGCGTGATCCTGCAGCGTCTCACCGAGGCCGCCGCGATGGTCGGTGAGGGTATCGACCCGCAGTCGATCGAGCAGGCGTCGGTGCAGGCGGGCTACCCGCTCGGCACGCTGGCGCTGCTCGACGAGGTCACCTCCGCGCTCCCGCTGAAGATCCGCAGCCAGTTCCGTGAGGTCGCGGAGGCCGCGGGTACACCCTTGCCCGAGCATCCCGGCGACGCGGTGCTCACCGCGATGGTCGAGGAGCTCGGTCGCCCGAGCCGTGTCGCGGGTGCCGGCTTCTACGAGTACGAGGACGGCAAGCGCGGCGCGCTGTGGTCCGGTCTCGCCGAGCGCTTCCCGGTGAACGGTGAACGCGCCGACCTCGACGAGCTGAAGGACCGGCTGCTGTTCGCCGAGGTCCTCGAGACGGTGCGCTGCCACGACGACGGCGTCCTGCGCTCGACCGCCGACGCCAACGTCGGGTCGCTGCTCGGCATCGGATTCCCCACGTGGACCGGCGGCACCAGCCAGTTCATCGCGGGTTACCCCGGCGGCACCGCGGCGTTCGTGCGGCGCGCGCAGGAACTGGCCGACAAGTACGGTCCCCGATTCACGCCCCCGGCGTCGCTGACGGAGGGCTGACCGGTGCGCAGGGACATCTACACCGACGAGCACGAGGCCTTCCGGTCCGCCTTCCGGGCCTTCCTGGACCGTGAGGCAGTGCCGTACGTCGAGGACTGGGAACGTGAGGGGACGGTCGACCGTGCCTTCATCAACGCCGCCGCGAAGTCGGGATTCCTCGGCTTCGAGTTCGACACCGCCTACGGTGGTCTGGGCATCACCGACTTCCGGTACAACGCCGTCATGACGGAGGAGGTCGTCGCGTCCGGAATGGCCGGCGACACCTTCAGCATGCAGAACGACATCATCGTGCCGTACCTGAGGGACCTGACAACCGACGCCCAGAAGGCACGTTGGCTTCCGAAGTTCACCAGCGGCGACTGCGTCACCGCCCTCGGCATGACCGAACCCGGCGCCGGTTCGGATCTGGCATCGATCCGCACCACCGCACGGCGGGACGGCGACGAACTCGTCATCAACGGCACGAAGACGTTCATCACGAGCGGTGCCACCTGCGACCTGGCGATCGTGCTGGTGCGCACCGGTGAACGCGACGGCCGCGGGACGTCGTTCGTGGCCGTCGAAGCCGGAACCCCCGGCTTCGAACGTGGCCGGCCGATGCACAAGATCGGGCGCAAGGCCCAGGACACCGCCGAACTGGTCTTCACCGACTGCCGGGTCCCGGTCTCGAACATCATCGGCGAACCGGGACGCGGATTCGGATCGGCGGTGGCCAATCTCCCGCGCGAACGCCTGTCGATCGCCGTCTCGGGCGTCGCGTCGGCCGCGCACGCACTGAGCCTGGCTCTCGATCACGTGCGCGACCGGGTCGCGTTCGGCGCTCCGCTGTCCGAACTGCAGTCCGTTCGGATGGCCATCGCCGAGATGCACACGGATGTCCAGGTGATGCAGCACTACGTCGACAAGTGTGTGCTCGCGCTGAACGAGGGCGAACTGACCGCGGACGATGCGGCCGGAGCCAAGTACAAGGCGACCGAACTGCAGTGGGACGTCGTCGATCGGTGTCTGCAGCTGTTCGGCGGCTACGGCTACATGGAGGAATACCCGATCGCCCGGATCTGGCGTGACGCGCGTATCCAGCGGATCTACGGAGGAGCGAACGAAGTGATGAAGGATCTGGTGGGTCGAAGGGTGGTGGCACGATGACCGGGCCGCTCGCAGGACGTGTCGCTCTCGTCACCGGGAGCTCGCGAGGCCTCGGACGATCCGTGGCCCTGCGGCTCGCCCGCGACGGCGCGGCCGTCGCCGTCAACTACCGCCGTGAGGCCGATGCCGCCGACGAGGTGGTCGGTGAGATCACCGCCACCGGCGGCACGGCCCGCGCCTACCGGGCCTCGATCGACGACGAGGTCGCCGTCGAGGCGATGGTCGAATCGATCCGAAACGACCTGGGTGCGGTCGACCTGCTGGTCAACAACGCAGGCTCGGCCAGCCGGGGACTCGACGTGGCGACCACCACCCGCGCGGAGTTCGAACAACTGCTGAACGTCCACGCGCTCGGCCCGATCCGCCTGATCCAGCTCGTCCTGCCGGGGATGCGGAAGGCCGCGTCCGAGCCGGACGGCCGCGGGGACATCGTGATGATCTCGAGCACCACCACCGCCTCCGCGCCACCGAACTCGGCGCCGTACACGATGGCGAAATCGGCCATGGAGACCTGCATCCGGACCCTCGCCCAGGAGGAACGTCCGAACGGCATCCACGCGAACATCGTCGCGCCCGGCCTCATCGCCACCGAGATGGGCCGACGACTCGTCTCCGCGTCGCGCGGCACCGACATCGCCGAACTCGACGCGTCGTCCCCGTTCGGTCGTGTGTGCCGTCCTGAGGACGTCGCCGGTGCCGTGGCCTTCCTGGTGTCACCCGACTCCGGGTACGTCACCGGTCAGCGTCTCGTCGTCGACGGCGGCGGACCGACGGCGGTGGTGTTCTGATGAGCGTCACGGACATCTATACCGAGGTGACGGGCATGCGTAACGAATTCCTCGACGAACTCACCGCCGAGCTCGACCGCGCCGTCGGTGCGGGCGGGTCGCTGACCCTCACCGACGTGGACCTGCGCGGCGAGGGGAACTCGTGGGAGACCTATCTCGTCACCGCGACGTGGACGGCGGGCACCGGCGATTCGACCGCGACCTACGCGGTCAAGCGTCAGCCGATCAGCGGCATCGTCGGCGATTACGACGTCGCTCGTGAGGTCGCGCTTCTCGAGGCCGCAGCCGGCATCGGGATGCGCGTTCCGCAGGTGATCGCCTACTCGGTGCCCGAGACCGGTCGTGGATGGTTCGCGATGGAGAAGGTCGAGGGCCTGATCCCGATGCCGAACACCGTCTCCCGCGTGGTTCCCGACAAGGAGACCCGATGGAGGCTCGGGCTGGACGTGGCCCGGGAAATGGCACGCCTGCACGCCGCCGACCCGCACGGTCTGAACCTGACCGCGCTCGGTCCGGTTCCGGAACCGGCGGACACCGGTAAGCACGAGAACGACAAGTGGCACCGGGTCTATCGGGACGTCGTCGACATCCCGATCCCGATCCTCGATCTCGCGTTCGCATGGCTGGATCATCGGCGCGATGCGGTCTCGGGTCGGGTGTCGCTCGTGCACAACGATTTCCGGATCGGCAATCTCGTGGTCGAGGACGACACGATCACCGGTGTCCTCGACTGGGAGACCGCGCACTTCTCGGACCCGACCGCCGACATCGCGTGGTTCGCGCAACGGACCTCGCGCGGGCGTTCCCCGTTGTTGTGCAAGCTCATCGAGAGCGAGCCGTTCCTCGACGAATACGAGGCGGCCGGCGGTTGGCGTCCACGTCCGGACACCCTGACGTGGTGGACGGTCCAGTCGCTGGTGAAGACCGCCGTCGGATGCCTGCAGGCCGTCGACATCTACTCGCGCGGGGAACGTGACGAGTTGCGGTACGCGAACATGGCGCACAGCGTCTACTACAGCCTCGGCTGGCTCGGACAGATGCTGCGCGACGGGGAATGGGGACACTGACATGACCGTCTACTCCACCGATCCGCAGCAGGTGCTGCGCACGATCAGGGACACACTCGTCGAACGGGTCGCGCCGGACGTCACCGGCGGTACCGCCCGGCTGGAACTGGCCGGTGTGGTCGAGGCACTCGACAATCTCGTCGCCCGCCTCGCATGGGATCCGGACGGGCTCGCACGCAGTCTCGAGCGCACCGAGGAACTCGCCGTCGCGCTGGGCCTGGATCCTGCCGGGAGCAACGACGTCGATGTGGCGACCCTGCGACGACGCCGGAGCGAGGTCGCCGACACCCTCGCCGCGACCTACCGCTCCGGTGCGAACGGAGACGAGATCGTCTCGGCGGTGAGTCGTTTCACCGATGACGACGTACGGGACCAGATCTCCGTGGCTCTGCGGTCCGGTCTTCCGGACTGACGGGCCCATCGGCATCTCGCTACCTTCCGACCGCAACAATCGAGGACGGCATCCATGCGCGTGCACGACCTGCTCGACCACTGGGCACGACGATTTCCGGACGAGGTCTACGTCACCGACGGGACCCGCACGCTCACCTGGCGTGAGATGCAGGACTGGACTCGGCGGGTGGGGAACTGGCTGGCTGCCAACCTCGAACCCGGTGATCGATTCGCCGTGCTCGACCGCAATTCGCTCGAGATGATCGCGCTCTACTTCGGTGCCTCACGGGCCGGTGTCGTCCCGGTTCCTCTCAACTTCCGGTTGGCTCCGGCCGAATGGAAGTACATCGTCGAGGACGCCGGATGTGTGCTCGCCGTCGTACACGAGGACTACGCCGAGGCCTTCACCGAAGTGGCCCCGGCCGAGACCACGGTGTCGATTCTCCGCGGCGGAGGCGAGGCCGTGATGGGATTCGCCGGCGACGTGCTCTCCTGCGGGACGGGCGATGTCGACCGCGACGTCCCGGAGGACGCGGTGTACCACCAGATGTACACGAGCGGGACCACCGGTAAACCCAAGGGTGCCATGGTGTCCCACCGGGCTGCCTGTATCAACGCGATGCAGATCCAGCTGGCACTGGACGCGAATCGCAAGCGCACACTGTGCGTGATGCCGTTGTTCCATGCGGGTGCCGCACTGCAGGTGCTCGCATACACGGCCGGGGGTTGCTCGATCCGCGTGGTGCGCGACTACGACCGAGCGGGCGTGCTGCGGGCGATGTCCGAACTACGCATCCAGCTGCTGACGCTGGCACCGGCGATGATCCAGGAGATGATCGCCGATCCGGTCGTCGCGGAACTCGACTTCACCGCCCTGGATCTCATGGTCTACGGCTCGGCGCCGATGGCGGTGGAGTTGGTGAGAAAGGCCATGGACATCTTCGGGTGCGACTTCGCGCAGGCCTACGGGATGACCGAATGCTGCGCAGTGGCAACCATCCTCGCACCCGAGGACCATCATCGTGCGCTCCGGTCGGATCCGGGCATCCTGGCCTCCGCAGGACGCGCCGTCATCGGCTCGGAGATTCGTGTGGTCTCGAGCGACGGTCACGAGTGCCCGACCGGCACGGTGGGGGAGGTGGCGGTCCGTGGGCCGCAGCTCATGAGCGGGTACTGGAAGCTCGAGGACGCCACCCGCGCGGTTCTCGACGGCGGATGGCTCCGTACCGGCGATGCCGGATATCTCGACGACGACGGCTTCCTGTACATCTCCGACCGCGTGAAGGACATGATCATCTCGGGAGGGGAGAACATCTACCCTCGTGAGATCGAAGAGGTCCTGTTCGGGCTGAAGGGCGTCGCGGACGTCGCCGTCATCGGTGTCCCCAGCGAACGGTGGGGAGAGAGTCCGGTGGCCGTGGTGGTCGCTGCCGAGGTCGCCGAACTCACCGAGGAGATCGTGCTCGCGCACTGCCGCGCGCATCTCGCCCGGTTCAAATGCCCCGTCTCCGTGGTCTTCGCGGACACCCTGCCGCGCAGCGCGGTCGGAAAGATCCTCAAACGCGAACTCCGTGCGCCGTACTGGGAGGGACACGGCCGCAACGTGAATTGATCCCCCTCGCCCATCGGCCGGTGCCCGTCGCGTTCCCGACGCGACGGGTCACCGGCTGTTCGTCGTGCAGTTGAACCCGAACATGCAGTACCGCAACGTAATCGGAAGTCGCGGAGATAGCGTGTTCCGTTGCGGTTCCCGGCACGGTCGGGTAGATATGTGATCCAGCGCATATCGCGCGGTCTCTCAGCGTGCAGTCGATGCATGGTCCGAACGCAAGGCGCGCTCGGTGGCTCGCTCAGCAGCACGTGTCCTTGCTCGAGGAGTGCATAGAGTGGACATTTTCCCTTTTCTCATCATCGGATTGGTGGCGGGCTCGGTATACGGTCTCGCCGCAGTCGGACTCGTCCTGACCTACAAGACGTCCGGCGTGTTCAACATCGGCCACGGCGCGTTGGCCGCCCTCGCCGCCTATTCGTTCTACGTGCTCGAGGTGCTGTGGGAACTGCCCTGGCTCGTCGCGGCGGCGATCACCGTGTTCGTCATCGGACCCGTCGTCGGGGTGCTCCTCGAATTCCTCGCCCGCCGACTGCAGGGCGCAGCCCTGACTTTGCAGGTGGCCGGAGTGGTCGGCATCCTGCTCGTCGTCCAGGCCGGCGTGGAGCTGATCTTCGGCTCCCAGAAGGTCCGACGGGTACCGCCCTTCCTGCCCGAGGGCAGCATCGAGGTCGGCGGCACCTTCGTGCAGTTCGAGGACATCGCGACCTTCGTGATCGCAGCGCTGGCGACGGCGGGACTGTGGGCGTTCCTGCGCTGGACCCGCACCGGCATCGCCATGAAGGCCGTGGTGCAGAACCCCGACCTGCTCGAGTTGGTCGGGCGCAGCGCCACCCGGGTCCGCCGCTGGGCGTGGATGCTCGGCACCGTGATGGCGTCGCTGTCCGGCGTCCTGCTCGCCCCGATCATGCCGCTCGACCCCGTCCAGCTGACGTTGCTGGTCGTCGCGGCCTACGCCGCCGCGGCGATCGGGGGATTCAGCAATCTTCCGGGCACCTTCGCCGGTGGGCTCGTCGTCGGTGTCCTCGCGTCCCTGGCGACGCGCTGGCTGACCGACGGCATCCTCGCCTCCCTGCCGGCCGCGCTCCCATTCGCCGTGCTCTTCGTCGTTTTGCTGTTCTTCCCGAAGAAGTACCTGGCCGACCGCACCGCGGTCCGGGTGCACCCGCGTCCGGCCTGGCGTGCCCCGCTCCGGCTCCAGGTGACCGCCGGCGTCGTCGTGCTCGCCTTCCTGGCGACCGTGCCGGCCTTCGCGGGCATCCACCTTGTGGACTGGACCGTGGCGCTGGCGATGGTCCTGGTCTTCCTGTCGCTGTCGCTGCTCGTCCACACCTCCGGGCAGGTCTCCCTCGCGCAGATCGCGTTCATGGCCATCGGTGCGGTGACGTTCTCCCATCTGCTGCAGGGTGCCGGTCTCAGCTGGCCGCTCGCCCTCGTCCTCGCCGGGGTCGTCGCGGTACCGATCGGCCTGGTGCTGGCGGTGCCGGCGATCCGGCTCGGGGGCCTGTACCTGGCCATCGCGACCTTCGGGTTCGGCATCTTCCTGCAGCAGATGTTCTACACCCAGGACTTCATGTTCGGCGCCGCGTCGTCGGGACTCGAGGTCCGTCGGCCGGTCACCCCGCTGGTCGACCTCACCTCGGACACCGGGTACTTCTATCTCGTCCTGGCGATCGTCGCGGTGGCCGTGCTCGCGGTGGCGGTGCTCGAACGAGGCCGGCTCGGCCGCCTGCTGACCTACATCAAGCAGTCGCCGAAAGCGGTGGAGGCCAGCGGTGTTCCGGCCGCGGTGACCCGCGTCCTCGTCTTCTGTGCGGCCGCCTTCCTCGCCGCGATCGGCGGTGCTCTCGCCGGGGCGGCCCAGCAGACGATCTCCGCGGACAGTTACGCCCCCATCGTGTCGCTGACGGTCTTCGTCATCATCGTGCTCAACGGCCCTGCGACCCCGTGGAACGGCATCGTCGCAGCCGCCGCCTACACGCTGGTCCCCAGCTACTTCCCGAGCACCGAAGTGGGCACCTATCTCCAGCTGCTGTTCGGCCTCAGCGCCATCGGCCTCGTTCTGCTCCCCCCGATCGGCCTGCCCCGCGCGGTGACGGAGTCGATCGACCGGTGGTTCCGCCGCCCGACAGACGACCGGAGCGAGTCGCCCGGGCGCGCCGCCGAGCGGAGCGAGTCGCCCGAGCGCCCTGTGCTCCCGGACGTCGCCACCGACGGTGTGGTCCTCGAAGCAAAGGACATCGACGTCGTCTTCGGCGGGGTCAAAGCACTCGACGGTGCTCGCATCGTCTGCCGGCCGGGGCGGATCACCGGGCTCATCGGCCCGAACGGTGCCGGCAAATCCACGATGTTCAACGCCGTGACCGGGCTGGTCGATCCGTCCTCGGGTTCGGTGACCCTCGGCGGCGCGGATCTCGGACGCAAGAGCCCCTCGGCCCGCGCACGGGCCGGGATCGGCCGCACCTTCCAGACGGCCGAACTGTTCGAGTCGATGACGGTCCGGGAGAACGTCGCGGCCGGTGCGGAAGGACGCACCGTCGGACTCGATCCGCGCACCCATCTGCACTCGTCGCCGTCCGAACGTGAACGGATCGACGCCGCCACCGAGGCCGCGCTCGTGGCATGCGGACTCGAGGAGCTGGCCGACCGGCACGTCATGAGCCTGCCCACCGGTATCCGGCGCATCGTCGAGGTCGCCCGCTGCCTCGCCGGCGGATATCCCGTGCTGCTCCTGGACGAGCCGTCGGCCGGTCTCGACCACAACGAGTCCGCCCGCCTCGGCGAGCTGATCCGGAAGGTCGCCGACGAACGCGGCATCGGAGTGATCCTCGTCGAGCACGACGTCTCCCTGGTGTTCGGCATCTGCGACGAGGTCTACGTCCTCGAATTCGGCCGGATCATCTTCGAGGGAACTCCGGCCGAGGCCCGGCGGTCGAGCGTCGTGCAGGCGGCCTATCTGGGCACCGAGGAGGACACCGCCGGCGCAGTCGCCGCGGCCGAACTGGAGGAGGTCAAGTGACGACATCGACGCTGGAGATATCCGCACTGACAGCGGGATACGGCCGCACGACCGTGCTGCGCGAGGTGAACCTGACCGTCGCACCCGGATCCGTCGTCGCCCTGCTCGGGCCGAACGGTGCCGGCAAGACGACCCTGCTGAAAACCATCGGTGGTCTGTTGGCCCCGATGTCCGGATCGATCCGGCTCGGCGGGCTCGACATCACCGGCCAGGGCGCGACGAAGCGTGCCGCAGCAGGGATCTGCCTGATCCCCGAAGGTCGCGGTGTCTTCCCCGGCCTTACGGTGCGGGAGAACCTGCTCCTCGCCGTCGACGGGCCCCTGAGCGACCACTACGACCTGGCCCTGGAGGTCTTCCCCGAGATCGGGCGGCGCCTGAACGCCAAGGCCGGAAGTCTGTCCGGTGGCCAGCAGCAGATGGTCGCCCTGGCCCGCGCATTCGTCCCGCGCAGTTCGATCGTCGTGCTCGACGAGGTGTCGATGGGATTGGCGCCTCTGGTGGTCGACCAGATCTTCGCGGCACTGGCCGTGCTCCGGAAGGCGGGGAAGTCCGTTCTGCTCGTCGAGCAGTACGTCGGACGGGCACTCGCCGGCGCCGACGTGGTGCACCTGCTCGATCGCGGACGCCTCTCGGAAGCGCTCGAACCGTCCGCCCTCGACGAGGACGAACTCACGAGTCGCTATCTCCGCATCGACGTGGCAACGGCCTGACCGGATCTTCCTTCCGCCTCGACCGGAGCGGAAGACGACAACGTACCAACTCTTTCCAGCAGAGGAGCTCTTGTGAAGAACACGATCCGAAGGTGCGTCGTGAGCGCGGCCGTCCTGAGCATGCTCGTCCTGGCGGGCTGTTCGGGCGCGCAGGAGAGCGAACCCGCCGCGGCGCCCGAGCTCACCGGGCCACCGATCGTCGTGGGAACGGTGTGCGGCTGTTCCGGTGTGTCCGCGCCGACCCACGGGCGCGTGGACGACGTCGCCCAGGCGTGGGCGGACAGCGTCAACGCCTCGGGCGGCATCAACGGTCATCCCGTGAAGATCGTCGTCAAGGACATCGGGCAGGAACCGTCGAAGGCGCTCGCCGCCGTCAAGAGCCTCGTCGAGGAGGAAGGCGCGGTCGCGATCGTCGGACCCATCACGGGAACGACCGGGTCGTGGCGCCAGTACGTCGAGGAGAAAGGCATCCCGGTGGTCGGGGGTGTGCCCTCCGACGGCACCTTCCTCGTCAGCGACGACTTCTACATCGCCGGGTCGCCGAATCCGGTGATCACCTACGGTCTGGTGAAACTGGCAAAGGAGGAAGGGACCTCCAAGTTCGGTGTCGTGTACTGCTCGGAATCCCCGGTGTGCGCGGACTCCGATGCGCTGGCGGCGAAGTCCGCGGCGGACCTCGATCTCGAATACCTGTCCGTCAAGGCCGCGGCCACCGCACCGAACTACACGGCCGTGTGCCAGACCATGAAGAACGAAGGTGTCGACGGCATCTTCCTCGCCCACATCGCCAGCGTGGACGTGCGGATCGCGGAGGACTGCCACAAGATCGGCTACAAGCCCCAGTTCTACACCTCCGCAGGGGCACTCGGTAACGAGTTCGTGCAGTCCTCGGCGACGGACGGTGTGCTGTTCACCCAGTCCAACGCCCCGTACTTCGATCCGTCGGTTCCCGCCGTGGGGGAGGCGCACGAGATCCTGGACTCCCACTACGACGATCTCACCGAATCCGAGCAGTTCTCGGCCGTCGCCTTCGACCAGTGGATCGCGGGCAAGCTGTTCGAGGCGGCCGCCGAGCAGGCACAGCTCACCTCGGACTCGACCGGCGCCGACGTCACGCGGGGTCTGCGCGAGCTGGACGGGGAGACCCTGGACGGTCTGGCACCACCGCTGACCTATTCGGGAACCGCCCGGACCTATCCGACCTGCTACTACGTCGGTGAAGTCCGTGACGGGGAGTTGAAGGCACGCAACGAGGGAGAGACGGTCTGCCTCGACGAGACCGATCTGCAGTCGGAGCTGTTCGTCTCCGCCGGTTGAGACCACCTCCTGCCGCTCGAACGGAACGGGCCGGATTCCCAGAGGGAATCCGGCCCGTTCGTGTGGTCGGAGCAGGTCAGCCGACGCGGCGCTTCGTCGCGGTGAAGTCCGCCGGATCGGGGCGCTCGGTGCGGGCCCAGTAGTCGGCCACCGGCCACGGGGAGTTGGTGACGACCCGGCCGCGGGAGTTGCGGTAGTAGCTCGTCACGCCGTCCATCGCATAGACCATCGTCGAGTTCGCCTCGTCGAGTTCGGCGTTGTACCGCTCGTACGGTTCGGGCTTGCATTCCAGCGCCGCCAGATCCTCGGACACGAGCCGGCCGATCGCCTCGACGACGTAGCGCACCTGGGCCTCGGCGATCGTGATGTAGCTGCCGCCGGGAGGATTCGTGTTCGGCCCGTAGAGGAAGAACAGATTCGGGAATCCCGGGGTGGTGATACCGAGATAGGCACGCCCGTTGTCGTCGTCCCACATCTCGCGCAGTGAGCTGCCCTCGCGTCCGCGGATGTCCATGGGGAACAGGAACCGCTGCTGCTGGAATCCCGTGCACAGGATGAGGATGTCGATGTCGCGTTCCTCCCCGTTCGCCGTGACGAGTCCGGTCGGGGTGAGCCGCGCGACGCTGTCGGTGAGCAGTTCGACATGAGGCTTGCGCAGGGTGGTGAACCAGCCGTTGTCGATGAGAAGGCGCTTGCCGAAGGGCGGATAGCCGGGAAGGGTCTTGCGGCGCAACTCCTCGTCGCCTGCTGTCTGGCTGTCGAGATAGGCGGTGAGATAGGCGCGGTAGGCGTCGTTGAGGGAGCTGACGAGCTTGCCCTTCGTCTCGCGCTCCGGGTCGACCGGCAGTGCGGCGTAGGTCCGCTCGGTGTAGAGCCAGTACAGCCGGAAGCGGTACCAGCCCCGGTAGAACGGGATGTGGTCGAACAGCCAGTTCTTGCTGTCGTCGGTCTGTCGGAAGTAGTTCTCGTTCGGGGCGATCCACTGCGGCTGACGCTGCAGGACGACCATGTTCTCGACCTGGTCGGAGATCGCCACCACCAACTGCATCGCACTGGCACCGCTGCCGACCACCGCGACGCGCTTGCCGCGCAGGTCGAGGTCCTCGGGCCACTGTGCGGAGTGGACGATCTCGCCGCGGAAGTCCGCAGCCCCCGCGAAATCCGGAACGTTCGGAGTGCTGTGCAGCCCGGCTGCCGTCACCAGCGCGCTCGCGCGCAGTTCCTGCTTCTCACCGTCGGGACCGGTGACCGACAGGACCCAGAGCTGTTCGCTCTCGTCCCATGTGGCCGTATCGACCGAATGGCCGAACCGGATCCGATCGGTGATGCCGTACTCGGCGGCCACGTCCGAGACGTAGTCGAAGATCTCGTCACGGCGGGCGAAGTGCTCGGACCAGTTCTTCGGGCGGAAGGAGAACGAGTAGAGGTCGCTGGGGATGTCCACCCGTGCCCCGGGATAACGGTTCTCCCACCAGGTGCCGCCGAGACGGTCGTTCCGTTCCAGGACGGTGTACGGGATACCGGCCTTCTCCAAGTTGATCGCGCAGGTCAGGCCGGAGATGCCGGCTCCCACGACGACGACACCGAAATCCTGTCGGTCGGAGCGGATCTTCTCACCGACGTCGGTGGGCGTGTAGGGGGCGAAACCGAGCTGCTCGGCGATCATCGGGGAGTAACGTTCGGAGACGGGCTCGCCCATGACCGTGCTCATCAACCGGGCGAGTTCCGTGCCGGTCGGTGCCGGGTGCGCGATCGGCTTGCCGTTGCACCAGTCCAGCACGGCGTCGGTCGCAGCTTCACGGATCTCGGCCTGGATCTGCGGGTCGAGACCGCCGTCGTTGTGTTCCTCGTACCCCTTGGTGGGTGTCGGAACATACGGGGCGGAGAGCCATTTCTCCTCGCCGGTCAATTGGTAGAGGACGGGGAGCAGGCACGGGATGTTGCCTGCGGCGACGGCTGTGCGCACGGTATCGCGGTCGAGTGCGGGATCCGGGGGGATTGCCAGGCTCATATCGCGTCCTTCCGTTTGTGGGACGAAGTAGTGGTTCGGGCGGTCAGGGAGTTCGAGGGATTCACGAAAGGTGCTCGAGAGGAGTCGTTTTCATCGAAGGTGACCCGTAGCGTCGCGGAGCGGCGAGCGCTCTCGGGTTCCGGATGCACTCTGTCCTGACGTGGTGTTAATCGTAACTATGGCGGTGCGCGAGAGTCAATAGCACATCCACTAGGGATATCGGGGTCTTTAGTTAGTCGCTGTTGTGGACTTGCGGCCGGATGTCGGGATGATCGAATCTGTGTGAGGACCCTGTCGCGACATTGTTCGTGCCTTAGTCGTTACTAACAGTACGGGCATACATGCCAGTAGAAGGCGGTATTGACGCGGAGAATCGCTAGAGTTACGGTTCACAACCGTAACGGCTACCCGGGGTGCCGGGCCCGTACGAATCTCCCTCTCGAAGGATCGCTGTTCTCAGGGTGTGACTCCTTACACGCCGAATGCGCATGGATGTGAGTACCGGTTATGCACACGGACAACTACGAAATGCGTCTACCTGGGAATTAGTACCTTGACATTAGCGGTAACTATGTTAGCTTGATCACACCGGAGCGCTTCGTGAATCTGCTTCGGGGGCTCCGTAGGGACCAAGAACGCCGGTTGCGTGGAAGACACTCGAATGGTGGGGCACGTCGCCGGATCACCTCCGCACGAAAGGCATGAAACATGACCGAGACGCTGAGCCCGGAGACGGTCGCCAGTAGCGCCCGCGAAGCCGACTACCTCCAGCGCGCGCGTTCCATCGCACCTCTCATCAGGCAGGAAGCTGCCGCCATCGAGCGCGAGCGCACCCTCACGAAGCCGGTTGCCGACGCCTTCGTCGAACAGGGCCTCCACGGAATGCTGGTCCCGGAAGAGCTCGGCGGCGGAGGACTGCTGCCCAGCGAGGGCATGCGGGTCTTCGAAGAAGTCGCGAAGTCCGACGCTTCGACCGGATGGGCGTGGATGGCCAGCGAGTGGGGCACCGCCGGTGTCGTCGGATATCTCGCCCCGGATGTCGCGAAAGACCTTCTGGGCCGCGACGAGCCGTTCATCGTGGCCGGCCAGCTTCTTCCCCGGTACCCCGGTATCCAGGTCGAGGGCGGCTACATCATCGACGGCCGGTACTCGTTCGCGAGCGGCTCCGACCACGCGACGTGGGTCGGTGCCGGCTTCTTCGTCGCAGACGAGCAGGGGAACCCGATCCTCGGCGAGAACGGGCAGCCGCAGGCCCGTATCGCCCTGCTCCCCAGGAGCGAAGCGGAGTTCCACAAGAACTGGGACGTCTGGGGACTCGCCGGAACGGGCAGCCACGACTACACGATCACCAAGACGTTCGTCCCCGCCGAGCACACCACCCCGACGTTCGGTGGCACGCCGACCCGCTCGGAAACGATGTACAGACTGACCAACGAATTCGCCGGCGGTCTGCCCCACGCCCCCATCGCGCTCGGAATCGCTTCCCGCGCGCTGGAACTGGTGGCCTCCCTGACGGCCAACAAGGTTCGCCCCACCTACTCGGTGCCGGTGGGCGAGGCCGAGATCTTCCGCATCGACTTCGGCCGCAAGGAAGCCGAACTGCAGGCCGCGCGACTGTACTGCTACGACGTCGTCCGCGCCGCCGAGGACGCCGTGAACTCCGGCCGACCGATCACGCCCGAGCACATCGCCCGCGCCCAGCAGATGCTCGCGTGGGTGCACGAGGTCTGCGCGGACGTCGTGACATTCGCGCACCGGTGGGGCGGCAGTGCGAGCATCGCCTCGACGAGCACCCTGGGCCGTTTCGTCCGCGACATGAACGTGGCGACACAGCATCTGCTCGTCGACCAGAAGATGCTGGCGGATGCCGCAGCGGTCCTGCTGCCGATCTACGCGCAGGCCGAGGCCTGACCGATCGACCTCGCACTACGAACCCGGACGACCCGTGTCGTGCGGCCGGTCTCCGGTGAATCCCGGACCCGGCGCACCACGGGTCTCCGGGTTCGGTGCGCTGTGTACCCCCGACCGGCCCACCATCGGGTGGGCCGACGAGTGTGAGAGGCACCCACGATGGGCCATTACAAGAGCAATCTCCGCGACGTGGAGTTCAACCTGTTCGAGCTGCTCGGCCGAGACCGCGTGCTCGGGACAGGTCCGTTCGAGGAGGTCGACCCCGAGACGGCGCGGATCGCGTTGAGCGAGGTCGACCGCCTCGCCCGCGAGGAACTCGCCGCGTCGTTCGAGGATTCCGACCGCCACCCGACCGTCTTCGACCCGCAGACCCACACGGTCACCGTGCCCCCCTCCTATGCGGCGACCTACAAGACGTGGATGGATGCGGAGTGGTGGCGGCTGCGTGTGCTTCCCGAACTCGGCGGGACGAATGCGCCCAGTTCACTGAACTGGGCACTCGCCGAGTTCGTGCTCGGCGCGAACCCCACCCTGTGGACGTACGTCGGGTTCCCCACGGCCACGCGGGTGATCTGGCGCCACGGCACCGAGCGGGACCGGAAGATCGCCCGGATCGCCGCGGAGAAGCACTGGGGCGCAACGATGATGCTCACCGAACCCGACGCCGGATCCGACGTCGGTGCCGGTCGCACCAAAGCCACCCCGAACGAGGACGGCACCTGGAACATCTCCGGTGTCAAGCGATTCATCACCGCCGGCGAGCACGACCTGACCGACAACATCGTCCACATGGTCCTCGCGCGCCCGGTGGGCGTCGAAGGCGCGGGCGGACCGGGGACCAAGGGCCTGAGCCTGTTCCTCGTCCCCAAGTTCCATTTCGACTTCGAAACCGGTGAACTCACCGGAGAACGCAACGGCGTGTACGTCACCAACGTCGAGAAGAAGATGGGCGTCAAGGTCTCCGCCACCTGCGAAATGACCCTCGGGGCGGACGAGCCGGCGCGAGGCTGGCTCCTCGGGGAGGTCCACGACGGCATCAACCAGATGTTCGACGTCATCGAGGACGCCCGGATGATGGTGGGGTCCAAGGCCATCGCCACGCTGTCCAGCGGTTATCTCAACGCTCTCGAGTACGCCAAGGTGCGTGTGCAGGGATCCGACCTCGCCCGCTCGTCCGACCGGTCAGCGCCCCGCGTGACCATCACCGCGCACCCCGACATCCGACGATCTCTGCTCACCCAGAAGACGTACGCCGAAGGACTGCGGTCGCTGGTGCTGTACACGGCGACCTGGCAGGACGAGATCGCACTGCGCAGTGCGGCAGGAGAGGACGCGACGCTCGCCGAGGCGGTCAACGATCTGCTCCTCCCCGTCGTCAAGGGTTACGGCTCCGAACGCTCGTGGGTCGTCCTGGGCACCGAAACCCTCCAGACCTTCGGTGGATCCGGCTATCTCCAGGACTACCCGATCGAACAGTACGTACGCGACGCCAAGATCGACACCGTCTACGAGGGCACCACCGCGATCCAGGCGCAGGACCTGTTCTTCCGCAAGATCGCCCGGAACAAGGGTGTGGCATTCGGGCATCTGCTGGACGAGATCACCTCGTTCGCCGACGATGGCTCCGCCGCAACCGATCTTGCGACCGAACGCGACCTGCTGCTCGAGGCGGCCGACAGTGTCCGGGCGATCGTGGAGAAGATGACGGCCGATCTCGTCCGGTCGAATCCGACCGTCGCCGACGGGGACGAGCGCAATGTCTACAAGGTCGGACTCAACGCGACCCGATTGCTGTACGCGATCGGTGATGTGGTCGTCGCCTGGCTGTTGCTGCGCAGCGCCGCGGTCGCTCTGCGCGCACTCGGCGGTGAGGTCGATGCAGCCGACCGCACCTTCTACGAAGGCAAGATCGCTGCGGCCCGCTTCTTCGCTCGCAACATCCTTCCGTCGACGATCGCAGAGGCACGGATCGCCACCGACGTCGACGTCTCCGTCATGGACCTCGACGAAGCGTCGTTCTGACGTCATCCGCCCCGAGAACACACGATGCGCGCCCGATCGGATCGGGCGCGCATCGTCGTGTATGCGGAGACGGCGGTCAGGGCGTACCGACGGCCGAGTCTGCTACCTGCTCCTCCCAGTACGGTGCCTTCAGTCGGCGCTTGAACAACTTCCCGGTGTCCTCCCGGGGCAGGCTCTCCTCGAACACCACGACCTTCGGCACCTTGAATCGGGCAAGGCGCATCTCGACGTGGCGACGAACGTCGTCCTCGGTGAGGGTCGCACCGGGATCGGGTTGGATGTGTGCAGCGATGGCTTCGCCGAACTCGGGATCGGGGATCCCGAACACCGCCGCATCGGCGACGCGGTCGAGGCCGAGGATCACCGCTTCGATCTCGGCGGGATAGATGTTGACGCCACCGGAGATGATCATGTCGTTGCGGCGATCGCTCAGATACAGGAATCCGTCGGCGTCCACATGTCCGATGTCGCCCACCGTGACGTAGCCGTCGATCTCCATCCCGCGCCGCTTGGCGTCGTCACCCAGATAGGTGAAATCGGGCCAGGCGGAGAACGGTCTCAGATAGATGTCGCCGTCCTCACCTACGGGTGCATCGTTGCCGTCGGCACCCACGATGCGGACCGCAGCGTCGGACAGCGGCCTGCCCACGGTTCCCGGATGAGCGAGCCATTCCTCGCTCGTACAACACACGGCAGCACCGGATTCGGAGCCACCGTAGTACTCGTGGACGATGGGACCGAGCCAATCGATCACGGCGCGCTTGACGTCGGGTGGGCACGGTGCGGCGGCGTGGACGACCGAGGTCAGGGACGACAGGTCGTACCGTGCGCGGACGTCTTCCGGCAGTTTCAGCAATCGGACGAACATGGTGGGAACCACCTGCAGATGTTCGATCCGGCGTTCCTCGATCGTCCGGAGAAGGCCTTCCGGATCGAATCGCGGCATGATCTCCACGTCCATCCCCAGGGCGAACGCGAACTGGAACTGGGTGTTCGGGGCGGTGTGGTACATCGGGGCGGCGACCAGGGTCGATCGCGCCTTACCGAACGCGAACGCCTCGATGACGACGCCGTGCAGGGCCGCGACCTTCTCCGGCGGCGTCGGTCGCCGCAGGATGCCCTTGGGGCGGCCGGTGGTGCCCGACGTGTAGATGACGCTCATCGGGGGATCCGTGATCCCGGTCGTGTGCGGTTCGTGAGCGGCGATCAGATCCTCGATGTTCGGGTACCGCCCCGACAACGACGGGATGTCGGTGCCGTAGGCGTCTGCCAGTACCGCCGGGACCGGGACCTCGACGATCCGCGCGTCGGAGGGCAACACGGATTCGACCTTCGACAACAGGTCGGTGTGCACCAGCACGACCCGGGCGCCGCTGTCCGCGAGTACGTGGCCGAGATCGTCGGTGTTGCCGTGCCAGTTCGCGGGAACGGGCACGGCGCCGATCGCAGCGCCGGCGAGCGTGGCCTCGACGAAGCCGATCTCGTTGCGCATCACCAGTGCGTAGCGATCACCGTGCTCCACACCGAGGCCCGCCATGGCCCCGGCGATCCGTGCCGCCCGCTCGCGGATCTGCGCATGGGTCCGGATGTCGTTGCCACACCGGACCGTTGCCTCGTGGGTCATCGCGGATCCTTTTCTTCGGCGCGCACGATGCACAGAGCGTCGACCGCGACCAGCCCGTCGTCGGTGACGAGGAGCGGGTTGATGTCGAGCGATTCGATCCACTCGTGGCACGCTGCGGCGAGCTTTCCGAAACCGACGAGCAGTTCCGTGAGCTGCTCCAGATTCCACGGGGCCGAGCCACGGTAGCCGTGCATCAGCTTCAGATCGCGGAACTCCTCGATCAGCTCTTCGGCGTCGATCCTGGTCAAGGGTGCCGGGCGCCCGCCGACTCGTTCGAGGATCTCGACCAGGATGCCGCCGATTCCCAGCACCACCATGGGGCCGAGTTCGCTGCGGCCCTCGATCCCCACCAGCAGCTCACCCCTGGCAGTGGTCATGGGCTGGACGGCGACGAGGTCGGGGACGCCGTGCCGATGCGCAAGTTCGCGCATGCGGCTCACCGTGTCCTCGAGGTCCGCCGCGTCGACGTTCAGAGCCACGGCGCCGAGTTCGGTGCGGTGCGGGACATCGGCGAGCTTCACCGCATAGGGGCCGGCGAAGTCCGGCGCGGCACGGCCCTCGGAGTCGACCGTGCAGTACGGCGCGGTCGGGATGCCGAAACGCTGCAGCAACTCCATGGCCTGCGAGAACGGGAGGAACCGTCGTCCGTCACCGGTGTCGATGGTGGGGACGGCCGGACGAGCGACCGGTGCGACGGGTTCGGCGAGCGGACGATGGACCGCTCGATCGCGCACGAAGGTGCCCATCGTCCGGAGACCGCGAAGAGTGCCCCGCAACCCGTATCCGAGAGCCACACTTCCGTCGTCACCGATCACTTCCTCGGCGAACGAACCGACCGGGCCCGCGCCGGCCGCGATGGCGACGGGTTTTCCGAACCGTCGTGCGGCCTGTACGACGTCGTCGATGAGGCGACGGTATACGGGGGAGTCGTCGGTCTCGCCCCACATGTTCACGAACACGACCGCATCGAGCTCGGGGGAACCGACATAGCGTTCGACGATGTCCGTCCAGAAGGTCGCGCCGAAACCGGTGGTGTCGAGGGGATTGGGGACGGTGATGCCGGGGATGGTGGTGCGGACCCACTCGGCGAGGTCGTCGAGAGGAGGCAGCGAGAGTCCTTCGGCTTCGGCCAGATCGTATGCGAGAGAGGCGAAACCTCCTGTTCCCGCGACGACCCCCACACGTTCGACGGTGTTCCACTTGGCGGGATCGAGCTGCCCGACGATCGAGAGCCGGTCGACGAGCTCCTCGAGGTCGTGTGCGAGGTGGATACCTGCCCGCCGGAACGCCACGTCGTAGGCCCACGCGTTTCCGGCGAGGGCGCCGGTGTGCGAGGCGGCCATCTGCTGGGTGCGGCTGCTCCGTGCGAGTTTGAGGGCCACGACGGGTTTGCCCGCGGCGATGCACCGCCGGGCCGCGCGGAAGAACGCCTCGGGGCGGCGGATGCCCTCCACGATGAGGCCGATGGCGGCGGTCTCCGGATCGGAGGCCAGGAAGTCGAGGTAGTCGGCGATGTCGGTGGTTGCTTCGTTCCCCGCGGAGATGAGGCGGGAGATGCCGATACCGGTGCGGCGACCCGCAGTGACCGCGACGCCTCCGATCATGGCGCCGCTGTGGGAGACGATCGATACGCCACCGGCCGGCGGGCGGTAGTCGGCCGATGCCGTCAGGTTGAGGCTGCGGGGAACGCTGATATACCCCAGGCTGTTCGGGCCGACGAGCGCCATGTTGCCGCGCTCCGCGGCGGCGACGAGCCGACGCTGCAACTCCTCGCCCTCCCGCCCGACCTCTGCGAAGCCGGCGGCGTAGATGACGAGTCCTCCGCAGTCGAGTTCTGCACACTCCTCGGCCAGCGCCACCGTGCGCTCGGCGGACATCACGGACAGCACTGCGTCGATCGGTTCCGGAATCTCCGTCACCGAGCGGTGGGTGGGCCGACCGAGGACCGTGGGTGCACTCGGATGGACGAAGTAGACCCGTGCAGCGCTGTCGAGTGTCGGCCGGATGAAGGGCGCGACCGGCGACTTGTCGCTCAACCCGACGATCGCGATGGTCGACGGGTTCAGCACACGTTCCAACGACGAGGTTGCGCGAGCATCGAAATGCTGTGTGCGCGAGGATTCGTCGTCCGAGATGAGAGTCATGGTCGGGGACCTCCGATCTAGAGGGATCGTCTGGGCGGAATGTCGGTGATACGGCGGGGTCGGGGGGCGAGGAGATGCCGGTGTCGGTGCCGCATCGGGCACAGGTTTCGCCGGGCGTGGACCGGTCTCGGTGCAGGCCGTGGCGACTACTCCCCGGAATTTAACACCGTGAACACCCGTTATGGCTACACATGGTCTCTCAGCAAAAAAGTCCAGGGAAATGTCTTCCATAGTTAATGGTAACTATGTAACATCGCTCACAACCCGACTTGATGCGTCGTCGGGATTCGGACTCGATCTTTCGGAGGATCCATGGCCAGGAGCGAAGCGCTCGTACGTGCCGAGAAGATGTGGGTGGAAGGCTTCCCCGACCCCGCGACTGCGACGGTCGACGATCTGCGTGAGGCCTACGACCGGTTGTTCCTGCAGTTCCCCCTGCCCGAGGGGGTCGAACCGGTCGAAGGTGAGGTCGGTGGCGTTCCCGTCCTGTTCGTCACCGCCGAAGGCGCGGCACAGGACAAGGTCCTCGTGTGGTTCCACGGTGGCGGATACATCATGGGCAGCCCACGCGGGTTCCAGGAGCTCGGACACAACCTGTCGCGTGCATCCGGCGTGACCGTCGTCCTGCCCGACTATCGACGAGCACCGGAGAACCCGTTCCCGGCTGCGGTCGACGACGGTGTCGCGGTCGTGTCGGCTCTGGTCACGCAGTACGGTGCCGGCAACGTTGCTGCCGGTGGGGACTCCGCCGGAGGCGGGCTCGCGCTCGCTGCCCTGACGGCGGTTCGCGACAAGGGCGAAAAGATTCCTGCTGCAGTCGTGTTCATCTCGGCAATGCTCGATCTCACGGCGAGCGGCAGCAGCGTGGACGAGTTCGACGGCCAGGACGTCGCGGTCTCGCGTGGCTCCATCGGCAATGTCGGCGAGGCGTATCTGCAGGGGCACGATCCGAAGGACCCCCTGGCATCACCGCTCTTCGCCGACCTGCACGACCTTCCGCCCGCGCTGTTCCTCGTCGGCTCCCGCGAGGTCCTTCTCGACGACTCGCGTCGGGCCGCGGCAGGAATCATCGAACGCGGCGGCTCGGCGAGCGTGTCCACCTACGACGACATGGTCCACGTGTGGCCCCTGTTCTCGTCCATCCTTCCCGAAGGCATCCAGGCTGTTGACGAAGCCGGAGCGTTCATCAAGAAGAACCTCGGACTCTGACGGTCCGACACCAGGCCCGCGGGTGCCGCGCCGGCGGTGCGGCACCCGCGTCCCAAAGCGACGGTCGGGGCGGATATTTCCGACTCGTCCCGACCCGAACAGTACATACGAAAGGCGCCCGAGATGGCCGAACGACAACTCGACGATCTGGCGATGCGATTCCGCGACGCCATGTCTGCGGTGTGCACGCCCGTCGCGGTGGTGACGGCGATGGACGGTGAACGTCCTCACGGCACGACGGTCAGTGCATTCGCTTCGTTGTCGATGTCCCCACCGTCGGTCCTCGTCTCCCTCGATCGCGGTTCGGACCTGCTGTCCCTCGTCCTCCGCTCGGGCACCTTCGGCATGAACGTCCTGGGCAGTGCCCAGTCCGCGCTCGCCGCGCAGTTCGCCCGCAAGGGCACCGACAAATTCGACGGGGTGTCCTGGCGAGCCGACGCAGGAGTGCCGCGCCTGGCCGACGTCCCGCACTGGCTCGCAGCCGAGGTGATGGACACCGTCGACGCGGCGGACCACACCGTCGTCTTCGGCCGGGTGGTGCAGGTCGCGAGTGCGGAGATCGCACCTCTGACCTACCACGCGCGGGTGTTCGGAACCCACGCAGCACTTCCCGAGACGGCCACGACCGGCAGTGGAGCGCAACGATGACATATGCGGAACAGGTCGAGAGCGCAACGGATTCCGACGCGGCGCTGCGGAGGGCCAGAGAATCCTTCGCCGCCGTGTTCGGGAACGGCCGGCTGTCGCTCGCCGAACTCCGGCACAATCTCGACACGATGATGCTCGAATCCGAGCTCGCGGAGGACGTCTCCGTCGAGGAAGTCGTCGTCGGCGGAGTCGAATCGCTGCGCGTGACGGCCGGATCGGACATCGACGACAACGTTCTCGTCTGGTTCCACGGCGGTGGCTACGTCATGGGCAGTCCTCACGGATACCGGCATGCAGCCGCGGCCCTGTCACGCGGTCTCGGCTCGGCGGTCGTCCTCCCCGATTATCGACTCGCTCCGGAACATCCGTTTCCGGCGGCGCTCGACGACGCCGCTACGGTGATCGATGCGCTCGTCTCCGAGTACGGTCCGGAACACGTTGCTGTCGGCGGTGATTCCGCCGGCGGTGGACTCACTGTGGCGACGCTGGTGCACACCCGGGACCGCGGAGCAGCGCTCCCCGCGGTTGCGGTGGCAGTGTCGCCGCTGGCGGATTTCACCGCGTCGGGGGAGAGCGTCGCCACCAACCGCGACACCGATCCGGTCATCACGGAGCGTTCCCTCGGCATGCTCGCGGCGACCTACCTCCGCGGGCACGACCGGGACCACCCGCTCGCCTCACCCGTCTTCGCCGATCTGTCCGCGCTTCCACCGATCCTGTTGCTGGCCAGCGACAGCGAGATCCTGCTCGACGACGCGGTGCGGATCGACCGGCGGGTGCGAGAGGCCGGTGGCGACAGCACACTGTCCGTCTACGCGGACACCTGCCATGCGTGGACGCTGTTCACCGATTTCCTCCCACGAGCACGCGACGGTGTCACCGAGATCGCCGACTTCGTCAGGAAGGTCCTGTCATGACCGTCAGCATTGCCGACGATGGTTCGGTCCGCCACATCCTGATCGATCGACCCGAGCGGATGAACGCCGTCGACAAGGAGACGCTGCACCGTCTGGCCGATGCGATCGAGGCCGCCGGCGACGATCCCGCGGTGCGGGTGATCGTGGTGTCGGGCACGGGCCGAGCCTTCTGTGCCGGTGGTGATCTCGACGTCGAGGATCCGCTGTCGGTCGAGAACACCGCCGGCACCTCCGACGCGGCCGCCCGCTGCATCGCTGCGATCACACGCGTACCCTGCACTGTCGTCGCGGCGGTTCGCGGACCCGCGATCGGGGTGGGTGTATCGATCGCTCTCGCTGCGGACATGACGGTCGTCCGGTCCGACAGCTACTTCTCGATGCCGTTCACCTCGATCGGTCTCATGCCCGACGGCGGTGCCACCGCTCTCGTCGCGGCATCGGTCGGCCGCGCGGTGTCCCTGCGCATATCGCTGCTCGGAGAACGCGTGAGCGCATCCGACGCGTTCCGTACCGGCCTGGTTGCCGCGGTGTACGAACCCGATGTCTTCGAGTCGGAACTCGGTGCCCTGATCTCCCGGTTGAGCACGGTGTCGCGCGAAGCGGTCACGGAGACGAAATTCGCGATCAACGGTGCCACCCTCGACGAACTCGAGCGTGCGTTCGCCCGGGAACGCGAGGGTCAGATCCGACTGACCACCACGGACGAATTCCGCAATGCCGTCGAGGCATTCATGGCCAAGCGGACCAGGGCCGCAGAGCAGTAGAGGGGCAACTATGTCGATCGCTGATATCCGTCGCACGTTCCGTGTCGACGCGCGCTGCCCGGCCGGTGCCCGTGTCCGGCGTGCTGCCGCCGACGTCGCCGCAGGCAGGACGATAGTCCTGCTCGATCCCGCTCGTGGGGAGTCGAGGCTGGTCGTGGCAGCCGAACATGCGACCACCGAATCGTTGGCATTCATGATCCGTCACACCTCGGGTTACGTGGAAGTCGCGGTACCTCGAGAGGATTGCGAACGCCTTCATCTTCCGTGCATGTGGCCGTTCGGTGATACGAACAGTTCGGTACCGGCAGTGACCGTGGATGCAGTGGAGGGTGTGACCACCGGCATCTCCGCGGCCGACCGGGCCCACACGATCAGGACAGTCGCGGACCCGCGGACCGGTCCGTCGGCGCTGTCCCGGCCGGGTCACGTGGCCCCCGTCATCGCACGGAACGGCGGTGCGGGATTCGCCGAATCCGTCGTGCAGTTGATGAAGGTCGCCGGTGTCCGACCGATGGCCGCACTGTGCGAACCGGTGTCCCCAGTCGATCCGACGAGGATGGCGACCGAGAAGGAGAGCATCGACTTCGCAACCGACCACGCACTGACCTTCCTGTCGGTGTTCGACCTGGCCGTGTATTCCCACTGAGTTCTGCGATCCGACCTTTCGGCTTCGCTTCGTTCGAGGAGTCCCCTTGTCCTTCGTCGTGACACAGCCCTGCTGTAACGATGCCGCCTGTGTCCAGGTGTGTCCTGTCGACTGCATTCGGCCGACCCCCGACGACCCGCAGTTCCGGTCCACGGAGATGCTCTACATCGATCCGAAGACCTGCATCGACTGCGGGGCGTGCATGGAGGCATGTCCGGTCGAGGCGATCCACCACGAGGACGAACTGCCGGAAGGCCAGGTGCGCTTCCGTGAGATCAACGCGGAGTACTTCGAACGGCACCCCCTCGTCTCCTCCGGGATCCCGTACGAGAAGCCGACTTCGGCCAGGATTCCGAAGCAGGAAACACCGCTGCGGGTCGCGGTGGTGGGCTCGGGACCGGCCGGTATCTACGCTGCGGCCGAGTTGATGGGACGGATGCCCAACGGCAGCGTGGAAGTCGAGATGTTCGAACGGCTTCCGACGCCGTGGGGACTCGTACGTGCCGGCGTCGCACCCGATCATCTCGCCACCAAGGCCGTGACCGATGTCTTCCGGAGGATCACCGGCAAGCCGGGACTCCGCTTCCACCTCAACGTCGAGATCGGCCGGCACCTCACACACGACGAACTGCTCGAGCACCACCATGCCGTGGTCTATGCGGTCGGTGCGCTCGACGATCGCAGACTCGATGTTCCGGGCGCCGACCTACCCGGTAGTGAATCGGCCACAGAATTCGTGGCCTGGTACAACGGGCATCCGGACTACGCGCACCGGACGTTCGATCTGCGCAGCGAGCGCGCGGTGATCGTCGGGAACGGGAACGTCGCGCTCGACATCGCCCGCATGCTGGTGACGGATCCGGACGATCTCGTCCGGAGCGACATGGCCGAGCACGCTCTGGAGGCGCTGCGTGACAGCCGGATCCGTGAAGTCGTCGTGCTGGGAAGGCGAGGAGCGGCACAGGCCGCCTACACGACGCCCGAACTGCTCGCCCTGGGACGTCTCCCCGGCGTGGATGTCGTGGTCGATCCGGACGAACTCGAAGCGGGGCACGTCCCCGATGCGGAGGTGCCCTTCACCACGGATCTCAAGACCCGCGTCGCGCGCGAATACGCCGCAGCGGTTCCCGACCCGGCCCACAAACGGATCGTCCTCCGTTACCTGGCGTCACCGACACGCATCCTCGGGGAGGACCGGGTCGAGGGCGTGGAGATCGCCCGCAACGAGCTCGTGAGAAGCGACGGCGGAACCGTCACCGCTCGCGCAACCGAGCATCGCGAGGTCATCGAGACGGGACTGGTGCTGCGGTCGATCGGCTTCCGCGGCAGATCGGTTCCCGGTGTGCCGTTCGACGACCGAGCGGGCGTGATACCCAACCTCGACGGCAGGGTCATGGATCCGCGAACCGGGAGTTCCCTACCCGGGGTCTACACGACAGGCTGGGTCAAACGGGGGCCGTCCGGGGTGATCGGCACCAACAAACAGTGCGCACACGACACAATGACGGCGCTCATCGACGACTTCCTGGCCGGCCGACTTCCGGACCCGTCCGGCGACAACGGGCGCAATGCGCTCGACGAGCTCGTCCGTGACCGCCGTCCCGAGGTGGTCGACAGGAAGGGATGGCTCGCCATCGACGGCGCGGAGCGAGCACGTGGGCGAGAGACGGGGCGTCCGCGTGTGAAGATCACCGACATCGGCGAGATGCTCGAAATCGCGCAGGTCGGCGCGCCCGTGACGACCTCAGGAGCATGATCACGCGCGGGCGACACGGGCGACTTTCCTCCTGTCGGAGGGGAGGGATATGGTCGGGCGCATGATCATCGTGAGCACCGACGGATCCTGCCTTCGCAATCCCGGTGGCGCCATCGGGTGGGCGTGGGTCAATCACGAGGGGCGCAGCGCGTCGGGCGGTGAGCGTTCGGGCACGAATCAGATCGCCGAGCTCCGGGCGGTGCTCGAGGCGCTGCGGGCGCATCCCGGCGCCGAGCCGATGATCATCGAATCCGATTCGCAGTACGCGATCAAGTGCGCTTCCGAGTGGCTGCCCGGATGGAAGCGTAAGGGCTGGAAGACGGCCACCGGCGCGCCGGTGAAGAACCTCGAACTCGTGCGCGCCATCGACCGCGAGCTCACCGACCGCACCGGTCCGGTGCGGTTCCGCTGGGTG
Organism: Rhodococcus sp. 5G237; assembly: GCF_053764735.1. Classification (NCBI taxonomy): domain Bacteria; kingdom Bacillati; phylum Actinomycetota; class Actinomycetes; order Mycobacteriales; family Nocardiaceae; genus Rhodococcus; species Rhodococcus sp. 5G237. Next base: position 498,691 of record NZ_JBSNCD010000004.1, on the reverse strand, counting down.
CGCGGCCACGTCGGCAACCACTTCAACGAGATGGCCGACACGCTCGCCGGCCAGGCCGCCCGCGAGATCGCGGCGAAGCCCGGACCGATCGAGGTGCCCAGCACGCCCGTGGTCGCGCACAAGCCGCCGAAGCGCGCCGATGACGCCGAATTGACCTTGTTCTGAGCGAAGTTCCGCTCAGCGCGCGTAGACCGCGGTGGGTTGCCCGTTGATCGCGTGGACGGTCACAGGGGTATCGAACACGTCGGTGAGGATCGCGTCCCGCATGATCTCGTCGGACGTTCCGCTGGTGACGATCAGGCCGTCGCGCAACGCGATGATGTGATCGGAGTACGCGGCGGCGATGTTCACGTCGTGGATGACGAGCACGATCGTCTTGCCCAGTTCGTCCGCCGCCCGCCGCAGCTGACGCATCATCAGCACGGCGTGCTTCATGTCGAGGTTGTTGAGCGGCTCGTCGAGCAGCACGTACTTGGTGTCCTGTGCCAGCACCATCGCCACGAAGGTGCGCTGCCGCTGGCCGCCGGAGAGCTGGTCGAGGAAGCGGTCTGCGAGGTCGGTGAGGTTGAGGAATTCCATCGCCTCGTCGACGTGCCGCACGTCTTCCGCGGTGAGTCTGCCCTGGCAGTGCGGGAATCGACCGAAGCCGACCAGTTCGCGGACCGTCAGGCGTGCGGTGATGTGGTTCTCCTGCCGCAGGATCGACAGGTGCTTGGCCAGTTCCTGTGTCTTCGTGGACCGAACGTCGAGTCCGCCGACGGTGACGGTGCCGCTGGTGGGTTGCAGCAGTCGGCCGATGATCGTCATGAGCGTCGACTTGCCGGCACCGTTCGGTCCGATCAGGGAGGTGATGCCGCCCTCGCGGATCGTGCCGGAGACGGGTCCGAGGACCCGCTTGTCCTGGTACGACATCGAGACGTCGTGGAACTCGATCACAGCGTTCCCTTTCTCAGGAGCATGAACAGGAACAGGATGCCGCCGACGAACTCGATGATCACCGTCAGGAATCCGCCCGCGTAGAAGATGTGCTGCATGAAGAACTGGCCGAAGGCGAGGGTGATGACGCCGAGCAGGAACGCCATGGGCATGACGTACTGGTGCTTGTACGAACCGGCGATCTGGTAGGCGAGGGTGGCGACGAGGAAGCCGAAGAAGGTCATGGGCCCGGCCAATGCGGTCGCGAACGCCACGAGCAACGCGATGAGGACGAGCATCAGCGTCAACTCGCGCTTGTAGGCGACACCGATGTTGGTCGCGGTGTCGCGGCCGAGCAGCAGCGCATCGAGACGGTGGCGACGGCGCCACAGGATCACCCCGACGACGATGCAGATGCCGAATGCGAGGGGCAGATAGTCGCCGGGTACTGACGACAGGCGGCCCATCAGCTCGACCGAGAGCATGTCGTATTCGGTGGGGGAGAGTACTCGCTGGATGAACGTCGAGAGACTGTCGAACGCCATTCCGAGCACGACGCCGACGAGCAGCATCAGGAACAGGCTGCCGAAACGACCGGAGAACAACCAGCGGTAGAGCAGGGTCGCCAGCGCCACCATGAGCGCGGTCTGGAGGACGAGCTTCGGGATGCCTTCGGATGTCGCGATCGCGGTGGCTCCGAAGAAGAAGACCGTCAGCGTCTGCATCAGCGTGTACAGGGAATCGAACCCGATGATGGACGGCGTGAGGATGCGGTTGTCGGTGACCGTGTGGAACACGACGGTCCCCATGCCGTGCGCGAACGCCGCGACCAGCATGGCTCCCAGGACGGTGAGCCGGCGCGGGAAGGTGAAGTCGAACGAGCCGCGGATGAACAGGAACAGATAGCAGGCGACCGCTACGGCGGCGATCACGGCGACGATGGCCAGACGCACTCCCGGCGACAGGCGACGGCGCTCACCCTTGCCGGCCGGGACGGCCCGGGCGCGTACGGAATCAAGCACTGACATGACGACGCTGCCTCAGAACGAGAGTGATGAAGACGACCGCGCCGACGACGCCGAGGACGACGGACGCGGGAATCTCCATGGGGGCGACGATCGTGCGGCCGACGAGGTCGCACGCGAGAAGTAGTCCGGCGCCGATGACGGCGACCCAGGGCAGGTTCTTGTGCATGTCGTCGCCGAGCATCATCGACACGAGATTCGGGACGATCAGGCCGAGGAACGGGATGAAGCCCACCACCACGGTGGTGACGCCGGTGGCGATCGCGACGAGCATGACGCCGAGGAAGACGACCTGCTCGTACTTCAACCCCACGTTGGTGGCGAGGTCCTTACCGAGACCGGCGATGGTGAACCGGTCGGCGAGGAGATAGGCGAGGACGGCGACGGCGAGCACCGCCCACAGCGGTTCGTAGAAGCCGCGCACCACACTGCTGAAGCCACCCGAACGCCACGCCGACATCGACTGCAGCAGGTCGAAGTTGCCGGCGAGGAAAGTGGTGATCGAGCCGACCACGGCACCGAGCATGATGCCGACGAGCGGCACGATGATCGATGACTTCAGCGCGATCCGGCGCAGGACGACGATGAAGACCATCGTTCCCGCGAACGCGAAGATCACCGAGATCACCATCTTGACCATCGGCGACGCGTCGGGAACGACGATCAATGTGGCCAGCAGGCCGAGACCGGCCCACTGTGCGGTGCCTGCGGTGGTCGGTTCGACGAACTTGTTCTGGGTGATCAATTGCATGATCACGCCCGAGATGCTCATCGCGACGGCCGCGAAGATCAGGGCGAGGGTTCGCGGCACGCGGGAGATGAAGAACATCTCGCGGGCCGCAGGGTCGTGGATCAGCGACTCGAGGGTGATGTCGTAGCCGCCGACCATCAGGGACGCCACGGTCAGTGCCAGAACGACCACCGAGATCACCGGCAGCAGCACTTTGTTCTTCGTCATGGGGGCTCGGATCCGGAGAAGGTGCGCTCACACACGCAGCCTGCCCCGGCCCGTGATCCGGGTCGGGGCAGGCTGCTGTGGAGCGTCGAACAACAGGGACTTACTGTGCCGACTGGTTCGCAGCTTCGAACGCGTCGGCGATCTGCTGGAACGCTTCGGTGTAGGACTCGATGCCCTCACGCTTGTAGAAGTCACCGTCCAGGTAGATGATCTGGTCCTTCGTGGCGAAGGTGGTGTTGGCGAACGCCTCCTGCGCGTCGATCACCGCGGCGGCCGGCTGCGGGGCTTCCTCGCCCGGCACGGCGGTGGCGGAGTCGCGGTCCAGGACGATCATCCAGTCGGGGTTCGCCTGCGCGATGGTCTCGGGAGCGAGACCGGAATCGCCGTGGACATCACCGGCGTCGCCGGCGAAGACGTCCTTCAGGTTCGCGCCCTCGAGGAGGCGGCCGATACGGCCTGCACCGTTGTCGATCTTGCCGCCCGCGACGACCGCGAGAAAGACGCTCTCACCGTTCGTGGCGTCCTGGGCAGCCTCGGTTGCAGCCTCGAGCTCGGCAACGATCGCCTCGGCCTCGGCTTCCTTCTCGAAGATCTGCCCGAGCGCGAGGGTCTGATCCTTCAGTCCCTGGATGTAGCCGCCCTCGGAATCGTCCAGCGCGGAGACGTCGACGACCGGCGCGATCTTCGACAGTTCTCCGGTGAACTCGGTGAAGCGCGAACCGCCGATGATCAGATCCGGCTCGGCCTCGCTGACCAGTTCGAGCTTCGGCTCGCGGTGCGTGCCGACATCGAGGATGGAGTCGTCCTCACGCCACTCCTCGAAGCCCGTGTTGGGGAGGAGGGTCTTCGGCAGGGCGACGGGCGTGATGCCCCAATCGCGCAGCATCTCGAACGACTTGTTGTCGAGGGCCACCACACGCTCGGGGTCCGCCGGAACTTCCATCTCACCGTTGTTGGTCTCGATGGTGACGGTCGCGCCGTTCTCGGCGTCGGCGCTGTCGGTACCGCTGTCACCGCAGGCGGTCAGGACGAGCGCCCCGGCGAGGGCCGGTGCGAGGAGCAGGCGCTTGAGATTCAGTTTCACGGGTGACTCCGAGGAAGGGTCGGACGGCGTGCTGACATGTGCCAAGACGCTCGCGGATCGGTAATTCAAGTTTCATATAGTATTGGTAAGGCAAACCTTTGTCCTGCTGGGGGTATGTGACAACGATCTCCCGGAGCGAATATCAACTACTCACGTCACCCCTGCCGAGGGTCGCCGGATAGGGTCGCGGCATGAACGAAGTCGAGTCGGTCGCACGGTTCCGGAGCACCCACGGCCTCGATCACCTGATCGACGTCCACACGCACTTCATGCCTCGCAGCGTCATGGACAAGGTCTGGGCGTACTTCGACTCCGCGGGTCCGCTCGTCGGCCGGCCGTGGCCGATCACCTACCGGCACGACGAGGAGGAACGCGTCGCGCGCCTCCGCGACTTCGGGGTGCACCGGTTCACCGCCATGCTGTACCCGCACAAGCCGGAGATGGCGGCGTGGCTCAACTCGTGGGCGGCCGACTTCGCGGCCCGGACCCCCGACTGCCTCCACACCGCCACCTTCTACCCGGAGGCCGACGCGAAGGAGTACGTCGCGTCGGCGATCGAGGCGGGCGCGCGCGTGTTCAAATCCCACATCCAGGTCGGCGACTACTCGCCGCTCGACCCGCTCCTCGACGACGTGTGGGGCCTGCTCGAGGACTCGGGCGTGCCCATCGTCGTGCACTGCGGATCGGGCCCGGCGCCCGGCACGTACACCGGTCCCGCCCCGATGCGGGAGCTCATGCGCCGGTACCCGCAGCTGACGGTGATCGTCGCGCACATGGGTCTGCCCGAGTACCGCGAGTTCCTCGACCTCGCGGAGCACTACGAGCGGGTGCATCTCGACACGACGATGGCGTTCACCGATTTCGTCGAGGAGGACACACCCTTCCCGAAGGATCAGTTGCCGCGCCTCGACACGCTGCGCCGGAAGATCCTGCTCGGCACGGATTTTCCGAACATCCCGTACGGCTATCTCCACCAGCTCGAGGTGCTCGAACGCGTCGCGCCCGACAGCGAGTGGATCCGCGCGGTGTGCCGCGACAACGCCGCCTCGCTGTTCGGGCTCGGCGAGTGACCGGTGTGCTCGCCGATCAGGCGGTGATCGAGCGTCGGATGATCTTGCCGGTCGCGTTGCGGGGGAGCAGATCCTGCGTGATCCGCCAGACGGTGGGGACCTTGTAGTAGGCCAGTCGCTCGGCGCAGAAGGCTCGCAACTCGTCCTCGGTGATCGTGCTGCCGGGTCGCAGCACGACGACGGCGGCGACCTCCTGTCCCAGATCCTCGTGGTCCACGCCGATCACGGCGCTCTCGACGACGTCGGGGTGCTCGTCGAGGCGCTGTTCGATCTCCGTGGGATAGACGTTCTCGCCACCGCGCAGGATGAGATCGGACCGCCGGCCCGTGAGCCGCAGGCGTCCGTTCTCGATCGTGCCGTAGTCGCCGGTACGCAACCATCCCTCCGGGGTGATGGCCGCGTCCGTTGCGGCCGGATCCTCCCAGTAGCCGAGCATTACGTAGGGACTGCGGACGCAGATCTCGCCCTCGGTGCCGTCGGGCACCCGTTCGCCGAACGGATCGCGGATCTCCATGCTCACCGTGATGATGGGGGAGCCGAGGGTTCCGGGGAAAGCCTCGATTTCCGGGGCCGTCGCCATGGCGATCGCGGTGCTGCACTCGGTCAGACCGTAGCTGTCCACCAGAGCCTGTCGCGCGAAGGGGAACTTCGCCTGCAGGCGTTGCTTGAACGCGGGGGAGGACGGAGCAGAAGCCAGCGCGAACGCAGTGAGCGAGCCGAGGTCGTACCTGTCGGTGTTCTCGTGCTCGAGCATGCGCGAAGCCATCGTCGGCACCGCACCCCAGTTGGTCACCCTCTCGCGCTCGATGAGCGTGAAGACCTTGTCGACGTCGAACCCGCCTTCCGTCATGACAGCGGCGCTTCCCGTTGCGAGTCGCGGCACCGCAAGGTTGTGCAGGCTCGCGATGTGGAACAACGGTGAGGTCAGGAGGTACCGGTTGTCGCTGGGCACCGAGTCGTCATAGGGGCGCTGCTGCATCGCGGCAACCAGCGCGTCGGAGTATCGGTGATAGTCGACGACGGCGAGCACGTTGCGGTGGGAGTGCAGTGCCCCCTTGGGACGCCCACTGGTACCGCTCGTGAACAGGATGACCGCGGGATCGTCCTCCTCCACGTCGGCCGACGGCAGTTCGGCGCCGGACGCGGCGGCCACGATCCGAGGCACGTCCTGCTCGGTGGTGAGCAGATCGAACCCGGAGACCTCTGCTCTCGCCAGCAACTCGGCGCGCTTGGCGTCGGCGACGATCACCTTGGGCCGAACCAAGTTCACGCCGTAGGCAATTTCGGGCGGCGTCCACCAGGAGTTCAGGCCCACTGCGATTGCGCCCAGACACTGAGCGGCCCAGAAGGTGATGATCCATTCGGGGGAATTGGCCGCGAGAAGCGCGACGCGGTCGCCCTTCTTCACGCCGTGCTCGTCGCGCAGGACGGTCGCCAGGGCGGCCACGGCATCGGCGTGCGCACTGAACGAGAGGCGACGATCGGCAGTCACGAGGTAGTCGCGGTCGCCCCATTTCCGGGACGCGGCGACGAGGTCGCCGATGCGGCGGTCGCGGTTGCGCATGACCTGCATCCGGTTGCCACGCACGTCCTCTTCGACGATTTCGAATCGGCCACCGGGGCCGGTGAGCTGGGAAACGACCTGCTGCAACATCTGCTGCAGATCTGCTTGTGCTGTCAAGGATTCGCCTTTCTCGGTCCCGCACGGTTTCGTCGCGCAGCAGGGCGTACACAGGGGGATCGAAGAACTGTTTCGGGTGACCTGGTGCATCGAATCCTAGGCGCTGTGTCCACTGTCACAGATTTGTCCCGGTGAGTGAGAGTGGCCCAGGTCTCACTCTGCGGGGTGGCTACCTTCGCGACACCCGGCCTACCGTCCGGCGCCCCGGAATTGCGCTTCGGCCCAGACCGAGACCAAGGAGTCCATCGTCGTGAAACTCAGTGCTGCCTCGAAATCGATGGCGGGTCTGTTCGCCGTCGTAGTGGCGACGTCCGCTTGTGCGTCGGACCGTGGCGCCGACCCGTCGGCGGGCGCCCTCGCTCCGGCGGCAGCCGCCGCAGCTGCGGCGGCTCCCACGGCCGAGGAATCGTTCGGAACCCTCGCATCTCCGTGCGGGCCGGGTGATGCGGCAGGAAGCACCGACCAGGGGGTCTCGGATACCGAGATCCGCATCGGATACGGCGACGACCGGGGCTACTCGAAGAGTCCCGGACTCAACAAGGAGATCGGTGACGCCGTCTCCGCGATGATCGACTGGTGCAACGCCCAGGGTGGCATCAACGGCCGCACCATCGTCGGTACCCACTACGACGCTGCGATGACGCAGGCCAACGCCGTGATGCAGAACGCGTGTGCGAGCGAGTTCATGATGGTCGGTCACGGCTTCGCCATGGACCAGACCTCCGAGCAGACCCGGGTCGCGTGCAATCTCGCCGCTGTCCCCGCCTTCACCGTGTCCCCCGACGCGGCCAACGGCCCGATGACCTACCAGGGCGTCCCGTTCCCGGTCGACTACGCGAACGGCTCCCAGTGGTTCCAGATCGCCGAGATGTACCCGGACCTGGTCGGCGAGTTCGACGTCATCGACAGCACGATGCCCACGATCATCTCGGCGAGCACCAAGATCCGGTCCATTGCCGAGGCCGCCGGCTTCACCCTGAAGAACTGCGGTGTCACGCTCAACTACGAGGGCGAGTCGAGCTACGCGCCCTTCGCCGAGAAGTTCAAGCAGTGCGGCGTCAAGGGCCTGTGGACTTCTCGCTCTCCGGTGCCGGCCGAATTCAACTTCGTGAAGGCACTCGACCAGGCCGGCATCGACCCGATCCTGCTCGGTGAGGCCACGTGGTACGGCAACGCCGCCCAGGCATGGAACGGGGAAAGTGGTCTGCTCGACAACCTCCACGCCGGCATGACCTTCCAGATGATCGAAAACGCCGATGCCGTACCGGCCGTGAAGAAGTACGTCGAGCTCGTCACCGAGCAGGGCGGCAAGACCGCGCTGCTCGGCATGCAGGCCACCTCTTCGTTCCTACTGTGGGCGACCGCTGCGGACGCCTGCGGATCGGACCTGTCCCGTCAGTGCGTCATCGATGAACTGTCCCGAATCAACGAGTGGGACGGAGGCGGACTGCACGCCGTCACAGATCCCGGGAACAACATGCCGGCGACCTGCGGGCTCGTCGTGAAGCTCACCGGCGCCGAATACACCCAGGCGTTTCCCGCGCAGGCCGGCACCTTCGAGTGCGACGACCGTTACCGCGTCGCAACCGATCCGAGCACGTGGGGCACCGAACTCGGACCCGACCGCATCGCGACGAAATACCTGAACCCGAACATCATCAGACCGACCGTCTGATCCGAGGGCCCGGTGCCGGCGAGGCGTGACACGCACTCGCCGGCACCCCGACCAGAGGTACTCGTATGGACACCTTTCTGACCTTCACGATCGTGGGGTTGGTGCTCGGATCGGTTTACGCGATCGCTGCATCGGGCCTCGTTCTCACCTACAACACGTCCGGCATCTTCAACTTCGCGCACGGTGCACAGGCGATGCTCGGTGCGTTCGCCTACTGGCAACTGCGCTACGGCTGGGGGCTGCCCACACCCGTCGCGTTGCTTCTCGTCCTCGGCGTCCTCGGCCCGATGACGGGCCTGCTGCTCTACGTCGTGATCATGCGCGGGATGCGTGACACCGCCGAGGTCACCAAGATCGTCGTCACCGTGTCGATCCTGCTCGGCATGGTCTCGGTGTCGCACTGGTTCTGGCATCCCGAGACCGCGCGCACCATGACGATGTTCTTCGGCGACCAGGCGAGAATCGACCTCTTCGGCGTCACCATCCGCTACCACGAATTGATCTGTCTCGCCGCCGCAGTGCTCATCGCCGTGGGATTGCGAATCATGTTCGTGCGCACCCGCGTCGGAGTGGCGATGCGAGGTGTGGTCGACGACCCCGATCTGCTGCGCTTGAACGGGCACGACCCCGACCGGCTCGCCGCGCTGTCCTGGATGATGGGTTCGACCCTCGCGGTGCTGGCAGGTGTCCTCGTGACACCGATCAACGGTGGCACCCTCGAAGCGAACATGCTGACCCTGCTCGTCATCGACGCGTTCGCGGCGGCGATGTTCGGCCGGCTGCGCAGCATTCCGCGTACCTTCGCCGGTGCCCTGTTCCTCGGCCTGGCAGCCACATACGTGCTCGCCTACTTCCCGACCGCGTGGACGTGGACGTCGAATCTGCGGGTGTCCCTGCCGATGATCGCACTGTTCGTGGTTCTCGTCGTACTACCGCAGGATCGGTTGCGCGGTGCCGTCACCCGTACCCGGGAGCGCTACCACGTGCCGTCGGTGCGCAAGGCGATCGCCTGGGCGGTCGCGCTCGTCGTCATCGTCTATGCCATCCGCCTGCTCATGGTGACGTCGGCGGTCACGACCCTCACGATCGGCATGACCTTCGCGATCATCGCGTTGTCGCTGACCCTGCTGACCGGATACGCGGGCGAGATGAACCTCGCGCCGGTATCTTTCGGTGCCATCGCGACGATCGTGGCGTTCCACTTCGGTATCTCCGGGAGCGGACTGGCCGCCCACCTGAACCTGTGGGGAGTGGCGCTCGGTGTCGCCGTCACGGCCGTGATCGGTGGACTCATCGCGCTACCGGCCCTGCGGTTGCGCGGCCTCTATCTGGCCCTGGCCACGATGGCGTTCGGTGTGTTCCTGTCGAACATGGTGCTGCGCGACACCACCCAGCACGAACTGTTCGGTATCAGATTCTCGCTGTTCACCGACGGCAACATCGCGATCCCGCCGTTGAAGATCGGGCCGCTGGACCTGCGGAACGAGACGACCTTCCTCATGACGGTGACGGTGATCTTCGCTGTTCTCGGCGTGGGCATCATCGCCCTGCGCAACAGCGGCTACGGGCGCCGGCTCGCCGCGATGAAGGACAGTCCCGCAGCGGCGTCGATGCTCGGCCAGAGCCTGGTGCGGCTCAAGCTCGGGGTCTTCACCCTGTCGGCGGGCATCGCCGGCCTGGGCGGGCTGTTCATGTCGAGTGCGATGGGCTCGGTGTCGAACGAGAGCTTCTCGATCATGGTGAGCCTGTCGCTGCTGATGCTCACCGTCGTGGCCGGTATCGGTTACGTCTCCGGTGCGCTGTTCGGTGGTCTGATGTCGGGTATCGGCTTCGCCGTCATCATGGTTTCGTTCTCCGACCTCGCTGCGGGACAACCGGAACTGGCCGGAATGTGGACCTTCCTCGGTCACGTCGCCGCAGTGAGCCCCGCGCTCATCGGTATCGGCGTCGCGGCCAACCCGAGCGGGACCGTCCACCAGATGGTGGAGGGCTACCGTCACCTGAAGAACGCGAAGCCCGTGCTGGTCGGGGGAGCCGCGGTGGTCCTCGTGTCGTACCTGCTCGCGCTCGTCGGCGTGCTCGACAACTGGTGGTTCGCATCGATCACCATCGCGACGGTGTTCATGCTCCCGGTCATGGGGCAGTGGCTGATGCCCGAGGCGGTGCTCGGCGCGGAGGAAGCACAACGTCGCGCGCCGCTGGTTCCCGAGCGGGTCGGAATCGACGAACCCTACAACGAGCAGGCACGGGACGAGATCGACCGTGAACTCGGAATCGACGAACTTCTGGCCGCACGTGCCGCCGGATCGGAGAAGGAACTGATTCCTCATGGCTGAGGCACCCATTCTGGAAACACGCGGAATCACAGTCCGATTCGGCGGACACGTCGCGGTCAAGGACGTGAGTCTCGGAATCGAACCGGGAACGGTGACGGGCCTGATCGGACCCAACGGGGCCGGGAAGACGACCCTGTTCAACACGATCACCGGCCTGCAACGGCCGACGGCAGGCAAAGTCTTCCTCGATGGTCGTGACATCACGTCGCTACCGCCCTACAAGCGGGCCCGCATGGGTATGGCGCGCACGTTCCAGCGTCTCGAGTTGTTCGTGTCGCTGTCCGTGCGCGACAACCTCCGAGTGGCCGGGGACATCCACAATGCCAACGGACGCAACAAGATCGATGTGGACGAGGAAGTCGACCGGCTCCTCGAGCTGACCGGTCTGGCCGATATCGCGAGCACCGACGTCTCGGACGTACCCACCGGACGTGCCCGCGTCGTGGAGGTCGCCCGCGCGTTGATGACGTCTCCGCGCGTGCTGCTGCTCGACGAGCCCGCGTCCGGGCAGACCGAGCAGGAGACCGAGGCCTTCGCCACGCTGCTCGGTGACCTGGCGAAGGACGGCCTCGCGATATGCCTTGTCGAGCACGACATCCCGCTGGTGATGAAGATCTGTTCGCGGATCCACGTGCTCGACTACGGAGCGGTGCTGGCAAGTGGTGTTCCGGACGAGATCAAGAACGATCCGGCAGTGATCAACGCCTACATCGGCACCGAGGAGGAAGCGGTATGAGCGTCGAACCGTTGCTCGAACTGTCGGGTGTCCGGGCCGGATACGGCGCGATCGAGGTGCTGCACAGCGTGGACCTCGTACTCGAACCGGGCGCGGTGGTCGCCCTGCTCGGGCCCAACGGCGGAGGTAAGACGACGACCCTGCGCGTGTGCTCGGGGATCCATCCGGTCTCGTCGGGTGAGTTCCGGCTGGCCGGCCGGGTCGTCAACGGAGTGTCCGCAGCAGAACTCGCACGTCTGGGGGTGTGCTCGATTCCCGAGGGGCGCGGCATCTTCCCCAATCTCACCGTCCGCGAGAACCTGTGGATCGGAACCGGCACCGGTGTTCCTCTCGCCGACCTCGAAGAGGTGGCATACACGCGATTCCCCGTTCTCGGTGAGCGTCGATCGCAGCTGGCCGGTTCGATGTCCGGCGGCGAACAGCAGATGCTTGCGCTGTCGCGGGCGCTCGGTACCCATCCCACGGTGCTGTTGCTCGACGAACTGTCGATGGGCCTGGCACCGCGCATCGTCTCCCAGATCTACGAGATCGTCGGCGAACTCGCCGCCGAGGGCGTGTCGATTCTCGTAGCCGAACAGTTCGCGCGAGCGGTGCTCCCGATCGCCACCAGTGCCGCGCTGATGTTGCAGGGCCGGGTGGTGCGCACCGGCGATCCGGCGGAGATCGAAGAAGAACTTTCCACCACCTATCTAGGAGGATGACCATGACCGCACTCGCCGACGAGCGACGTGAACAGTTCAAGAAGGACGTTGCAGCGCTGGGTCTCGACGTCCCCCGTCCGGATTCGGGAGGAAAGGCCCGCATCGTCGGCCTGGCCCTGATGGTGATCGGCGCCGTCGCGGTCTTCGTCGTCTACATTGCGTCGCTGACCCTCTCCGATACCCGTGACCTGCTGTCCTACCAGTTGCTCGCTCTCGGCTTCGTGGCTGTCACTCTGATCGGTGTGGCGGTCTATCTCGCCGCCGCGATCACTCGTGTCCTACGTCTGTGGCTGGTCAGACAGTTGCTCGAGAGCAGCACGCAGACCGAGCGGATCGCGCAGGCGCTCGCACGCAACGACTGATCACAGATACGCCGAACGCGACGACGGCCCATCCCGAAAGGGGATGGGCCGTCGCGTCTTTCGAATCCTCAGGGGTCAGCTGCCCGCAGCCTCGAGGCCGGTGGTGATGTCGGCGAGGATGTCGTCGATGTTCTCGATGCCCACGGCGAGTCGCACGAGACCCGGGGTGACGCCCGCGGCGATCTGCTCCTCGCCGGTGAGCTGCGAGTGGGTCGTCGACGCGGGGTGGATGACCAGCGAACGGACGTCGCCGATGTTCGCGACGTGGCTGTGCAGGGTCAGCGCGTTGACGAAGCGCTTGCCGGCGTCGATGCCGCCGGAGAGCTCGAACACCACGATCGCACCGGCGCCGCGTGGGGTGAGCTGCTGGGCGCGGTCGTACCACGGCGAGGACTTCAGGCCGGCGTAGGCGACGGAGGTGACCTCCGGGCGTCCCTCGAGGAACTCGGCGACCTTCTGTGCGTTCTCCACGTGCCGCTCGATGCGCAGGCTCAGAGTCTCGAGACCCTGCGAGATGAGGAAGGCGTTGAACGGGGAGACAGCTGCGCCCATGTCGCGCAGCAGCTGCACGCGTGCCTTGAGTGCGTAGGCCGGAGCTCCGAGGTCGGCGAAGACGACACCGTGGTAGCTCGGGTCGGGGGTCGTGAAACCGGCGTGGCGGCCCTGCGTCCAGTCGAACGTGCCGCCGTCGACGATGACACCGGCGATGGCCGTGCCGTGGCCGCCGAGGTACTTGGTGGCCGAGTGCACGACGATGTCGGCACCGTGCTCGAGCGGGCGGAGCAGGTAGGGGGTGGCGACCGTGTTGTCGACGATCAGCGGCAGCCCGTTCTCGTGGGCGACACCCGAGATGCCGGGCAGGTCGAGGATGTGGTTCTTCGGGTTGGCGATCGTCTCGCCGAAGAACGCGCGGGTGTTGTCGCGGACGGCCTCGCGCCACTGGTCGAGATTGTCGGGATCCTGGACGAAGGTGACCTCGATGCCGAGCTTGGGCAGTGTGTAGTGGAACAGGTTGTACGTGCCGCCGTAGAGATACGGGCTCGACACGATGTGGTCGCCGGCCTGCGCCAGGTTGAGGATCGCGAAGGTCTCGGCGGCCTGTCCGGACGCGAGCAGGAGGGCGGCGACGCCACCTTCGAGGGCGGCGATGCGCTGCTCGACCGCGTCCTGCGTCGGGTTCATGATGCGGGTGTAGATGTTGCCCGGCTCGGCGAGACCGAACAGCGCCGCGGCGTGATCGGTGCTGTCGAAGGTGTAGCTGGTGGTCTGGTAGATGGGCAGTGCCCGGGCCTTCGTGTCGCCGCCGGCGGGCTGGCCCACGTGGATCTGCTTGGTCTCGAAGCTCCAGTTCGCGCTGGGATCGGTTGCTTCAGGGGTGTCGCTCATGGCTCTGCTCCGGATTCGGGATGTGTTCTGATCGTCGACGTGCTGACCTTCGGACCCCCACACGACATCACCGTACGACGGTGTGGAGGGGGACAGGAACGGGTGCGGCGGTCAGCGGGCCCGGCACCCGCGGATACACGAAATGTGGGCACGACGGTGCGGCGACCGGCTCGCGCGCTCGTACGTCTTGCTCACGGTCCCGACAATAACCTGTCCGCACGATTCCGACCAGACTCATAGGAATTCACTCTCGTCGGGAAACTGACTCCCGAGTACCTACAGTCTGTGTGTACCCCTTCCGGTGTGACCGCTGTTACTGCTAACGTTCTGGAACAGATTCCAGTTTCATGAGGCGCGCAGGGTCGTGGCCAGGACTTATGGAGGTGCAGTTGACCGCCGTCGACTCCGCGCTCGAGCCCGTAGGAACCTCGTCGAAGCGAGAACTTCCACCATCGATGGTCGATCGGATGACCCTCATCCTCGAGGCCTTCGACAGCCGCGGCGCCCTCACTCTCGAAGAGGTCACCTGTCGCTCCGGGCTGCCCCGTTCGACCGTGCACCGCATCCTCGACCACCTCGTGCGTCGCGACTGGATCGAGCACGCATCCTTCGGTTACTGCCTCGGCCCGCGTGCCCTCGGCCTCGGTGGCAGCGACACCGGCCACCGCCGTATCCGCGAGGCTGCAGCGCCGCATCTCCACGACCTGGCGATGCAGACCGGCGCCGTCGTCCACCTGACAGTCCTCGAGGGCAACGAGGTGCTCTACCTCGACAAGGTCGGTGGGCAGCTCGCGTCGAGCGTGCCGTCGCGGGTAGGTGGGCGGTTCCCCGCCTACGCCACCGCGGCCGGCAAGTCCATCCTCGCGTGGCTCGAACCCGAACGCATCGACGCGCTGTACGGCAAGGCGCTCGTGCCGTGCACGGAGCGCACCATCCGCGATCACGTCGCACTGCACCAGGAACTCAACCGCATCCGCAAGCGTCGTGGCGTCGCATTCGAACGTGAGGAGGCCGCGCGGGGCATCGGATGCGTGGGTGTCGCGCTCCGCGGCGTCGACGGCCCGGTTGCCGCCCTGTCGCTGGCAGCAGACGCCCGTTCGACCCGCCTGGAGTGGGTGGCGCCGATCGTCGCCGATACCGCTCGGAAGATCACGCGCACGCTGTTCCCGGAGCAGGAGCGCGACGACAGCCTGCAGGCCACCGAGAAGGTGGGCTGACGCCCTTCGGTTTTCGCCACGAACGGCTGTGCGCAGTTCTCGTTCGGATCCCTTCGGGGAGATCGACGAGAACTGCGCACAGTTCGTTATGGGCCCGTAGGCCGTGTCAGAG
The DNA here is from genome assembly GCF_053764735.1 of Rhodococcus sp. 5G237. Taxonomy (NCBI): domain Bacteria; kingdom Bacillati; phylum Actinomycetota; class Actinomycetes; order Mycobacteriales; family Nocardiaceae; genus Rhodococcus; species Rhodococcus sp. 5G237. The sequence goes on along the minus strand of NZ_JBSNCD010000004.1, from coordinate 483,433 downwards.
CAGGTGGACCTTCTTGTAGAGGATCTTCGAGGGTCCGCCGATGAGGCCGACGTTGTCGAGGAAGGTCATCAGCTTCGCGCCGGACTTGCGCACGCGATCGTGATAGTGCTTGTTGCCCTTCGCCTCTCGCAGAGCGCGCTCGCGGTCGAGGCCTGCATTGGCGTAGACGTCGGGATGGATCATGCTCTTGACGACGAAGAAGACCACGAGCGCGGTGTTGAAGCGCTCTATCGCCAGTCGTGCGCGGCTCGCACCGGCGAGTCGGCGTGCGACCTCCTCGCGGGCGAAGCGGATGTGGCGCGCCTCCTCGAGGACGTGGATCTTCGACACCGCGCGGGTGACAGGCTGGACCCGCTCGTCGCGCATGAAGTCGCGCTGCATCATGTCGAGGATCTCCTCGGCAGCCATGACCGATGCATAGGCGTTGGCGCCCTTGAAGAAATGGCCCCACAGGCGACCGAGCTGGTGGATGTAGCGGGCCGGACCGTAGCCCGGCATGTTCAGCCGTTCGCCGGCGCGCGCGAACATCACCGAGTGGCGACACTCGTCGGCGACCTCGGTGAGGGCGAACTGGACGTGACGCGAATGCTTGTCGCGGTCGTAGACGTCGCGCAGGAGCATCTGCATGAGCAGGATCTCGAACCACAGGCCGACGCTCGAGACGCTCGCGGCCTCGTGCTTGGTCAACTCGATGCGCTGTTCGTCGGTGAGCTCGTCCCACAGCGCGGTGCCGTAGAGCGTGCTCCATTCGGGGGTCATACCGAACTTGTCGTCGGGGACGGGGGCTTCCCAGTCCACCTCGACGACCGGGTCGTACGACTTGCGTGCGGACGAGGCGAGCAGTCGTCCGGCGGTTTCTTCGCGATCGGACAGTGCGACGCCGGGGATGAAGCCCTTGCTGGTCTCGCGGGTGAGCGATGCGGTCATGTCTCCACCTTTTTAGTGTGACGACTGGTAACTGTTATCCAGGTTAGCGTGATCACGCGCACAGCACAATGCCCGCGACCTGCGTCGCGGGCATCGAGAAAGAAAAGAGAGGGGAGGGCTACGAGCGCCGGGGTGCCCAGAAGGCAGAGATCACCGCGCCGACCAGCAGGATCGCGGCGACCGCCCACGATGCCTGCTGCAAGCCGTCGAGGAAGGCGTTCTGTGCGAGTTCGGCGAGTTGCTCGCCCTGCGGACCCGCCTGCTCGGCGACCTGTATCGCGGCGGCGAGCGAATCCTGTACGGCGGACCGGGCCGGTTCGGGAATCATCGGCGCCACCGGATCGATGCCGTGCCCGTAGGCTGCGGCCAGGACGCTGCCCGTGATCGCGACACCGATCGCCGCACCGATCTCGCGGGTCGCGTCGTTGACCGCCGACGCCACGCCCAACTGGTCCTCAGGGGTGTTGGTGACGATCGCGTGGGTCGCGGGAGCCGTACAGATACCGACGCCGACACCCGCGATGCTCAGCGCGAACGCCACCTCGACGTAGGTGGAGTCGGCGTCGAGCAGGCCCATGAGGATCAGGGCGACGCCGATCAGCGCCAAGCCGGCGCTGAGCAGGATTCGGATGCCCACCCGCGTCAGCAGTGCGGGCACGGCGAGCGACAGGCCCATGACGACGAGGAAGATCGGTGTCAGTGCCAGGGAGGCCCGCAGCGGCGAGTAGCCCAGCACGAGCTGCAGGTACTGCACGATGAGGAAGAACAGACCGAAACCCGCGAGATACTGGAACGACAACCCGGCCGCGCCCACACCGAACGCCCGCTGGCGGAACAACCGCACGTCCAGGAGCGGCGCCTTCGACCGGAGTTCGACAAGGACGAATCCGACTGCCGCCGCGAGGCCCGCGATCATCGATCCGAGCGTCAGCGCGTCCGCCCATCCACGATGCGGACCCTCCATCACCCCGAGGACGAACAGGCCCACGGCGAGGACGACGAGGATGCCGCCCCCGAAGTCGAACGGCAACGGCTGCGTCGAGCGCGACGACGCGATGGTGAAGGAGAGGACGGCCAGCAGAATCGCGATGGCGGCGGAACCTCCGAAGATCACCCGCCACGACGCGTATTCGAGCACCAGTCCCGACAGAATCATGCCGAGCACGGCACCCGATCCGGCCACACCGGCCCAGATGCCGATGACACGTGCCCGATGAGCCTCGGCGAAACCTGCGGTGATCAGCGACAACGTCGACGGCATGACCAACGCCGCGCCGACACCTGCAACTGCGCGCGCCCCGATGATCCACAACGGTGCATCGGCGACCAGTGGCAACAGCGAACCGGCGGCGAAGACGATCAGGCCGACGATCATGACGCCGCGGCGACCGAGCCGATCGCCCAGCGCGCCGGCCGGGAGGAGCAGTGCCGCCAGTGCGAGGGTGTAGCCGTCGACGATCCACGTCAGCTGGGACTGCGTCGCGCCGGTGTCGACCGCGATGTCGGGCAGGGCCGTGTTGAGCGAGGCCATCGCCGCGATGACCACGGCGACGGCCGAGCACGCGACGGCGAGCAGCCGGATCTGGGCTCGCGTCATGCGAGGGGGTGCGGTGGTGGTCGCGGTGCTGTCTGACACGGGAGCCTTCCGGAGGGAGGGGAATGCCGGGACCAGAAACGAGACTGTCGGTATCGTAACTGAACCGCCGGTCTCACACATGCTTCGCTCTCAGCGACTACAACTGGAAGCGTGAGCGTCGAACCCGAAGCAGAACCCCGCCGCGACGTCGAGACCCGGCCCGCCTCACCGCGCGACGAGGATCCGCGCCGCGTGCGTTCGCGCGCCCGACTGCTCGACGCCGCCACCACCCTCCTCGCGACCGGCGGTGCCGACGCGGTGACGATCGATGCGGTCACCGCCTCTGCCGGCGTCGCGCGGGCCACCCTCTACCGGCACTTCGCGAATGGAACCGAGCTGGTCGCCGCGGCCTTCGCGCGGCTCCTCCCACCGGCGCCGCCGGTCCCGGAGGACGGCGATCTCCGCAGCCGCCTCGTCGAACTGCTCGCCGCCCAGGCACGCATCATCGAGGAGGCGCCCATCCCGTTGACGGCGATGTGCTGGATGGGACTCGGCCCGGGCCTCGGCGAACTCGCGAAGGAACCGGGTCGCAGCGAGCGGCCCGAACTGCAGTCGCTGCGCGAGATCCTCGTCGACCGCTACCGGTCGTCGTTCGACCGTGTGCTCGCCACCTCCGAGGCCCGCCGCGAACTCGGCGACTTCGACTACGACCTGGCTCTGGTCCAGTTGCTCGGGCCGATCGTCTTCAACCGCCTCGCGACGCTCGCGCCCATCGACCGGCGCGCGTGCGAGCACATCGTCGACGACTTCATCGCCGCGCGCAGGGCCCGCCGGACGGACCTTTAGAGCCCCATGTCCTCGTCGCCCAGACCGTCCGCGCCCACAGCGGTCTTGTTCTTCTCCTCCCGCGGGCGACGCAGGACGTACAGCCGCGAATGCTGGAAGTCCCGCAGCCGCAGCGTGCGCACGGTCTGGAAGCGGAACTCTTCGCAGTCGGTGAGCGCGTCGGCGAGATTCTCGTCGACGAGGATCGTGCCCGGCCGCGCCGCACCGGTGAGGCGGGCCGCGATGTTGACGACCGAACCGAACAGGTCACCGAAGCGCGGCAACGCCTGACCCCACGCCAGTCCGATCCGCAGGTCCGGATAGTCCTTCTGGGACCCGAACGAATCCTGCAGTTCGAGGGCGATGCGCGCGGCGTCGACCGGACGTTCGGCCGCGAACATCACCTCGTCGCCGACGGTCTTGATCACCCAGCCGTTGTGCCGGGCAATGACGTCGGAGACCTCCGATTCGAAGTAGTCGAGCAGCTCGCTCAGCGCGGCCGCGTCGATCTGCCGGGTCAGCCGGGTGTAGCCGACCATGTCGGCGAAGCCGACGACCAGCTCGTGCAGCTCCCCGGAATCCTGCGGGCGCGCGGCGGCCCGGGCGGTCGTGGCCACCAGGTGCCGACGCCACATGTGGCTCTGCAGGCTCACCGCGAGCTCGGTCGTGCGATCGACGATGTGGTCGACCAGCGCGCGGATCTCCTCTTCCTGCGGGGGAGTCTCCGCTTCCTCGTAGGCGGAGGCCAGTTGCGTGAAGACGTGGGTGTTGAGCAGATTCAGCTGCCATTCGGTCAGCCGTGACATCGACTGCCCGATCGATCGGGCCGCGGGCACCTCGAGGCGTTCGTCGACCGCGCCGCTCGCGATGATGGCGGCCGTCGCGCGCAGGGCCTCGACGTCGCCGTCGGTGAACATCACGACGTCGGGATCGGGATCGACGGTCAGTCCGAGCGCCTGCCACAGCCGTCGCACGCGCGCAGGTGCGAGCCCGCACAACTCCGCCACCTCGTTCAGGGTGTAGCGAAGAGGACCACCGAGCAGCGCGTTCTCCAGCTGTGACTGGATCACGGACAGCACGTCGGTTCCTGATGCGGGTGCCGGATCGGACGGGGTCACGCATCCATCCTTACCGTGCGCGGGGCCCGTGTGCGCGGCAGGCCATGTCGAACAGGTGTGCAGGCGTGTCGTACGGATGTGCGACAGTGACCGTCATCGAAGCCCTGCCGACCCGTCGGCGAACCGAGAAAGGACGTCGCATGTCGCCCCGCAGACGCGCGGACCACCTGACGGAGGAACAACTCGGAGAGCTCGGTGCTGCTCTCGCCGAGGGGCGCCGCGCGACCGTCTACCTCGTCGAGGGCATCCCGAGTCTCGGCATCGACCCGGGGACGTCGGCGCGGGTGGTGTCGATCAGCGGCAGCACCGTGATGGTGAGGCCGAAGGGCGTCGACGACGAGTTGCCGTTCGAGACCGACGAACTGCGCGCCACCCGCGAGTCGGCCGGAACCAAGCGCGCACCGGCGAAGGCCGCGCGCACGTCCGGTAGTGCGAAGCCCGCTCCGGCGAAGGCTGCACCTGCGAAGGCTGCACCTGTGCAACCCGCGACCCCGCGGGCTACCGCATCCAAGCCTGCTACCCCGAAGTCCGAGAGCCCAGCGGCCGCTGCGGTTCCCCGCGCCCAGGAGAAGAAGCCCGTGACCCAGACGACCTCCGCTTCGTCCGACGCTCCCGCCTCCCGGCCGCCGGCACCGGCGAAGCCGAAGGCCCCGGCCCGCAAGGCGAAGAAGGCGCCGTCGATCACGATCACCCTCACGATCGACCCGGAGAACGAGTGGACGGTGGGGGTCGCGCACGGCACCCGCAAGGTCGGCAAGCCAGCGCCGGTCGCCCCCGACGCCGTCGAACGCGCGGTGAAGGAACTCGGTGATCCCACGGCCACCGAGGCCGTCCAGTCGGTGATCGAGGAGGCGCGTCGCGCGGCCGAGGACCGGGTCGCGCAGCTCAGCCGCGAACTCGAGGAGGCCCGTCAAGCTCTGGAAAGCTTGGGCGCAACCCGGAAATCCGGCGGAAACCTCTAGTACGCTCAGCCCGACGGCTGCCGGACGGCGCAGCGCAGGAGGGCCCCCATGTTCAGAAAACTGGTTGTTGCAATCGCGAGCGCTGTCGCGCTGGTCGGAGCAGGTTCCGGGGTGGCCGTCGCGGCGCCTCCGGTCACCCTCGGCGGCGGTTCGGGAATCACGCTCGGAGACAACGGGCAGGACATCTTCGACTGCACACTCACCACGATCGGCAACGACGCCGCCGGTCGCCTGGTGGGTCTCACCGCCGCGCACTGCGGCTCTCCGGGCATGACGGTGAAGGCCGAATACGACCTCGCTGCCGGTTCGGTGGGTCGCATCGTGTCGACCAACGAGCGGCTCGACTACGCCGTCATCGAGTTCGACCGGGGCAAGGTGGTTCCCGTCAACCGCGTCGGCGACGTGACGATCACGGGCCTCGGCGCCCCCGCGGGCTTCCCGAACATCGCCTGCAAGGAAGGTCGCACCACGGGCAACACCTGCGGCATCGTCTGGGGCGACGTGTTCGGCTCGCAGGAGACGTGGACCCAGGTGTGCGTCATCGAAGGTGACTCGGGCGCACCGCTCGTGGTGGGCACGACGCTCGTCGCGATGGTCAACGCCTACCTGCTCGCGCCGTGCGTCGGTCCCGAGGTCGGAACGAACATCGACGTGATCATGGCCGACATCAACGGTCGGGGCGGGCCGGGCGCAGGTTTCCGTCCGATCTAGCAGCACCCCCGGAGCGCGAGGGTTCACCCGACCCTCATCCGCACACCGCACCGTTCGATGCGGAACCGACCAGCTTCGTGTACTTCGCCAGTACACCTCGGGTGTAGCGCGGCGGCAGTGGCTCCCAGCCCTGCCGCCGCGTTTCCATGTCCTTCTCGTCGACCAGCACGTCGAGCAGGCCGTTCGAGACGTCGAGACGGATGCGGTCGCCGTCGCGGACGAACGCGATGGGACCGCCGTCGACGGCCTCCGGGGCGACGTGCCCGACACACAACCCGGTGGTGCCACCTGAGAACCGTCCGTCGGTGAGCAGCAGGACGTCCTTACCGAGACCGGCGCCCTTGATCGCGCCCGTGATCGCAAGCATCTCGCGCATGCCCGGACCACCCTTGGGCCCCTCGTAGCGGATGACCACCACGTCGCCGGCGGTGATGGTGCCGTCTTCGAGCGCATCCATCGCGGCCCGTTCGCGTTCGAAGACCCGCGCCGTTCCCTCGAAGACCGACTCGTCGAAGCCCGCGGACTTCACCACCGCTCCGCCGGGAGCGAGGCTGCCGCGGAGGATCGTGATACCGCCGGTGGGATGGATGGGGTCGCTCAGGGCGCGCAGCACCTTGCCGTCGGGGTCCGGGGGAGCGATGCCGGAGAGGTTCTCCGCGACGGTCTTCCCCGTGACGGTGAGGCAGTCGCCGTGCAGCAGACCCGCGTCGAGCAGTGCCTTCATGATGACCGGGACGCCGCCGATGTGGTCGACGTCCTTCATCACGTGCCGGCCGAACGGTTTGACGTCGGCGAGGTGCGGCACCCGCGCGCCCACCCGGACGAAGTCGTCGAGGCTCAGATCCACCTGCGCCTCGTGCGCGATCGCGAGCAGGTGGAGCACGGCGTTCGTGGACCCACCGAAGGCCATGACCACCGCGATGGCGTTCTCGAACGCCTCCTTCGTGAGGATGTCGGACGCGGTGATGCCGCGCTTCAGCATCTCGACCACCGCCTGCCCGCTGCGCCGCGCGAAACCGTCGCGGCGACGATCCGTCGCGGGTGGTGACGCGCTCCCCGGCAGCGACATGCCGAGCGCTTCGGCCGAGGCGGCCATCGTGTTGGCGGTGTACATGCCGCCGCAGGCACCCTCGCCGGGGCAGATGGCGCGTTCGATCGCGTCGAGGTCGGTCTCGGACATCAGGCCGCGCGCGCACGCCCCGACCGCTTCGAAGGCGTCGATGATCGTCACGTCGCGTTCGGTGCCGTCGGACAGTTTCGCGATGCCCGGCAGGATCGACCCGGCATACAGGAAGACGGCGGCGAGATCGAGGCGGGCCGCGGCCATGAGCATCCCGGGCAGGGACTTGTCGCACCCCGCGAGCAGCACGGAGCCGTCGAGTCGCTCGGCCTGCATCACCGTCTCGACGCTGTCGGCGATGACCTCCCGCGACACCAGCGAGAAGTGCATGCCCTCGTGTCCCATCGAGATCCCGTCGGACACGGAGATGGTGCCGAACTCGAGCGGATAACCGCCCGCGGCGTGTACGCCCTCCTTCACCGACCGCGCGAGGCGTTCGAGCGGGAGGTTGCAGGGCGTGATCTCGTTCCACGACGATGCCACGCCGATCTGCGGCTTGCCCCAGTCGTCGTCGCCCATACCCACCGCGCGGAGCATGCCGCGCGAGGCGGCCTTCTCCATGCCGTCGGTGACGTCGCGGCTGCGGGGCTTGATATCGGGTCGGTCCGTCATGACGTCTTCCTGGGGTCGCGGCCGGTGAGGGCGATGAGTCGGTCCTGGGGGGACGCGTCGTCGGGGACCGGGACGGGATCGGCGAACAGACCGCTCGAGGCGAGCATGTCCTTCTGCGGTTCGACGTCGGCGAGCACGGCGTCGACGAGTTCGGCGTCGAGAGTCTCGTCGGCACCGATGGCCCGGGCGAGATCCCAGGTGTGCACGGTGATGTCCGCGATCTGCTGCTTCATGTAGTCGAGGCACGGGACGGTGCCGTAGGACAGGTGGACCTCCTGAGCCGGTGACGCCATCGCCCAGGCGGCGGTCGCCTGATCGGCGAAGCGTGCCCATTCGGCGGCGAGATCGTCCCCGATCGGTTCGAGTGCGGCCTTCGCGTCGTCGAGGGAACGGCCGGAGAGCAGCGGCTGGATCCAGCGCTGTTCGTCGACCATGTGCCACACCAGGTCGGTGACGTCCCACTCGGTGTCCGGGGTGGGTGCGTGCCAGTCGCGGATCTGCGCGACACGGTCGTCGAACTCGCGACGTGCGGTTCGTTGCAGGGAGAGCCAGTCGGTCGCCATGGATCTCAGCCTAGGGCGCGGGCTGCTCGGATCACGGCGATTTCAACTCCTGCGATCATGCGCGGGATGCGGGACGATCGGGAGTCGCACCGTGTCGTCGTCGAGGAGAAGTACATGCCTGTCCCCACCGTCCAGCTCGCGCCCGGTCTCGTCGTCAGCGCCCAGGGTTACGGCGCGATGTCCGTCGCACCCGCCTACGGCGAGGTGAATCTCGACGAGGCGCTTGCGACCCTGCACCACGCCGTGGATCTGGGCATCACCTTCATCGATACCGCCAACGTCTACGGCGACGGCACGAGCGAGAAGGTGGTCGGCACGCTGCTCGCCGAACGGCGGGACGAAGTGCAGCTGGCGACGAAGTTCGGTCTCGTCGGTGCGGTCGGCGGTAAGGGCACCGCCAACCGTCGCATCAACGGCCGTCCCGAGTACGCGAAGCAGGCCATCGACGAATCGCTCGGGCGTCTCGGCGTCGACCATGTCGATCTGTACTACCTGCACCGTGTCGATCCGGAGGTGCCGGTCGAGGAGACGGTCGGTGCCCTCGCCGAACTCGTGCAGGCCGGCAAGGTGCGGCACATCGGTTTGTCGGAGGCCACCGGCGACGAGCTGCGTCGCGCGCACGCGGTCCATCCGATCGCGGCGATCCAGTCGGAGTGGAGCATCGTCTCGCGCGACGTCGAACGGCACGTGGTGCCCACCGCCGCCGAACTCGGCATCGGCTTCGTGCCGTACTCGCCGGTGAGCCGCGGACTGCTCACCGACGCCTTCGATCCCGGACAGGTCGCCGAGAACGACCTGCGCAAGCGCTTTCCGCGCTTCGGGGCCGACGCCCTGCCGACCAACCTCGCGGTGCGCGAGGAAGTGCGGGCAGTCGCGAAGGAAACGGACGCGACGATCGCGCAGATCGCCCTGGCATGGCTGGATGCGAAGGGTCGCGAGTTCGGGTTGCCGTCGGTGTCGATCCCCGGCACCCGCTACGCGAGTCGCGTGACCGAGAACGCCGGTGCACTCGACGTGACGCTCACCGACGAGCAGGTCGCGCGGCTGGATCGTCTCGCCGACAAGGTCGCCGGTCCGCGTGCGGCCGACCCGACGTGGGTGTCGCTCGGGCGTGAGTAATTAGCACCGTTAACAGACCGGCGCGTATCGTCCTAGTGACATGAGGGCATGGCTGGTCTGGGGTATCGGAGTCTTCGCCTACATCGTCGCCGTCCTCCATCGGACGGCGTTCGGTGTCTCCGGACTCGCCGCCACCGAACGCTTCGAGATCTCGCCGTCGGTGCTGTCCGGCTTCGTCGTCCTGCAGCTCATCGTCTACGCGGGGATGCAGATCCCGGCCGGTGTGCTGCTCGACAGATTCGGCTCGCGACGGATGATCGCGACCGGCGCCGTGATCCTCGCCGTCGGTCAGGCGATCCTCGCCGTCACCGAGTCGCTGCCGGTCGCGTACCTGGCCCGAGTGCTGGTCGGGGTCGGTGACGCCCTGACGTTCATCTCGGTGCTGCGGCTCGTGCCGGTGTGGTTCGCGCCGCGCCGGGTGCCCGTCGTCTCGCAGCTGACGGGCATCTTCGGCCAGCTCGGTCAGGTGCTGTCGGCGGTGCCGTTCGTCCTGCTGCTCACCGGCACCGGATGGACGGCCGCCTACGGCAGTGCTGCGGCGCTCGGCCTGTTCGCATGCGTGCTGGTGTTCGCGATCGTGCGCGACACCCCGCCCGGTGAGGCGCGGGAGGCCACCGCGTCGGGGCTGCGCGAGGTGATCGGCGGGCTCGGCACGGTGTGGCGGCGCCCCGGCACCAAACTCGGCTTCTTCACCCACATGGGCACGCAGTTCTCGGTGACGACCTTCGCGCTCATGTGGGGCGTGCCGTATCTGGTCTCCGCGCAGGGACTGTCACCCGCGGCGGCCGGTTCGATGCTGACCGTCTCGGTGGTCACCGCCATCTCCGCCGGGCCGATACTCGGCGTGCTGTCGGGACGCTTCCCGACCAGACGCTCGTGGCTCGTGCTCATGATCATCCTGGCCAGCGCGGTGACGTGGTCGGCGGTGCTCGCCCTCCCCGGACCCGCACCGGTATGGCTGCTCGTCGTGCTCGTCGTCGTCATCTCGGTGGGCGGCCCGGGATCGATGATCGGCTTCGACTATGCCCGTACCTTCAATCCCGGGACCGCCCTCGGCACGGCCAACGGCATCGTCAACATCGGCGGCTTTCTCGCGACACTGCTGGTCGTGCAGACGATGGGCATCGTGCTCGACCGGCTCGGCGGCTACACCTTCGATGCCTTCCGCGTCGCGTGGTTCGCGCAGTACCCGATCTGGGTGATCGCGCTCATCGGGGTGCTCGTGACCCGAGGGCGCGCCCGCCGCGAGGCCGGCATCGAAGCGCGTTCGCTGCGGGCCGTCGTGATCGATCGGCTCGGTCGCGGCAAGCGGGAGTCCCGCTGAGTCTCGAAGTGCTATTTAACGATCGCTAGAAGTTCTATCATCGGGCGCTGAACAACCGACAGCGAACCGAGGAGACGACGTGACAGAGACCGGTACCGAAAACGATGTGTTGCTCGAGCGCCACGGTTCGGTCGCGATCATCCGGCTGAACCGTCCCGATCGCCTCAACGCGTTCACCGACGACATGGGCGAACGGCTCATCTCCCTCTTCGACGAGACCGACGCCGACGACGACATACGGGCGGTCGTGCTCACCGGCACGGGCCGCGGGTTCTGCGCGGGCGCCGACCTCGCGGCCGGTGGTGACACCTTCGTCCTCGGCGAGGACCCCGAAACCGGCGGAACACCGCCCGACCTCGGTGGCCGCGTCACGCTGCGCATCTACCGGTCGCTCAAGCCGGTCATCGCCGCGATCAACGGCCCGGCCGCGGGTGTCGGCGTCACCATGACCCTCCCCGCGGACATCCGCATCGCCGCCGACACCGCCAAGTTCGGGTTCGTCTTCACCCGCCGCGGCCTGGTCCCGGAAGCCTGCTCCACCTGGTTCCTGCCCCGTGCCGTCGGCATCTCGACCGCCGTGGAATGGACCGTCGGCGGTCGTATGGTGCCGGTCGCGGAAGCACACGAACGCGGTCTCGTCCGCGAGGTCGTGTCCGCCGACAGGGTGCTGGAGCGTGCCCTCGAGATCGCGGAGGAACTCGTCGCCGGCACCGCGCCCGTCTCCGTCGCTCTGACCCGGCAGTTGATGTGGCGGATGCTCGGTGCACCCGACCCGGAAGTCGCGCATCGGGCCGAGTCGATCGGCATCCACGTCCGGGGAACCTCGGGCGACGTCCGCGAGGGCGTGGAGTCGTTCCTCGAGAAGCGCGACCCGAAGTTCCCCGATCGGATCTCGGACGGTCTGCCCGACCTGTTCGAGTGAGCCGCTCGGTGTAAGTGCAGTTCGGTATAACTGCAGGTCGAGGAGGTGGGAACCGCCCGTCGTCGTCGAACTGGCAGACTCGATCCCGGAAGTTATCGAGGAGGAATCGAGTGAAGACGACGGTGGGCGAACCCGAACCGGGACTACCGATACCGGACGACGTGCAGGCACCGCTGGTCGCAGTGGAACACCTCGCACAGGATCTCCGACGCGCACTCATGGTGTACAAGTTCGGCATCGACGAGATGATGACGAAGATCAACATCCTGCGCGAGGAGTTCACCTACGCCCGCGAGTACAACCCGATCGAGCACGTGAAGTCGCGGTTGAAGAGCCCCGAGTCCATCCTCGCCAAGGCGGAACGGAAGGGTGCGCCCGCTTCGCTCGACGGCATCCGCGAGGCCGTCCGCGACATTGCCGGCATCCGCATCACGTGCAGCTTCACGTCGGACGTCTACCAGATCATCGACATGATCACGAGCCAGCTCGACGTGACGGTCGTCGAGATCGAGGACTACATCGCGCGCCCGAAACCCAACGGGTACAGCAGCGTGCACGTCATCATTCAGATTCCGGTGTACATGTCCGACCGGGTCGAGCGCGTCTACGTCGAACTGCAGATCCGCACCGTCGCCATGGACTTCTGGGCGAGCCTGGAGCACAAGATCTACTACAAGCACGACCGCGAGGTTCCGGACGAACTGCGCGAGGAACTCCGCCTCGCCGCGGAGACGGCGCGCGATCTGGACCTGCGGATGGAAGCACTGCACCGCCGCGTCCACGGCCCAAACAACGGGAACTGACCGAGGTACGCAACGCAGGGTGAAGGCTCGCAACGCGGTCAGTCACCAGCGGTGTTGCGAACCCACCATCGGTGTTGCGTACCCATCACCATTCCCACTGTTGGCGCGGAATCTTTTGCGCGATGCGTAAGCGTTCCCGCATCGGGAGGGGACGAAGGAGTTCTGGGGCCTCGGGTGTCGTGACGAGATGGCGATCGTCGGGGCACCGATGGAGACGGTCGATGAGTCCGACCAGCGCGTTGGGTTCGCTGACGAGAACGTACGCCGGCACGGTGAACGAATCCGGCTTGTCGTGCCCCATGCGAGGTGGAGTCGGTTCGTAGCCGGGTATGCAGAGACGGATGAGTGGATTGTGCGTAGACGCCCCGCGGCCCGAGACGGTGTAGACATCGGCAGCCACTTCCTGGATCTCGTCCCATCGAACGAACACGTCCGAAACGCCACGCCGCACGAGCCATGTCGTGCGGCGACGGATACCATCGGCATGGATATGGGTGGATCCCCGGGGGTGGATCAAGAAGGGTAGAGCACCCACCACCGCGGTTGCACATGTCGTCCATGCGATGAACGAGCCGGAATGCGGGAGCTCGTGTCTCAGAAGGAGGCTCGCTCCGTCCGGTCGGTTCGACGCACGAATCATGAAAGCGCCCAATACTGCGGTGCAGGAGAACACGACGGACAGCTGGACGGGAAGTATCCTTACGTAAGGAATCTCGATGCCGGGGCCGTGGACGTCGTCTCGGCACTGCCGGATCCTCGGATGCAAACCGGATCGGTGGAAACCGCCCCGCTCGAACATTCCCGCCGCAACGATTGTCATCATTACGGTCAGAGAAAGCGCCAGGGCAGTCGCTCCGAGATCGTCCGCTCGCCAGTCGTCCACTGTCCAGAACAGTGCGACGAGGCCGAATCCAGTGCAGAACACACCGGCACAGAACGAAGCCGGACGGAAACGTTGTGGCCAAGCAGGTGCTGAATCTTTCCCGGAAGAGGGAATTTCGATGAACTCGCTCACCGGATTCTCAGTCCCTCATGGATTGTATGCAGATGAGCGATAAGGGACTCGGCGCTGTCGGAGCGTGCGGTTGCTGTCAATTGCGCGAGGTAGCGGTCGTACGCGTGGTCGATCACGAGATATCGCGTCACGGCGGTGTACTCGACGTCGTCCACTCGATAGGAACCTTGGGTGATCACCGATCGGTGCCCGCGGAAATCGGATGTGTCGTGGAATGTTTCCTTCCACTCGGGCAGTCCCCGAGCTTCCTGCCCCGCAACCTCCAGGAGTTCGTCGGTCGGCCGCCATCTCGACAGTGCGCCGTGAAGGAGGACGGCGTTGGGTGCCCACTCATCCGCGACGTGCTCGGGAGCTGCGAGAACCGTATGTGCGTGCGGAAAGACATCGCGGGGGAGTGTGATCCAGCCGTCCGGCGCCTGGAGTTCCGGTTGCGGGTGCCGCGGGTCGTCCGGGTTGCAGGGGCTCAGTTCGACTTCGTGTGCTGCAAGGTAGTCGGAGAGTCTCGTCTGAAGCGAAGCGTTCATCGAGACGCCTCCTGGTGGCGTGCCATCCGGAATCGTTCTCGCAAAGGCGGTGGTCTGAGAAGTTCGGCCGCGTCTTCCCGAGCGAGGAGTGTGCGGTCGTGTGGACGTTCATGCATTCGTCGGGCCAGGACCAGGAGTGCGTTGGGTTCTGCGATGAGCCAAGTGCAGACGATGGCGAGAGTGTGTTCTTCGTCGTGGGGGATGCGGGCTTCGGGGGGAATCCGTCCGGTCGTGTGGATGTGGATCATCGGAGTGCGGACGTCGCCGGATCCGGAACGGGTCACGATATCCGTTCCGATGATGCTTTCGATAGCGTCCCAACGCGCGAACTGCACGGTGGCTTTGTTTCGTCGGAGCTTGCGAGAGCGTACGACTCTTTCGATTCCTTGCGGGTACAACCCCACTGTTGTTGGGAGCCGGAACCATACGAACACTGCCGACGCGATCAGGGCAACGACCCCACCCACGATCATGAAGATTGCAGTGGCGTGAGGGTCGCGACCGTAAGGCAACTCGGATTTGTCGGTGATGTAGATGTTCAGCGCCGCTACGGCCAGGCATCCGAGGCCGACCACGACGAGCAGGACCATGAAAATAGTTAGAGGCGTAAGTCCTCCAGGAACAACGATGCCCGTGCCATATTCCGGATGCCTGTAACTTCTGATGCGTGGCGAATACAGGACATGTCGAATCCCGCCGAGTCTGACACAGATCACGCCCATGAGCAGCATTGCTGCTCCGTACAACAGCGAACCGATCGTGGATACCAATTCCTCGTGGCGGATATTCGCAGAACTGTCAACCAGACTCCACGTAGCGAAGACCAGAACGCATACACCCGCTATGCACCATCCGATTCGAAGACGTTGTGGCCAACAGGGCGCGTCGGAGAATCCATCGGCGCGAACCTGATTCCGGTCTTCCGGCGTGCCTTCGATTGTCACCACAACTCCTGGATCCTCTTGGATGTGTACCACGTGGCAAAGCCCCCGAATACAAGGCCGATAGCGAAGCCGGCGGCGGTGCCGACCCCCGGAACGACCGAACCGGTCGCAGCGCCGATGGCCGCGGTAGTTCCCTTCGACGCCAGGAATGCACCGACCATGCCGACAACGGTTCCGGCGCTCTCGGACACCACCGCCTCGGTGGGATCCATGCCTCCCTTGATGTCGTTGACGATCGCAGGAACGGTGCCTACTGCAGCGGCAGTCGGGTTCATTCCACGCGCGATGTTGCGTGCGACATCGTCGCCCGAGGCCACTGCCGCGTCGGTCAGGAGTTCCTTGGTAGTTCCGGACATTGCGCCGATGGTCGACGCTGCGATGGTCGATGGCCAGTCCGGCCACCAGGAGAACTCACCATCCTCCGTTTGCACGACCTTCCCCGGCACAGCGGCATCCCTGGCTGCTTCGAGCACCGCAACGGCGGCGGTGATGCGATCGGCCGTTTCCGTCGCGGCTCGCGACGCCTGTTCGAGAGCGCCGGTGACCGCGTGGGTCAGTTCCGCTGCTTCGTGTTCGAGGCGGACGCGGGCCTCGGCGACGGCTTCGGCCGGCAGCATCGCCGAGAGGATGCGGATCTGGTCGGAGGGGTCGACGGTGCCGTCGTCATGCACGGTGAACCCGGACTGCTCGGCGCCGGTCACCACCGACACGAGGTGCAGGCGGGCGCCTTCGACGAGCCACGCGCCGGTGCGGTACGCCTCCGCGACCTGCAGTAGTGCTTCGGCGATGGCGCTGCCCAGCGAGCGTTCGCGGACCACTCGCGTGGCGGCGGCACGTGCGGCGTCGCCGGACCATCGCTCGGCGAGCACATCCTGCTCGGTGAGCAGACCTTTCATGCGGTCGTCGAGTTTGTCGACGAGCACGTCGAGGTGGTCGGCAGTGACTCGCAGAGCGTCGGGATTCCAGGACCGGACCGCAGCGACTCCCGGTCTCATTCGTGCGGATCCATTGCGGAGAGTGCAGCCACGAAGTCCGTCTCGGCGACGGCGTAGTCGTTCTTGGCGCCGTCGGTGATGTCGACGACCTCGCGCAGGCGACTGCACACGTTGTTCAGTGCCTGATCGGTGGCGGTGAATGCTCGTGCACAGACGGCCGCGAATTCTGTTCCGGGAAGCGCTGGTTGCGACACGGCATACGGTTCGCCGACGTCCCAGTCGTCGATCGCGTCGGCGGTGTCCGCCACGAAGGCTGCGAATGTGCGCAGCGCTTCAGGATCTACGTGCAACGTCACGACTGCCCCCCGACAGAATCCCCCGATACGTCCGGGTCGGGACGATAGCAGAAGGCGCCCTCACGGAGCCGGAGCGGACCGTCGGGCGGCTTCGAGCGGGGCATCGGTCGTACACGAGGTACGCAACACGTGATGAAGGTTCGCAACGCCGGCAGTTACCGGCTGTGTTGCGAACCCGGAACTGTTGTTGCGTACCTCCCGGCTGTTCCGGATACGCAGACGCCCCCGCCGTTCCGAGAAGGAACGGCAGGGGCGTCCGGGTGAGGCCTACTTGTAGCTGTAGAAGCCCTCGCCGGTCTTACGACCCAGGCGACCCGCGTCGACCATGCGACGCAGCAGTGCCGGGGGAGCGTAGTGCGGCTCGGCGAACTCGTCGTACAGCGACTGCGCGGCGTTGAGGGTGATGTCGAGGCCGACGGTGTCGATGAGGGTCAGCGGACCCATCGGGTAGCCGCAGCCACCCTTCATCGCGGCGTCGATGTCTTCCTTCGTCGCGTAGCCCGACTCGAGCATGCGCACTGCCGAGCACAGGTACGGGATGAGCAGGGCGTTGACGATGAAGCCCGCACGGTCGCCCGCGCGCACGGCCGTCTTCCCGAGGGTGTTCTTCGCGTAGTCGAACACCGTGTCGGCGGTGGCCTCGTCGGTGGTGAGCGCCGAGATGATCTCGACGAGCGGCATCACCGGCACCGGGTTGAAGAAGTGCACGCCCACGACCTTGCCGGGCCGCTGCGTCGCCTGCGCCATCTTGATGACGGGGATCGACGACGTGTTGGTGGCGAGGATGCCTTCGGGCTTCACGATCTTGTCGAGCTCGGAGAAGATCTCCACCTTGAGCGACTCGATCTCGGGGGCGGCCTCGACGACGAGGTCGCGGTCGGCGAACTCGTTCAGGTCGAGGGTGACGCGGATCCGTCCGAGGATCGCGTCGGCGTCCTCCTGCGTGATCTTGCCGGACTTGACGCCGCGTCCGATCGACTTCTCGAGACGCTCGCGCGCCGCGGCGGCGAACTCCTCGGTGGTCTCCTTGACGAGGACGTCGCTACCGGCCTTGGCGCACACCTCGGCGATACCGGCACCCATGGTGCCGCCGCCGATCACGCCTACCTTTTCCACTGCCACTGCGGTAACTCCTGATCGCTGTGATGTTCCGGGGGTAACCTACGCGACCGGTGTCAGCGCAGCAGAGCGCGCGACATGACGACGCGCTGGATCTGGTTGGTGCCCTCGTAGATCTGCGTGATCTTGGCGTCGCGCATCATGCGCTCGACCGGGAAGTCGGTGGTGTAGCCGGCGCCACCGAACAGCTGCACGGCGTCGGTGGTGACCTCCATGGCGACGTCCGACGCGAAGCACTTCGCGGCGGCCGAGATGAAGCCGAGGTTGGGCTCGCCGCGCTCGGCGCGAGCAGCGGAGGTGTAGACCATCAGGCGTGCGGCCTCGACCTTCATCGCCATGTCGGCGAGCATGAACTGCACACCCTGGTTGTCGGAGATCGGGCGGCCGAACTGCTTGCGATCCTTGACGTAGGCGGTCGCCGCGTCGAGGGCACCCTGGGCGAGGCCGACGGCCTGCGCACCGATGGTGGGGCGGGTGTGGTCGAGGGTCGCGAGAGCGGTCTTGAAGCCGGTGCCCGGCTCGCCGACGATGCGGTCGCCGGGGATGCGGCAGTTCTCGAAGTACAGCTCGGCGGTGGGGGAGCCCTTGATGCCGAGCTTCTTCTCCTTCGGTCCGACGACGAAGCCCTCGTCGTCCTTGTGGACCATGAAGGAGGAGATGCCGTTGGCACCCTTCTCGGGGTCGGTGACGGCCATGACGGTGTACCAGGTGGACTTACCACCGTTGGTGATCCAGCACTTGGAGCCGTTGAGGATCCAGTCGTCGCCGTCGGCCTTGGCGCGGGTGCGCATGGAGGCGGCGTCGGAGCCGGCCTCGCGCTCGGACAGCGCGTAGGAGGCCATCGCACCGTTGACGATGTCGGGGAGGACCTTGGCCTTGAGCTCGTCGGAGCCGCGGAGGATCAGGCCCATGGTGCCGAGCTTGTTGACGGCGGGGATCAGCGAGGAGGAGCCACATACTCGGGCGACCTCTTCGATCACGATGCAGGCGGCGATCGAGTCGGCGCCCTGGCCTTCGAACTGCTCGGGCACGTGGATGGCGTTGAAGCCCGACTTGTTGAGGGCGTCGAGGGCTTCCTGCGGGAAGCGGGAGTTCTCGTCGACGTCCTTGGCGTAGGGCGCGATCTCCTTCTCGGCGAGCGCGCGGATGGCCTCGCGCAGAGCGTCGTGCTCTTCGGAGAGCTTGAACAGGTCGAAGTCGGGATTGAGGGCCATGACGGCGGACTCCTAACGGCACGCGGTGCCAGATTTGCGAGCGTAGCTCCCTCGAGCATAGCGAGGCGAGGGTTCGCGACGTGACGGAATGAGTCGATTGTAACCACGGCACTCAGTGCCAGGTCAACGGTGCTGACGTGCACCTTCGAGCTGGAGCCGAACCTGCTCGGCGATCTCGGCCGGTGTCAGATGAGCCGGATAGGTCACCACCGCGACCGCAGGCGGGGCCGGCGCGGCCTTCCCGTTCGTCGCGCCTTCGGGCACCGGAACCACCCCGTACGTGCGGCGGAGCTCGAGAAGTTCCTGCTCGAGGCGTTCGGCGGTGGCGGTCTCGTCGCCGCGGATCATCGCGCGCAGCACGAAGTTGTGCGTGGCGGTCATCGCCGCCGCGAAGCTGACGGTGCGCACCGGCTTCTCCGTGGGAACGGCGGCGCGCAGGAAGTCGGTGAACAACCGCTCGTAGCGGTAGGTGGTGACGAGTTCGCGCTCCCGCAGCGCCGGCACCCGCTGCACCACCCGATACCGCCACACCGCCAGTTCGCGCCGGTCCCGGAAGTGCCCGAAGACGAGCTTGGCCCCCTCGCAGGCCGCCGCCCACGGATCGTCGAAATCTTGCGAGAGGTACTCGGCGACCTGCTCGAGCAGCGACTCGTGATCGGCGAAGATCACGTCCTCCTTCGACCGGAACTGCCGGAAGAAGGTCCGCCGCGACACCCCTGCTGCCGCGGCGATCTGCTCGACGGTGGTCGACTCGTAGCCGAACTCCGAGAACAGGCGGATCGCCTGCGTGACGACGTGCACCCGGAACTGGGCGGGATCGGGTCCCGTCGAGTCGAGGCGACGGGTGCTGTTACCGGTACCGGATGTCATGGCGTCGAGTATCCAATGCAGTCGTGAGGGGTCGGCTCACCCCTCGGCGGCTTCGGCCGATCGCAGCTCGAACTTCAGGATCTTCCCGGTCGAGGTGCGGGGCAGCTCCAGCGGGAAGACGATGTCGCGCGGCACCTTGTAGCCGGCGAGCAGCGTGCGGGTGTAGTCGATGATCTCCTCGGCCGTGACCGATTCGCCCTTCTTCAGGATCACGAACGCCTTGGGACGCTCACCCCACTTCTCGTCCGGAACACCGACGACCGCGACGTCGAGCACCGCAGGGTGGCTGACGATCGCCTGCTCGACCTCCACCGTCGAGATGTTCTCGCCGCCGGAGATGATGATGTCCTTCGCGCGGTCCTTGAGCTGGATGTATCCGTCCGGGTACATCACGCCGAGGTCGCCGGTGTGGAACCAGCCGCCGCGGAACGCCTCCTCGGTCGCGTCCGGGTCCTTGTAGTAGCCGAGCATGACGTTGTTGCCGCGCAGCACGATCTCGCCCATGGTCTCGCCGTCGGCAGGCACATCGTTCATGTCCTCGTCGACGACCCGCGCGGTCTCGGCCTGCAACATGCCCACGCCCTGACGGGAGAGCAGTGCGGCACGTTCGTCGGCGGGCTTGTCGTCCCAGCTGTCCTGGTACTCGCAGATCGTGTACGGGCCGTACACCTCGGTGAGTCCGTAGACGTGCACGACCGTGATGCCGATCTGCTCGAGCTGGGCGATCACCGTCGGTGACGGCGGCGCACCGGCCGTGGTGATCCGCAACGGACGGTCGAGGGGATGTGCCTGCTCGGCGTTCGCGATGGTCGAGCACACCGCGGGCGCACCGCACAGGTTGGTGACGCCGAGGTTGTCGATGGCCTCCCAGATCGCGTCGGCCCGCACCGCCCGCAGGCAGATGTGGGTGCCCGCCGCGGCGGTCACCGCCCACGGCGTGCACCAGCCGTTGCAGTGGAACATCGGCAGCGTCCACAGGTACTTGCTCTGCCCGTCGAAGCTGTTGTGGAAGGTCTCGCCCAGCGAGTTCAGGTACGCGCCCCGATGGGTGTACATCACGCCCTTGGGTTTGCCGGTCGTGCCCGAGGTGTAGTTGAGGGTGATGACGCCGAGCTCGTCGTCGACGCTCCACGGCAGCGGCGTCGCATCGAGCGAGTCGGCCTGCGCGAGGAACTCGTCGTACCGGGCGGTGGCCACCCCGCCGGGGACGTCGGGAGCCGGCACGGTGGAGTCGGGGACCTCGATGATCTCGGTGACGCCGGGAACGTTGTCGCGGACGTTTGCGACCGATCCGAGCAATTCGGAGTCGACGAACAGCAGCTTCGTCTCGGAGTGGTCGAGGATGTACTCGAGTTCCGGCCCGGCCAGGCGCGAGTTCAGCGCGACCAGCACACCGCCTGCGAGCGGAACCGCGAAATGTGCGATGAGCATCTCGGGCACGTTCGGAGTCAGGTACGCGATCTTGTCGCCCGGCTCGATGCGACTGCGCAGCACGCGCGCGAGCCGCTGCGCCTCGTCGGCGAACTCGGCGTAGGTGTATGTGCGGTCGCCGTGGATGATCGCGGTGCGATCCGGGAACACCGCCGCGGACCGTTCGAGGAAGCGCAGCGGGCTCATCTGGCTGTAGTTCGCGGCTCCGGTCGAGCCGGGACGGACGGGGGCGATGGACACGGGTACCTCCGGGGGTGGCCTACTCGGATTCCGGCGTCTTCTGTGATCGTCGCAACACCGGGCGATGTGCAGGTTACGAATCGTGGAACTGGCCCCTCTACCCTCGAAAGTGGGTGTTCGGAGGGAAGAGCAGGAGCAATCGATGGATGTCGCCGTGCCGGGTGTGCTGCGTCCCGACGATCTCGACACCCTCCGTGCCACGCTGCGCGACCTCAAGGCGACGACGGAACTGCCGGTGCTCTTCGGTGGCGCGGTGCAGGGCTCGGACGTCGTCCTGTCCGGATTCGTCGGAACCCGCGGTCGTGCCCTGCGCAATCTGGTGATCGCCGCCGAACGTGGACTCGGCGGTCGGGTGGTCGTCGAACAACGTCCCGGCGCGGTCGCCGACTACTTCACCTCCCCGCACATCACCCACCACTACGACCGGCAGGTCGCCGGGGAGGGAATCGAGTCGTTGCTCGCCGTGCCGGTGGTGGTGCGCGGACGCACCCGGGCGGCGATCTACGGCGGGCTGAGGGTCAATCGGCCTATCGGCGACGTCGTGGCGGAGAAGGTCGTGCGGTCGGCCGCGGAGCTCGCGCGGGAGATCGAAATCCGCGACGAGGTGGACCGTCGCGTGTCGCTGATCGGGAACACGCGGACCTCGCACGGCGCCACCGTGCCTGCCGCCGTCTCCGAAGCGCTGACGGAAAGCCTCGTGGCGCTGCGGGCGATCGCGGCGCGGACCGATGATCCGTCGATCAGGGAACAGGTACGGACGGTCGAGGAGACCTTGACCCGGGCGCGCGACGGCGCATCGCAACCGCGGACGCATCTGACCGCGCGTGAGCACGACGTGCTGAGTCATGTGGCACTGGGCTGCCGCAACGCGGAGATCGCCGACAGGTTGTCGCTGAGCGTGGAGACGGTGAAGACCTATCTGCGTAACGCCATGGACAAACTCGATGTGCGCAGCCGGCACGAGGCGGTCGTCGAGGCGCGACGGCAGGGACTGCTGCCCTGATCGACCGCACTCCTGATCAGCGTCGGCGCAGTCGCCGGAAGAACTCGCGGATTGCGCTCAGCGCGCGCCGGAACTTCGTCTCGGTCGCGGGACGCTCGAGGACGTCGGTGCCCACCGGCGTGGGGAGCCGGACGGGCCAGCTGTCGTCGACGTCGACGACCTCGCGACCCAGCCCGCGCAGGTACTCGGCGAAGCTGCGTTGCCGTTCGGCGTGCCAGGCGGCCTGATCGGCCATGATGTCGAGTTCGGCGAGCTCGGGGAATCTCGCCACGAGCGCGCGGGTCAGGTGGCCGGCGGCGAGCGCGTCGGCCTCGGCCTCGTGCGGATTCGGCAGCGACACCCCGTACGCCTCGCACACCGCCTGCAGCGTGCGTCTGCCGGGACGGCTGCGGTCCATCTCCCGGTCGATGACGTACGGGTCGACGACCGTGCCGATGTCGAGCCCCGTCAGGCCGAGCCGGCGTCCTTCGGCGTCGAGAACCGTCAGGTCGTAGCTGGCGTTGAACGCGACGACGATGTGGCCGCGCGCCCACGCGTCGCTCACGGCCTGCCGGATCTGCTTGTATCCCTCGAGATAGTCGAGTCCTTCGGCGCGGGCGTGGGCGGTGGTGATGCCGTGGATCGCGGTGGTCTCCTCGGGTATCGCGATACCCGGATCGAGCAGCCACGAGCGTGTGTCGATGCGGTCGCCGTCGAAGGTCGCGACGCAGGCCGTGACGATGCGGGCGTTGCGGGGATCCCGGTCGGTGGTCTCGAGATCGAACGCGCAGATCGGTCTGTCCGGCCAGTGCGTCATGTTCTGTCCTCGCGTCCGTCGGATGATGATCTGTCGAACGCATTGTTGCGGGAGGCACCGACATGCTCTCCGTCGCGGTGGCGACGGGCATCCGCACGAGGAGGGAACCTCAGATGGTGTCGGTGCAGACCACGAAGTTGCGTTCCCGGTACACGAAGCCACCCTCGGACGTCGAGCAGTCGTTCACGTCGGAGGTGTCGAGCAGGATCTCGGTGACCTCCTCGCCCTGGACGGCGGGCTCACCGCAGTCGATGCGCTGCGGATCCTCGCCACCGAGGTCGATGCAGTCGCCCACCACCCAGTCGATGTCGAGACACAGCGCGCCGACCTCGACACCGCCGAACGACTCGTAGTAGGTCTGGTCGATGTCACCGGGGCACATGGCGGTGGCATCGACGACGTCGACGACCTTGTAATTCGAGCTCGGGCTGCCGCACACCGCGTAGTCGATGGTCGCGTCGTCGACGGTGCCGCCGAGCGCGACGCATTCGCCGGCTGCGACGTCGACGCTCAATTCGGTCGACGACGACGCCGACGGGGTCGTGGTGGGTAGGGAGAAGGACGGCGCCGTGGACGTGTCCAGGGCGTTCGCGGCGGGCACGGCCTGCCCTTCGACCTGGGTCGCGCATCCTCCGAGCACCCCTGCTGCCGCCAACGCCATCGCGGCACCGGCCGCCCCTCGGAGAATGTTCATGGTCGAAGAGCCTACGGAAGTGCTGCCGGTACCCGTACGGGGTGGAACGATGTGCCGCATGGACCTGCCTGTGGTGCCGCCGCTCGCCCCGATGCTCGCCAAGGTCTCCTCCACCGTCCCCTCCCAACCCGAGAGCGGTCCCGACGAGTGGTCCTACGAACCCAAGTGGGACGGCTTCCGGGCGATCGTCTTCCGCGACGGCGACGAGGTGGTTCTCGGCTCGCGCGGGGGCAAGGACCTCGTGCGCTACTTCCCGGAGCTCGCCGACGCCGCGCGTGCCGAACTGCCCCGCAGGTGTGTGGTCGACGGGGAGATCGTCGTCCCGCGCGAACACGACGGCCGCACCCGACTCGACTGGCAGGCGCTGTCCGAACGGATCCACCCGGCCGCCAGCCGGGTCACGATGCTCGCCGAGCAGACACCGGCCGTGTTCGTCGGCTTCGATCTGCTCGCTCTCGGCGACGAGGACCTCATGGAGACCCCGTTCGCCGAGCGGCGCGCGCGGCTGCGATCCGAGATCGGCGGGGGTAAGAGCTGCCACGTCACGGTGGCCACGACCGACACCGATACCGCCCGCCGATGGTTCGAGGAGTTCGAAGGCACCGGCCTCGACGGTGTGATCGCCAAGCGACTCGACGGGTTCTATGTGCCCGACAAGCGGGAGATGCTCAAACTCAAGCACGCCCGCACCGCCGACTGCGTCCTCATGGGTTACCGCATGCACAAGAGCGTCGAGGGCGTCGGGTCGCTGCTACTCGGGCTCTACCACGACGGTGAACTCGCGATGGTCGGCGGAGCCTCGGCGTTCACGCGGGAGCGACGCGAGGAACTGCTCGTCGAACTGCAACCGCTGCGACTCGGGGACGACGTCGTCGAGCAGGGCGAACCGACGCGGTGGCGTTCGGCGGTGGACCGCAGCTGGGTGCCGTTGCGTCCCGAACGTGTCGTGGAGGTCGCGTACGACCAGATGGAAGGTGTGTCGGGAGCGGGGATGCGGTTCCGGCACGCTGCGAAGTTCCTGCGGTGGCGTCCCGACCGCGACCCCGAGAGCTGCACGTTCGACCAGCTGGAGGTGCCGGTGCGCTACGACCTGTCGGATGTGCTCGACCGGACGGAGGACTGACATGGCCACGAAGCGTTCGCCCGCGGAAGAGCTGGACGTCGACGGCACGCCCGTGCGGTTGTCGAACCCCGACAAGATCTACTTCCCGCAGCTCGGCGCCGCAGGTGGCACGAAGCGGCACCTCGTGGAGTACTACCGCAGGGTCGCCACCGAGTTCGACGCACCGATCCTGACGGCCCTGCGCGACCGGCCGACGCATCTGCAGCGCTTTCCCGACGGCATCGAGGGGGAGGAGATCTATCAGAAGCGGGCACCGGTCAAGCGACCCGACCACGTGGCGACCTGCGAGATCACCTTCCCGTCGGGGCGCACCGCCGATGCGCTGCGTGTGTGTTCGGCCGCCGACGTGGTGTGGGCGGCGAATCTCGGGTGCGTGACCTTCCATCCGTGGCCGGTGCGGTGCGGCGACACCGACCGTCCCGACGAACTGCGCATCGACCTCGACCCGCAACCGGGAACCGACTTCGGCGACGCGCGGGCCGTGGCGCTGGAGGTCGTGCGCCCGCTCCTCGACGAACTGGGGCTCACCGGATATCCCAAGACGTCCGGTGGGCGGGGGCTCCATATCTATCTGCGGATCGTGCCCGAATGGGATTTCGTCGGAGTCCGTCGCGCCGGGATCGCGCTGATGCGTGAGATCGAGCGGCGCAGCGACGGGCGGGCGACGACGGCGTGGTGGAAGGAGGAGCGCGGAGAGCGGCTCTTCCTCGACTACAACCAGAACGCGCGCGACAAGACGATCGCCTCGGCCTACTCGGTCCGCCGCACCCCGATCGCGACCGTCTCGACCCCGCTGACCTGGGACGAGCTGGTCGACGCCGAACCCGACGACTTCACGATCGCCACCGTGCCGGATCTGCTGGCGAAGCGCGGCGATCCGATGGCGGATCTGGACGCGCACGCGCACTCGCTGGACGTCCTGCTCGAGATGGCGGAGCGGGACGCGGCGAACGGTCTCGGCGACCTGCCGTATCCGCCGAATCACCCGAAGATGCCGGGGGAGCCGAAACGCGTCCAACCGTCCCGCGACACCGACCGGGCGAAGGACACGTGAACCGGAACGTTCGGGGAATCGCGTCCCTGTCGTGACCTCGACTATGAGACCTCCCGAAGCGCGAGTCCATAAACTGTCCGAGAAAACAGTCGCGTGAGGTTCGGAAAGGTCGATGTCGTGATTCGCTCGTGGGCGTCCGGTCGGGTTCTCGGCGTCGGGGCAGCATTCGCTGCTGCCATCGGTGTCGGTTTCCTGCTTCCTCAGACCGCGTCCGCGGCCACGACGTGCACGGCACCGCCGGGCGCCCCGGCCGAGGTCGTACAGATCGACGGCGACGAAGCGTGCGGCGCGTCCACCGACGGCACCGCCGAGGCGTGGAGTTACGGCGAGCGGGGCGTGGGATTCGCCGATGCCCGCAGCGCCGCACAGGTGGTGGCTGCCGGATTCGACGGCGGTGTCGGCGCCGGAGAGAGCACGTCGGGCCGGCTGTTCGCGATCGGTGTGGGCGCGCAGGCCCTGGCGCTCGGTGTCCTCGAAAGTCCCGGCACGGCGGTCGTCGCTGCGGGTCCGCAGTCGCAGGCCTATGTGGGCGACGCCGACGATCCGGTGTTGTGCGAGGGCACCGCGGCGGCCGCGTTCGACCTCGAGGCCGCACGCGGGTGCGTCGTGCTGGGCGACTTCCGGTACTTCACTCCTGGCGCGCAGACGCCGCCGTCGCCCCTGCCGTAGATTCGGCGCGTCTCGCCGGGGAGCGTCGACAAACAGGCTGTACGTAAACCCTTCCTTTACGTTCCGTGTCGTCGTAGCCTGTCGCACATGACGACCGGAGCAGTCTTCGAACCTGCCGGGGCGACAGCGTCGTTCGCACCGGTGCACGTTCCCGGGCAGATCGACGCCCGGCCGGGTCCGGCGGCGCCCACCGAGATGGTCGTCGATCCGCGATTCCTGCGCCTGGCCGACGCCTTCTTCTCGCTGTACAAGCGTCCCCGGGACGGCGGGGGTGCACTCACCGCCTATCTCCACGGCGAAAAGGTCCTCGACATCTGGTCCGGCTGGTCGGCCCCCGACAAGCGGTGGAGCCGCGACACCATGGCGTTGTCGTTCTCGACCGGCAAGGGCGTGGCGTCGACCGTCGTGCACCGTCTGGCCGAGCGCGGAGCGATCGACTACTTCGCGCCCGTCGCGCAGTACTGGCCGGAGTTCGCCGCGAACGGCAAGGAAGACATCACCGTCGCGGATGTCATGACCCACCGATCCGGCCTGCACCGCGTGCGCGGCCTGGTTCCCGGGACGCGCGGGATCCTCGACTACGAGGCGACCGTCGCGGCTCTCGAGCAGGCGGCGCCGGATCGTCGGCGTCGGCGCGGATCGGGCTATCACGCCGTCACCTACGGATGGCTCGTCGCCGAACTCGTGCAGCGGGTGACCGGTCTGCCCTTCGTGGAGGTCGTGGAGCGGGAGATCGCCCGGCCGCTCGGCGATCCCGATTTCTGGTACCGCGTGCCGCACGACGAACGGGGCCGCATCGCGAAGCTCTTCCCGCGACTCGCCCCGGTCGGACTGCACTGGGGTGCGAGCGCCGCGGTGCTGTCGCGACTCGAACCGACCCGCGGTCTCGCCGAAGCTGCAATGCCCGACGGCTTCGACCGGCTCGTCGGCGACCCGGCGGTGCACGACTCGGTGATGCCGGGCTGGAACGGTGTGTTCACGGCGCGCTCGCTCGCGCGCATGTACGGGGCGATCGCCGCCGGCGGGACGATCGACGGCGTGAAGTTCCTCGACGCCACCACGATCGACGAGATGTCGCGCGTGCGGGTGCGCAGCCGGGACTATGTGCTCGGGGTGCCGATGGCGTGGCGGCTCGGCTACCACCAGCCCATCTTCGCGAGCATCCAGCGTCCGCGCGGTGCGCTCGGGCACTACGGAGTGGGTGGCTCGGGGGCGTACGCCGATCTCGACACCGGATTGTCGCTCGCCTTCGTCACCAATCGGCTCGGTGCCGGCGCGATCCCGCTCGGGGACCTGCGTCTAGCCCGTCTGGGCGAACTCGCCCGGTCGCTCGCGCGTCGTGCCTGAATCTTCCTGTCATTTTCGTGGTTCCGGGGACGGGGGTCGCTCGGGGGCGGGACGATCCGAATCGGAGCATCGCCGATTCGAGGAGTTCAGCCATGAGCCATGTCTACCGGGTGATCGAGGTCGTCGGATCGTCGACGACGGGAGTCGACGACGCGATCGCGAAAGCGGTGGCGCGAGCAGCGGAGACCACGCGTCATCTCGAGTGGTTCGAGACGGTCAACATCCGGGGCCATATCGACGACGGTCGGGTGGCCCACACGCAGGTCACTCTGAAGATCGGTTTCCGCATCGAGTCGAGCACCGAAACGGACATCTGACGTGTCTCGACAGTCGGAAATACAATGATATTATTTCGAGAACGCGGTTCTCGACCGAAACTGGAACGTGTACTAGTCTGAGGCCGTTCGTTGTCCGGAATCGGCACTGTAGGCAGGTAGAACTGTGGCTTATGTAATCACCCAGGCGTGTTGCAACGACGTCTCCTGTGTCGAGGTCTGCCCGGTCAACTGCATCCACCCGACGCCCGACGAAGCCCCCTTCGCGACGACGGAGATGCTGTACATCGATCCGGACACGTGCATCGACTGCGGAGCATGCGTCGACGAGTGCCCGGTCGACGCGATCGCCGCCGACAACGAACTGACCCCGGCGCAGGAGCCGTATCTCGAGATCAACGCCGAGTACTACCGGCGATACCCGATCGGGCCGGACTGGCCCGAACTGCGCACGCGCCGCAAGCTGCCCGCCGAGCTGGGCACCTTGCGGGTCGCGATCGTCGGATCCGGCCCGGCGGCGTGCTATGCCGCGATGGATCTGGTGACGCATTCGGCGGTGCAGGTCGACATCTTCGATCGCCTGCCCACCCCCTACGGGCTGGTGCGTGCCGGTGTGGCCCCCGATCATCAGAGCACCAAGGGTGTCGGGGACGTCTTCCGCAGTGCCATCGGCCACAAGAACACCCAGTGCTATTTCAACGTCGAGGTCGGCACCCACATCACCCACGAGGAGTTGCTCGCGCACCATCACGCGGTGATCTACGCCGTCGGCGCGGCAAGTGATCGCACGCTGAACATCCCCGGTGAGGATCTCGCGGGTTCGCACGCCGCGACGGAGTTCGTCGCCTGGTACAACGGGCACCCGGATTTCGCCGACCGCAGCTTCGACCTGTCGGCCGAGCGCGCGGTGATCATCGGCAACGGCAACGTCGCCCTGGACGTGGCGCGGGCGCTGGTGATGGACCCGGACGATCTGGCCCACACCGACATCGCCGAGCACGCGCTCGAGGCGTTGCGCAAGTCGAACATCCGTGAGGTCGTGGTGGTGGGCCGGCGCGGCCCGGCGCAGGCCGCCTGCACCAACCCGGAACTGCTCGCGCTCGGCTCGCTGCCCGGCGTCGACGTGGTCGTCGACCCGGTCGAGGTCGAACTCGATCCGGTCAGCCGCGCGCTGATCGACGATCCGGAGGTCGAACCCCGCCTGGCGCTGAAGGTGCGGCAGGTCGAGGGCTTTGCGCAGCGCACCCCCACCGAGGGCAACAAGCGGATCGTGCTGCGCTTTCTCGCCTCGCCGGTGGAGATCTCCGGCGACGGTGTGGTCGAGTCGATCACGCTCGAACGCAACGAACTCGTCGAGGTCGACGGCCGTCTCGAGGCCCGCCCGACCGGGCAGACCGAAACCCTCGAAGCGGGATTGGTGCTGCGCTCGATCGGCTACCGCGGCACCGCGCTGGCCGGGCTGCCTTTCGACGAGCGGCGCGGGGTCATCCCGAACGACTGCGGCCGGGTGATCGACGCCGAGACCGGAACGCCCGTGCCCGGTGTCTACACCGCCGGCTGGATCAAGCGCGGTCCGAGTGGGGTGATCGGCACCAACAAGCAGTGCTCGGCCGAAACCGTCGAGAAGATCCTCGACGATTTCGTCGAGGGCAAGCTGCCCGAGCCGGTCGCCGATCGGGAGAAGCTCGCCACCTTGGTGGCCGAGCGGCGCCCGGAGCACATCGATTACCGGGGCTGGTTGCAGATCGACAAGCAGGAGAAGGCCCGCGGTTCGGCGGTGGGACGCTCGCGCCTGAAGTTCGTCTCGATCGAGGAGATGCTCGCAGCATCCCGTATCGAATCGTGAGCCGCCGGTCGCCGAAGGGGGAGTCTGTGAGGAGTCGTCGGGCCCGGCTGGGGCGCGCGGTGGAGAACATCGGAGCTCTGGACCTGGTGGGACGCACCTGGGACGATCCGTTCGACGTCGAACCGGACGCCCCGGAGAGTTCGTTGGTGGTCGAGGTGGAACCGTTCCCGACCGACCCCAACGGCACCATCGTGCTGAACGTGCCGCGCACCTCCCACGACAGCGACAGCGACAGCGAGTCGAAGGAGCCGTAGGGACGAGGGCGTGATCCCGTCCGGTAGCGGGAATCCGGACCCATGGCTCAGCACACCAGCCCGGCGGTCGCTGCGTCGGGCCGATGGACCGATACCGACGGGATCCGCTACCCGTCCGGCGACACCCACGCATGGACGCCCGGCACCAATCAGACCCTGTGCGGGGTGCAACTCTCCCGCGCCCGCCTCGATCGCTTTCCGCACGTGCCGTGGAGCGACGCGCTGTACCTGGCGGAACTGGGCGAGCACGGAGTCGTCCCGTGTCGTCGCTGCACGGCGGCCACCCGCAGCGACCGGCCACGGTGGACCCGGAAGAACCCGCGGCCGTGAACAGTTCGTCCGGGACGCCGAGTGGGATGCGGCGTCGGGTCGGGTAGCGTGCCGCCATGGCGATCTCACTGTGTGTCCTGTTGTGGGCGAAGCCCGGTATGGATGAGGCGATGAGCGCGTACGAGGACGCGGTCCTCCGGCTCGTCGGCGACCACGGTGGTCGCGTCGTGCAGCGGGGCGTCACCGACGGTGCTGTGCAGCGGTCCGTCACCGACGGCCCCGAGGGCCGACCCCGCGAAATCCAATTCTTCACCTTCGAATCGCAGGACGCGCTGGACGGCTACATGAACGACGAGCGTCGTCTCGCTCTTGCCGACGAGCGTGATCGCACGGTCGCTCGTACCGAAATGATGAACGTCGAATTGCGCTGACTCGCAAGTCATTACGCGCAGAGCGGTGCATTTCCATGCCGTGTGCAGGCTGTCTCGGCTCGCCGCTCGGAGTGGAATTGTCGAGCGCGTCGGCACCTCCCATTCGGCACCGAAACGAAATCGGACATAATTGGCTTTATGTTTCGGCAGGAAATGACATGAGGACTCCGACGGGTGATCACGTATCGGACCTGTGTCTGTCCTGCGGTCGTCCCGGCTGCACCCAGCTCCAGCACCAGTCCCTGGCGGGGGCCATCGGTGCCGGGCGCGCACTCGCCGAGGTGGCGATCCGAGCGAGCGATGCCCGCGACCAGGTCGTCGCTGTCGGAAACGCCATTGCCAACCTCCTGCTGTACGTCGCCGATGCGCACGGTGTCGCCGCGGCGCAGAAGGCGTCGGAGCACGGGCAACTCCACTTCCACGGGGACTGGATCGCAGCCGGTCGCGCCTGGGGGCCCGAAGATCCCTGACCCGCAGGGAAGATCCGCGACGGTTGTGGTGTTGAGACGACCGTGCAGGTGGCGTTGTCGTTGCTGGACCGCTCCCGGACCCGGGAGGGGCAGCCGGACGCTGCCGCATTGCGGCAGACCCTGCGTCGCGCCGAACTCGCCGAGGCAGCCGGTTACCACCGCTTCTGGGTGGCCGAACACCATGCCGTCCCGGGCATCGCGTCGGGTGCTCCGCCGCTGCTCATCGGTGCGATCGCGGATCGGACGAGCCGGATCCGGGTGGGCTCGGGTGGGGTGATGCTGCCCAATCACCAACCGATCGTCGTCGCCGAACAGTTCGCGATGCTCGAAGCGATGCACCCCGGACGAATCGATCTGGGTGTCGGTCGTTCCCTCGGATTCACCGCACCCGTGCGCGATGCGCTGCGTACTCACACGGCCGACGCGGACGACTTCGCCGCCGACATCGAGGAACTGCGCGGCTATCTGCACGGCACCGCCGAACTGACGGTGCGCCCTCGACTGTCCGAGCCGCCTCCGATCTTCGTCCTTGGCACGGGGCAGGGTATGCGACTGGCAGCGCGTCTGGGGTTGCCCGTCGTCGTCGCCGGGCCTCTTCTGCGGCAGGGATCGGAACCGTTCGATCGTTATCGCGCCGACTTCCGCCCGGGCACACCCGGCGCGGAGCCCTATGTGGTCGTCGGCCTCGACATCCTCATCGCCGATACAGAAGCGGAAGTTCGGGAGTTGCAGCTTCCGGAGGCCTGGGCGATGGCCGTCTCGCGCGAAGCGGGTGCGTTTCCGCCGCTGTCCCCGGTCGAGGAGATCCGCCGGCAGCCGATGACCGAGCGTCGCCGCCGCATCGTCGACGAGACCGCGAAGGGTTCGCTGGCCGGAACCGAGGATCAGGTGGCCGAGGGGCTCGAGAAGCTGATCGCCTCCACCGGCGCGAACGAGGTGCTCAGCTCCGCCTCCACCTTCGACACCGACGCCCTGTACGACTCCGATATGCGTCTGGCCAGGATCTTCGGACTGGCCTGAACGACGGACCGAGGTCTCGAGCGTCTCTGCATGTGCCGCTGGGCCCCTTGTCCGGACCGATCACGCGGATAGGCTGGTGGTCCCGTACCTCGGTGTCGCTGTGACGGTGCCGATGCTTGTACTGCCATCGGTGCCGCCGACGAGCGCACCGACCTTTCGGAAGGTGTGCCTCATGTCCGACCTGAACCCCGACCGTCTGAGCCGCACGATGGCCGAGCTCGCGCGGTCCTTCGACGGTGCGGGTACGGATCTCGACACGACTCTGCAACGGATCACGACCGCCGCTGTGGAACTGATTCCCGGCACCGACAGTGCCGACGTCCTCGTCATCACCGGCCGCGGAAAGTTCGAATCGCACGCAGCGACGTCACAGTTGCCGCCACAGATCGATGCATTGCAGGCCCGGGTCGGAGAAGGGCCGTGCGTCGATTCCGCTGTCGACACGGTGTTCACCCGCAGTGACGATCTGGCCACCGAGTCGCGCTGGCCCATGTTCACGCCTGCAGCCGTCGAAGCCGGGGTACGCAGCGTCGTGTCGTTCCGGCTCTATACCCACGACATGCAGGCCGGAGCGCTGAACCTGTTCTCCGCCGAAGCACATGCCTTCGACGAGGCGGCGATTCACATCGGGGAGGTGCTCGCAGCCCACGCCGCGATCGCTTTCGTCTCGAGTCGTCGGCAGATGCAGTTGCACTCGGCAATCGCATCCCGGGATCTCATAGGCCAGGCCAAGGGCATGCTCATGGAACGCTTCGCCGTGGACGCCGATCGTGCCTTCGCGATGATGGTCGCCTTGTCGCAGGAATCGAATGTGCCGGTAGCGACGATCGCCGCCCGCATCGTCGAACTCGGACCCCAACCCAACTGACCTTCATGCGGTGGTTCCGTCGTTCACCCGTTCAGGTCGATCACGCGAGCGCTTCCCTGCGCTGCGGCACACAGTTTCTCCACGCCGTCCTCCGCGAGGGCGTAGATCTCGCAACGACACAACGCCTGCCTGCGACTGTTGCTGACGACGGTGGCGACCGCGCGTAGGAGCGTGCCCCCGGCGGGCCGCAGGTAGTCGAGACTCATGCCGGTCGTCACGATCGAGGGTCCGAGGGCCGTGCCCGCGGCGAACGTGAGCGCATTGTCGGCCGCGTAGGCCAGAACCCCGCCGTGCGCGAAACCGAACTGCTGGAGCAGTTCCTCCCTGAAAGGTATCTCCAGTACCGCTCGGCCGCGCTCGTATTCGGTCAGACGAGCTCCGAGCAGGACGCTGAACGGTTGCGATGCCAACACCTTCCGGGCATCGGCGAGGGTACGGATCTCGGCGATCTCCTCCGACATGCCCAGCAAGGTACCCCGATCCTCGCTTCCCGACCGCCACATCGGAGCGACCCGCGGTCACTGTGCGGAGGCAACGATCGAGCGGAACTGTTCTCGCACGGCCTCCGTGAGGTCACGGACCTCGGGGGCGACGTCGGGATCGACGACGACCGCGACCGTCAGCGTGCCGGCATACGACAGTGCCGCGAAGGCGACAGCGACGTTCCCCGTGCTGACGATCAACGGCACGATCGACGTGACGGGTGCGTCGGCCACGGCGATCGTCGACGACGGTCCCGGCAGGTCGGACAGGAAAGAATTGACCCGACGCTGCCGGTCCACGAACCGACGGAACACCCCCGCGGCCGCGAGCGCGCGGAAGACCGGACCCAGCAGCTCGGCGGACAACCCCCGCACGTTCGTCTTCTGTAGCCGGGTGGTGCGGGAGACGGATACCAGCCGGCCCTCCGGGGTCCCGTCCAGCGGTACCCGGACGGGCATGACACCGACGCGATTACCCAGCTGCCCACTCGTGTCGGCGGTGCGGGCGGAGATCGGTACCGAGATCACCAGCTCGGGCGGGAACTCGCCGCGCCTGTGCAGAATCGTGCCGAGGGCACCACCGACCGCGACCAGCAGCACGTCGTCGACCGTCGCGTCCCATCGGCCTCCCGCTCGGCGGACGGTGCCCAGCTCCACCTCGACGGTCCCGACCGCACGACGAACACCGGTGGGCGCGTTGAGCGAACAACGCGGGGCACGTCCGCCGGCGCCTCGCCCGAGTTCCGCCCATGCGGCAGGAAGTCGTGCGACGGCCCGCGGTGCCCGGCGGAGCGTGTGCAGACGGCCGATCATGTTGTCGTAGAGAAGTTCTCGCGCACTCGGTTGCCCGGATGTGCGCTGTTCGCGCATGGACGGCGTGCTGTCCATGCCGTCGACGAGATGCGCCAGGATCGCCAGACCGCCGATCCCGTCGGCCATGACGTGGTGCAGCACCATCACCAACGCCGTGTGCCCGTTCGGGTCCGCGATGTCGGTGACGAGAACCGCGCGCCACAACGGTCGGGATCGAGACAGCGGACGGGTGACCGCGTCCACGGCGAGCATCAGTGCAGCGTCCCTGTCGCAGGGAGCTGGGCAGCGCATCTGTGAGAAGTGAGCATCGACGTCGAAGTGGTCGTCGTCGATCCAGTAGGGACGTCCGAGCCCGAGCGCCGGCTCGATCAGGCATTGCCGCAGCCGGCGGATCCCGACGAGTCGTTCGGTGAGCACCGCCATCAGTGTCGTCGGATCACGCAGGTTCTCACCGGCGAAGAAGATCGCAGCACCGACATTCAGAGGTGCCCGTCCCACGTCCGAGACGAGTTCGGTCAGGTCGCCGGGACCGATGCGGTCGATACCGCTCGATGCCGCCACCCTTCGAGGATGGCAGACGCAGACCGGTCGTCTATTGCCTACGGCCGAGTAGGGGAGCAGTGTGAACACGGGTGGTTTCGGGTGGGGGGTCGCGCCGAAACGACCGGCGACGCCGTGTCGGCGCCGCCCTGAGGAGAGGGGTGCCGATCGTGTTTGCACGCTCCACCACAATTCATGCGCATCCGTCGTATATCGACGCCGGGATCAAGCACATACGCGACATCGTGATGCCTGCCCTGGCGGACATCGACGGTTGCCTGGGGCTGTC
Source organism: Rhodococcus sp. 5G237 (assembly GCF_053764735.1). Lineage (NCBI taxonomy): Bacteria > Bacillati > Actinomycetota > Actinomycetes > Mycobacteriales > Nocardiaceae > Rhodococcus > Rhodococcus sp. 5G237. Next base: position 447,959 of record NZ_JBSNCD010000004.1, on the reverse strand, counting down.
CCTGCTGATCGACCGCGGCTCGGGCCGATGCATCGCCACCAGCTCCTGGCGGGACGGGGACGTGCTGCGCTCCAGCGAAGGCATGGCACGCATGCTCCGGGACGAGGCGGCCCGGATGTTCCACGCCACCACGGACGTGGCCAATTGGGAGATCGCGGTCATGCACCGCGATCACCATGCGAGCCGAGGGTCCTGCTGCCGTGTCACGTGGGTAGAGCTCGATCCTGCCCAGCTGGAGCGTGGCGCGGACATGTGGAAGATGGCGGCGCTGCCCAGGATGGAGGAACTCGAGGGTTTCTGCAGCGCCAGCCTGATGATCGACCGCACCCGCGGTCGCGGAGTGTCCTCGCTGACGTTCGACAGCGCCGAGGCGATGGACCGCAACAAGGAACGCGTTGATGGTATCCGTGCCGAGGTGACCCGGGCGGCGGGCGCCACGGTTCTCGACACCGGTGAGTTCGAACTCGCGATCGCACACCTCGACGTGCCCGAAATGGTGTGACCGCCGGTCCGCGGCGCGGGTGATATCCGTTCACTCGCGCCGTGGCCGTCTGCATTCGTAATAGACCACTCGGTCCGCTGACCTGGGAAAACGCCGGAACGGCCCGCATTCGAATTGCCCGTCCGTAACCGTCCTGTATCTAATGAACGGGTACGAGCACGCCGCGCAGGGGAAATAAGGCGCGGCGCACCGCTGAACGATGGGTTGTGGAATGTTCGAAAAGCGAGCTTTGTCGAACCGTCGCCGCACGGGCCGCCGATCTGCGCGGATCGGTGCTGCACTCGTGGGCGCAGCCGCCGTGGCACTGGCCACCGCCGGTCCTGCGAGCGCGGCACCGCTGTGGCCCGGTGGGCCCGAGGTGCCGAGTGTCCAGGAGCTGATCGAAGGACTCACGCCGCCCGGGGTGACGCCGCCGCAGCTTCCGCCCCAGCTCGTTCCCGAGCCGGCCGCCCCGTTCTCCGCTCCGTCCGTCAACCCGTCGAACGGGGAGACAGTGGGTGTCGCACAGCCGATCATCATCCGCTTCAACGAGGCCGTCGGAGATCGTGCAGCCGCCGAACGCGCCATCCGCATCACCACGCAGCCGCCCGTCGACGGGCACTTCTACTGGGCGTCGAACACGCAGGTCCGCTGGAAGCCGTTCGAGTTCTGGCCCGCGAACACCGCGGTCACGGTGAAGGCCGGCGACGCGCAGTCGTCGTTCACCATCGGCGATGCCCTGGTGACGGTCGCCGACAACAACACCAAGACCATCACCGTGACCCGCAACGGGGAGGTCGTCCGCACCATGCCGACGTCCTTCGGCAAGCCCGGCCACGACACTCCCAACGGCACGTACATCGTCGGTGAGAAGTACCGCGACATGTACATGGATTCGTCGACCTACGGAGTTCCCGTCGACAGCCCCGAGGGGTACCGCACCTACGTCGAGTACGCGACGCGGATGTCCAACAGCGGCATCTTCCTCCACGCCGCACCGTGGTCGGTCGGCGCGCAGGGCAACACCAACGTCAGCCACGGTTGCCTCAATGTCAGCACCGAGGACGGCAAGTGGTTCTACGAGAATGCGAAGAAGGGCGATCCGGTGATCGTGCAGAACACCGCCGGCGGAACCCTCAACGGCTGGGACGGTCTCGGCGACTGGAATCTCTGATTCCGTTGGGCGACTGAATCTTCGATTCTCCGTCGCGCAGACGGCAAGGTTTCCGACGTCCCCTGCTCTCCGGATCGTTTCGTCCGGAAAGAGCAGGGGACGTCGGCTTTTCGGTGCTGCTAGGCAGCCACCAGGTCGTCGATCTGGTTGATGGCGGACGAGGCGCCCTCGACCACCCCCATGTCCAGTACCTGCTGGAGCGCCTCGGCGCTCTCGTAGGTGCTGACATAGGTTGCGCGCGTGCCGCCTTCGAACTCCTCGAAGTTGTAGACGCTGCGTGAGACGGGCAGCTCCGGCTTCGGGGTGAAGTCCGGCTCTGCGAAACCGTCCGCGAACGAGAAGCTCGTCGGTTCGTCGACGGCCGTGATGTCCCAGTAGCCGGCGTACTTCTCGCCGTCGGGGCCGGTCATGAAGTAGGTGGTGCGGGTGCCGGGCTTCAGATCGTGGTCGACCACCGTCGCGGGGAAGGTCGGGGGTCCCCAGATCTTCTCCAGCTGACGGGGATCGGCGTAGATCTGCCAAATACGGGACACCGGGGCGGCGAACTCGGCGGTGATTGTCAGAGTCAATGTGTCGGAGTCGTGCCGGACGTCGGTTACAGGCATTTCTCAGCCTTCCTCGGGGGATTCGAATGCGATGAGTTCGTCGATGCGCGCGATGCGACCGCGCCAGACCTGCTCCAGCTCGGTGAGCATGGACGCCACCGACCGCACTGCCGTCACGTCACCACTGGCCAACTGCTCGCGACCGCTGCGTCGCTTCACGAGCAGACCGGCCTTCTCCAGCACGGCGACGTGTTTCTGCACTGCAGCGAAGGACATGTCGTAGTTCGCTGCGAGAGCGGACACCGAGTGTTCCCCGGCCAGGACGCGTCGCATGATGTCGCGACGGGTCCGGTCGGAGAGCGCGTGGAACAGGGCATCGGCCCGGTCCTCGTCGTCTCCGCTCACATCTCCAAATGTACAACCGAATGGTTGTATGTCAAGACTTCGGAGCGATGACGAGTCGGTCGCCGTAGGCTGCGCGATGCTCCTCGTCGAGACCGTCGTCGGTGACGATGGAGGTGATCTCGTCGAGAGTCGCCACGCGGGCGAGTGCGCGCTCTCCGAACTTCGAATGATCCGTCACGACGATCGTCTTCTCGGCCGACCGGATCATCGCTCGCTTGATCGGGATCTCCAGCGTGTTGGTGTTGGTGATGCCGGCGGTGGGGTGCACGGCGTCGGCGCCGAGGAACGCCCAGTCGGCGGAGTAGTCCGAGAGGAACTGCACGGCGTGGTCGCCGACCAGGGTGTACACCGAACCGAGGAGCTCGCCTCCGGACACGAGAAGCCGGACGTCGGGAAATGCCGCAACATACTTCGCGATACGCAGGTCGTTCGTGAGGATCGTCAGCGACGCCTTGTGGCGCAGTGCCACGGCCACCTCGTAGGTCGTGGAACCGCTGTCGAGCACCACGCTGTCGCCGTCGGACACCATGGCGGCCGCTACCGCCGCGATCGCCGCCTTCTCCTCGCGGCGCACGTCCTTCTTGAGGGCGTACGGCACTTCGTGACCCGCGCCCTCGACCGCTCGGGCACCCCCGTGCGTGCGCTCGACCTTCCCTTCGCGGGCGAGCGAATCGAGATCGCGACGGATCGTGGACGCGTCGACGCCGAGATCGGCCGAGAGGGTCTTCGCATCGACATATCCGTCGGCGAGGATTCGGTGGAAGATCTCACGTCGCCGTGCGGTCGCGGACACGATTGCTCCTAGGGCTCTGGGCACTCGAATTTCTGGGTACTCGGACGCCGTGGTCGGGGTCGGTGCACGACCATAACGCACGGGCGACACACCTTTGCGTGGATATTGACACTGTCGACGCTCAGTGTGCATGATTTCGTGCAGGATTTGCGCGATTGTGCGTGATCGTTTCGCTGGCACCACGTTGTTCGGAGGTTGCACGGTAATGCTGAAGTTGGGATACAAGGCGTCGGCGGAGCAGTTCGGCCCGCGCGAGTTGGTGGAGTTGGGTGTGCTGGCCGAGTCGCACGGGATGGATTCGGCGACGGTGTCGGATCATTTCCAGCCGTGGCGGCACAACGGTGGGCATGCGCCGTTCTCGTTGGCGTGGATGACCGCCGTGGGGGAGCGCACCGAACGCTTGCAGTTGGGCACGAGCGTGCTGACCCCGACGTTCCGGTACAACCCGGCGGTGATCGCGCAGGCGTTCGCGACGATGGGGTGTCTGTATCCGGGGCGGATCTTCCTCGGTGTCGGCACCGGTGAGGCTCTGAACGAGATCGCCACCGGATACGCCGGGGAGTGGCCGGAGTTCAAGGAACGCTTCGCCCGGCTGCGCGAATCGGTGCGGTTGATGCGCGAGCTGTGGCGCGGCGATCGGGTGGATTTCGAGGGCGAGTACTACACGACGAAGGGGGCGTCGATCTACGACGTGCCCGAGGGCGGTATCCCGGTCTATGTCGCCGCCGGCGGCCCGGTGGTGGCGCGCTATGCCGGACGCGCGGGGGACGGGTTCATCTGCACCTCGGGTAAGGGCATGGAGCTCTACACCGACAAACTCCTGCCGGCCGTGGCCGAGGGTGCGGGGAAGGCGGAGCGGGATGTCGCGCAGATCGACAAGATGATCGAGATCAAGATCTCGTACGACACCGATCCGGACAAGGCGCTGGAGAACACCCGGTTCTGGGCGCCGCTGTCGCTGACGCCGGAGCAGAAGCATTCCATCGACGATCCGATGGAGATGGAGGCGGCGGCCGATGCGTTGCCGATCGAGCAGGTCGCCAAGCGGTGGATCGTGGCGTCGGATCCGGACGAGGCGGTCGAGAAGGTCAAGGCGTATGTCGATGCGGGATTGAATCATCTGGTGTTCCATGCGCCGGGTCATGATCAGAAGCGGTTCCTGGAGTTGTTCGAGCGCGACCTCGCCCCGCGCCTGCGCGCACTCGCGTGACGAAAGACGTTGGAAGAAACATGGATACGGAAACACAGGATGTGACGACCACGGAGGCCTGGCGAGCCCTCGATGCCCACCGGGACGAGATCGCCGCGGTGTCCCTGCGGGAGTTGTTTGCGATCGAGCCGCAGCGGGCGCAGGCGTTGACCGCGCACGCCGGGGATCTGGTGGTCGACTTCAGCAAACAACGCCTCACCGGTCGCACTCTCGAATTGCTCCTGCAGCTGGCGGAGCAGACGGGTGTGGCCGCGGCTCGCGAGGCGATGCTCTCGGGTGCGCACATCAACGTCACCGAGGACCGCGCGGTGCTGCACACCGCCCTGCGCCTGCCCCGCGACGCGGCACTGGTGGTCGACGGGGTCGATGTCGTCGCCGATGTCCACGCCGTGCTCGACCGGATGGGCCAGTTCACCGACCGCCTCCGCAGCGGCGACTGGCGCGGCGCCACCGGCGAGAAGATCGCCACGGTCGTCAACATCGGCATCGGCGGTTCCGATCTCGGGCCGGCGATGGTCACCCGCGCACTACGGCGTTTCCACGACGGGCCGGCGGCGCGGTTCGTCTCCAACGTCGACCCCGCCGATCTGACCGCGGCGCTGGCCGATCTGGACCCGGCCACCACCTTGTTCATCGTCGCGTCGAAGACGTTTTCCACCCTCGAAACCCTGTCGAATGCCACCGCCGCCCGCCGCTGGCTCGTCGACACTCTCGGCGAAGACGCCGTCGCCCAGCACTTCGTCGCCGTCTCGACCCACACCGAGCGGGTGGTCGAGTTCGGCATCGACCCGGCGAACATGTTCGAGTTCTGGGACTGGGTCGGCGGGCGCTATTCGGTCGGTTCGGCGATCGGGCTGGCGGTCATGTGCGCCATCGGCCGCGACCGGTTCGGTGAGTTCCTCGCCGGCATGCACGCCCTCGACACCCACTTCGCCACCGCCGACCCGGCACAGAACGCACCGCTGCTGGCGGGGTTGATCGGGGTGTGGAATGCGAGCGTCCTCGGCCACCGGTCGCGGGCGGTGGTGCCCTATGCGCAGGATCTGGCGCGGTTGCCGGCCTATCTGCAGCAACTGACCATGGAATCGAACGGCAAGTCCGTGCGCGCCGACGGCACCGCGGTCTCGTGTCCGACCGGAGAAGTGTTCTGGGGCGAGCCGGGTACCAACGGTCAGCATGCCTTCTTCCAGTTGCTGCACCAGGGCACCGAGATCGTCCCCGTCGACTTTCTCGGCCTGGCCCGTAGCGGCGATGATCTACCGGCCCGCGACGGCGCCACCAGCATGCAGGTGTTGTTGCTGGCGAACATGTTCGCCCAGGCCAAAGTGTTGGCCTTCGGCCGTGATGCCGACGAGGTGCGTGCCGAAGGGGTCGACGAGGCGTTGGTGGCGCACAAGGTCATGCCCGGTGATCGGCCGTCGACGACGATCCTCGCCCCCGAACTGACCCCGTCGGTGGTGGGGCAGATCATCGCCTTCTACGAACACCAGACCTTCGTCCAGGGCATCGTCTGGGGGATCGACTCGTTCGATCAGTGGGGCGTCGAACTCGGCAAGACCCAGGCCACCGCGCTGCAGGCGGTGCTCGCGGGTGATGAGACCCCCGATACCGGCGACGCCTCGACCGACCACCTGATCGAGGTCTACCGCACCCTGCGCGACGGAGGGAGATAGGACATGCCCGCGCTGAAGTTGCTCTATCTGCCGCCTCCCGTTGCCGAGGAATGGGATTGGCAGATGGACGCGGCTTGTCGCGACGCGGACGGCTCGTTGTTCTTCCACCCGGACAACGAGCGGGGCGACGCGAGAGAGAACCGCATGGCCTCGGCCAAGAAGGTCTGCGCTCGTTGTCCGGTGCGGGAGAAGTGCCTTCAGTACGCTCTCGATTCCGGTGAACGCTACGGGATCTGGGGTGGGCTCACGGAGGACGAACGCACCCGGGTGCGAAGGGCCCGCCGGCGCCGCACGAGCCGGTGATGACCGCCCGTCCTCACCCGCCGGAGACGACCCGCCCGATGACCCGGGCGGCCTCCCGGAAGGCCGCGGGATTCGGTCCTGCGAAGTTGAGCCGGAGGTACTGACCGGTGGGCTCCGCCGGGAACCATTCGCCGCCCGCCGCGACGAGCACCCCGGCAGCCTCGCACTCGCGCGCTACGACCTCGGCGTCGACGTCGTCCGGGAGCCTGCCCCACAGGTTCAGACCACCGGGTGGCAGCCCGTCGACAGCCACATCCGGTGCAAGCTCGCGAAGTTCGCTCGCGAGGAGGTTACGACGCGATTCGAGCTCGCGACGCACGGCTCGCAGATGGGTCTGCCATGCCGGCTGGGTGACGACGTCGAGCGCGACCGTCTGGAGAACGCCGCTCACATAGACGGATTCGGCCTGCACGTCGGCGAGGATGCGTTCGCGAGCGGGTCCTCGCGCGACGATCGCCGCGACCCGCACCGACGGCGCGACACTCTTGGTCAGCGAGCGGACGTAGACGACGTGGCCGGAGTCGTCGCGTGCGAAGAGCGGAACGGACTCGGTCGAGATCCCGAAGTCGTGGGCCCAGTCGTCCTCGATGACGAATGCTCCCGCATCGCGCACGACGTCGAGGACCCGATCACCGGTCGACGACGACCATTGCGCCCCGCTGGGATTCGCGAAGTTCGGTTGCGCGTAGAAGGCGCGCGCCCGGGTCCGGTCGAAGGCGCGGGCCAGTTCGTCGGGATCGGGTCCGTTGGGTCCGCTGGAAACCGGGACGAGCTGCACACCCGCCTTCGTGGCCGCGAGGATCGCACCCCAATAGGTCGGTGACTCCACGACGAGGGGATTGCCGGCGCCGACGAGCGCGCGGAAGATCGACCCGAGTCCGCTCTGGCTGCCGGGGGTGATGATCACGTCCCCCGCGGACGGCGGAGCGGTGCGCGCATTCGTCGCTTCCGCCAGTTCCGCGGCGAACCACGCCTGCAGTTCGGGAAGTCCCGCCGCCGGTGTCCGTCCGACGGCGGCATCGCTGCGGGACGCGCGTGAATATGCTCCGCGGACAAGGCGTTCGGGGAGCAATGTGCGATCGGGGTAGCCGGAGTGGAGCGTGATCACGTCGTTCGGCACGGTGCGCAGGGCGGCGGAGGCACGGGGGAGCGGCGGTGCCGTTCCGAGCGCTTCCGTCTGCCAACTGTGATCGATCGTGTTCGACGTGCGGATCTGACGGACGAAGGTGCCGACTCCCGTGCGGCTCTCCACGAGACCTCGGGTCTGGAGTGTCTTCAGTGCCTTCTGCACCGTGACGGGGCTGACGCCGTACTGCGCGACGAGCGACCTCGTCGACGGCAACCGGGCGCCGGGTGCGGCGGTGGCGACCCATCGGGTCAGTTCCGCAACGAGCTGGGAACTGCTACTGTTCGACATGAGAGCAAAGAGTAGCGCTATCGTATCCGACCGGCCAGTGCTATCGCCCGATCCTCGCGGGCTCGCCTGGGGTCTGCTCGGCGTCGCAGGTTTCTCCCTGACCGTGCCGCTCACCCGCATCGCCGTCGAAAGTGGAGCGATGTCACCGCTGTTCGTTGCCGCCGGCCGCGCGGTCGTCGCGGCGGTCCTCGCCGCTCTCGCACTTGCCCTCACGGGACAACGACTCCCGAACGGACATCAATGGCGCAGGATCGCCGTCGTCACGGGTGGAGTAGTGATCGGATTTCCGATGCTCACCTCGTACGCCCTGACCACGGCACCGGCGAACCACAGCGCGATCGTCATCGCGATCCTTCCCGCCGCGACCGCGGTGGTCGCGGTGCTGCGGGCCCACGAACGGCCGCCGATTCCGTTCTGGGTGGCTGCGGGTGCGGGGACGGTCGCCGTCATGGCCTTCGCGGGCCTGCGTGGCGGAGGTGTCGCAGGATTCGGTCGAGCCGATCTGCTGTTGCTCGGCGCGGTGGTCGCCGCGGCGTTCGGCTACGCGGAAGGCGGACTGCTGTCGCGGGAGATCGGTGCGTGGCAGACGATCTCGTGGGCGCTGGTGCTGGGGTCGCCACTGATGGTGACGCTCACCCTCGTCTCGTTCGCCGACGGACTGCCGCAGGGCGGGGTGACGCACTGGGCGTCGTTCGCGTATCTCGGTATCGTCAGCATGTTCCTCGGGTTCTTCGCGTGGTACCGAGGCCTGGCGATCGGGCCGATGGCGCGGGTCGGGCAGGTGCAACTGACCCAGCCGATCATGACGGTCGGCTGGGCCGCCTGGCTGCTGGGAGAACCGTTGACCTGGGCGGTGGTGGCGGGCGGTGCCGTCGTCGTGCTGTGTGCCGGCACCGCCGTCCGCGTCCGTCGGAACTGAACGTCAGTCCTTGTCGAGGAAGAAGTCCCAGCGCGGGTTGTCGCCGCCGCCGTACCGCGACAGGTCCGTTACCCCGGCCTCGGCCAGGACGTCGGCGTCGACGAAGCACTGCCCAGTGGTCTCCTTCGCCGGTCGCGAGAGGATCTCGACCGCGGCGTCGGCCATGATCTCCGGGCTGCGGGAGGCGGCGAGCAGCGCTTCACCGTCGGGGGTGTTGGCCACGGCGGAGGTCGCGATGTAGGTCTCGGGCCACAGGCAGTTCGCCGCGACGCCCGCGTCGGCGTATTCGGCCGCGAATCCCAGAGTGAGCAGCGACATTCCGTACTTCGACAGCGTGTACGAGGGGTGCACGCCGAGCCAGTGCGGGTTCATGTTGACCGGCGGGGCGATGGTGAGGATGTGCGGGTTGGGCGACTCCCGCAGGTGCGGCAGCGCCGCCTTGGAGAGCAGGAACGTTCCGCGGCAGTTGATCTCCTGCATCAGGTCGTACTTCTTCACCGAGAGGGATTCGGTGGGTTCGGTGGCGATGGCGCTGGCGTTGTTGACGCAGATGTCCACGCCGCCGAACCGTTCGAGCGCTGTGTCGACGGCCCGCTGGACATCGTCCTCCTTCCGGACGTCGCCCACCACCGCGACAGCTTTGCCGCCGGCGGCCTCGATGTCGGCGACGGCGGTGTGCACCGTCCCCTTCAGTTTCGGGTGGGGTTCGGCGGTCTTCGCCAGGAGCACCGCGTTCGCGCCCTGACGGGCGGCGGCGACCGCGATGGCCAGTCCGATACCGCGGCTCGCGCCGGAGATGACCATGGTGCGGTCGCTGAGGGCATTCTGACTCGACATCGTTCTCCCTGGTCGCCTTCGATTGTCCAGCTCTGTTCTCCGCAATGATATTGGCATTCTCTTTTTCTGCAAGTAATGTATCCGGCGTGAACGACTTCGCAGAAACCTCGTCGGGTATACCGCTCGAGCCTGTCTATGGGCCGGGCGACCGCGCTGCCGAACCGCCGGCGCCGGGAAGCTTCCCCTTCACGCGCGGGAACTTCCCCAACGGTTATCGGGGCCGGTTGTGGACGTTTCGTCAGTACTCCGGGTTCGGTACTGCGGAGGAGTCCAACCGCCGCTACCGCTACCTGCTCGAGCAGGGCGGAACCGGACTGTCGGTCGCGCTGGACCTGCCGACCCAGTGCGGCTACGACTCCGACGACCCCGAGGTCGGTGAGGAGGTGGGCCGCGTCGGCGTCGCCGTCGACACCCTCGCCGATGCGGAAGTGCTGTTCGACGGCATCCCACTCGACAAGATCAGCACGAGCTTCACCATCAACGGCACCGCCGCGATCCTGCTCGCCTTCTACGTCGCCGCCGCGGAGAAGAAGGGGGTGCCGCGCGAAAAGCTCACCGGCACCATCCAGAACGACATCCTCAAGGAGTACGCCTCCCGCGGCACGTGGATCTGGCCACCCGAACCGTCGCTCCGTCTCATCGCCGACACCATCGAGTTCTGCGCCGCGGAAGTGCCGCGCTTCAACGCGATCTCGGTGGCCGGCGCCCACTTCCGCGATGCCGGCGCGAACGCTGTGCAGGAGATGGCATTCACCCTCGCCGACGGTGTTACCTACTGCGACACGGTGGTCGAGCGCGGACGGATGACCATCGACCAGTTCGCCCCGCAGATCTCGTTCTTCTTCTACACCCACGGCGACTTCTTCGAGGAGATCGCCAAATATCGTGCCGGACGTCGCCGTTGGGCGACGATCGTGCGCGAGCGCTACGGCGCCACCACCGACAAGGCGTCGATGTTCCGCTTCGGATGCGTCGCCGGCGGAGCGTCGTTGTATGCGCCGCAGGCGCAGAACAACCTCGTGCGCGTCGCCTACGAGGCCATGGCCTCGGTGCTCGGTGGCGTGCAGTCGATGTTCACCGCGGCCTGGGACGAACCGTTCGCCCTGCCCAGTGAAGAATCGGCGACCCTCGCGCTCCGTACGCAGCAGATTCTCGCCTACGAGACCGGCGTCACCCGCGTCGCCGATCCGCTCGGTGGTTCGTACTTCGTCGAAGCGCTCACCGACGCGACCGAGGAGCGCATCGTCGAGATCATGGCCGATCTCGAGAAGCACGGCGGCATGGTCCGCGCGATCGAGGACGGCTACCTGCAGGGCCTCATCGCCGACGAGGCCTACAAGATCCACCAGGAGATCGAGAACGGCGACCGCCCGGTGGTCGGTGTGAACAAGTTCGCCTCCGACGAGCCGCAACCCGAGATCTCCACCTACGAACTCGACGCCGAAGGCCGCGAGATGCAGCTCAAGCGACTCGCGAAGGTCAAGGCCGAACGCGACCCCGACGCGGTGCGCACGACACTCGCGGCCCTGTCCCGCGCAGCGGAAGGAACCGACAACCTCATGCATGCCCTGATCGATTGCGCCAACGCGTATTGTACGGTGGGAGAGATGGTCTCCGCACTGAAGAACGTGTGGGGCGAGTTCCAGCAGCCGGTGGTGTTCTGATGAGCGCCCGCATTCTCGTCGCCAAGCCCGGACTCGACGGACACGACCGCGGAGCGAAGATCGTCGCGCGTGCCCTGCGCGACGCCGGTTTCGAGGTCGTCTACACCGGCATCCGCCAGAAGGTCGAGGACATCGTCTCGATCGCCGTGCAGGAGGACGTCGCGGTGGTCGGACTGAGCATCCTGTCGGGTGCCCACGTCGCCCTCACCACGAAGGTCGTCGAAGGTCTGCGCGCGGCGGACGCCGGCGACATCGACGTCATCGTCGGTGGAACGATCCCGCAGGGCGACGTGCCGAAACTGCTCGATGCCGGCGCCGCGGCGGTGTTCCCCACGAGCACACCGCTGGACGTGCTCGTCACCGAGATCCGCAAGCTCACCGGGACGTCCGAGGCGTCCTGAGCCCGGTACACACCCACATCATCGAGTTCGGGAACCTGGAGGAATCGTGCGTATCGGAGTGATGGTCGGCCCGGAACAGGGCGACACCAACCGCAAGGTCGACCGCATGCTGAAGGACGTGGAGTGGGCCGAGTCGGCCGACCTCGACACCGTGTGGGTGCCGCAGATCCCCACCGACTTCGACGCATTGACGGCCGTCGCCCTGATGGGCACGCGGACGTCGCGTATCGAGATCGGTACGGCCGTCGTGCCTCTACAGGCACAGCACCCGGTCCACCTGGTGCGGCAGTCGCTGTCGACGCACGCCGCGCTCGGTGGCCGCCTCGCCCTCGGTGTCGGCCCGTCGCACCACTGGATCGTGCAGGACATGCTCGGCCTGCCCTACGACAAGCCAGCGAAGTACACGCGCGACTATCTCGAGGTGCTGAACGCCGCGCGCGACCTGCCGGGTTCGATCGACGTCGAGAACGACACCTTCAAGGTCCACAATCCCCTCGACATCGCGCCGGTCGCACCGATGCCGATGCTCGTCGCGGCGCTCGGCCCGGTGATGCTGAAGATCGCCGGCGAACTCGCCGACGGCACCGTGCTGTGGATGGCCGACGAACGCGCCATCGCCGAACACATCGCGCCGCGCATCACCAAGGCCGCGGAGGAAGCGGGTAAGCCGAAACCGCGGATCGTCGCCGGCGTACCGGTCTGCCTGTGCGCACCGTCGGAGGTCGACGTCGCCCGCGAGCGCGCCAATCGCATTCTCGCCGAGGCGGAGATCTCGCCCAACTACCAGCGGCTCCTCGAACACGGACAGGCGAAGGACATCGGCGACATGGCGATCGTCGGCGACGAAGACGCGATCCTCGCCGGTTTCCGCCGCTACGAGGAGGCCGGCGTCACCGACTTGTCGATGCGGCTGCTGCCCATCGGCAACACCCGCGACGAGCTGGTCGCGTCGAAGTACCGCACCCGCGAGGTCGTCGCCGAACTCGTGAAGGAACTGCGGTGACGGCAGGTCCGCTCGCGGGGATCAGGATCCTCGAGGTCGGCCACATCCTCGCGGGCCCGTACGCGACGATGTTGCTGGCCGATCTCGGGGCCGAGGTGACGAAGATCGAGCCGCCCACCGGGGATCTCTCCCGCCAGGTGAGCGACGCCTACTTCGCGAGTCTCAACCGGGGGAAACGCAGTATCTGCCTCGACCTGATGACCGACGACGGCATGCGCCGCCTCGGCGAGCTTGCTGCCGAATCTCATGCGCTGCTCGTCAATCTCAAACCGTCGGCCATCCGGAAGTTCGGCCTGACCTACGACGCGCTGCGCAGATGGAACGAGACGATCGTCTGCGTCGCGATCACGGGATACGGGCTCGACGGTGGCGACGATCCGGCCTTCGACTACGTCGTGCAGGCCCAGACCGGTGTCGCGTCGCTGACCGGCGACCCCGACGGCCCGCCGATGCTGCCCGGTTACTCGGCGGCCGACAACTCCACGGGCATGACCGCCGCGCTCGGTCTGCTCGCGCAGATCGTGTCCGGTCGCGGGGGACAGGTCGACGTGTCGCTGCGCGACGTCATGCTGTCGCAGCTCAATTACCGCGCCTCGGCATATCTGAACGAGGGCACCGAGCCGCGACGCATGCCGAACGGGGCACACTCGTACTACGTTCCCGCGCAATTGTTCCCGACCGCCGAGGGCACGCTTGCGCTGTTCGTCACGCACGACGGCTTCTGGCGGATCTTCGCGGCCGAGGCAGGGATCGACGGGTTCCCGACCATGGCCGAACGCGCACAGCGACGCGACGAGGTGCTCGCGGTGGTCACCGAGGCGCTCTCGCGCGACACCGCTGCCGGCTGGGAGGCCCGTCTCCGTCCGCTCGGGGTGCCGGCGGCCGCGGTCCGTTCGCTGCCCGACGCCCTCGACGCGACTCCCGAGATGGTCGTCACCGCCGGTGATTTCCGTCTGGTGGGTAGCCCGATCCGGGTGATCGGGTACGAACCGCAGTACGGACCGCCTCCGAAGCTGGGTGAGCACACCGACGCGCCGGTGACCGTGGGACCTGCCTGATCCGACGGCGGGTTCCGTGATTCTGCGTTCCGTGATTCTGCTCCGCAGCGCCGCCTCCTCCGTAGCCTGGACGTACCACGGGCGCGGTGGGGGTGGCGATGAAACGAGCAGTCCTGGCGATGGTGTTGCTCCTGGTCGCGGCCTGCTCCGATGCCGGAGACCAGCAGCAGCCGACGAATGTCCCGGCGGTGGATGCGGAATGCGACGCCGCCGACCATCGATTCGTCGCGTCCGTCAGCGCCGACGGTCGCCATTTCGAGGATCAGTACGGCGATCCCGTCCTCGTCCGCGGCGACTCGCCGTGGTCCGGGATGGCCGACTGGTCACCCGAACAGGCCGAGCTGTACTTCACCGACCGCGAGAGCAACGGGTTCAACGCGTCGATCATGTCGGCGATCGTCGTGCCGGTGAACGGCGGGCCGAGCTATGAAGGCGCCACCTTCGACGGCATCGAACCGTTCGTCGACGGCGACATCACGCAGTGGAACGAGGCGTACTGGTCGCGCGTCGACGACTATCTCCGGATCGCGTGCCGCCACGGGAACACGGTGTTCCTGTATCCGATGGACGGATGGAATCTCACCCACGTGTTCGCCTCGACCACACCCGAGGAAGCCTTCGAATACGGGCGGAGATTCGCGCAGCGGTACGCGGAGTTCCCGAACATCGTCTGGATGACCGGTGGGGACTACTCGCCGGAGGCGGAGGATCTCGCGGCCGGTGCCGAGTCGGACCTCGTGCTGCGCGCGATGCTCGACGGGATCCGTGATGCAGGCTCCGACGCACCGTTCACGATCCAGCTGGGCTGGGACAAGCTGCTCTCGACGGATCATCCGTTCTGGGAGCCGATCGTGGACTGGAACTTCGTCTACACCTACGCGCCGACCTATCAGGCGGTCCTGCAGGCCTACGAGCGTGCCGACGGAACCCGCTACCCGCGACCCGCACTGTTCTCGGAGGGCAACTACGAAGGCGAGAACAACCAGGAGGACACGGCGCCGACCACCGAGGAGACGCTCCGACGTCAGGCGTTGTGGGCACTGACCTCCGGTTCACCCGGCGAGTTCCGGGGTTCCGACGATTGGGAGTTCCCGGACGGGTGGGAATCCCGACTGGACACCTCCGCCGTCGCGCAACTGCGGGCGATACGCGAGCTGTGGCAGTCGTGGCCGTGGTGGGAACTCGTGCCGGATGTCGACGAACCGCTCGTCGTCGCAGGTCGAGGCACCCCGTGGACGAGCGACGAGATGATCGACGTCCTCGACGACGAGTACGTCACCGCAGCCCGGACACCGGACGGTTCACTCGCCGTCGTCTATGTTCCGACGCAGCGCACGATCCGGCTCGATCCTGCTCTGGTACCGGAGTCGGCGACCCTCGAGTGGATCGACCCCGCCGACGCGACCGGGCCTCGGCAGCCGGCGACTCCCGACGAGAACGGCGACATCTCCACACCTGGGCCGAATACGGACGGAGATGAGGATTGGCTTCTCGTGATCACCGACCGACAGGTGTGAGAGTGCGGGACCGGGGGAGCGACACGGCCGGCACCACCGCGAGAAGACCGACGATGCCCGCCACCACGAAGGCGGTCGCGGTCGACGTCGAACCCAGCAGGGCTCCGAACACGACCGACCCGGCGGCCTGGCCGACGGCGAGAGCGATGAACAACGCGACCGTGCCCTCGGCTGCGCGTTCGGCGACCGACCGCACGGCCCACACGATGAGCACCCCGCTCATCGCGATGTAGCTCGCGCCGAACAGGGCGACGGACATGTAGGCGGGGACCGGTGATGTGGGGAGCAGGCCCAGCAGAACGGTGGCCACGGACATGGCGGTGGTGGTGAACGTCCACGCGACCAACAGGTTCCAGGTCTGCACGATCCGGCCCGCGGTCGCCCCCAGCACTCCGAAGGCGCCCAGAACCATCCACGCGAGCACCGAGTAGGTCTCCCCGCCGGTGCCGTCGCTCATGACGGAACGCCCGAACGTCCAGATCGCCGCGCTCGACGCACCGGCCAGTGCCGCGGCGACGAGGGGACGGATCAGCGGGGACAGTTCGCCGATCCGCACAGGTGTGGTCTGTGAAGGATCTCGTCGATCGTCGGAACGTCGGTCGGTGCGGAGGACGGCGAGAGCGACCCCGCCGGTGAGAACCGCGATGACGACCCATCCCACACGCCACTGACCTGCGGTGGCGAACACCAGAGCCCCGGCGGCGACGAGGCCCACCCCCGTTCCCGAATTGACGATCGTCTGCGCGTTCTCCTGCCGCGCGGGTGCGATATTGCGTTCCACGAGGGTCACCAGACCGGGAGTGGCGAAACCGGCCCCGGCTCCGGCGACGACCACGCTCAGCGCGAAGACGACCGTGTGCGTCGAAGCCGCCACCCCCAGCGCACCGATCGCCGCCGTGGCTCCGGCGCAGGCCACGACGAGACGTGGGCGTCCGCTCGTCCTCGACGCGACGATCGCCGCGAGACAGTACGAGAGGAAACTGCCGGCCTGGACGGCGCCGGCAACCGTCGACCCTATCCCGAACGAGTCGGTGAACTCGGGCAGGAAGAGTCCGTAGCCGAACCGCGCCAGCCCGTAGGTGGTCGCGATCAGGGCTGTGCCGGCGATGACGAGTGGATGCATCGCGTCCCCCGAACGGATCGAAGACCAGAACGATCGTTACTCTACGCCGAAACGATCGTTTCATCAGAACGAGCGTTACAGTGTGGTCATGTCCACGGCTCGTCCTGCTGCACGTACCCGTCTGCTCCGGGCCGCCGAGGAGATGCTCTTCGACCGCGGGATCAGGGCGACACCCGTCGACGATCTGCTGCGCCGGGCCGAAGCCTCCGCGGCGTCCCTGTACACGCACTTCGGCAGCAAGGAATCCCTGGTCGCCGAGGCGCTGCGGGTCCGGTTGACGGAATGGCGCGCGGTGTGGGACCGCCACGTGGTCGACGCCGACGACGACATCGGACGTCTGCTGGCGATCTTCGACGCCCTCGCTGCGTACCGCGACGATTCGGAATCACCCGCCCGCTGGTGCGCCTTCCTCGCGACAGCGACGGAGTTCGCCGAACCCACCGACGAGATCGGCGAGATGCTCGCGGCGGACAGCGACCTGCTCGCCGAGCGACTCCTGCACCTTGCGAAACCGGTGGCCGGGGCGAACGCGCAGGACCTCGCCGACGACGTGCTCACCGCCTACAACGGAACCCTCGCGAGCTTCCTGCGCGGCCGGCCGTCGTCACCGATCGAGGTGGGTCGCAGGGTGGCGCATTCGGCCGCCCTGACCTACCAGTGAAAATCCGGTTGTTTCCACCGCGTATGACGCCGTCGAAACAACCGAATCGGCATCAGACGTACTTGACCTTGATGTCCTCGCTGTCGGGCACGCCCTGGCAGGTGAGGATGTAGCCGTCGGCGATCTCCTCCTCGGACAATGCGTCGTTGACGCGCATCGTCGCGCTGCCGTGGGTGATCTTCGCGATGCAGGTCGCGCAGTTGCCGGCCTCGCACGAGAACGGCGGCGCCAGGCCCGCGCGACGCGCGCTCTCGAGCAGTGTCTCACCGGCGTGCCGGGGCACGGAGACGCGCTGGTTGCCGAGGCGGATCGAGACGGTGCCCTGCACCTCCCCGCTCGGGGCGGACTCCGCCTCCTGGGCGTCCTCGGCCTTGATGGGTTCGGCTGCGCTGCCGAACCGTTCGCTGTAGATGTTGCCGGGGCCGGGGAGCGCGGCCTCGACCATGTCCATGAACGCTTCCGGGCCGCACAGGTAACTGTCGGCGCCGCCGTCGGATCCGACGAAGGCGCGCACGGCGTCGGGGGTGAGCAGTCCGCTCTCGTCGTCGAAGTGCCGCACCACCTCGAGGCGACCCGCGTACCGGTCGACGAGTTCGTCGGTGAGGCTCGCGAAGATCGCGGACGCGCGGTCGCGGTCGGCGATCAGCAGGCGCACCGGACGATCGGTCGTCGCGAGT
This sequence comes from Rhodococcus sp. 5G237, assembly GCF_053764735.1. Lineage (NCBI taxonomy): Bacteria > Bacillati > Actinomycetota > Actinomycetes > Mycobacteriales > Nocardiaceae > Rhodococcus > Rhodococcus sp. 5G237. The sequence goes on along the minus strand of NZ_JBSNCD010000004.1, from coordinate 430,098 downwards.
GCGCTCTTGGCAAGCGACAGGATCGGCGTGATGCCGCTTCCGCCGGCGAAGCCGAGCACCGGACCGGCTGCGTCGCGGAGAAGGAAAGTGCCTGCGGGTCGGGTGATCTCGACCTCGTCGCCTTCCGCGATGTTGTCGTGCAGCCAATTCGAGACGGCTCCGCCGGTGACCCGCTTGACGGTGGTCATCATCTCGGTGTCGGTCTCGGGCGCGCTCGACATCGAGTACGAGCGGTACAGATCGGTGCCGTCGACCTTCACCTTGAAGGTGCAGAACTGCCCTGACTTGTAGGTGAAGGGCCCGTCGAGGGGAGCGAGCACGTAGGTGCGGGCGTCGTCGGTCTCCTTCACGATCCGGGTCACGGTCGCGCGCTGAAACAAAGGTGGTCTCGCCATGGACCGTCTCCTCCTGGTATCAATGTTCTGCAAGAACGAGAGTACTATTCTCATTCAGGAGAGCAAGACCTCTCGACCGGTATCGCTGCGACGCGAGAGAGCACCATGACAGAGCCCACCGTGTTGGCCTTCGAAGACCGCGAGTACACCCTCGCGGAACTCGAGGCGCTCACCTGCGGACTCGCTCGCGTCCTGGTCGATCGCGGCGTCGGTCCCGGCGACCGCGTGGCACTCATGTCGTCGAACCGGCCCGAATTCGTCGTGGCCTACCGGGCCATCGACAGGCTCGGCGCCGTCGTCGTCCTGCTGAGCCCGGCCTGGAAAAGCGGCGAGGTCGAGCACGCCCTCCGGCTCACCGAACCGGCCTTCGCCGTCGGCGACAACCCCGTCCTCGCCGCCGCGGTGCCGATGCTCCACCTCGACGACCCGATCGAACCCCATCACGGCGACTTCACCGCAACCCCCGTGGACCCCGACGCCGATGCACTGCTCGTCTTCAGTTCCGGTACGACGGGCCTGCCGAAGGCCGTGCGGCACACCCGCTCCTCGTTCGCCGCGGCCGTGGGGCACTGGCAGCAGGTCCTCGGACTCACCGCCGACGACCGGCTCCAGATCGTCACCCCGCCCTCGCACATCCTCGGCCTGCTCAACATCGCCACCGTGCTCGACGCCGGCGGATGGATGCGGCTGCACCGGCGATTCGACCTCGACACGATGCTGAAATCCATCGAACGCGACCGGATCACCGTCGAGATGGCCGTCGCACCGATCGCCCTCGCGATCGCCTCGCATCCGGATCTCGAATCGTTCGACCTGTCGTCGCTGCGCTACATCATGTGGGGCGCCACGCCCGTCACCGCGAGTGTCGCGGAGACCGTCACCCGGCGCACCGGAGTGACCTGGCTGCCGGCCTACGGAGCCAGTGAGGTCCCCGTCATCACCTGCAATCCGGTGGGCGACGCCCGACTCGACAGTGTCGGAGTGCCTGCGCCCGGCGTCGAACTGCGGATCGTCGAACTCGGGACCGACCGGGAGGTCCCGGCCGGCGAGACCGGTGAGATCCAGGTGCGGTCGCCCTCGGCGATGGCCGGCTACCTGCCCGACGACGCGACCGCCGGGGCGTTCTGCGACGGCTGGTACCGCACCGGCGACGTCGGATGGCTCGACGCCGACGGCCGGCTGCGGATCACCGACCGCGCCAAGGACATGATCAAGGTCAACGGATTCCAGGTCGCTCCCGCCGAGGTCGAAGCGGTGCTGCACGGCCACCCCGACATCGCCGACTGCGCCGTCTTCGGAACGAAGAACGGTGCGGCCGGCGAGACGGTCGTCGCGGCGATCGCCACCACCGCGACACTCGATCCCGACGACATCTCCACCTATGTGGCCGAACGACTCGCGTCGTACAAGCGACCGGGACGCGTGATCTTCGTGCCCGACATTCCCCGCCTGCCGTCCGGCAAGGTCTTGCGCCGACAACTCGAGGAGCGCCATGGACGTACGTCTGACCATTGAACAACAGCAGTTGCGCGACGCCGCCGCCAAACTGGCCGACGATCTGGGTGCCCGCTCGGTGTCGGATCTGGACGACGCGGCACGCCGGGCACGGTTGGAGAAGACCGTCGCCTCGACGGGCTGGCGCTCCCTGCGCTCCGACGGCGCGTCGGGAGTCGAAGTCGCCATCGTGGCAGAGGAATTCGGGCGCGGCCTCGTCGACGCGCCGTTCTTCGGTCCGGTGCTCGCCGACGACCTGCACCGGCATTTCTCCGACGACCAGCCGACGTGCGCCATCGCCGTCGGTGCCGACGCCTTCGACGCGCACGGCCTCGATCGCGTCCTCGTCCTCCGGGACCGGACGGTGTCGACCGCGGCCGTCGGTGAACCCGCGCCCGGTGCGGACCTGACCCGTTCGTTCGCGACGTTCGTCGAACCGGACGAGACGCTCGGTGAACTCTCCGCCGAGAACGCCGACCGCGCACATGCTCTCACGCTCGTCGTCACGTGCGCCGACCTCGTCGGGGTGTCGCGGGGCGCGCAGGCGGTGGCCGTCGACTACGCGAAGATCCGTGAGCAGTACGGAAACACGATCGGGTCGTACCAGGCGGTCGCGCACATGCTGGCCGAGAGCGAAGCCCTCATCGAAGGCTCGATCAGCGTGCTGCGGCACGCGGCGTGGGCCGTCGACGAGCTGACGCCCGAGGACGCGATCCGCGCCGCGCGCATCGCCAAGATCTACACCGCGCGCGCCGCGCGCACCGTCTGCGAGACCGCCGTTCAGGTGCACGGCGGGATCGGCAACACCTGGGAGTGCATCGAGCACGTGTACCTACGGCGGGCCCTGACGTCCACCGAACTGTTCCCCGTGAGCCTGGAGGAGATCGACCTTGGACTTTCGTGACTCGCCGGAAGAAGCCGCATTCCGCGCCCGGCTGCGGACCTGGCTCGCCGATCAGGCCGGAAAGTTCCCCACCTCGGGTGACGAGTACTGGGCTCGGCAGGGCGAATGGCATCAGGCGCTCTACAGCGCAGGGTTCTTCGGTCTGTCGTGGCCGAAGAAGTACGGCGGGCAGGATCTTCCGCCCGTCTACGATGTGATCCTCGACGAGGAACTCGCCGTCGCCGGATGCCCGCCGCGCCCGAGCCTGGGATATCTCGTGGTCGGCCTCGGCCACCATGCCAGTGACGAACTGTGCGAACGGTTCCTGCCCGGCATGATCGACGGCACCGAACGGTGGTGCCAGGGATTCAGCGAACCCGGTGCCGGCTCCGACCTCGCGTCGCTCACCACCACCGCGACCCGCGACGGCGACGAATACGTCATCCACGGCCACAAGGTCTGGACGAGTTACTCCGACGTCGCCGACTGGTGCCTGCTGCTCGCCCGCACCGATCCGGATGCGCCGCGGCACCGCGGTATCTCGGCGTTCATCGTCTCGATGCACCAGGACGGCATCGAACAGCGACCGCTGAAGATGATCAGCGGCGTCACCAAGGAGTTCGGCCAGGTGCTGTTCGACGGTGCCCGCGTGCCGGCAAGCCGCATGGTCGGGGCTCCCGGAGAGGGCTGGCGGGTCGCGATGACCGTCGTCGGCCACGAGCGCGAACCGTCCACCCTCGGATTCGCCGCCCGCTACGGCAAACTCGTGCGTCAACTCGCCAAGCGCGTCGACGGTCCGCCCCCGCAGGATCTGGCCTGGGCGGCGGTGCAGTCGGAGATGCTGCGTCTGCACGTGCGGCGACGACTGTCCGAGCAGCTCGACGGTGTCTCGCACGGCTCCGAGGGGTCGCTCGACAAGCTCCTCATGACGTGGGTGGACCAGTCGGTCGGGCACGCGGCCCTGGCGGTCGCGGGCAGCCGCGACGAGGAACTCCTCGGCTCGTACATGTACAGCCGCGCCCAATCCGTCATGGGTGGCACGTCGCAGATCCAGAAGAACATCATCGCTTCGCGCATCCTCGGATTGGGGGTCTGACATGTACGGCATGCCCGACGAGATCGAGGTCCGCGCCGAGGGGCCGCTGCGGATCGTCACGCTCAACCGGCCGTCGAAGTACAACGCGGTCAACGATCCGCTGCACGCGGGACTGGCCCGACTGTGGCCGCAGCTGAGTGCCGACCGCGAGGTCCGCGCCGTGGTGATCACCGGTGCCGGAAAGGCGTTCTCCGCCGGCGGGGATCTCGACTATCTCGCCGAACTGGGGCAGGACGCCGAACTGCGGGCGAAGACCATCGCCGACGGACGCGAGATCGTCCTGGGCATGGCGCGCTGCCGCGTGCCGGTGGTCGCCGCGGTCAACGGCCCGGCGGTGGGACTCGGGTGCAGCCTGGTCGCCCTCAGCGACGTCGTCTACATGGGAGAGGGCACCTATCTCGCCGATCCCCACGTGCAGGTCGGGCTGGTCGCGGCCGACGGTGGTCCGCTGACCTGGCCGCTGCAGATCAGCCTCTTGCACGCGAAGGAGTTCGCCTTCTTCGGAGAGCGGATCCCCGCCGAGCGGGCCCGCGAACTCGGACTGGCGAACCATGTCGTCGCCGATCCGCTCGCCGAGGCACTCGCGTGCGCCAAGCGCCTCGTGGAGCAACCGCAGAAGGCTGTGGAGGCCACCAAGCGGTTGCTGAACATCCACCTCGAGCGGGCGGTGCTCGCGACGCTCGACTACGCGATGAGCGCCGAGGAGATGACCTTCCAGAGCGAGGACTTCCACGCCAACATCGCCCGGTTGACGGCGGGTAAGGCGTGATCGGAGCACCGGTGTGATCGAGCGACTGCGCGCACTGCCCGGCTTCCATCCGGATCTGCGTGCAGTCGCGCTCGTCGCGCCGACTCGCACCGTGTCTCCCCGGTCTCTACCGGTGATGCGTACGCTCACTCGCGCGATTCGGGGCACCGACCCGGACGTGTACGTCTTCGAGCCGGGTGTCGGGGTGCGGTACTTCCGGCCGCGGTCCACCCACGTCGAGCCTCCCGGACCCGCTCTCCTGTGGATCCACGGCGGTGGCTACGTGTTCGGGCGGGCCGCGCAGGACGACGCACTGTGCCGCAGATTTGCGGACACGCTCGGAATCACCGCGGCGTCGGTCGAGTACCGGCCGGCGCCCGAACATCCCTATCCGGCGCCGCTCGACGATTGCCGGCGGGCCTACGACTGGTTACACCATCGGCCGGAGATCGATTCCACCCGGATCGCAATCGGCGGTGCCAGTGCCGGCGCGGGACTCGCTGCGGCACTGGCATTCCGCACCCGCGACATTGGTGATGCGTCGCCGGTCTTCCAGTTGCTCGTCTATCCGATGCTCGACGACCGCACCGCCGACGGACCTGCCCACACCCGCATGTGGGATGCGCGCAGCAACCGGTTCGGCTGGTCGAGTTATCTGGGCACGGCCGATCCGGAGATTGCGGTGCCGGCGCGTCGCACCGACCTGTCGGGTCTGCCACCCGCTTGGATCGGGGTGGGCACCCGGGATCTCTTCTTCGAGGAGAACCGCGTGTACGCGGAGCGCTTGCGGAACGCAGGAGTGGACTGCGAGTTCCACATCGTCGACGGCGCTTTCCACGGATTCGACTCCGTGGCTTCCCGCAGCAGTGTCGCGCGGGGGTTCTTCGCCGAACAGTGCGCTGCGCTGAGAGCCGCTCTTTCCATCTGAGACTCGTGGGGCCGCTACCTTGTTCTCGGTAGCGGCCCCACGAGGTTCGACTTACGTACGCGGTTTGGCGTACTCCGTGCTCACTTCCATGATCCGCATCTTCGGAATCGGGCCGTAGCTGAGCGAGTCCGACATGTTCAGTTGCTTCGCTGCCGCCGCAGCATGAACGTTCGCCTTGGCGGCGTTGGGATCACCTTCGAGTTCGTACAGGGTGACCGACGGTCCGCCATCCGCGTCGGCCGGCGTCAGCCGTGTGGCGCCGACGAACCCGTCGAGGGCCACAACTTCGGGGATGTGCACCTCGTCGTACCACTTGTTGAACTCTTCCAGCCGCTCGGGATGGGAAGGGTAGGACTCGACGAGCAGGTAGTGCTTCATTCTCATGTCCTGTCTTTCGGAATGGTTGTAATAGAGCGGGACTCAGACTCGGACGACCCAGCCGCCGTCGATGTTGAGAGTGTGTCCGGTGACCCAGTCGCTGCCGGACGACACGAGGTACAGCAGGCCCGGGATCAGTTCCTCGGGTTCGCCGAACGGGAACGGAATGGCGTGCTTGACCATCTCCTTGAGCTCGGGCGGTGAGGCGATCGAGCCGGCCTCGGTGTTGACCATGCCCGGCGCGATGGCATTCACGCGGATACCGAAGGGCGCCAATTCGCGTGACAGCGAGACCGTCATGCTCACGAGTCCGAGCTTGGTGATGCCGTAGGCCTGCGCCGCCATGAATGCGCCGCTCGAGGACTGGTTCACGATCTTGCCGTAGCCGCGTTCCTTCATGTACGGCACCACCGCGCGGGTGCACAGAAGAGGACCGGTCAGGTTGACGGCGAGGGTACGGTTCCACAGCTCGATGTCCATCGTCGTGAGGGACCCTTCGCCGACCACCTCGGCCATCAGGCCGGCATTGTTGACGAGGATGTCGACGGAGCCGAAGTGCTGGGCTGCGGCAGCTGCCATTTCGGTCGTGCTGGCCTCGTCGCGGACGTCGACGCCGACGGCCAGCACGCGATGGCCGTCCGTTTCGAGTTCCTTCGCGGCGGCGGTGGCAGCCTCGAGGTTGACGTCTGCGAGTACTACCGCGGCACCCGCTTCGGCGAGACCGCGGGAGTAGGCGCGGCCGATCCCACCTCCGGCGCCGGTGACGATGGCGACCTTGCCGTCCAGTTGGGGGCTGTCTGTCATTTCTTTCCTGTCGGTCGAAGCGGATGTTCCGGGTCGGCTCACGAATTGGCGAGCTCGTAGCGGCGGCGGTACTCCTCTTTGGAGGTCTCGCTGATGTCCACATCGGTCGCCCGAGCCCGCAGAGCGCCGACGGTGGCCTGCTCACGCGGGGTGTGCGCGAACGGATCCCAGTCGAAGAATCGCGCGGCGTTGGCGAAGGTGATCTTGTCGATCTCCTCGTCGGTGCACCGAGCCGCGTCCAGTTCGCTCTTCAGGATCTCGGGTGAGTGCGGCCAGGTGGAATCCGAGTGCGGGTAGTCGCATTCCCACGCGATGGTGTCGATGCCGAGGCGGTGGCGGTTGTTCAGTCCGCTGGGTTCGGTGATGTAGCAGGCGAGGAAGTTCTTGCGCCACACGTCCGTCGGGCTCATCCCGTCGGGAAGGAAGCTCGTGCCGGTCCAGGACTGGTTGACGATGTGCCGGTCGAGGCGGTCCAGCCACGGCGCCACCCATCCGACGCCGCCCTCGCTCATCGCGACCTTGAGGTCGGGGAACTTCTTGAACGCGCCGCTGAGCATCATGTCGGTGGCGGCGATCGTCGAGATGAGCGGCGTGAGCATCAGCATGTTGTCGATGTCGAATCCCTCGGGCCGCTTGACCAGGTTGATTCCACCGCCGATGTGCAACGACAGCACGATGTTGTGCTCCACGCACACCTCGAAGATCGGGTCCCAATAGCCGGACTTGAAGTCGGGGAACCCTTCCCCGACACCGTAGGGCGTTTCGGGGATGCTGATGGAGCGACATCCCATGGCTGCGATCCGGTGAACCTCGGCAACAGATTCGTCCGCATCGAAGAACGGGATGATGCCGATCGGTATGAACCGGCCCGGGTGCGCGTCCGGGACCTCACCGACGACCCAGTCGTTGAAAGCCCTGCACGCGGCGAAGGAGAGTTTCTTGTCGGGCAGGCTCGCCAGGTGGGTGCCGGCGAAGCCGGGGAAGGTGGCGAACAGTGTCGCGGCGAGGGTGCCGTTGGCGTCCATGTCGCGCACGCGCATGTCCATGTCGTAGACGGCGGGGCGCATCTCCGCGTAGCCGGTGGGGTCCATGCCCCATTCGTGTTTGGGCCACGACACCACGGCGTTGAGGCCGGAGCTGCCGACGACGGTGCCCTGGAACTGCCAGGCCTGCACGTTGGGGTTGCGGGGGTGGGCGGTGAGTTTGGGAGCCTGGTCCATCAGGCTCTTGGGGAAGTGCTTCTCGAAGATGTCCGCGGGTTCGACGACGTGATCGTCGATGCTGATCATCACCATGTCTTCGGTCTTCATGAGGATCCCTTTCCGCAGCCGGTGCCGGTTACTTCTGTGCCGTCACCGGCGCTGCGATTCCCTGCTCGTCGACGATCTTCTGGATCCGGTCGAGGGTCTCGTCGAGTCCGTCGCCGAGGCGCGGACCGGGCGTGAAGGTGGCCGGAAGCTGCCGCATGCCCTGGATGACGCCGATGGACTCGTAGTGGACCGTGCCTTCGGGGTCGCAGCGGTAGTCCGGCATCCGGTCGAGTACCGCGGTCAGCATCCGCTTGAACATGGTTCGCGCCAGGTTGGATCCGATGCAGCGGTGCACCCCGAGTCCGAAGCTGAAGTGCCGGTTGCCCTTGCGTTCCAGGTCGATCTCGTTCGGATCCGTGAACAGTTCGGGATCGCGGTTCGCCATCGCCCACGACAGCCAGATGCGTTCGCCCTCCTTGAACTCGACGCCGTCGAGTTGGGTGTCGGCGGAGAACGTGCGGCCGTCCCCGGCCGACGGACAATAGAAGCGCAGGAATTCTTCTGTTGCCGAATCCAGCAGCGTGTCCCGCTCGGCGCTGAGGATTTCGCGCTGATCGGGGTTCTGTGACAGCCACTCGAGTGCGTGCGAGGTCAAGGCCGTCGTCGTGTCGAAACCGCCACCGATGAGCAGGCTCAGCACACCGAGCAGTTCGAGATCGTCGGGCGTCTCGCCGTCGATGGTCGCGCGGGCGACGGCGTCGACCATGCCCGGGCGGGGGTTCTCCCGGATCTCGTGGAGGCTGGCGAGAAGATCCATCCCCATCAACCGGTGCAGTTCCGCGACGCGGTGGACATCGGGCGAGTCCGGCGGCGTGTACATCGCGGCGTGGACGGGCTCGCAGTAGACGTTCCACTTGGCGACCGGAATCCCGAGCATCGCGAGGGTGATGACGGCGGGAACGATGTTCACCATGTCGTCGATGAAGTCGATGCTGCCGGTCTCGATCTTCTCGTCGAGGCACGCGCGGATCACCTCGTCGATGAGGGGAACCCACTTCTTCACGGCAGCGGGAGACAGATACGGATTGAGTACGCTTCGGAATTCCCGGTGTTCGGGGTCGTCCATCTCCAGGATCCCACCGCGCACGCCGGATGCCCGGACGGCCGTGGGGATCATTATGCCCTTGTAGCCGCGCCGTACTCCCTTCACGTCGTGGTCGTTCGAGATGTTCGCCGAGCGTGCGAGGGTGAATACTGCCTCGCCGCCTGCGGCGACCCAGTGCCCTCCGTGGGTGTCGGACCAGGCCACGGGGCACTTCGAGTGCATCTCCGTGGTGATCTCCGAGAAACGGTCGCGGTAGTCCGGTGCGTGCCTGTCGAACTGATAGACCGGTGTCCGGTGCTCGGTGTCGACGACGGCCTCGTCAGCGCTCACGGTGTTGCCCTCTCGTGCGTCCGATGGATGGTGGTGCGGTCGGGTGGTGTCACAGAACGGAGATCGCCTGTTCGGGGCAGCTGCGGTAGGCCTCGCGTGCGGATTCTGTGAGGTCGGCGGGTACTTCGGTGTCGACGGCCGTGGCGTGCCCGTCGATGTCGCTCAGTTCGAAGAGCGTGGGGGCAGCCATAGCGCACAGGGTGTGTCCTTGGCAGCGGTGAGGATCGACTTCCACCTTCATGACGTTCTCCGATCGTCGGCGAATTCTGTTGTTCTGCAGTCGGTTCGGAACTGCACCGCGACTCGATTCGTGTTCCCTGTAAACATTTTCACGATCTTTGTTCCAAGAATGCCGTTCCGGTTGGTGAGAACAGTAATGTCACAGGTGTCGGCCTGCAAGGGGTGCGATCGAAGAAGTGGAGCGTGAGGACGGTGCGGATATGAGGACGGTGCGGATATGAGGGCATGGCAGTTCGAAGGAGCCGGGCGACCGATCTCGTTGAACGAGGTCTCGGAACCGGAACCGGGGCCGGGTGAGGTGGTCATCGACGTCGCGGCGGCCGGACTGTGTCACAGCGACCTGATGTACATGGAGGTCGGAGAGGAGACGATGCCGTTCCTGCCCATGACGCAGGGACACGAGAACGCCGGCGTCATCAGCGCACTGGGCGACGGGGTCGAGGGCTGGAGCATCGGTGACGTCGTCGGCGTCTGCTCGTCGGGCGTGCGTCCGCCGCTCGGCATGTTCTCCCACGGTGGGTTCGCCGACAAGCTGGTCGCCGATGCCCGCGATCTCGCCCGGGTGCCCGAAGGGCTGGACCTGTCACTGGCCGCCCTCGCGACGGATGCGGGAATGACCTCGTACCACGCCATCATCAAGGTCGGTGGTGCGTCGACGGGAATGAAGGTCGGTGTGATCGGCTACGGCGGTCTGGGGCAGATCGGGACTCGTGCGGCCGTGCTGGCCGGTGCGGAGGTGCACGTGGCAGAGACGAAGGAATCGGCATGGGATCTCGCCCGGCAGGCCGGCGCGACGGACGTCGTGCGGGACGCGGCCGAATGGGCGGGCCGAGGATTCGACCTCGTGGTCGACTACGCGGGTTTCGACACCACACAGAAGGCGATCGACGCCGTCGCCCGGGGCGGCACCGTGGTGCAGGTCGGTCTGGGCCTGCCGACGTTCACCGTGAAGACGCCGACGCTCCTCGGCAGGACGCTCGTGGGTTCCCTCGGTGGGACCGTCGAGGACATCGAGGAGGTGTACGACCTGTTCGTGAGACGGGAGATCGAACCCGCATACACCGAGATCGGCTTCGAGGAGATCGGTGATGGCCTGGAACGCCTTCGTCGCAACGAAGTGACCGGACGGCTCGTCGCGCGGTTGGACCGCTGAACCGTCGAAGCGGATTCGCGCCCGGAAGCACGAAGGGAGGCCCGGTGCCGGACCTCCCTTCGTGCGGCAACCTCATCCCCTCGCGGACACGAGGCTCTCCGAACGCTGCACGGTGCCGGAGATCCCGTTCGCGTCCTGCTGCGCGAGCAGCACCGCGGCGGCGCCCATCGTCTCCGGTGGTTCCACCATCTCGGGCGGGATCTCCCGTCCGCCACCGCCGGCGGTCCAGCCCTCGGTGAGGACGACCCGTGAGGGCGCGAGGCAGTTGACCGCGATGTTGTCCTGCCGCAGGTCGGCCGCGAGCCCGACGTAGAGGCGTTCCACCGCGGCCTTGGACACCCAGTAGGCGTTCGAGCCGTGGTCGGTCATCGTCACACCGCTGGTGGTCACCGCGATCATCGACCCGCCGCCGCGCTCGCGCAGGTGCGGGATCGCTGCCTTGGTCACGGTGAACACGCCGGTGAGGTTGACGTCGAGGCACAACTGCCAGCGTTTCGCCGGGGTCGTCTCGATCGGCCCCATCCACAGCACCCCGGCGTTCGCGACGAGGATGTCGAGCCCGCCGAACTCGGCGACCGTCGCGGCGATCGCGGAGTCGACGGACTGTTCGTCGGTGACGTCGCACGGCACCGGGAGAGCCCGGCCTCCGGCGTCGGTGATCCGCTCGGCGACCGAGCCGATGGTGCCGGGCAGCTTGCCCTCCTGCTCGGAGCGTGCCGCGACCGCCACAGAGGCTCCCGCCTCGGCGAGAGCGACGGCGATCGCCGCGCCGATGCCACGACTGGCACCGGCGACGAACGCGACCTTCCCTGCGAGGGGTCTCACTTCGGCGGGAACCTCAGTGCACCGTCGAGGCGGATGACCTCGCCGTTGAGGTAGTCGTTCTCGACGATGGACGCGACGAGCGTCGCGTACTCGGCGGGGCGGCCCATGCGCTTGGGATGCGGGATCTGCGGGCCCCAGTACGCCTCGAGCTGGTCGCCGGCCTTGCCGTAGGCGGGGGTGAGGATCGTGCCCGGCGCGATGGTGTTGACGCGGATGCCGAGCGGCGACAGGTCGCGTGCGGCGACCAGCGTCATGCCGATGACGCCGCCCTTCGCGGCCGCGTAGGGGAGCTGCCCGATCTGGCCTTCGTAACCGGCGATGGACGCGGTGTTCACGATGACGCCGCGGGAGCCCTCGTCGTCGAAGGGGTCCTGCTTGGCGATGGCGGCGGCGGCCAGGCGCATGACGTTGAACGACGACGTCAGGTACGACTCGATGGTCTTGGTGAAGTTCTCGAGCGGCATGGCGCTGCCGTCCTTGCCGACGAGGCGTCCGCCACCGGCCGGGCCACCGTGGCAGTCGACGGAGATGCGCAGCGGCGCGAGCGAGTCCGCTTCCGCGATGGCGGCCGAGACGGATTCTTCGCTGCTGGCGTCGGTGCGCACGTACCGCACACCGAGTTCCTGCTCGAGTTCCTTGCCCTTCTCGTCGTTGACGTCGGCGACGACGACCTTCGCACCCGCCTCGTGGAGACGCCGGACGGTGGCCTGCCCGAGGCCACCCGTGCCGCCGACGACGATCGCGGAGCTTCCTGCTACCTGCATGCTGCCTCCTTCGAGATTCGAGCTCTTGAAAGTAAAGCTCTCTGTCTGTGAGAATAATGTTCTCATGAACCTAAGCATGATTCTAGAAATGGCCGCAAGCACCGGCGAGCGAGCAGTTGCGACCGTCGGGAACCGGACCCTCACCGCTGCCGGTCTCGACGCCCTCGCACGTCGTGCCGCCGCGCAGTTCCGGAATCATCCGGCGGTGCTCTACCTGGGGTCCAACCACCTCGCGTATCCGGTGGCGCTGTTCGGTTCGGCACTGGCCGGGGTTCCTTTCGTGCCGCTCAACTACCGGCTCGGCGAACAACAACTCGGTGCGCTGAAGGCCAAGCACCCCGGTGCGCTCGTACTCGAGCAGGACGACCTCGACGCCCTCGTCGACGACTCCTACGCCACAGGCGACCCCGAACCGCCACTCGAACCTCAGTGGGACGGCGACACGGTCGCCGCGATCATCTACACCAGCGGCACCACCTCGGATCCGAAGCCCGCGATCCTGCGGCACCGGCACCTGCTCGCCTACGTGCTCAACACCATGGAGTTCGGATCGGCCGCCGAGACCGACGCATCGCTCGTCTCGGTCCCGCCGTACCACATCGCCGGCCTGACCAACCTGCTGTCGAACTTCTACACCGGCCGCCGCGTGGTGTACCTGCCGGCCTTCGACCCGCAGGTCTGGCTCGAGACGGTCCGGCGCGAACGCGTCACCCACGCGATGCTCGTCCCGACCATGCTCGCCCGCATCGTGACCGCCCTCGGCGACGACACGGCCGACACCCCCACACTGGCGAGTCTCGCCTACGGCGGGTCGCGCACGCCGCGCCCGGTCCTCGAGCACGCGCTGCGCGCCTTCCCCGACACCGGCTTCGTCAACGCCTACGGTCTCACCGAAACCGCGTCGTCCGTCGCGGTTCTCGGACCCGACGACCACCGCACCGCCTTCGACTCCACCGATCCGGCCGTCCGCGACCGCCTCGGTTCGGTGGGCCGCCCGCTCCCCGGCATCGAGATCGAGATCCGTTCCGAGGAGGGCGAACCCGTCCCGGCCGGCGAGACCGGCCTGATCTTCGTCCGCGGCGAACAGATCTCCGGCGAATACGGCAACCGCAGCGTCCTCGACGCCGAGGGATGGTTCTCCACCCGCGATCTCGGCCGGCTCGACACCGACGGATATCTGTACGTCGAGGGCCGTTCCGACGACACCATCATCCGCGGCGGCGAGAACATCGCTCCCGCCGAGATCGAGGACGTCCTGCTCGCCCATCCGGGCATCACCGAGGCCGCCGTCATCGGCGTGTCGGATACCGAATGGGGACAACGCATCGTGGCGGTCCTCGTCGGCGACGGCGATCCGGACGAGATCCGACAGTGGGTCAAGGAACGTCTGCGTTCCTCGAAGACCCCCGACAACATCGTCTTCCGGGACGAACTGCCCAAGACCGAGACCGGAAAACTCTTGCGTCGCACCCTTCTCGCCGAACTGGAGGCCACCCATGCCTGATGCCGTGATCGTTTCCGCCCTGCGCACCCCGGTCGGCACCGCCGTCAAGGGCACGCTCCGCGACACCGACGCGTTCGCCCTCGCGGAGCGCATCGTCACCGCGACCACCGAGGACCTCGACAAGAACCTGATCGACGACGTGATCCTCGGCGAGGGCCTGTACGGCGGCGGTGTGATCGCCCGCCACGCGGCCCTCACCGCCGGCCTGACCCACGTGCCCGGTCTCGCACAGAACCGGCACTGCGCAGCGAGCCTGTCCACCGTGCAGTCCGCCGCGGCGAGTATCCGCTCCGGCATGGACCGCATCGTGATCGCCGGTGGCGTCAACTCCGCGTCGACCTCGCCTCGATCGCTCATCCGGAAGGGCGAGGAGTGGGTGCCGTGGATGTCGCCCAGCCACCCCGACAGCCCCGAGGCCCCCAACCGCGACATGTCCATCACCGTCGGCTGGAACGCCGCGGTGAAGGCCGGTATCAGCCGCGAGGAAATGGACGCCTGGGCGCTGCGCTCGCACCAGGTCGCGATCCGCGCCATCGACGAGGGCCGCTTCAAGGAGGAGATCGTCCCGATCGACACCCCGCACGGCCTGTTCGACACCGACGAACACCCGCGCCGGGAGACGAGCCTCGAGAAGCTCGCGTCCCTGAAGGTGCTGCACCCGGAGATCGAGGGCTTCAGCATCACCGCCGGCAACGCCTGCGGCGGCAACGATGCGGCGGCCGCGCTGGCCATCGCGAGCAGCGATCTCGGTCTGCCCGCGCTCGGCACGGTGCTGTCGTGGGCGTCGGTGGGTGTCGACCCGGCCATCACCGGACTCGCGCCGGTCGAGGCGATCCCGAAGGCGCTCCAGCGTGCCGGCCTGTCCATCGGTGACGTCGACCTGTTCGAGATCAACGAGGCATTTGCTGCGCAGTGCGTCGCGTGCATCAAGCTGCTCGAGATCGACCCCGAGAAGGTCAACGTCAACGGCAGCGGTTGCTCCCTCGGCCATCCGGTCGCCGCGACCGGCGCCCGCATGCTCGTCACCCTCACCTACGAACTGCGCCGCCGCGGCGGTGGCATCGGTGTCGCGTCGATGTGCGCGGGTGGTGGCATGGGCTCGGCCGTCGTGATCGAGGTGCCGGCACCGTGAACCGGGATACGCCGTGAACATCGGTGAACTGATCGACGCGGCACGCGGGGGCTCCCCGCGTGCCGCGGGTCGATTGCTGACCCTCGTCGAAGGACCGCGCCGGGACGAGGTACTCGAGCTGCTCGAACCCGCCCGCGCGCGGGTCGTCGGATTCACGGGCCCGCCCGGCGCCGGCAAGTCCACCACGGTCGGGGCACTCACCACCGCCTACCGCGAACGGGGACTGCGGGTCGCGGTGCTGGCCGTCGACCCGTCGTCCCCCTACAGCGGCGGCGCACTGCTCGGCGACCGCATCCGCATGGCCGCGCACGTCGGCGACGCGGGTGTGTTCGTCCGGTCGGTGGCCTCCCGCGGACATCTCGGCGGACTCGCGGCCGCCGTCCCCGCGTCGATCCGATTGCTGGCAGCCTTGGGTTACGACGTGATCCTGCTCGAATCCGTCGGGGTGGGGCAGTCGGAGATCGAGATCGCGTCGGTCGCCGAACCCACCGTCGTCATCCTCAATCCGGGTGGGGGAGATGCCGTCCAGGCCGCCAAGGCCGGACTGCTCGAGGTCGCCGATCTCGTCGTGGTCAACAAGGCCGACCGCGACGGTGCGGATCAGACGGTGCGCGATCTCCGTGGCGACGTGAAGGTCCCGATCCTCAAGCTCGTCGCCGCGACCGGCCAGGGCGTCGACGACCTCGTCGACGCGATCGAGGCGCACCAGCGGGCCGACACCGCGGAACGTCGCACCGCGCGGGCCCGCAGCCAGATCCTGTCGCTGGCACACACCCTCCTGCGCAACCACGCGGAATTGGAGGCGCTGGCAGAGGCCGTCGCGGACGGTCGCGACGATCCGTACTCGGCGGCCGCACGACTCGTCGACGGTGTGGGCGCCGGGGTTTCGTCCCACTAGCGCGCTCGATCCGGTTGTTCCGACGGCGTCATCCGCGGTCGGAACAACCATTTCGGCGTAACCGGGGCCTACCCGAGCGGCGGCGTGAGTCCGCACGGCCTGTTAGCTTGCGAAGGTGCCGTATCTCGGATTGATCGTGACAGTGTTGTGGGTGGGATGCCTCGTCGACGTGATCTGCGCCGACGAGCAACGGGTCCGGCGCCTGCCCAAACTGCTCTGGGTGACGATCGTTCTCTTCCTGCCGTTGATCGGGTCGGGGCTTTGGCTGGTCCTCGGGCGACCGCAGGGGGTGGTGGACATGCTGACGTCCAGGTCCACTCCCCAGCACCCGAGTCGATTCCGCCCTGCCGTCGATCCCGAGAACGACGAGGAGTTCCAGCGGCGCTTCCGTGCGCGGGTCGAGCAGCAACGGCGGCTCGCGCAGGAGCAGCGCCGGCGGGACGAGGGCGACGAGAGCGCCGAGTGACAGCGCAGTTTCGATCTCAGGTCAGAACGGGGACCACGAGCGGGAGTTCGACCGTCGTCCGGATCCCGGACCGCGCCGCGCACACCGCCGCGATCGAGTTCACTGCACGATTGGCGGTGTAGGACGGGGAGATCTCGCTCATCCGCTCGAGCGGGATGGGGAAACGCATGTCGATGTCGAGGGGTGCGTCGCCGTCGACGGTGATGTGCCAGCCGGTGGCGTGCAGGTCCCAATCGGCATCGAGCTGATCCGTGCAGTACCAGGTGGGCCGGAATCGCATCAGCTCGCGGCCGTCGCGGATGCCCGACACCGTGATGCGTTGCGCGGCCACCGTTCCCGCCTCGATCGTGCCGGCGGCGATGGTGACCGTCGAGCGTGCCGTGGCGAGTTCGCCCGTCGTTCGGATCGTGTCGAGGGTGAGGCCGAGCGCGTCGGCCAGGGCGGCCAGCGACGGTCCGAAATTGGATTCCACGTGGGCGAGCCGGACGTCGGCGAATTCTCCTGCATCACCACCGAATCCCATGACGTCGAACAGGATTCCGGGGGAGTTCCGCTGGGAGAGGTCGGCGTACTCGTCGATGGCGAGGTGGTCCATCCTCCGCTGGATGGAGGCCAGCACGAGTGGCACAGCCTCCGTGACGAAACCGGGACTGCTGCCGGTGCTGTGGATCGACGTACCGCCGAGTGCGCACGCGGCCTCCACGGCTTCACGCACCACCGGATCCATGCCCGCCGGGCGGTGGAACTCTCCACGGGTGGTGACGATATTCGTGCCGGAGGCGAGGATTCGGCACACTTCGTCGAGGTCGAACAGCAGCGGCATGTACAGCACGCAGTCGGCCCCGAGATCGACGATCTCGTCGGCGTCGTTCGTGGCGCGTACGCCGACCGGCTCGCGCCCGCACAGCTCGCCCGCGTCGCGACCGGCCTTGTCGTCGCTGTGCACGTACACGCCGACGAGTTCGACGGAGGGATGGTCGATCACCGCGCGCAGCGCGCGGGCGCCGATCGTTCCGGTCGCCCACTGCACCACGCGCAGAGGGCGGGGTGTCGGAGTCTCGACGACGGCATTGTCGGGGGCGGACTGTTGTTGCATGACACCTCGATCTCGATCGGTGTTCGTGGGAAGAACCGTCAGGGCAGACGCAGCAGGGCTTCCTGGGCGAAAGAGGCGACGAGGGAACCCTTCTCGGTGAGCAGGTCGCCGCGGCCGAAGCACCGTCCGTGGGCGACGAGGGGACTGTGCTGTCGCAGAAGCAACCAGTCGTCGCTGCGGAACGGGCGGTGGAACCACAGATTGTGCGAGGTGACCGCAGACGTGAACGCCGTTCCGTTGCCGGTGTGGTCGAAGCCGTCGACGGCAAGAAGCGCGGTACCGATGAGGTTGAGGTCGGTGGCGTAGGCGGCGAGCGCCGGCGCATACGCCCCGTCGATCTCGGGGGTGCGCATCCACATCTCGAACTCGGGTGCGGAGACTCCGCGATCCTCGAGGTCGGTCGTCGTGCGGGTCTCCCACGGGATCAACGAGAACGGGGTGCGTGTGCTCTCGTCGAACACCTGGGGTACGGACGGCACGGTCTGCACCTCGGGGCCGTCCTCGCCGACGTGCATGGACACCGATGCCGTGGCGAGGACGCCCTTCGACTGGCGCGCGACCGCCGTCAACGTGGCGAAGGTCCGGCCCTCGTGCAGGCGGGTGATCTCGTAGCGGACGGGCTCGTCGGCGCGTCCTTCACGGGCGAAGACGGTGTGCAGGGATTTGATGCTCTTCTCTGGGCAGGTCAGCTCGGCGGCACGCACGAACTGACCGAGCAACTGGCCTCCGAAGAGCCGGTGGTATTCGAGGTGCTGATTGCTGCCCTCGAACACCACCGGCTCGGGGCGCTCCTCGTCCCCGGGGGACGAGCGCAGATCGAGACAGGCGAGGAGGTCGTTCCACAACTCGGTCACGAGCCGAGTGTAAGTGAACTACTCCGATTTGAGAATGGTGTTCTCGTCAGTGGGCAGCGAAACCCTGCGAGCAGAAGTTCCAGACCTCGTCGGCCGTGATGGGACGGGTCGTGCTGTCGTCGCCTCCGCTCGACTGAGCGATGAACATCACGGTCTGCATCGTCATGGCGGCCATCCGCTTCGGGTTCAGTCCCTCGCGGAGGCTGCCCTCGGCGTCGACCTTCTCCATCAGCTCCGTGAACAGCGCGAGCATCGGTGCGTGCGCGACCTTCACCTCGGCGGGGTGGGTGAGAAGCAGCTGCGGCGCGAAATCGGTGAACAGCGGTCGCTGGGCCGTCGGGTCGGGCCGGGACGACTCGAACAGCAGTTCCACCGCGACGCGCAACTGGTCGAGAGGGGCCTTCTCGCCGGCGGCAGCCGCACGGATTTGATCGGCAGAGCGACTCAGAGCATCTTCGAAGAGCGCGAGCAACAGCTCGTGCTTACCGTCGAACTGCAGGTAGAAGCTGCGAAGCGACTGCTTCGACCGGTCGACGACCTCCTGGACCGTGAAGTCGGTGCTGCCCTTTTCCGTGATGATCGCCTGCGCTGCGTCGAGGAAGCGCTGTACGCGCTGTTCGGCGCGCAGTTTGGCGGTCCGGATGGAGCGCTCGACTGCGCGTTGCTTCCAGGCCGGTTCTTCGCTGGCGCCCGTCACTGCCCGGATCGCCCTGTGTCGCGTGGAGTGGACATAGGAGCACTGTACCGGAGGGTAGGGGCGCATTGCGGGACTGTCCTTCCGTTTCCCGCACCGATCAGAGACTATTACTATCTTGAAAAGAGAATGTTATTCTCATCGGGATACCAGGCTCAGTGCCAGGAAGGAGGCAAGTCGGAATGCTTTTCGAGTTCGACTCCGATCAGCAGTTGTGGCAGAAGACCGTCCGGGAAGTGACGGCGAAGGAATGCCCGTCGACACTCGTCCGCACCGTCGTCGACAACGGCGCCGATCCGGCCCCGTTGTGGAAGACCTACGTGGGCCTGGGATGGACGGAACTGGTCGAGTCCGAGGCCGCGGTGGAGCTCGCGATCGTCCTGGAGGAACTCGGCCGGGCAACCGACCCGACCCCCTTTCTCGCCACCACCACCCAATTCGCCCCGCTCGTCGCCGGCCGGACCCGGCCCGATCGTGCGGGCGCTGCCGTCTACGAGGGCATCTCCGCCGTGCGCGACGCGGACGGCTGGCTGCTCCGCGGCACCGCACACCGGGTGCTCGACGGCGACCGCGCCGACGACATCGCCGTCGTCACCGATGCAGGTGTGTTCACCGTCCGGGCCGATCAGGTGTCGGCCCGCCGTACCTCCGCTTTCGACCCGGTCCTGCACCTGGCCGACATCGTCTTCGACGACGTGCGGGCCGAAGCGGACCCGGACACCGACGTCGACGTGGAGAAGGCACGGCACGTCGCCCTCGCCGGACTCGCCGTCACCATGGTCGGTGCCTGCCGCCGCATCCTGGATCTCGCACTCGACCACGTACGCAACCGGCAGCAGTTCGGTGTGCCGATCGGGTCGTTCCAGGCCGTCAAGCATCGCGCCGCCGACATGCACGTCGCCGTCGAACGTGCCGGCGCCCTCGCGTATTTCGCGGCACTGACGATCGCGGAGGACGACCCGCGCCGTCGCCTCGCCGCCTCCATGGCCAAAGCCGCTGCGGGAGAATGCCAGTCGACGGTCTTCCGCAGTGGTCTGCAGTTGTTCGGCGCCATGGGCTTCACCTGGGAGAACGACCTGCAGTTCGCGCTCAAGCGTGCCCGGGCGGGGGAGCACATGCTCGGATCCGCCGCGGAGCACCGCGCACTGATCGCCGAGGAGTACCGTGCAACTCTCGTTTGATTCCGACGTCGAGGAGTTCCGCGCCGAGTTCGTGGCCTTTCTCGACGAGCACCTGCCCGATCCGTCCGAGGCCACCGTCCGCGCCCGGTCGAGCGCCGACGTCCCCGAATGGGCACGCCGCTGGCAACGGGTCCAGTTCGACCACGGCTGGCTGCTGCCCGGCAATCCACCCGAGTTCGGTGGCCGCAACGCGACGATCCTGCAGCAGTACGTCCACCTCGAGGAACTGTCGAAGCGGCGGATCTACCACAGCTTCAACCCGCAAGGGCTCGGGATCATCGCGGCCTCGCTGCTGTCGTTCGGTACGGACGAACAGAAGCAAGGCTGGGCGGTGCCCATCCTCCGAGCGGAGATCACCGCGGCCCTCGGGATGAGCGAGCCCGGCGCGGGATCCGACCTCGCCTCCCTGCGCACCCGGGCGGTGCGCGACGGCGACCACTTCGTCGTCAACGGCCAGAAGGTGTGGACCTCCGGTGCCCACGACGCCGACGTGCTGCTGACCTTCGTCCGTACCGATCCGGATGCGCCGAAGCACAAGGGAATCAGCGTCCTGCTCATCCCCACCGATCTGCCCGGCGTCGTCCGCAGACCGTTCCCGTCGGTCGCCGACGGCGACGACCGCGACTTCAACGAGGTGTTCTTCACCGACGTGCGTGTGCCCGCCGAAAACCTCATCGGCGAGCTGAACGGCGGCTGGTCGGTCGCGAACGGATCGCTCGGGCACGAACGCACCCTGCTGTGGCTCAGTTTCGCCGACCGGCTGCAGGATTTCGTCGAGGACTTCCGCCCCCGCACGGCGCTCGACCGCGACCGCTACGCCACACTCGTGATGGACCACCAGGCACTGAAGCTGCTCGGCTCGGCCGCCCTCGTCCGCGAATCCCGCGGAGCGCAGGACGTTCCCGCCCTGTCGGTACTCAAGCTCCTCGGATCCGAGGCGGTGCAGACCGCCGCCGAACACGCCCTCGACGCGTCCGGCCAGGACGGTCTCGTCCATCCGGCGACGACATCAGCGTATGTGCCGTGGAATCTCGACAACTTCTCGTCGAGCTGGTTCGAGAGGTTCGTCCGGAGCTTCGCCGGCACCATCGCGGGTGGCACGTCGGAGATCCAGAGAAACATCATCGCCGAACGCGTCCTGGGGTTGCCCCGTGGCTGAGGACTACATCCTCTACGAGGTCACGGACAGGATCGCAACGATCACGCTGAACCGGCCGGAGGTCGCCAACGCGCAGAACGGCGCCCTCCTGGACGAACTGGACTCCGCCTGGACCCGCGCCGGCGACGATCCCGAGGTCTCCGTGATCGTGCTCCGCGCCGAGGGTAAGCACTTCTCGGCCGGGCACGATCTCCGCAGCGGGGAACCGGTCCCCGACAAGATCACCCTCGAGATGATCTATCGCAACGAGTCCCGGCGTTATCTCGAGTACTCGCTGAGGTGGCGCAACATCCCGAAGCCGTCCATCGCCGCAGTGCAGGGTCGGTGCATCTCCGGTGGCCTCCTGTTGTGCTGGCCGTGCGATCTCATCGTCGCGGCCGACGACGCGTCGTTCTCCGATCCCGTGGTCCTCATGGGTATCGGCGGCGTCGAATATCACGGCCACACATGGGAGCTCGGCCCGCGCAAGGCCAAGGAGATCCTCTTCACCGGCCGACCGGTCACCGCGGAGGAGGCGGAGCAGACGGGCATGGTGAACCGCGTCGTGCCCCGCGCCGATCTCGACACCGAAGTACGCACGCTCGCAGAGCAGATCGCGAAGATGCATCCCTTCGGCCTGCGGCAGGCCAAGCGGGCCGTCAACCAGACTCTCGACGTGCAGGGCTTCTACGCCGCGATCCAGTCGGTCTTCGACATCCACCAGACGGGACACGGCAACGCCCTCAGCGACAGTGGGTGGCCGGTCCTGATGAATCTCGACGAGATGAAGGACAACATCCGCTAGCGCACGGGGCATTCGCTACCGCTTTCGCCATTCGCCGCGGAAATTGTTGTAGCGTATGGCGATTCCGGTAGCCGATGGACAACGCAGTTACGTGTGGGGCCGCCTCCGAATCCCGGAGGCGGCCCCGCACGCGTGTGTCTCAGACCTTACGGGTGACACCACCGTCGACGCGGATGATCGCGCCGGTGGTGAAACTCGACGCGTCGCTGGCCAGATGGAGTGCGAGTGGCGCGACCTCCTCGGGCCGGCCCATGCGACGCAACGGCACGAAGGATGCCTCCTCGTCTTCCGGCGGAGCCCATGCCTTCGACAGGTCGGTGCGGAACGGACCCGGAAGGATCGAATTGACACGCACTTTCGGTGCGTAAGCCTCTGCCAGGCCCACCGTGAGGGCGTTCAGGCCGGCCTTCGCGCACGCGTAGGGGAGTTCGCGCACACTCGCCGTGAGCGACCCGGCGGTGCCGATGTTGACGATCGACCCGCCGTCGTGCTCCGCCATGTACGTGCCGGCGCGGACCGCAAGCCGGAACGGGCCCTTGAGGTTCACGCCGAAGGTCTTGTCGTACAGCTCTTCGGTGATGGATTCGAGATCCTGGTAGAGCGGCGACATTCCGGCATTGTTGACGAGGATGTCGAGGCGCCCGAAATGGTCGAGGGTCGTGTCGACGAGCGTGTTGCAGTCGTCCCACTGTCCGACATGGCAGGCGACGGGGAGCACCTTGCTGCCGGTGGATGCCTCGATCTCCTTCGCGGCGAGTTCGCACGCGTCGAGCTTGCGGGAGGCGACGACGACGTCGGCGCCGTGTTCGGCGAGGATCTGGGCGATGGCGCGGCCGATGCCACGCGAACCACCTGTGACGACAGCGGTTTTCCCGCTCAGATCGTGAAGAGAGTCAAGTTGTCCCATATACGGATCATGCCTCAGAACAAGGGTCTTGGAAAGGGGGTTCTCTTCTGAAAGAATGAAATTCCGGACGAAGTCGAAGGAGCCTCATGACGCCCGACGAGCTGTGCGACAAGTACGCCATCACCGAACTCCTCTACCGCTATGCGACGGCGGTGGACACCAAGGATTGGAAGAAGATGGAATCGGTCTTCACCGAGGACGCCCATCTCGACTACAGCTCCGTGGGATACCAGCCCGGACCGAGGGACGAAGTGCTCGCGCAGCTGCAGAAGGCGCTGTCGTACCTGCCGATGTCGCAGCACTTCGTCACCAATGTCGAGGTCGACCTCGACGGCGACCGTGCGACGGTACGGGCGATGTTCTACAACCCCATGCAACTCCCCGGCGTCGACGGCCTGACCTATTGCGGGGGCAACTACCACCACGAGGTCGTGCGCACGGAAGACGGATGGAAGAGTTGCCGGCTCACCGAGGAGAGCCTGTGGTTCTCGAATCACCCCGACCCGTCGAAGAACGGGGCGCACCGATCGAGCTGATTGCAGATCGCGGGCCCGGGTAACCGACAGGCATGGACCAGTCGGAAACCCCGTTGCTCAGCGCTCTCGAGGAATACCGCCGGCTCGACCGCTACGGCTTCTCCCCGCCGGGCCACCGGCAGGGTCGCGGCGTGGACGAACGCGTCGCGGAAGTGCTCGGGCGGGACTCGTTCCGTGCGGATGTGCTCGCCTCCGGCGGCCTCGACGACCGTCTGACGCGCAACGGATATCTGAGCAGAGCAGAAGAACTCATGGCCGAGGCGGTCGGAGCCGAGCAGGCCTTCTTCTCGACCTGCGGAAGCTCCCTGTCGGTCAAGGCCGCGATGATGGCCGTCGCCGGCAACGATCCCGGTGGTCTGCTGCTCGGACGCGACTCGCACAAGTCGATCGTCGCCGGCCTGATCTTCAGCGGTGTCACCCCGCGTTGGATCACCCCGCAGTGGGACGAGGAGATGCACTTCTCCCATCCACCCTCACCACAGCAGGTTCGAGAAATGTGGGACAAGTACCCCGACGCGGCCGGTGCACTGATCGTCAGCCCCAGTCCGTACGGGACGTGCGCCGACATCGCGGGCATCGCGGACGTCTGCCACGAACGCGGAAAGCCACTCATCGTCGACGAGGCGTGGGGCGCGCATCTGCCCTTCCACGACGACCTGCCGACCTGGGCGATGGATGCCGGTGCCGATGTCTGCGTGGTGAGTGTGCACAAGATGGGTGCCGGTTTCGAGCAGGGCTCGGTGTACCACGTCCAGGGAGACCTGGTCGACGCCTCCCACCTGTCGGATTGCGCCGATCTGCTCATGACCACCAGCCCCAACGTGTTGATCTACTCGGCGATCGACGGATGGCGACGGCAGATGGTCGAGCACGGCACCGAACTGCTCGGCAGTGCGCTCGACCTGGCCCGGACTACGCGCGAACGCATCGAGAGGATCGACGGGATCTCCGTCCTCGACGACCGGCTGCTCGGCGACGAGGCCTCGCACGATCTCGACCGCCTCCAGGTGCTCATGGACCTCGACGAACTCGGCGTCTCGGGTTATCAGTGCGCCGACTGGCTGCGGGAGAACTGTCGTCTCGACGTCGGCATGAGCGACCACCGCAGGATCCTCGCCACGATGTCCATGTCCGACGACGAGGACACCGCCGATCGGCTCGTCTCCGCGCTCGAAGCACTGTCCCGGGCGGCGGAGTCCTTCGATCCGCCGCCCCGGATCGAGCTGCCGAGTCCGGACGAACTGCAGCTCGAATCGGTGATGTCTCCGCGCGACGCGTTCTTCGGCAGGACCGAGATGGTCTCCGCCGCCCGCGCCGTCGGCCGCATCGCGGCGGAACAGCTCACGCCGTACCCGCCGGGTATCCCCGCGGTCGTACCGGGTGAGCGGCTCGACCGCGCGGTCGTCGACTACCTCCACAGCGGTGTGGGTGCCGGCATGAACGTGCCCGACGCGACCGACAGCACCCTCGACGAGTTCCGTGTGGTCGTCGAGGGCTGACGCCGAACCGGACAGCCGAGTCAGAGGTGCACCAGGCGCGGCGCCGAACCCTCCGCGCGGATGAGGGCACCGGCCTCGCGGGTCAACTCGCGTGAGCTGCCGAGCAGGCCGTCGAGCACCAGCGCCCGCTTGATGTGCCGGTGCAGGTCGTGCTCGGCGGTGAAGCCGATACCGCCGAGGACCTGCTGGCAGTGCCGTGCCGCGATGATCGCCGCGCGACCCGCGGCGGCCTTCGCGAGCAGGGAACCGAGTTCGTCGGTGGCGGCACGCAGGGTGGCCTCCGCGCCCTCGACGGCGACGTATGTCTCTGCGAGCCGGTGCCGCACCGCCTGAAAGCCGGCGATGGGCTTGCCGAACTGCGTGCGGTCGAGAGCGTGGGTACGGGCCAGGTCGAGCATCGCCCGGCTCGTTCCCACCAGCCACCAGCCGAGCGCACGACGTGCCGCTGCGACCGGCACCGGATCACCGGATCCGACCGTCGCGATCGGTAGTTCCGTGTCGAGTGCGGTGGTGTCCCGGTCCTCGCGTGCCCATTCGATCCACTGTCCGCCGGTGTAGGGGAGGGATAGGACCCCACCGGCCTCCCGACCCGCGTCGACGAGCACGACGTCGTTGATCACCGGGGCGTGCGCGCCGGTTTCACCGAGCAGCCGGAATACCAGGGGGATCGTGTCGTCGGGCATCTCGGTGAGCATGTCGTGCCAGCCCAGATCGACCAGGGCCGCGTCGAGCGCGGCGCCGGTCGTGCTCTCCATGGTCTTGCGCAGTGCGTCCTCGAGCAGGCCGAGGTCCGAATCCGGCGCCGGTGCAGTGCTGTAGGTCGTCACTCCGCCCCCAGATCGAGAAGTCGGCGCGCGACGATGTTGCGTTGGATCTCGGCGGTGCCGCCGTAGATCGTCGCCGCACGGGAATACAGGAATTCGGTCCGCCATTCGGTGTCGGACAGTTCGAGCACGCCGGGAAGCAGATCCCGTGCGGTGTCGAACAACTGCTGTTCGGCGGTCGCGAGGAGGATCTTGTCGACGGAGGTCTCGGGGCCGAGCGACGCGCCCGACGCGAGTCGCTGCTGGGTGGCGAGCGACCGGCACCGCACGGTGTGCAGCGCGAGGTAGGCCGCGCCGAGTTCGTCGTCGGCCGTCGAATCGGTCTCGTCCACAAGGCGATCCAACCGGGTGAACAGGTAGGCGATGCGATGCCAGAAGCATGTCGACCGTTCGTGCGGCAGCAGATCCATCGCGAGCTTCCAGCCGTCGCCGGGATTGCCCAGCATACGGTCGGCCGGCACGACGACGTCGTCGAAGTACACCTCGGCGAATTCGTCGACGCCGTGCATCGTGCGCAGCGGCCGGACGGTGATGCCCGGGGTGTCCATGTCGACGAAGAAGGCGGTGATGCCCTTGTGCCCCGGCGCGGTACGGGTGAGCAGCACGCAGCGGGAGGCGAACTGGGCGAGCGACGTCCAGACCTTCTGCCCGTTGATCACCCATTCGTCACCGCGTTGCTCGGCCCGGGTGGACAGCGACGCGAGGTCGCTGCCCGAGCCGGGCTCCGAAAAGCCCTGGCACCACTGTTCCTCGCCGCGGAGCAGTTTCGGCACCATCTCCGCGGCGAGTTCGGGCCGTGCGTAGGAGATCATGGTGGGCGCGAGCACCTCGATCATCGAATAGATGCCCGGCTCGGCGAGGTCGCGGGTCGCGACCTCCTCGCCGAGCACGGCACGCAGGACGGCCTCGCCGCCGAGTCCGCCGACCTCCTCGGGCCAGCCGTAGCGCATCCAGCCCGCGTCGTAGAGTTCCCGCCGCACGCGGGCGAGCTGTTCGACCTGCGCGTCGAACGAGTGATCCGGTCCGGGGGTCAGATCGTTCTCGTCGAGCCAGGCTCGGACGGCGGTCCTGAATTCGGTGACGTTCATGCCGGTTCGAAGGCGTGGGGGATGCCGGAGTCGTGGGTTCCGCTGCGGCGGATGAAGGTCATCGCGCGGGTGCGCAGACGCCAGCCGTCGGCCGTGCGGACGTAGGTGTCGTTGTAGTAGCCGATCCGCATGTCGTGCGTGGAATGTTCGACGAAGCACAGCGGCTGGGTGCCGGTCGCGGTGTCGCCGTCGATGTCGATGAGGGCCGTGCCCGTCATGAACAGGCCCTTCGGTGCGGCCGCGACGAGCTCGGGGAACCGGTCGAGGGGGAACGCGTCGCCGAAGGCACTGTAGGTGCCGTCGGGGGTGAACACCGAGACGACGCCTTCGACGTCGTTCTTCGTCATGTTCACCGCGTAGCGGGCGAGCAGCTGGTTGATCTCGACGAGGTCGTCGGTGATCGAACGGTCAGTTGTGGACATAGACCTTTCCGCCTTTCATCACGAACCGCACGTTCTGGGTGACGGTGATGTCTTCGGTGGGATCGCCGGGGACGGCGATGATGTCGGCGAGCAGACCTTCGGCGAGGCGACCGCGGTCGTCGACGCCGATGAGTTCTGCCGCATTGATCGTGGCGGCCTGGATCACCGCGAGGGGAGGGATTCCGCGGTCGACGAGGGCAACGATCTCGTCGGCGTTCTTGCCGTGGGGGATGGCCGGCGCGTCGGTGCCGACCGCGATCTTCACCCCGGCCTTGTATGCGGCGAGCACCGAGGTGCGTGCCTTGGGGAACATCTCGGCGGCCTTGGCCTGCAGCTCCGGCGGCGCGTGGGAGGTGTCCATCGCGTCGGCGAGACGGGTGGTGGGCACGAGCCATGTTCCGCGCTCGACCATGAGGTCGATGGTGTCGTCGTCGATGAGGAATCCGTGTTCGATGCAGTCGATTCCGGCTTCGATCGCGTGTCGCACGGCTTCGGCGCCGTGCGTGTGCGAGGCGACCTTCATGCCGCGACGGTGGGCCTCGTCGACGATCGCGCGCAGCTCTTCGTCCGAATAGTGCTGGGCACCTGCGGATCCGGTCATCGACATGACGCCGCCCGATACGCACACCTTGATGAGCTGGGCGCCGTGCTTGATCTGGTAGCGCACCGCCTTGCGGACCTCGTCGACGCCGTTGGCGATGCCCTCCTCGATCGTGAGGTCGAGGACGCCGGGCGCGAACGCCGCGAACATCGTCGGATCGAGGTGTCCGCCGGTGGGGGTGATGGCGTGACCGGCGGGGACGACGCGCGGGCCGTCCACCCAGCCCTTGTCGATGGCCGTTCCGAGGGCCACGTCGAGGAGGTATCCGCCGGTCTTGACGAACAGTCCGAGATTGCGGACGGTGGTGAATCCCGCGCGCAGGGTGCGGCGGGCGTTTCCGACGGCACGTAGCATGCGCAGGGGCGGGTCGTCCTGGACCGTCGAATAGACGGGCTTCTCGCCGCGTCCACCCATGAGGAGGTTGACCTCCATGTCCATCAGGCCGGGCATGAGGATCAGGTCGCCGAGGTCGATGACGTCCCCTTCCGGGGTTCCGCCCACTCCGGCGATGCGTTCGCCGTCGACGCGGATGATTCCCGGACGGACGATCTCGCCCGTGTCGACGTCGAGCATTCCGGCTGCCTTCAGGGTCAGCATCGCTCGTCCTTTCATCGGAGAGCGACACATCGTGAGAATGTCACTCTCTATCTTGATTATGAGGTTTTCATACAACCCCGGACGGCGTCAATCGACCCTCGGTGAGTGAAACGAAAAAGGGCGTCGGCCCGAACCTTTCGGTCCGGGCCGACGCCCGTGTTCGGCTTCGATCGTGACTCAGTCGAGCCGGATCGCCCTTTCGGGGCAACCCGCTGCGGCCTCCCGCACGGATTCCTCGTGCTCGGCCGGGACCTCGGACACGAGGGTGACCGCGTACCCGCCGTCGCTCAGGTCGAAGACCTCCGGGCAGGCGGCGAGGCAGACACCGTGTCCGCGGCAGGCGTCGTCGTCGACGAAAACCTTCACTTCGACTCACCTTCCACCGGCGCGTACTCGAGGTGCAACGCGAGCAGGCCGCGCAGGATGAAGGTCGGCAGGTAACCGAACTTCCGGTCGTCCTCGGGGCCGTGCACCTTCTCGGAGATCCGGATCTCGCTGGTGCGCTCGAGCAGGCGCTGGATGCCCACGCGCCCTTCCGTGCGGGCGAGCGGGGCGCCGGGGCACGAGTGCACGCCGCGGCCGAACGCGATGTGGGTGCGGGCGTTGCGGCGGTCGATGTCGAAGTCGTTCGGATCGGAGAACTGACGCGGGTCGCGGTTGGCGGCACCGTTGACCAGCATCATGATGGTGCCGGCCGAGACGTCGACCCCGCCGATGGTGGTGGGGGTCTTCGCGAGCCGGAAGTCGCCCTTGATGGGGCTTTCGAAACGCAACGTCTCCTCGATGAAGTTCGGGATGCGGTCGGGCTCGCTGCGCAGGGTCTTCTGGAGTTCGGGCTGCTCGGCGATGATCCGCAGCGCGGAGCTCAGCAGGCGCACGGTGGTCTCCTGGCCGGCGGAGAACACGTTCGCGGCGATGCGCAGGACGTCGTCGACGGGCGGCAGGGTTCCGTCGGGGAAGGTCGCGGTGGCGAGGCCCGTCAGCACGTCGTCGGTGGGGTTCGCGCGGCGGTCCTCGATGTACTGGCCGAACTTCTTGTACAGGAACTCGAGCGGGTTGAGCTTCAGTGCCTCACCCTCGGTGCTGCCGAGCGAGAAGCCCTTCTCCACCTGGATGTTCAGGCCCTCGATGAACTCCTGGTGGTCGCTCTCCGGCACGCCCAGCAGGTCGGCGATGACGAGCATCGCGAACGGCGCAGCGAAACCGGTGATGTAGTCGCCTTCGCCCCGGGCGAGCAGGTCGTCGAGGAGGCGGTCGGCGATGCGCTCGATGAAGGCCTCGTTCTCCTTGAGGCGCTTGGGAGTGATGAGCCGCATCAGCAGGCCGCGATGGTCGGTGTGCTGCGGGGGATCCATGGTGGGGAGCTGGTCGTTCATCGGCAGCGAGGGACGGTGCTCCTCGATGAAGTCGGTGATGTCGTCGCTCTCGGGGCAGGCCGGAAGGCCGGAGAACGGGCCGGTCACCGAGATGCACGACGAGAAGGTCTGCTCGTCGCTCAGGACCTGGATCGCCTCCTCGTAGCCGGTGACCATCATGACGTTGTGGTGGGGTTCGCGCCTGACCGGGCATCCCTCGCGCAGGGCGTCGTAATAGGGGTACGGGTCCTCGACGAGATCCGGATCGGTGAAGAAGTTCTTCGTCTCGATGTCGGTCATGTTTCCTCCCGGGGCAGGCTGTGGGCTGGTGCAGAGTTCGACCTCGCCCCGCGGCCGTCCCGCGCTCGAAGCCGTGTCTCGCCCGCACATCCAACCATGGGTCGGAAAGTCCGGCGCGAGGGGATCTTTAGTGCATATCGGACTTGTGATCGATCACGTGACGACAATCGACCAACTGTGTTCGATCTTGAAATACGGACGGCGTGGAACCGAAGAAACCACAACGCGCCCGTACTCGAACCCCGGAGGGTTCGGGTACGGGCGCGAGGTGTGCTCATCGCCGGAGTGTCCCGACGGGTGGCATCACACCACCGGTTCCTTGGTGATGGTGACCCAGGCGGCGCCACTGTCCGGCACGCGGGGCTGCTTCCAGACCTCGACGGGGAACGAGACCATCACGAGCGACTGCATCAGGTGCATGAGCGCGCGGGCATCGTCGTCGAGGTCGTCCAGATCGAACTTGTCGAGGTAGGTGATGGCGTCCTCGAGTCGGCCGAAGGCGGCGTCGTAGAACTGCTGCATCTCGGGCATGCTCGACGCCAGCCGCTTGGCGTAGCGCTCGGGCTCGGTGGCCAGAGCCCAGTCGGCATACGGTTCGAGGTCGGCGAATTCGGTGGGCAGAGTCGTCACTTCTGGTACTCCTTGACGTAATCGGCGACGGTCTTGTGGAGGTGGCGCAGGAGGATTTCCTGGTCGTTGAGTGGGAAATCGGTCACTGCGCGGGTGCCGATCATGGTCTGGGTCGCTTCGAGGGTGTTCGCGTCCTGGAGCGCGTACTCCTTGAAAGTCACCGCGGCGAGTTCCTGCGCGAGGCGGTCGCGAGCGTTCTTCGGCGGGACGAAGTACAGGCTCGTCTCGAAGATGTGCTTGTCGACGGCGGTGGGCCAGTAGGTGTAGGTGAGGTACCAGCCCGGCTTCCAGATGAGCAGCGTCATGTTCGGGAAGAACTCGAAGCTGTCCTGGCCCCAGCTGTGGAACTTGGTGGGGTTGACCGCCGGAGGCAGCTGATCCTCGGCCAGGCCCTCGATGTCCGGAACGTCCCACGGGCCGAAGAGACCCGAACGCAGGACGCGCTCGATGGGCTTGACCATGTTCGGGTCCTTGGGCGGGGCCATGCCGCCCCACGAGGAGATCATCGAGTGCGGCGACTTGATCTCGTAGTGCAGCGCCTCGTAGCCGTAGCCGGCGAGCTTCTCGGCCTCGTCCTTGACCGCCTGCTTCATGTGCAGGATCGGTGCGTGGTAGAACTCGGCGAAGGC
This sequence comes from Rhodococcus sp. 5G237, assembly GCF_053764735.1. Taxonomy (NCBI): domain Bacteria; kingdom Bacillati; phylum Actinomycetota; class Actinomycetes; order Mycobacteriales; family Nocardiaceae; genus Rhodococcus; species Rhodococcus sp. 5G237. Next base: position 398,549 of record NZ_JBSNCD010000004.1, on the reverse strand, counting down.
GTCGATGAACAGTTTCCAGTTCGCGTTGATCTCAGAGCGGTAGCTGTAGACCTCGGTCATCTTGTCGAAGGGGTAGCCTTCGAGACCCTTGGCGAAGTCGCCGAGGTAGTCGACGAGCGGAGCTGCGTCGTCGTCGAGGTTGATGTAGATGAACCCTTCCCACGTCTCGCAGCGAACCGCCTTGAGTCCGAAGTCCTTCTTGTCGAGATCGAAGAACTCGCCCTCCTGCTGCACGAAGGTCAGATCGCCCTCGAGGCTGTAGCGCCAGGCGTGGTACTTGCAGGTGAACTGCTTGCAGCTACCGGCGGTCTCCTCGTTGGGGAAGTCGTTCCACACCAGCTTGTTTCCGCGGTGGCGGCACACGTTGTGGAACGCGCGGATGACGCCGTCGTTGCCCTTGACGATGACCAGCGAGGTGCCGGGCCCGGCCGACGGGATCTCCTTGGTGAAGTAGCTGCCGACGCGCGGCAGCTGCTCGACGCGACCCATGTAGAGCCACGTGCGCTTGAAGATCGCCTCGCGCTCCGCCTCGAAGAAGGCGGGATCGATGGAGTCGGTGTAGTCGACGGGTGCGGTGCCGAGTTCGGGATAGTGCTCGGTCCAGCTTCCCTCGGCCGGCTTGGTGAAGTGGGGCAAGGTTCTACCTTTCGTCTTCGAACTCGATACCGAAGGTGTTGTAGGCCATGGCCATCAGGCTGTAGCCACCCACGGTGAAGATGAGGTCCATCAGTTGTTTGGTGGTGAGATGCTCCGAGAGCGCTGTCCAGGTCTCCTCGGACATGCGCGAGGTCTCGGTCAACTCCCGAACGGAGTCGAGCAGGCGCTGCTCGAACGGATCCTCGGCCGACCCGTCGACGGCCGCGGCGATCTCGTCCGGCGTGAGGCCGGCCTCGGTGCGCGCGATCTCGATGTGGTGCTCCCGCTCGTACGAGCAGTCGTGCAGTGCGGCGACCCGCAGGATCACGAGTTCGCGCAGCCTGGCCGGGAGTGTGGATCGGAACAGAAGATGCACGCTGAAGCCGAGAAAGGCCTTGGTCAACTCCGGATGGTGGACGAGCGTCGCCATCGCGGTGCCGGCCTGCTCCGGATTCCTCATGTGCCGGGGCATAAGACCTTTCAGTGCTGCGTCGACGTCCTCGTCCCAGAGTTCCGCCGGCAGCGGGGATAGCAGTGCCACATCAACCTCCTCCCTGTTCGAGAGAATTGCATTCTCATTTCTGATCGATAGATTTCCACGTCCGCGCCGGATAGTCAACGTTCCGCGAGAAATGTCCCGTTTCTGCTGGTGGGAAGCTCGCGCGCGGAGCGGCTGTCGCTCCACGCTGCCGGTGGATGCATGAGATCTACGAGCCTCCTCCTCTTGTGGGCGGCGCGTCGCGAAGGTTGATTCTCCTCAAAAGAGAGGATAGTTTTCATCGCACGAGCCACCCGGGGTCGCGCTCGCCGTCGAGCGATCGAAAGAGAGGTACGCCGTGACCACACCCGCACCACTTCGTCCAGGAGTGCAGCTCGCCGCCGCCGAAGGCTCCACGAGGGTCGTCGTCGTCCGCGCCCCTGCGGAGAACGCACAGGAACTCACATGCGGTGGCGCCCCGATGATTCCGGCGCCGCCGGGCCGACCCGAACCGTCGGCCGGCGACGCCGTCACCGTTCTCGGCAAGCGCTACGTCGACGCGGACGACACGGTCGAGGTGCTGTGCACCTCCTCGGGGCCCGGGGAACTCGGCTACGGCGGTATCCCCATGACTCTCAAGGCCGCGAAGCCGCTTCCCGCCTCCGACTGACCGACACGAAAGGGACCCCCCATGAACCTCGATGACGTGCAGCCCCGCCCGCAGGGCCGGCGGTGCCGACGATGAGCGGAATGAGTTTCGAACTCAGCGAGGATCAGGAGCTCATCCGCAAGTCGGTGGCCGAACTGACGAAGAGGTTCGACGACCAGTACTGGATGGAGAAGGACCTCGCCCACGAGTTCCCCTCGGAGTTCTACAAGGCCATGGCCGACGGTGGTTGGCTCGGTATCACCATGCCCGAGGAGTACGGCGGGCACGGATACGGCATCACCGAGGCCACCCTGTTGCTCGAGGAGGTCGCGCGTTCGGGCGGCGGCATGAACGCCGCGAGCTCGATTCACCTCAACATCTTCGGCATGCAGCCGGTCGTCAAGCACGGTTCCGACGAGCTCAAGGCCCGCACCCTGCCGCGCATCGTCAGCGGCGACCTGCACGTCTGCTTCGGTGTCACCGAGCCCGGAGCAGGCCTCGACACCTCGCGGATCACCACCTTCGCCCGGCGGGACGGCGACCACTACGTCGTCAACGGCCGCAAGGTGTGGATCTCGAAGGCGCAGGAATCCGAGAAGATCCTGCTGCTGACCCGTACCCAGCGGTACGACGAGGTGCAGAAGAAGACCGACGGCATGACGTTGTTCCTCACCGATCTCGACCGCAGCCGCGTCGACATCCGCCCGATCCGCAAGATGGGGCGCAACGCCGTCACGTCGAACGAGCTGTTCATCGACGACCTGCGGGTGCCGGTGGAGGACCGCGTGGGTGAGGAGGGGAAGGGTTTCGAGTATCTGCTCGACGGCCTCAACCCCGAGCGCATGCTCATCGCCGCCGAGGCCCTCGGCATCGGTCGCGTGGCGCTCGACAAGGCGGTCAGGTACGGCAACGAACGCGAAGTCTTCGGCCGCCCGATCGGCATGAACCAGGGAATCCAGTTCCCCCTCGCCGATTCGCTCGCCCACCTCGATGCCGCCGAACTCGTCCTGCGCAAGGCGACCTGGCTCTACGACAACGGCAAGCCGTGCGGACGGGAAGCCAACACCGCCAAATACCTCTGTGCCGATGCGGGATTCACCGCTGCCGACCGTGCGCTGCAGACGCACGGCGGCATGGGCTACTCGGAGGAGTACAACGTCTCGCGGTACTTCCGCGAAGCGCGCGTCATGCGCATTGCACCGATCAGCCAGGAGATGATCCTGAATTTCCTGAGCTCACACACTCTGGGACTGCCGAGGAGCTACTGATGGCCGTGAACAATTCTCTCTTCGATCTCACCGGGCGGTCGGCCGTGGTGACCGGCGCGGCCGGCGGTATCGGCTCGGCCGTCGCCGAAGCCCTCGCGGCCGCCGGTGCGGCCGTGCTCGTCACCGATGTGAACGGCGACGCCGCAGCCGCTGTTGCCGAACGGATCTCGGTGAACGGTGGTAAGGCCGACAGCGCCGCGCTCGACGTCCGCGACCGGGAGGCGGCCGACGCCGCGATGGCGCGTGCCGCCGGTCTGACCGAGGGCGTGCTCCACATCCTCGTCAACAACGCCGGTGTCACCGACCCGGCGATGTTCGCCGACACCACCGTCGACTCGTTCCAGCGCATCCACGACATCCACGTGCTCGGCGCCTTCAACTGCTCGCAGGCGGCACTGCCCTTCCTCGCCACCGACGGCAAGGGACGCATCATCAACGTGACCTCCTCGGCGGGCATCACCGGCACGCTCGGGCAGGTGAACTACTCCGCGGCCAAAGCGGGGATCATCGGCATCACCAAGTCGCTCGCCCGCGAGCTGGCCCGCAAGAACATCCTCGTCAACGCGCTGGCCCCGCTCGCCGCGACTCCCATGACGGAGACGATCCGCACCAACGAGAAGTTCGCCGCCAACATGCTCAATCGTATTCCGCTGCGTCGCTGGGCATCCCCGGAGGAGGTTGCCGGAGCGTTCGTCTTCCTGGCCACCGACGCGGCATCGTTCGTCACCGGGCAGGTGTTGCCGGTCGACGGTGGCATGGTGATGTGATGACCGAGACGGTGACAACAGGTTCTGTGGGCTCGGACGGCCCGCTCGCGGGCGTCACCGTCGTCACCCTCGAGCAGGCCGTGTCGGCACCGATGTGCACGCGGACGCTCGCCGATTTCGGTGCGCGGGTCATCAAGATCGAGAACCCCCGCGGTGGTGACTTCGCGCGCGACTACGACGACGTCGTCGGTGGCATGGCAGCACATTTCGTATGGGCCAACCGCGGCAAGGAATCGGTGACACTCGACCTGAAGTCGGACGACGGGATCGCGGTGCTGCACCGGATCCTCGCCCGCTCCGACGTGCTGGTGTCGAATCTGGCGCCGGGCGCGACCGCGCGGCTCGGACTGTCACCCGACCGGCTCGAGGAGCTCTATCCCGAACTGATCTCGGTCGAGATCGACGGTTACGGTCCCGGTGGTCCGCTCTCGCACAAACGCGCCTACGACCTTCTGATCCAGGCGGAATCGGGGGCGTGCGCGGTCACCGGTCATCCCGGCATGCCGGCGAAACCCGGGCCGCCCGTCGCGGACATCACCACCGGCCTGTACTCGGCCGTGTCGATCCTCGCCCTGCTGTGCGGCAAGGAACGGCACCGCGGTCGCGGCGGCAGCCTGTCGAAGGTGTCGGTGAGCCTGTTCGACACGATGACCGAGCTCATGGGATATCCGCTGACCTACACACGCTATTCCGGGGTGAACCAGCAACCGCTGGGCATGTCGTCGCCCGCCGTCTCGCCGTACGGGTCGTACCGCACCGCCGACGACCAGGTCGTCGTGCTCGGCACCACCAACGACCGGGAATGGCAGCGACTCGCACGGGAGATCATCGAACGCGACGATCTGGCCGACGACGAGCGATTCCGCTCCAATGCCGGTCGCTGCGAACATCGCGCCGTGCTCGACGAGGCGATCGCGCAGTGGTGCGCCCTGCACCCCCTCGCGCACATCCAGAAGATCGCCGACGAGGCCGGTATCGGCAACTCCCGGTACAACCTGCCCAGCGACGTGATCGCGCATCCGCAGCTGCAGGCCCGGGATCGCTGGCGGGAGGTCGCAACCCCCAACGGGCCGATCGAGGCGCTGCTTCCCCCACCGGTGGTCGCGGGCTTCGAATTGCCCATGGGGGCGGTGCCGGGGCTCGGCGAGCACACCGACGCGGTGCTGCAGGACTTCGGGATCACCCGCACCGAGATCGCGCAGCTGCGCGAGACCGGCGCGATCGGTCCCGCATACCGCGCACCGGGTACGGAGGCGGCCGAATGAGCACCGATTCCCTTCTCGTCGACGACCGCGACGGGGTCCGGACCCTCGCGTTGAACCGGCCGCGTCGCAAGAACGCGATCGACGGTCCGCTCTGGCAGGCGCTGCACGACGTGCTCGTCGACACCGCCGACGACCCGGACGTGCGTGTCCTCGTCGTCACCGGAGCTTCCGGTGCGTTCTGTTCCGGTGCCGACATCGCCAATCCGGGTGTCGCACATCCCTTGCGCAAGCTACGCAAACTGACGGACGTCGCGTTGCTGCTCCACGAACTGCCCGTTCCCACCGTTGCGAAGGTCGACGGCGTCGCCTACGGGGCCGGCTGGAACCTGGCGCTCGGATGCGATCTGGTGGTCGCGACACCGCGCTCGACCTTCTCGCAGATCTTCGCCAAGCGGGGACTGTCACCCGATCTCGGCGGTACATGGCTGCTGCCGAGGCTCGTCGGTCTGCAACAGGCGAAACGACTCGCGTTGCTGGCCGAGGCCATCGACGCCGACGAGGCGCACCGGCTGGGGTTGGTGACCTGGATCGAATCCGAGGAGGGCATCGACGCGTTCGTCGACGATCTCTGCGCTCGGCTGTCGGCCGGGCCGCCCGTCGCCCTGGCACAGACCAAGGCATTGCTCAACGAAGCCGTCGACCGCGGCCTGCGGGATTCTCTCGCCGGTGAAGCGCGTGCCCAGGCGGTCAACTTCGGAACCGTCGACGCCCCTGAGGCGTTCCGGGCCTTCGCCGAGAAGCGTGAGGTCCGCTTCACCGGCCGGTGGGCACTGAACCCGGAAACACAGACTCCGGAACCGCAGACTACGAGTGGAGAAGAAGTACATGCGTGAAGCAGTCATCGTCGAGGCCGTCCGCACGCCGGTCGGCAAGCGCAACGGGGGACTGGCGGGCGAGCATCCGGCGGATCTGTCGGCGCACGTCCTGCAGGCCCTCGCCGAGCGCGCGGGTATCGATCCGGCGGTCGTCGACGACGTCGTATGGGGCTGTGTCTCGCAGGTGGGAGACCAGTCGAGCAACATCGGCCGGTACTCGGTCCTCGCGGCCGGCTGGCCCGAATCGATCCCGGGTACGACGATCAACCGCGCGTGCGGGTCGAGCCAGCAGGCACTCGACTTCGCGGCGCAGGCGGTGATGTCCGGTCAGCAGGACGTCGTCGTCGCAGGTGGTGTCGAGGTGATGAGCCGTGTGCCGCTGGGCTCGGCGCGGGCGTCGGGTCAGCCGTACGGACCGAAGGCGCTGGCCCGGTACGACGGGTTCTCGTTCAACCAGGGCATCTCTGCCGAGAAGATCGCTCAGAAGTGGGGTTTCTCCCGGACGCGTCTCGACGAGTTCTCGGTGCTCTCGCACGAGCGGGCCGCCGCTGCGCTGGACCGCGGTGCGTTCGACGCGCAGATCGTCCCGGTGCCCACCGAGGCGGGCGTGGTGTCGGTGGACGAAGGAGTGCGGCGGGGATCGACCGTCGAGAAGCTGGCCGGTCTGAAGCCCGCCTTCGCCGAGGACGGCGTCATCCACGCCGGTAATTCGTCGCAGATCTCCGACGGTGCGGCAGCGCTGCTCGTGACGACGCCGGAGAAGGCCCGCGAGCTCGGGCTCACTCCGCTGGTCCGGTACCGGGCAGGTGTCGTCGCCGGAGCCGATCCCGTCCTCATGCTGACCGGACCCATCCCCGCGACGGAGAAGGCCCTCGCGAAGGCCGGCATCGCGTTGGGAGACATCGGTGTCTTCGAGGTCAACGAGGCATTCGCGTCCGTGCCGCTGGCGTGGCTGGCCGAGACGGGCGCGGATCCGGAGAAGCTGAATCCGCTCGGTGGGGCGATCGCGCTCGGTCATCCGCTCGGCGGTTCGGGTGCGGTGCTGATGACCCGGATGATTCATCACATGCGTGATCAGGGCATTCGCTTCGGTCTCCAGACGATGTGCGAGGGCGGCGGGACCGCGAACGCGACCGTCGTCGAACTCGTGTGATCCAGTGCGAAACATATATGTGATGAGACCCTTGTCACATTCGGGAAAATGACCTAATGTGCGTTCAGTAGGTTGTTCTTCTTCGACCAAGTGAGGGCTCTTGTCCCAGCGTGCATACGACACTCTCCTCGCCAGAGGTGAGGATCGCAGGGAGCTGATTCTCAGCGTTGCCCAGCGGTTTCTGGCGCGGAACGGGTGGCGGAGCACAAGCCTCGCCCAGATCGCCCGGGAAGCAGGATTGACCCCGGCAGGGTTGTTGCATCACTTCGAGTCGAAGGAGCAGTTGTTGCACGCGGTGCTCGACGCCCGCGACAACGACGACAACGCTCGTGTGGATCGGACGGGAGATCTCGTCGATCAGCTCAGGAAACTCCCGAAGCGTTTCGAGGAGTCGCCCGAACTGGTCGGAATGTATGCGGTACTTCTCATCGAGAACCTGGAACCGGATGCCCCTCTGCACGATCGCCTACTCGGGCGGTATCAAGCGGCTCTCGACGCGGTCGAAGCCGGCATCCGGCGTGGACAACACGCCGGGCGATATCGAACGGATGTGGACCCAGCCGTCAAAGCGGTGGAGATCGTCGCTTTCCTGAATGGAATGGAAACCTCATGGCTGCTCGATCGTTCGCTCCCACTGACCGCAATATTCGAGGACTACATACAGTCGCTCGAGCAACAGCTCATGCCCGCCGCCACATCCTGAGACGAAGGGTCGCCGTCGTCGCGCCCAAGGTCGCGGACGCCGTCCGGTACACCGGCGGCTGGCTGTACGACCAGGTTGCGGCAGGCTGGGAAGTGGTGGTCGTCGTTCCGCAGAGTTCCGATCTGCGTCCGTTCGAGATCCTCGGCGCGACCAAGGCGGTCGACCTCGAGTCCGCTCTGAGTTCTGCACCCTACGGTCCCATGCCCGACATGGTCGCCGTCGCCGCCGATCTCTATGCGTCCGACGAGCGGATCCGCAACGGTGTGCTCGAGGCGATGTCGGACAGTCCCACCACGGTTGCGCTGTGGGGCGAGAACGTCCCCTCCGAACTCGACTCGCGCATCGTGCCGCTGCAGCATCGCCTGAGCCGCGCGGCCCAGGTCTTCAAGTCGCATGCCCTCGCCGCTGCCGCGGCACCGGCGACCGCGATCGCCGCCACCGAATCGTTCCTCACCGGAGGTGCCGACACGCTCCGTATGCGCGGCAACCTCGTCTCCATGGCCTGAGCACCACGACGACTGTGGCCCGGTCTCCTTGCTCGGAGGTCGGGCCACAGTCGTAGCGCCGCAACACAAATGACGCGCTTCCCGATCCTCGCGCGTCGAATCGGGGTTCGCCCGGCGTGTAGGGCGCGCAAGGATCGGTTCGTCGCGCGAGGACGATCAGCGGGACATGTCGATGACGACCTTCCCGACCGCTCGTCCGTCGGCGACATGACGAAGCGCCCGCGCGGCGTCCTCGAGCGGATAGTCCGCGCCGATGTGCGGAACCGCCGTGCCCGAGACGAGCAGGTCCACGAGTTCGGCCTCGTTCCGCCGGTACTCCTCCGGATCGAGATCCTGGAACTGGAAACCCATGATCCGGATGCCCTTGACCAGAACGAGATTCAGAGGGATCCGGGGGATCGACCCGGACGCGTACCCGATGGTGACGAAACGTCCACCGCGGGCGAGCGACCGGAGCGCCGGCTCCGAGAGTTCGCCGCCCACCGGATCGACGACGACGTCGGCCCCCTCCGGCAACGCGTCCTTCAGGGCCGAACGCAGGTCGCTCGTCCGGTGATCGATCGTGTGCGCGGCGCCGTAGGACGACGCGACCGCGAGTTTGTCGGCCGACGAGGCGACGGCCGTGACCGAAGCGCCCAGCGCCACACCGAGTTGCACGGCCGCCAGACCGACACCCCCGCCGGCCCCGAGGACGACGAGTCGTTCTCCCGGCTGCAGCCGCGCCACCGACCGGAGCGTGTGATAGGCCGTCCGGTGCGCCACCCCGAAGGACGCGGCGGTGCGGTCGTCGATCCCGTCCGGGATCTTCTTCAGGGCCTTCGTAGGAGCGACCACCTCGTCGGCGAACGCTCCGACCAGCCCGGTGCCGGTGACACGATCGCCCACCGAGAATCCGTCCACATCGTCCGCGACCTCGACGACCGTGCCCGCGTACTCGCTGCCCGGAACGAAGGGCGGCGGCACGCTGATCTGGTACCTGTTCGCCACGAGGAGGACGTCGGGGAAGTTGACTGCCGCCGCCCCCACGCGCACCCGGACGTGACCGGGGGCGAGCGGGGACGACGGTCGCGACTCCATCCGAAGGGATTCGGGTTCCCCGTATTCGGTGCAGACGACGGCGCGCACGGTGCTCGTCGGCTCTGCCGGGGCGGTCACTGTCCCTGCCAGACCGGCGTCCGCTTCTCCATGAACGCGGTGGCGCCTTCCTTGGCGTCGTTGCTGGTGAAGACGACCGACTGCCAATGGGAGAGTCGCTCGCCGGCGCGCTCGGGATCGGCCTGCGCGAGCCGGACGAGTTCCTTCACCGCGGACAGGCCGAGGGGGGCATTCGCCGCGATCCGCCGGGCGTAGTCGAGTGCGGTGTCCAGGACCTGATCGGGCGCCACCACGGCATTGATCAATCCGAGTTCGTAGCCGCGCTGTGCCGTGATCGGATCCCCCGTCAGGGTCAGCTCGAGTGCCGCCCCGACAGGGATGCGGGTGCCGATGGCGGTGCCGCCGCCGGCGGGGAAGAGACCCCGCTTCACCTCGGGCAGGCCGAACTTCGCCTCGGAGGACGCCACGATGATGTCGGCGCCGAGGAGGAGTTCGAGCCCGCCGCCCACAGCGCTGCCATTGGCGGCGCCGACGACCGGGACGGTGAGTTCGCCCTTGGACAGCCGGGCGTATCCGGCGGCCTCGTCGGAGTCCGTGCCGATGTCCTCGCCTTCCGCGAACGCTCGCAGGTCCATGCCCGCACAGAATGCCCGGTCGCCCGTGCCGGTGAGCACGATCGCCCGGATCTCCGGATCCGCTTCTGCCCGAAGGGCCGCAGCGCCGATTCCGCGGAGTACTGCTCCGTTGAGGGCATTACGCGCCTCGGGCCGATCGATGCGGAGGACGAGCACCGGTCCGTGCCGTTCCTCCACCAGCCCTTCCACGACAGTCGTCATCGCAGACCCCTTCAGCCCTTGTAGTCCGTCGACTCGGCGAGATCGGCGGCCGACTTCATGAGACTGGTAATGACCGGTCCGTACGACTGCAACTTGGGATCGTCCCCGGCCCGCTGGAATCCCTGTTCGAGGACGATGGCGAGCTTCCACTTGGCGAGGATCAGGTAGTAGTCGATGTCGTCGACCTGGCGGCCGGAGACCTCGGCGTAGTGCGCGAGCATCTGCGCGCGACCGGGCATCCCGGTCAGGTCGACGTAGCTGACCGCGCTGTCCTCGTTCGCGCTCGTATCCTCGGGCCAGTTCATGAGCATCCAGCCGAGATCGAGCTTCGGATCGCCGACGGTACCCATCTCCCAGTCGACGAGCGCCGCGAGCTTCGCGGGGGCGCCGTGCTCGAACATCACGTTGGCGAACTGGTAGTCGCCGTGCATCAGACCGGGGATGTAGTCGAGCGGACGATGGGTCTCGAGCCACTTCGTCGCGACGTCCATGCCCTCGATCTCGCGGGCCTTGATCCGCTCGAAGAAGCGGGTCCACCGGCTCACCTGCCGGTCGTGGAAACCGTCGGGACGTCCCAGATCCTCCAGGCCCTGTGCCTTCCAGTCCACCTTCGACAGCAGGGCGATGCCCTCGGCGAGCTGGTAGGCCAGGCCGGCGCGAGCGTCGAGATCGGTGTCGAACGGCGCGGGCCAGGTGCCGCGGTGGTCCATCGGCGACCATCCGTCGACATGACCCATGAGGTAGAAGGAGCGGCCGAGAACGGACGTGTCCTCACATGCGGCTACGGCTTTCGTGTGCGGGACGTCGGTTCCGGCCAGTCCCTGGATGATCCGCCACTCGCGCATGATCCCGCTGTCGCGGTCGACCGGCGCGCCGGTCGGAGGGATGCGGATGACGCACGTGAAGTCGTCGCGCGTGAGCTTGTAGATCTCGTTCTGTGTACCGCCGGAGAGATACTTCGCGTCGAGCGGCGCGCCCTTGCCGGGCAGGCCCTGCTCGTCCATCCATTCGGCGAGACGCTCGGTGTCGATCACAGGTTCCCCACTTCGAGTTCGATGTAGTCGGCGTACTTCTTCCGGGCTTCTTCCTGCTTCTTCGGGATCCACTCCGAGGGCCACATGTCGTCGACCGGGCTGTAGTCGCGGAGGACCTGCTTGGCGACGGTGGTCTTGTGCACTTCGGTCGGCCCGTCGGCCAGGCCCATCACCGCTGCGCCGTGGATCATCTTGAAGAACGGCATCTCGTTGGTGACGCCCAGTGCACCGTGCACCTGCATGGCGCGCCACGCGATGTCGTGGAGCACGGTGGGCATGATGATCTTCGCTGTCGCGATGTCCTTGCGGACCTTCTTGTAGTCGTTGTACTTGTCGATCTTCCACGCGGTGTTGAGCACGAACAGACGGAACTGTGCGAGCTGTGCGTAGGAGTCGGCGATGTAGCCCTGCACGGCCTGCTTGTCGGAGAGGCGGCTGCCGGCCGTCTCGCGGCTGAGGGCGCGTTCGCACATCATGTCCAGGGCCTTCTGGGCCAGGCCGATGGTGCGCATCGCGTGGTGGATGCGACCGCCACCGAGTCGCACCTGCGCGGCGGCGAACGCCTGGCCCTCCTCGCCGAGGAGCGCGTCGGCGGGCACACGCACGTTGTCGTAGTGGATCAGCGCGTGGGTGCCCTCGTTCAGCGGTTCGCCGTAGAGGCCGACGTTGCGCACGATGTTCACGCCCGGGGTGTCGGTGGGGACGAGGAACATCGACGTGCCCTTGTACACGGGGACGTCGGGATCCGTCACAACCATGACGATGAGGAACTCGGCGGTGCGGGCGTTGGAGGAGAAGAACTTCCACCCGTTGATGACCCAGTGGTCGCCGTCCTTGACCGCGCGGCACCGGAACTGGGCGGGATCGGCACCGCCCTGCGGTTCGGTCATCGAGTACGAGGAGAACACCTCGCCGTCGAGCAGCGGCTGCAGGTAGCGCTCCTTCTGCTCGGGGGTGCCGAAATGGGCGATGATCTCGGCGTTGCCGGTATCGGGTGCCTGGCAACCGAACACGATCGGTGCCCACGACGAGCGCCCGAGGATCTCGTTGAGCAGTGCGAGCTTCAGCTGTCCGTATCCCTGACCGCCGAGTTCGGGGCCGAGATGGGTGGCCCACAGACCTTCTGCGCGAACCTTCTCCTTGAGAGGGTCGATGGCCTTGCGGCGGAGTCCGTCGAGAGGGACGAACTGTTCGTGTTCCCACACGAGGTCGAGAGGCTCGACCTCCTCGCGCACGAACGCATCGGCCCAGTCCAGCTTCTTCTGGTACTCGGGCTCGGTTTCGAAGTCCCAGGCCATTGCGCCTCCCTTCCATCGGTGAGAATATCTATCTCGATACCAAGAATCCCATTCTTACACGACCGAAGAGCAATTGGAACATCTACATCCGAAAGGCGCAGACATGAAGGCCGAAGACCTCTTCCACCTCGGGATCGTCACCGACGACCCGCGCGCCGCCCGGGACGAACTCTCGACGTTGCTCGGCTACCAGTGGGGACCGCAGGTGGGCGGAGCCGTCGACGTGACGCTGCCGGACGGCGACCGGAGCGTCGATCTGCAGTGCTCCTATTCGGTCACCGAACCGCGGATCGAGATCGTCTCGGCCGTGCCCGACACACCCCTGTGGGCCGCGACCTCCGGTATCCACCACCTCGGCTACTGGTCGGACGACGTCGAGTCGGACTGCCGTCTTCTCGAGAAGGAAGGATTCGTCGTCGAGGCCACCCGCGCGCTGCCGGACGGCGGTATGTTCTTCGCATTCGCCCGCAGCCGACGGGGCGTACTCGTCGAACTCGTCACCCGCACCGCCGAATCCGGACTCTCACGGTGCTGGGCGGCATCCTGATGATCCGAAAGGACTGCATGTCATGACCACGGTGGGGATCGCGACCGGAGCCGGTCGCGGAATGGGATACGCGTGCGCGCAACGCATGATCGGCACGGTCGACACCGTGCTGCTCGTCGACCTGGACGCCGACACCGTCCGCGCCACCGCCGACGAGTTGAACGGTGATCGGACACGGGTCGAACCGTTCGTCCTCGACGTCACCGACGTCGACGGACTCGAACGACTGGCTGCGCGCGTGACGGAACTCGGGACCCTGCGATCGGTCGCACACGCCGCGGGCATCTCGCCGACCATGGCCGACTGGCGACGGATCTTCGCCGTCGACCTGGTCGGGACCGCACGGCTCGCCCGAGCGCTCCGTCCACTTGCGACCGCGGGCACCGCGTCGGTCTACTTCGCTTCGATGGCACCGAACATCGGGCGGATGCAACCGTCACCGGAAGAGATCGCCGTGCTCACGGATCCGCTCGCCGAGGATTTCCTCGACCGTCTCCGGGAGGTCGTGGGGGAGGCGATCGAACATCCCGGCGTCGCCTATGCGTGGGCGAAATACGGTGTGCAGCAGTTCGCACGCGACGAAGCCGTGCGGCTCGGGGCGGTCGGTGCCCGCGCATGCTCGGTGTCGCCGGGCATCATCGACACTCCCCAGGGCCGGCAGGAGGCGGACCACAACGAGTCGATGGGCGAGATGGTACGGGCGACGCCGCTCGGCCGCACGGGCCGTGCCGAGGAACTCGCCGCCGTCGTCGCATTCCTGTTGTCCGACGAGGCGAGCTTCGTCAACGGCACCGACGTGCTCGTCGACGGCGGTGTGGTCGCCTCGCTCGCCGCGCGCGCGACGAATTCGGTGTGACGCCACCGCTGCGGGTCGGGATCCACTACGGCGGAACGGAGGATTCCGTGCCGCCGGTGGACCTCGCGCGGGCTGCGGAGGAACGGGGTCTCGACTCGATCTTCGTGCCCGAACATTCGCACATCCCCTCTGTGCGCCGCACGCCGTTCCCGGGCGGCGGGGAGGTCCCCGAGCGCTATTTCGGATTGTGGGATCCGCTGGTGAGCCTGTCGTTCGTCGCAGCATCGACGAGTCTGACCGTGGGGACGTGCACGGCGCTGCCGGGCGGACACGACCCCATCTCGTACGCGAAGGCCGTGGCGACCCTCGACGTCCTGTCCGGAGGTCGTCTCGTACTCGGTGTCGGATTCGGCTGGAACGACGACGAATTCGAGGACCATGGCTTCGATCCGCGCGACAAGTACGCGGTCGTCGAGGAGAAGATCGCCCTGATGAAGGCGTTGTGGACCGAGGACGAAGCGGCGTACGAGGGGAACCACGTCCGCTTGTCGCCGAGCCGGGTGCGCCCGAAACCCGCGCAGCACCCGCATCCTCCCGTGCTGTTGGGGTGTCGAGCCGGCCGGGTCGGGTTCCGCCGGATCGCGCGGTGGGCCGACGGATGGATCCCGATGGGACACAACGTCGTGGACCGGCTCGAGGACGATCTGAAACGGCTCGCCGAGGAATGGGAGCGGGTGGGCCGGGATCCCGCGGGCATCCGGGTCACCGTCCTGCAGGCACCCCGCCCGGATCTCGCCGACGTTCTCGACCGGTTCCGGGGCATGCCCGTCGAACGTGTGATCGTGGACGTCCCGACCGCCGGCGAGCACGTGGTGCTCCCGGCGCTCGACGAGATCGCCCGGGCCGCGCAGTAGTCCGAACGCGATCGGTCACGGACGAAGGCCGCGCAGGAACAGATCGACGACGGCCCGCACGTGGGCGTCGACGTCCTCCGCTCCGCGCACGATCCCGAACGAGGCCAGGCGCGCGGGACCACCCGACGCCATCGCCAGGAACAGTTCCGCGAGCGTGTCGGGGTCGTCGGCGACGATGCTCCCCGTCGCGGCGTGCCGGCGGAGCAGATCCGCGACCTGTTTCCTGCGCGGCCAGTAACCGGGGCCGAGGGCCTTCCGGGCGATGTCCGGATAGCGCGAGGCGTAGGCGATGGCGACCTGCTGGAGCTTGATCATCGACGGGTCCAGGGCGCGCCGGACGGCGGCCTCCGCGATGGCGGTCAGTGAGTCCCCGAGATCGTCGTAGTCGGGGATCTCCGGTTCGGGTGCGGGCCAGTCGGTGCGCTGCATGGCCCAGCCGAGGACGTACCGGAAGACGTCCTCCTTGGTCGGGAAACGCGCGTAGAGCGACGGTTTCGTGGTGCCGGCCGCCGCGGCGATGGCGTTCATCGTCGTGCCCTCGTAGCCGTTCTCGAGGAACAGCCGGAGGGCGGACTCGCGTACCGCGTCGTCGAGCCGGCTCGCTTCCTCCCTGGTGGGGCGTCCGCCACGGCGTCGTGTGTCCTGCTCGCTGCGGGTCGGGGTCATGAGGGAAGTGTGCCAAATCGTTCCGGGTCTGGACACAAAACTTTCCCCATGGGTATGGTTGCAGCAATTCTTTATCTATACCTCCCAGTCAAGTTATCGACGTTCCGTATCCAGAGGGCCGGAGGACACCAGATGACAGAAACAACCCTGCAGAAAGACGTCGTCGCGACGCTGAACGCGTACTTCCAGCAACGACGCGACCGGGTCCCCGTGCTCGCACAGCGCGCCGCCGACCAGGGCATCGAGGAGATCCGCTCGCGCGAGGACATGATCCCTCTGCTCTTCCCCCACACCACCTACAAGAGCTACCCCGACATGCTCATCGCCAAGGGCCGGTGGGAGCAGATGAACCGCTGGCTCGGTTCCCTGTCGAGCCGCCCGGTCGACGACGTCGACGTCTCGGGGGTCGCCGACGTCGACGACTGGATCGCCGCCCTCGAGAAGGCCGGCCACATGGTGTCGAGTTCGAGCGGGACCAGCGGCAAGGGCTCCTTCCTCAACAAGTCCCAGCGCGACCTCGAGGTCAACAAGCAGAATCTGCTCGACTGCTTCACCGCGCTCGGACTGCCGCCGGAGAAGCGCTGGCACGTCATCCCGGTCGGTCCCGAGACCGGCCAGACCCAGCACAACGGTGTCCGCGACCTGATCATCCGCGAGTTCTCCCGCCCGGACGCCCTTCCGCTTTTCGAGGGGGCGCCCGCCGGGGGCTTCCACCGTTACATGGCCAAGTTGTCGGCCATGCGCCGTGCGATGGCCGACGGCACCGCCGCCCCCGACGACATCGCACGCTTCGAGGCCGAATCCGCCGAGCGCGCCGCCCAGCAGGATCGGCGACTGCACCACTTCGCCGACCAGATCATCGCGCACAAGTCCGAGGACATCCTCTTCAGTTCCCAGTTCCCGCAACTGTTCCGGCTCTGCGAGATCCTGCGGGAGAAGGGCATCCGCGACGGCGACATCACCGGCAACAACGCGCTCACCAGCGGCGGCGGACTGAAGGGCACGAACCTTCCCGCCGACTACCAGGAACAGATCTACCGGCTCCTCAACATCGTGCCGGAGCGCTTCCTGCACTACTACTCGATGCAGGAACTCAACAACCGCATGTTCAAGTGCCCCGAGGAGGGCCGCTACCACGTGCCGGACGAGATCGTGCTGTTCGTCCTCACCAAGGACGGAAGCGCCCTCGCCGAACCGGAGGGCGCCATCGTCGAAGGACGCGCGGCCTTCGTCGACACCACCGTCGATGGCCGGTGGGGCGGAACGATCTCCGGCGACCGGATCACCGTCGACCTCGGAACGTGCCCGTGCGGCCGGCCCGGCGAGACCGTGCTGCCGAACATCGTCCGCTACTCCGACCTCGGTGACGACGACAAGATCACCTGTGCCGGAACGATGGACGCCTACGTCCGCGGACTCTCGGGAGAGTGAGCCATGACCACCACCGCACCGGCCCGTACCCGCATCAAGGTCCCCCACTTCGTCCGCGGCGAGATCGTCTGGGGTGAGGACAGCGAATACCTCTCCCGCGACTTCGGCGTCCCCTTCGTCACCCCGAAACTCGAATACAACGGTCTGTTCGCGCCGCGCTCGGAGGTCGGGCCGGCATTCGACGTGCCGATCTCCGAGATCATCGACTTCCTCGTCGAGACCGCGCAGTACCTGACCCTGGAGAAGAACGAATACCTCCAGGAATCCCTCGAGATGACCGTCCAGGTGAGCGCCCTGCCGCGCCGCATCATCGAGAACACCTTCGCGCGGCCCGGTCAGTTCCTCACCCGGCAGGCCCTCGAATACCGGCTCGAACGCACCTTCGGCGGCCTCGACGTGCTCGACGGCTGGGCCGAGCGCACCGACCCGAACGGCAACGTCAGCCGCGTCCGCGCCTTCCCGCCGCGCCTGGTCCACATGATGGCCGGGAACTCGCCGAGCGCCGCGATGACGACCATCGCCGACGCCGCACTCACCAAGGGCGTCAACCTGTTCAAGATGCCCTCGGCCGACCCGTTCACCACCGTCGCGGTGCTGCGGACCATGGCCGACATCGCCCCCGGCCATCCGGTACTGCGGTCGATGTCCGCCGTGTACTGGCGCGGTGGTGACGAGAAGGTCGAGAACATCCTCTACCGCTCCCAGTACTTCGACAAGCTCGTCGCGTGGGGTGGTGGCTCGGCCATCGAGAACGCCGCGCGCTATGCCGGACCGGGTTTCCAATTGATCTCCTTCGACCCCAAGGTGTCGATGTCGATCGTCGGCCGCGAGGCCTTCGAATCCGAGGAGACCCTGCGCGAGGTCGCCGAACTGGCGGCCCTCGATGCGACGATCTTCAACCAGGATGCGTGCCTGGCGGCGCGGCACATCTGCGTGGAGGGCGACGACGACCAGATCGACCGGTTCTGTGCCCTGCTGCACGAACGACTCGGCGTGGACCGCGACTTCGCGGAGGCCGTCGGACCGAAGCCCGACGCCGAGATCCGCGACGCCGTCGAGGGAATGCGCTTCCTCGAACCGGATTACAAGGTGTGGGGCAAGCCCGACGGCAGCGGCCTCGTGGTGCGCTCGCCGGAGATGGTGGACTTCCACCCGACCAACAAGACCGTCAACGTCCTGCCGATCTCGACGCTCGACGAGGCCGCCTCCTACGCCACCGTGGCCACCCAGACAGTCGGTGTCTACCCGTTCCACCGCAAGGCCGAGATCCGCGACCGGCTCGCCACCGCCGGGGTGCAGCGCATCGTCCGCCTGGGCAGCGCGCTGAAGGGCAGCATGGGCAGCCCGCACGACGGCATGTACCCGCTGCACCGCTTCGTCAACTGGGTGGTGGACGACGATGCCTGACGAAATCATGGCGCAATGCGTGCTCGGCTCGTCCGGTATCCGCGTGAGCGAACTGTGCCTCGGTGCGATGACCTTCGGCACCGAATGGGGCTTCGGCGCCGACGAGACCGAGTCCCGCGCGGTCTACGACGAATACCGCGCGGCCGGAGGCAACTTCGTCGACACCGCGAACAACTACACGAACGGGGCGAGCGAGGAGATGCTCGGCCGGTTCATCGCCTCCGAACGCGACGCGGTGGTGGTGAGCACCAAGTACACGCTCCCCACCGACCCCCGCGACGCCAACTCCGGCGGCAGCAACCGGAAGAGTCTGCGCCGGAGTGTGGAGACGAGCCTGCGACGACTCGGCACCGACTATCTCGACGTGCTCTGGGTCCACGCGTGGGACCGCTGCACACCCGAAGCCGAAACTCTGCGTGCGCTCGACGATCTCGTACGGGCGGGCACGGTGCTGTCGATCGGGATCTCCAACACCCCGGCGTGGGTGATCTCCCGGTCGAACGCCATCGCCGAGCTGCGTGGCTGGACGTCGTTCTGTGCCCTGCAGGTCGAGTACTCCCTCCTGGCCCGTACACCCGAACGCGAACTGCTGCCGATGGCAGAGCATCTCGGACTCCCGGTGTATGCGTGGAGTCCGCTCGCGCGGGGTGCACTGGCCCGCGACCACACGGACGAATCCCTGACCGCCCTCACCCTCCGGATGCAACGCATCGTGAAGGTGACCCGGGAGATCGCCGACGAACTCGGCACGTCCAGCGCCCGGGTGGCTCTCGCCTGGGTGCGTCGACAGGGGCTGCTGCTGTCGGTCGGTGCCCGCACGGCCCAACAGCTCCGCGACAATCTCGGAGCACTGTCCCTGCAGTTGAGCGACGACCAGCTGGCGCGGCTGGAGGAGGCCTCGGCGATCTCGGCCGGATACCCGCACGACTTCCTGGGGCAACGCCGGGCGATGTTCGAACCGGACGCTCTGCCGTCGATGACCGGTGCTCTCCAGAGCACCGGCGGGAGGTGACATCGTGGAGACACTCGACCATTGGATCGACGGGGCATCGACGGCACCGTCCGGCGGCGACTACCTCGACGTCACCGATCCCGCGACCGGCCGTCCCGTCCGGCGTATCGCCCGGGGCAATGCCATCGACGTCGGTGCGGCCGTGCGCGCTGCTTCCGCAGCGGGCGCGCAGTGGCTGCGGATCCCCGCACTCGACCGCGGCCGGCTGCTCGTCGACCTTGCACGCGCGATCCGGGCCGACGCACCGAGGCTCGCCGCACTCGAGGTCAGCGAGACCGGGAAACCCGAGAAGGTCGCGCTGGCCGAGGTGGAGAACTCGGCGATCTACTTCGAGTTCTACGGCGGTCTCGTGGGCATGCCGGTGGGGGAGACCCTCGACATCGCCCCCGACCAGCACGTCTACACGGTGCGGGAACCCTACGGGGTGATCGGCGTGGTCACTCCGTGGAATCTGCCGCTCAACCAGTCGGCGCGGGCGTGCGCCCCCGCGCTCGCGGCGGGCAACACCGTGGTGCTCAAGCCGTCCGAGAACACTTCGGCGTCGAGTGTGCGCCTCGCGGAACTCGCGAGTGCGGTGGGCTTCCCACCCGGCGTCCTCGGCGTCGTGCTGGGCACCGGTGGGGAGGCCGGTGCCGCTCTCGTCCACCACCCCGACGTGGCCAAGGTGGCCTTCACCGGATCGGTGCCGACGGGACGGGTCATCGGCGGGATCGCCGCCGACCGGATCGTGCCCGTCACCCTCGAGCTCGGAGGCAAGTCGGCGAACATCGTGTTCGCCGATGCGGATCTCGATGCTGCCGTGGCCGGCGCGGTGCAGGCGTTCACCGCCAACGCCGGCCAGGTGTGCTCGGCCGGGACACGATTGCTCGTGCAGCGGGAGGTGCACGACGAGGTCGTCCGCCGCGTGGTCGATCGCGTGTCGGAACTGCGTGTCGGCGTCGACATCGGTCCGATCATCACCCGGGCCCAGTTCGAGAAGGTGCAGCAGTACTTCGGGATCGCGGAGGCGGAGGGTGTGCGCCTCGAGGCGGGCGGGAAGGTCTCCGCCGTGGCCGAGGAGACCGGCGGCTTCTTCGTCGAACCCACCGTCTATACCGGGGTGGACAACTCGATGCGGATCGCGCGGGAGGAGATCTTCGGACCGGTACTCGTCGTCGTCCCCTTCGGCACCGCCGACGACGCCGTGGAGATCGCGAACGATTCCGACTACGGACTCGTCGCCGGGGTGTGGACCCGCGACGTCTCCCGCGCACTCGCCGTGAGCGGACGTCTGCGCACCGGGCAGGTGTTCGTCAACACCTGGTCCACCGGTTCCGTGCAGACCCCCTTCGGGGGATGGAAGAACAGTGGCTACGGACGCGAGAAAGGCGTCGAGGCGCTGCACCATTACGGTCAGGTCAAATGCGTGACCGTCAAACTCGATTCGTCGCGGATGTGAAAGGCCAACGATGACAACACAGGTCGCGCTCGACGATGCCGTGCAGGCGGCGCACCGGACGGTCCTCGACTCCGGGCTCGCGGTACGTCGCGACGTTCTCGGCGACGAGTACGTCGACGCCGCGCTGTCGCGCAATGCCGGCACCGACGGTGAGGGACTGCAGGAGTACGTCAGCGAATTCGTCTGGGGTGGCGTGTGGACCCGGGACGGTCTCGAGCGCCGCGACCGGTCGCTCGTGACCATCTCGTTGCTGATCGCGCTCGGACAGCACAACGAACTCGCCACCCACGTCCGCACCGGCATCCGGAACGGATTGTCGCGGAGGGAGATCTCCGAGGCGGTGGTTCACGCGACGGCGTATGTCGGATGCCCCGCGGGCATCGCGGCGATGCGCGTCGTGCAGCAGGTCCTCGTCGAGGAACTCGGCCCGCTGCAGGCCGACGAGACGACGGAGGAGGACGCATGAGCGACCGGAGTGCGCCGGTGACCCTCAGGACCGTGGGCCATATCGGTCTCGGCGCGATGGGACGCCCCATCGCCCGGAACTTCGTCCGCGGCGGCCGGAACCTGATCGTGCGCGACGCGGATCCCGCCGCTCAACAGCGGTTCGTCGACGAGCACCCCACCGCCGTCGGTGCAGGCGGTACCGAGGACTTCGCCGAGTGCGACGTCGTCGTCCTCATGTTGCCCACGAGCGACATCGTCGATTCCGTCGTGCTGTCCGAGGACGGTCTGCTGCAGCACCTGCGACCGGGTTCGGTCATCGTCGACATGGGCTCGAGCGTGCCGACCCGCACGCAACGTCTCGCCGAGATCGCAGCGGAGAAGGGCGTGCGCCTCGTCGACGCTCCCGTGAGCGGTGGCGTCGCGCGCGCCGAGCAGGGCACCCTCGCCGTGATGGCCGGGGGCGACGCCACCGTGGTCGACGGGGTGACGCCGCTGCTGCAGGAGACGGGCAGCGAGATCATCCGGGTCGGACCCGTCGGATCGGGTCATGCCGCCAAGGCGCTGAACAACCTCCTCGCGGCGAACAACGTGCTCGTCGCCGCGGAGGCCCTGTTGGTCGGAAAGAAGTTCGGGATCGACCCGGCGACCCTGCTCTCGGTCTTCAATGCCGGCAGCGGTCGCAACCAGGCCACCGAGACGAAGTACGAGAAGTTCGTGCTCTCCCGCACCTTCGATTCGGGGTTCGCGGCGGCGCTGATGCGCAAGGACGTCGGGATTGCACTCGACCTCGCCCACGACCAGGGCATCAGCCCCGTGCTCGGGGAAGCGATCGGGCAGATGTGGAACGCCGCCGTCGAAGCACTGGAGCCGGGCGTGGATCAGATGGCGGTGGTGCGCCATCTCGAGCAGGTGTACGGGGTCTCCATGGAATGACCTGGAGTTATAGGAACTGCCACAGGTGTGTATTCACTGTCGCCGGTTGCCCGACTGTGACGGAGATGACCTACTTGTTGTGACACGCGCCATTCACTATCCGAGGCGGCGGTCATATCGAACAAGGAGGAGCTCTTCCGCTATGGCTGTAGCTGTGCCCAGTACGAGCGCCACGGCGCCGTCGGACGACGAATCCCTGCTGTCCTCCGGCTCGGGTGGTCGTCGCACCGCCTGGGGACTCACCGGTCTCCTGGTAGTGCTCTACATTCTGAACTCTGCCGACAAGGCGATCTTCGGACTCATCGCGCAGCCTCTGGCTGAGGAGCTGGGTCTGAGCTCGTCCCAGCTCGGTCTCGCCGGAAGCATGTTCTTCCTCGCCTACACGGTCGGCGGCTTCCTTGCCGGTCCGATCACGCGGATGATGAGCCTGCGGTGGGCACTCGTGATTCTTGCTGTCGCCTGGGGCGCGGTGATGCTTCCGCTCGTGCTGTGGGCCTCGTTCCTGGTCCTGCTGTTGAGCCGGGTGCTTTTGGGCTTCACCGAGGGCCCCACCCTGGCGCTGGTCCACGCGGCCGCATACTCATGGCACCCTCCGGCGCGCCGCGGGCTTCCCGGAGCGTTCATCACGTCGGGTACGGCGTTGGCGAAGATCGCAGTCGTACCTGCAATGGCGGTCATCCTCGCCAACTACGGATGGCGGATGACCATTGTCGTGCTCACGGCCACGACCGTGGTGTGGTGCGTCCCCTGGCTGCTCACCTGGCGACCGGGCCCGTTCGTCTCCTCACAGAAAGGAACGGTCGTCGCCGGGCGCTCCGACGCACCGGCCGTGCCGTGGCTGCGTCTGTTCACGTCTCGGACCTTCGTCATGTGTGCCCTCGTGGTAGTCACGTCCTACATGCTCGTCACGGTGGTACTCACGTGGCTGCCGTCCTACTTCGAGACCGGTCTCGGATACTCGCGTCTGCAGTCCGGCGCCTTGTTCTCCCTCCCGAGCCTCATCGGGCTGGTGACGGTCCTCGGCGGTTCCTTCCTCAGCGACCGTGCCCTCTCACGTGGATGGTCCGTTCGGGCGGTGCGGGTCGTTGCACCGTGTGCGGGCGTGGTCGTCAGCGGTGCGTTGCTGTTGAGCCTGCCGTGGCTCGGTTCGGCGCCTCTGGCCGTGGCCGCCGTATCCCTGGCGTACGGATTCGTCATCGCGATCTTCCCGTTGATGAACACCGCCGTCGTCGAGACCTGCCCACCGGCCCAGATCGCGGGCACGCTCGGTGCGTTCCTTGCGATCCAATCCATCGGTGGCGTCATCGCACCGTGGGCGACCGGACTCCTCGTCGATGCCGCCGCGACGAAGGTCGACGGATACACCACCGCCTTCCAGCTCATCGGCCTGGTATCGGCACTATGTGCTCTGGCTGCGATCCTCGCTGTCGATCCGGTCCGGGACAGGAAGCGCCTTCTGCAGTGACGAGGTCCCGGTCCGCAGCCGAGGCCGTTCCCCGAACAACCTCGAGGAACGCCTCGGCAACGGGCGCGAGACGGGCCTCGTCGTAGACGACACCGAACCGACGTATCACCGGGGGATGGATCGGTCGGACGACGAGGTCGTTCTCGGAGTCGACCATCCGATGGTCCACGATGGCACCGCCGAGGCCGGCGGCGACGAGAGGAATGAGGGTCTCCCTGTGTTCGGTCAGAGCAGCCACACGCGGACGGACTCCCCGCGACCGCATCCTCTTGGCGACGTCGCGGGTGAGCGTGTGGGCTTCGGGAACGAACACCATCGGATGGTCGGGAAGGGCGGCGAGGTCCACCGGACCGGGTGGCAGTTCGGTACCCGGCGGGTAGACCGCGACGTACTGCTGTTCGCCGAGGGGAAGTACCGCCAGGTTGTCGTCCGGAGCGGGAAGGTGCATCACCATGGCATCGACTCGGCCGTTGCGGATGATGTCCGTCGCCCACGGTTGGTCGTCATGCATGTCCGACAGGCGAAGCTCTACGTGCGGGTACCGCTCGCAGAACTGTGCGAAGACTTCCAGCACAGAGTCGGCAAGAGGTGGGAAGACCGCGATATCGAGCCTTCCGTGAAGATCGTCCGGGCTCGACGCCAGGGTGTCCGGCCAGCTCAGCGCGTTGCGCACGAGCCGACGGCCGGGACCGATCAGGGCACGACCTGCCGGGGTCGGCGTCAGACCTCGCTCGGCACGATGGAACAGGGAAGTGCCGAGTTCTCGTTCGAGCGCTCTGATCGCCTGCGACACGGTGGGTTGTGCGATGTCGAGCTCGCGTGCGGCCGCAACGACGTTGCCCTGGTCGACGATGGCGAGGAAGTACTCGATGTGCCGGATCTCCATCAGGTGCCGCTCTCTTCGTCGTTCCGTGTCGCGAGGCGGACGAAGGCCTCGGCGGCAGCGGAGAGATAGTCGGATCGGGTGAACAGTGTGGGTGTGCGGAACAGGGGTGGATCGAGCGACAGGGTTCTCGTGCCCGGAACATAGGTCTCCGCAACCCGACGCGACAGGAGAGCGGCACCCGTTCCTCGGCCGACCAGACCCCACAGCGCTCTCGGATTGGTGCACGTCGCCACAACCCAGGGTTGTTTCTCGTCGGTTCCCAGCCGACGGAGCAGAGATTCGGCTCCGCAGTCCCCGGTATCGAGAACGAGAGGGATCTCGGAGGCCGTCGGCCGGGGGAGTCGTGAG
This sequence comes from Rhodococcus sp. 5G237, assembly GCF_053764735.1. Classification (NCBI taxonomy): domain Bacteria; kingdom Bacillati; phylum Actinomycetota; class Actinomycetes; order Mycobacteriales; family Nocardiaceae; genus Rhodococcus; species Rhodococcus sp. 5G237. Next base: position 373,756 of record NZ_JBSNCD010000004.1, on the reverse strand, counting down.
GGCAGCGAATCGATCAGACTCGGAACAGCAGCAACTACTATCTCGTGAGGTTCCAACGGAATCGCGGAAAGGCCTCCCGCGCGGACCCTCCCGTATCCGAGCGCAAGCTCCGCAGTTCCTCGACGAACCAATTCCCTTGCGGCTTCGGAGTTCTCGGCTGCAAGGATGTCGATCAGGATGTGGGGGTGTGCAGCATTGAACCTCCTGATCAGTTCGATCATGGGATCGACGGAGAACGCGGCGTGGGTCGCGATCCGTAGTCTTCCCGTCCGGAGTTCCTGTACGGCGTGCACTGCGGCGCGAGCCGCGTCCAGATCCGACAGGAGGCCGCGTGCAACCGGCACGAACCTCTTACCCGCCGGGGTCAGACGGATCGGATGGACGGATCGGTCGAAGAGGGCGGCCCCGATTCGTTTTTCCAATCCGCGAATCGCCTGTGACAGCGACGGCTGCGCCAGATAGAGCGACTCGGCTGCCCTCGTGATGTTGCCGGCTTCGACCACGGCCAGGAAGTAACGGAGCAGATGTATATCGATCCGGTGGCCGGGTCGATGTCGACGTTCCGATTTCGTCTTCAACCGTCGCTCCCTTCGACACGTGCCGGGAGGCTCGCGGGGTCGGTGGTGAGCAAGCGGTCGAGGATTATGACCGGGGATGCGATCAACCATGCGATCGGTTTGAACAAGGGGATAACGCGAGCGTTGTTCATCGAGTCCTCCTGGCGCGACAGACGCATTCCGATGGCTCTGATCAGGGCATTTCGGCGTGCGAGTGCTGACGTCACGCCCTCCGCGCCCTCGAATCATTGCCAACATAATATATTGTGTGTAATGTGACGGCCATCATCATGAGGGTCGACGGTGACCCGGCCGAGTCGGGGATCGCTGCGAGAAGTGATCACGAATCGGCACGATCGCACGGCCACCGTCGTCATCCGGACGAAAGGCCGAATGCATGGCGACACAAGGAACGACCTCGGGACACGAGGCGGTAGGAAACCCCGACGGCTTGCCTGTGACCGTGATCGTCGGGGCCACGTCGAAGTGGCAGGCCGACGGTCCGAACACACTTCTGGCTCACGGGCAGACACTCTCGGGGGACGACATCCCCACCGACTCCCGATGGGGACTGGGTGGCGCACTCGCGCTGAAGTTCGCACGCGAGAAGCACTTCGTCGTCCCGACCACCCGAAAGCTGAGCAATGCCGACTCTCTGGTCTCGGCGATCCGCAATGAGGGGGGACAGTGCGCTCCCGTAGAACTGGATGTGAGCGATCCGCTGTCGATCTCGCGAGTCTTCGGGGAGATCCGAGCGACCTTCGGTGATCCGGAGGTGCTCATCTACAACGCCGGGTACATGGCGGGACGTGCTCTGCCTCCGGAACAGGAGCTCATGGAGAACTTCCCCCCTGACCTCTTCGAGACTGCAATCGACATAGCTTGCCGTGGGACGTTTCTCGTCGTGCGCGAAGTTCTCGGAGCCATGCGGGAGCGGGGACACGGTGCCGTGCTCTTCTCGAACAACCAGTACTCCCTGCGTGGCCGTAAGCGTCGGACGGGCGAGTCGCTGTACTACCCCCGGACGATGATGCGGGCACTGTCACAGGCGTTGACGGAGGAATACTCGGAACACGGCGTGCACGTTGCCAACGTGGTGGTGGACGGATTCATCGACTCGCCGGGTACACGCGCCCTCCCGCAGTTCCGCGACAACGTGGACGCACTCATGAGCCCGGCAAGCATCGCGGACGCATTCGTCTATCTCTACCGCCAGGACCCCTCTGCCTGGACACACGAACTGCAATTGACAGCCTCTCCCACCCCGCTCAACCACTGAGCGTGGATTCCATCGACACCGATCGGAGGAAGGCTGTGCGGGATCGACCGTCAAGGGATCTGTACGACGTATCGGGCAAGATCGTCGTCGTCACCGGTGGTAGTCGCGGTATCGGCCGAGCGATCGCCCGTGGCTTCGTACAGGCCGGCGCACGTACGTACATCTGTGCACGTGATGCGCAGGTGTGCGACGCGACCGCTCGGGAACTGTCCGAGTGGGGCGAATGTGTCTCCATCCCGGCAGATCTCGGAAACGCAGAAGGGTGCAAGGACTTCGCCGCGCGGCTCGCTGCGCGGGAGTCGCGCGTGGACGTCCTGGTGAACAATGCCGGAACGATCTGGACACAACCACTTGCGGAATATCCCGAATCGGGATGGACCAAGGTCTTCGATCTCAACGTCAAGGGAACGTTCTTCCTCGTCCAGTCGTTGCTCGGGATGTTGAAGGCCTCCGCCTCTGTGGAATCGCCGGCGCGTGTCGTCAACATCGGTTCCATCGCAGGTTTCCGGGTGCCCGATCACGAGACCTACGCGTACTCCTCGTCGAAGGCCGCAGTTCATCAACTGAGCAAGCACCTTGCAGCACAGCTGGCCTCGGATCAGGTGACCGTGAACGTGATCGCACCTGGGCGCTACCGGAGCGAGATGCTCGAGCGCGCCATCGAACTCGAGGGGGCCGACCCTCTGCTCGCTCCGATTCCTCTCGGCCGCTTCGTCGAGGACGACGACCTCGTCGGTGCGGCGATCTTCCTGGCATCCAAGGCCGGATCCGCTCTCACCGGGGTCGTTCTGCCCGTCGACTGCGGTTACGGAACCCTGGGATAGCGCCTTCCCCGATATCTCGAGAAAAAATTCCGCGAAGTACTGGCGGTAAGAAAATAACATAATATATTATGTGTAGATCGGGGCGCGGCGAGAGTGATCACCTCTCCGACCGAACCGCAGTCATCCACCGACAAATCCCTTCGGACTGGAGTCTCTGATGAAACCCATGCGTTCAATTCTGTTCGTCCCCGCGCACCGCGGGAACTGGACCGAGAAGGCCATCGCCGCCGGCGCGGACGGCCTGATCATCGACCTCGAGGATTCGGTTCCGGTGGATCTCAAGGACGAAGCGAGGCCCGTTGCCGCCGAGTCCATCCGCCGGGTACGCGAAACCAACGACACCGTCGGCCTGTACGTCCGAGTCAACTCGCTGGACACGGGGCTGACCGGTGACGACCTCGCGGCTGTCGTCGTACCGGGTCTCGACGGAATCGTGTTGCCGAAGGTATTCGGCCGCGACGACGTCGTGAGTCTGTCGGCACTGATCTCGCACTTCGAGATCAAGAACGGCGTCGAGCCGGGCAGTGTCGAGATCATCGTCGACCTCGAGACCGCAGAGGCATACGCGGAATGCGAGGCCATGGCTGCCCTTCCGCGTGTCGCCACCCTCTTTGCCGGCACCGCCCGCGATGCCGATGTCTCGCGCTCGATCGGCTTCCAGTTCACCCCGGGCGGTCTCGAGACCATCTACCTGCGCAGCCGTGCCGTGCTCGCCTGCAGGTCCAACGGCCTCGACTTCCCGATCGTCGGGGTGTGGCAGGACCTCGAGGACACCGAAGGGGCTCGGAACCACTTCATCCAGAACAGGGAACTCGGCTTCCGGGGACAGGTCCTCATCCATCCCTCGCACGTCGCGCTGGCGAACGAGATCTTCAGCCCGTCGAAGTTCGAGGTGGACTTCTACCAGGGGATGATCGACGCCTTCGACGCTGCAGTCGCCGACGGCGCTGCAGCGGTCCGATACGAGGGAATGCACGTCGACTACGCCCACATCAAGACCGCCCGCGAGGTTCTGGCCTACAACCAGCTCATCACCGAGCGCGTGGCCGGCTGAACCGGCCACAGAACACCGAACACACCACCACCGAGAGGAATCCGTCATGGCAGGCCTGTACTTCGAAGAGTTCGAACCCGGCACGATCATCGAGCACGCGACGCGACGCACCGTCACCGAGATGGACAACGTCCTGTTCTCCGCTCTCACCCTCAACCTGGCTCCGCTGCACCTCGACGCGGAGTACAGCAAGGACAGCATCTACGGTCAGCGCCTCATGAACAGCCTCTTCACACTGGGACTGGTGGGCGGCATCTCGATGCAGGAGCTCACGCAGGGCACCACACTGGGCAACCTCGGCTTCTCCGAGGTCAAGTTCCCCAAGCCGCTGTTCCACGGCGACACCGTGCGCATCCGGACGGAGATCCTCGACAAGCGGGAGTCCAAGAGCCGCGACGACTCCGGCATCGTCTTCTTCCGTCACATCGCCCTGAACCAGCGCGACGAGATCGTCTGCCAGTGCGACCGCGCCGGCCTGATGCTCAAGCGCGACGCCCGTCCGGTCGCCGGCTCTGCCGTCGCCGCCGCCACGAACTGAGAGAAAGGCATCGTAGTGACAACGGCACGCCACTGGACCGGTTTCGGTGCATCACCGGCTGCAGCCTGGCAGCCCGACCTGGAGACCGTCTCCCGGAGCCGATTGCTCGCGGCAGCCGAACGATGGGGATTCGAGGACCTTGCTAGCCTGCACAAGGCGTCTCTCGAGGATCCGGAGTGGTTCTGGCGTGCCGTCGTCACCGACCTGGATATCGAATTCTCGCAACCCTTCTCTGCAGTGTGCGACGACAGCGCAGGCAAGGCGTTTCCAGGCTGGTTCGTCGGCGGCGAGATCAACGTCGCGCGCCTGTGCTCGCATCGGCACGCCACGGGACCTCTCGCCGACAAGGACGCCGTCGTGTACGAGGGAGATCTCGGTCAACGCCGGAGTATGACTTTCGCGGAGCTCGACCGTGAGGTCCGGCGATTCGCAGCGAATCTGGTCACCCTGGGGGTCGAGGCGGGGGACCGGGTGGTCCTCTTCCTCCCCGTGGTGCCCGAAGCCGTCGTCGCGTTCCTCGGATGCGCTGCGATCGGTGCGATCTCGGTGCCCGCCTTCACCGGATACGGTGCCGAGGCACTCGCGATGAGGATCCGCGAGTCGGAAGCGGTCGTACTGGTCACCGCCGACGGGACGACCCGTCGAGGAAGCCGCGTGGGCCTGAAGGTCACAGCCGACGAAGCCGTCGACATGTGCCCGACGATCCGCAAGGTGGTCGTCGTCCGGCACCTCGACGACGGCGAGGCCACAAGTCGTGAACGCGATATCTACTGGGACGAACTCGACCCCGAACCTGCTCCCGTCGAGACCCGCGAGGTCGGGTCCGACACCCCGCTCACACTCATCTACACCTCGGGGACCACCGGAGCGCCCAAGGGAATCGTGTTGTCCCACGCCGGTTTCGCTGTCAAGGCCGGAGTGGACTTCGCCTACGGATTCGACATTCACGACGACGACGTCGTCGCCTGGATCGCGGACATGGGCTGGATGCTCGGGCCGATGTTGATCGTCGGGGGACTGCAGGTCGGTGCGACTCTCGTCCTGACCGAGGGCGTACCCACCTACCCGACGAACTCGCGACTGTTCGACATCATCGAACGGAACCGGGTCACCTTCCAGGGCATCGCACCGACCGCTGCCCGGGCCGTGATGGCATCCGGACTCGAGGACTTCGGTGACCTGACGAGTCTGCGGTCCTTCGCCTCGACAGGAGAGGCCTGGGATTCGCCCACCTGGCACTGGTTGTTCGACACGGTCGGTGGAAGTCGGCGTCCGATCATCAACTACAGCGGGGGAACCGAGGTCGGCGGCGGCATTCTCGTCAGCTATCCGTTCCTGCCCAGTGATGCAGCCGGATTCAACGGTCCACTGCCGGGCATGGATGTCGCGGTGGCGGACGAGAACGGCGAACCCGCCATCGGACAGGTGGGCGAGTTGGTCGTCCGCAACACCTGGCCGGGCATGACGCACGCGTTCTGGCGTGATCGGGATCGTTACCTCGAGACGTACTGGAACAAGTGGGCCGACATCTGGGTCCACGGTGACCTCGCGAGCGTCGACGAGAACGGCACGTGGCGCATCCACGGCAGATCCGACGACACCATCAAGGTGTCGGGCCGGCGGGTCGGCCCTGCGGAACTCGAAGCATCGCTGCTGAAGGATCCGAGGATCGCCGAAGCGGCCGTCGTCGGTGTACCCGATCCACAGCGGGGCCAGCGCGTCGTGGCGTTCATCGTCCTCAGGGACGGCGGTCCACTCACGGACGAGATCCTCTCGACCGCGGTGCACAACGTCGGCCGCTCCTTCGCCCCCACCCTGTACGCGACCCGAACACTTCCGAAGACCAAGAACGGCAAGATCATGCGCCGCGCGATCCGGGCGCGATTCCTCGGACTCCCGGCCGGTGACATGTCGTCACTCGATCCGGCCACACCTCTCGAAGACATCCCCACCCACGAAGAAACAGGAGTACAGCGATGACCTCAGATCCGAGCGATCTCGAACTGATCCGCAAGTCCGTCCGCGAACTCGCGAGCAAGTTCGACCTCGAGTACTGGCGCGACAAGGACAAGAACCACAAGTACCCGTGGGAGTTCGTCAACGCTTTCGCCGAAGCGGGCTGGCTCGGGGCGATGGTGCCCGAGGAGTACGGCGGACTGGGACTCGGCCTGGTCGAGTCGGCCATCATGCTCCACGAGGTGGGACTGTCCGGCGCGGGTATGTCCGGCGCCTCCGCCCTCCACTTCTACATCTTCCCGCCGGGGCCGATCATCCGTCACGGCTCGGAGGAGATGAAGAAGAAATACCTGCCGCTGCTGTCGCAGGGCAAGTTGCTCACCGCCTTCGGTGTCACCGAGCCGACCGCCGGTGTCGACACTTCCCGGATCACGACCCGGGCGAAGAAGACCGAGGGCGGCTGGGTCGTCAACGGCCAGAAGGTCTGGATCAGCAACGCCCAGAACGCCAAGCGCATCCTGCTCCTCGCCCGCACCTCGCCGCGCAACGAGGACAAGCCGCTGGACGGTATGACCCTCTTCTTCACCGACCTGAACCGTGAGCGGATCACGGTGACGGAGATCGACAAGCTCGGCCGTGCCGCCATCGACTCGAACGAGCTCTTCATCGACAACCTCGAGGTCTCCGACGACGAGGTCGTCGGCGAGGTCGGCAAGGGCTTCTACTACCTGCTCGACGGCCTGAACCCGGAGCGCATCGTCGTGGCGATGGAGCAGGTCGGTCTCGGCCGCGCTGCCCTCAACCAGGCCGTGCAGTACGCGAAGACCCGCGTCGTGTTCGACCGGCCCATCGGCAAGAACCAGGCGGTGGCACATCCGCTCGCCGATTCCTGGATCCGCCTGCAGGCCGCAGAGGAGATCGCGATGAAGGCTGCCCGGTTGTACGACGACCGGCTCCCGTGCGGTCCCGAGGCGAACGCGGCGAAGTTCCTCGGCAGCGAGGCCGGCTTCCAGGCCTGTGACCGCGCGATGCAGACCCTGGGCGGTTACTCCTACGCCAAGGAGTACTACGTAGAGCGATTCTGGCGCGAATCGCGACTGCTGAAAGTCGCTCCGGTCTCCCAGGAGATGGTCCTGAACTTCATCTCGACCAAGGTTCTGGACCTGCCGAAGTCGTACTGATCGACCACGGTCGTTCCGTCCGCCGAACAACGGGGTGGCGTCGCAGGTCCGACTGCGGCGCCACCGCGGCGACGAATCGGAACGGTGCGATCGATGTTGCGGAACACGACGAAGAACAGGATCACGATGAACGGACCTCTCGACGGACTGCGGGTGCTCGTCCTCGCAGGTATGGGACCTACCCCCTACGCCTCGATGCTCCTTGCGGACATGGGAGCCCATGTGGTGCGAGTGGCCCGGCCCTCGCACCGGCCGGCGAGAAAGCTCGAGCAATCGGGTTCGGCACGACCGGAGTTCGACATCGCCAACCGCGGAGTCGACACCGTCGAACTCGATCTCAAGAGCCCTGCAGGACGCGAGGAGCTCCTCGCGATGGTCGACCGCGCCGAAGTGTTCGTCGAGGGGTTCCGTCCCGGCGTCGTCGAAGGTCTCGGGCTTGGCCCGGAGGAACTGATCCGACGACGTCCCGAGCTCGTCTACGCGCGGCTGACGGGTTACGGTCAGGACGGAGTTCTGTCCCGTACCGCAGGCCACGACATCAATTACGTTGCCCAGACCGGGATCCTGAGCGCGTTGCGCCGTAGGGGAGAAGATCCCAATCCTCCCGTCAACATTCTGGGGGACTATGCGGGCGGTGGAACGTTCGCAGCCTTCGGGATCGTCTGCGCCGTCCTCGAAGCGAGGTCGTCCGGACACGGTCAGGTGATCGACGCGGCGATGATCGACGGTGTCGCTGCACTCACGGCCCGCATCCAAGGGTTGCGTGCCGCGGGTTCGTTCTCGGACGACGCCGGCACGAACTTCCTCGACGGTGGAGCACCGTTCTACGGCACCTATCGGTGTGCGGACGGACGGTGGCTGGCGCTGGGAGCACTCGAGCCGGACTTCTACCGGGAATTCGTCGATCGTCTCGGCGTCGACACCACCGAATGGCCCGAACAGCAGGACTCGGATTCGTGGCCGTGGCTACGTGAACTCATCACCCGGACCATCGCGACCCGGACCCGCGACGAGTGGGCCGAGATCTACGAGGGGACCGATGCGTGTGTGACCCCCGTGCTCGACTTCGCCGAAGCCGCACGGCACCCGCACAACGCCGAACGCCAGCTCTACACCGATATCGGCGGCGCACTTCATCCTGCGCCTGCTCCACGGTTGAGCCGGACGCCGGGCCGTCGGCCGTCGGCGCCCGCCACCGGAACGCGCCTCGCCCGGGAGGTGCTCCGGGATTGGAACGACAACCTGTCCAGGAACCGAAAGGACCTGCCATGACCGACGTGTACGACCAGTTCAAGAGGCTCAGGATCGAGCGGACCCGGCCGGGAGTGGTCGAGGTCGTATTCGACGGTCCCAACCTGAATGCCGTCGACGAGGACACCCACACCGAGATCGCCGACATCTGGCCCGTGCTCGACGCGGATCCGGAAGTCCGTGCAGTGCTCGTCCGCGGTGAGGGCAAAGCGTTCTCCGCCGGCGGGGATTTCGCGCTGATCGACGCGCAGATCGAGGACTACGACGTCCGGATGCGCGTCATGCGTGAATCCCGCGACCTGTTCTACAACATCGTCAACTGCTCCAAGCCGATCATCTCGGCCATTCACGGCCCGGCCGTGGGCGCAGGTCTCGTCGTCGCGTTGATGGCCGACATTTCCGTTGCAGCGACCACCGCCCGCATCATCGACGGCCATACCCGGCTCGGGGTGGCCGCCGGGGACCATGCGTCCGCGGTCTGGCCGTTGCTGTGCGGAATGGCGAAGTCGAAGTACCTGCTCCTCACATGCCGGGAGATCTCCGGTGTCGATGCCGAACGCGCCGGCCTGGTCTCGCTCTGCGTCGAACCCGACGAGCTGCTGGAGACGGCGCGGGGTCTCGCAGACGATCTGAGCAGTGGTGCCCAGGAGGCCATCCGCTGGACCAAGTACTCGCTCAATCAGTGGTACCGCCAGCACGGTCCGATCTTCGATTCCGCGTTGGCGCTGGAATTCCTCGGCTTCGGTGGGCCGGATGTGCGAGAAGGTGTCGCGTCGCACCGTGAACGGCGTGCACCGGTCTTCCGTCCCGAGGCGTTCTCATGACTCGATCGATCGTCGACCTCTATTTCCGGCCGAGGAGCATCGTCGTCTACGGAGCATCGTCGGATCCCGACAAGTTGTCGGGGCGTCCTCTCGCGTACCTGAAGAAATTCGGCTACGAGGGACAGGTGTATGCGGTGAATCCGCACCGGGACGAGGTGCAGGGCTTCACCGCCTACCGCAGTATCGCCGACGTACCCGGCCCGGTGGATCTGGCGATCATCGTCGTTCCCGCCTCGGCCGTGTGCGCCGCCGTCGCCGATTGTGCGAGTGCCGGTGTAGGCGCGGTCACCATCTTCGCGTCCGGTTTCGGTGAGATCGGTGGAGCCGGGGAGCCCTTGCAGGAGGAAATCGTCTCGATCGCGCGCCGGGCCGGTATGCGCGTCGTCGGCCCGAACTGCCTTGGTACTTTCGGCGCTCCCACACGTTCCTTCGCGACGTTCTCCACGGCTTTCGACGACGACAGCGAACGCCCCGTGTCTCCGATCGCACTCGTCACGCAGAGCGGTGCGGTAGGCACGTTCACCTTCACCACGATGAACAATCTCGGTCTCGGGGTCAGTTACTTCGCCAACCCGGGCAATGGATGCGACGTGACCGTCGTGGAGATTCTGAAGGCACTCGTCGAGGATGATTCCGTCGAACTTCTGCTGGGGCATCTCGAGGACGGTCAGGACCTCGATGCACTGTCCGCGCTGTCGAAGGCTGCCAATCATGCGCGCAAGCCGTTGATCCTGCTCAAGTCCGGTCGCAGCGCCCCCGGGGCCAGAGCGGTCGCCGCGCACACCGGAAGTGTCGCCGGCGACGATCAGGCGTTCGAGAACGCAACGGTCGGTGAAGGCGCCATCCGCGTCGGGAGCATGGAAGAACTGGCCGATACGGCACTGTCCTTCGCGGATGGCCGCCGTCCTCGGGGCGGACGTCTCACCATCATCACCCTGTCGGGAGGTGCTGGTGCGCTGGCGACGGATTACGCCGTCGGCGCCGGACTCGTCGTCGACACCTGGGCCTCCGACGAGGATCGGGCCGCCCTCGCCGACGAGCTTCCCTACTTCGGATCGGTGAAGAACCCGATCGACGTCACGGGAGCCATGATCAACGACCTGTCGTTGCTCGAACGCACCCTGCAGATCGTCAACGACAACGAGGACACCGACGTCGTTCTCGTCGTCATGGGCAATGCGGAGAACGGTATCGACGAGATCGTCGAGCGACTCGCGAAACTTCGCAGCAGCACGACCAAACCGTTCTTCGTGTCGTGGACCGGGGGAAGCGGACGTGCCAGGACCGCATTGCTCGAGGCGGGCGTACCGACCTATCCGGACCCACAGCGAGCAGTCGGGAGTATCGCCCGGCTCGTGCGGTTCTCCTCGGCCGTCGGTAGTTCCTACCTGCACTGATCACCCGTCATCGAAGGAGAACGACACTGTGCCCACTTTGTGCCGCACCGAAGGGCTGACCGATGTCCAGGAGGAGATCCTCCGGACGGTGAAAGAGTTCACCGACCAGCGGATCATTCCCGTCGCGCAGAAACTCGAGCACGCCGACGAGTATCCCGAAGAGATCGTCGAGGGGCTGAAGGAACTCGGCGTCTTCGGCCTCATGATCCCCGAGGAATACGGCGGCCTCGGCGAATCGCTGTTGACCTACGCCCTGTGCGTGGAGGAGATCGCCCGGGGCTGGATGAGCGTCTCCGGTGTCATCAACACGCACTTCATAGTCGCCTACATGCTCATGCAGCACGGTACCGAGGAACAGAAGCGGAAGTACCTCCCCCGGATGGCGACCGGCGAGGTGCGCGGTGCGTTCTCGATGTCGGAGCCGGGTCTGGGATCGGATGTCGCCGCGGTCTCGACCAAGGCGGTGAAGCAGTCCGACGGTTCGTATTCGATCACCGGGCAGAAGATGTGGTTGACCAACGGTGGCACGTCCACACTCGTCGCGGTCCTGTGCCGAACCGACGAGGGGTCCGACTCGGTCTACCGGAACCTGACGACCTTCCTGGTGGAGAAGGAACCCGGTTTCGGTGGGACAGCCCAGGGAATCACGGTACCGGGCAAGATCGACAAAATGGGTTACAAGGGCATCGAGACGACGGAGCTGATCCTGGACGATCATCGGATCTCGGCCGATCGGATCCTCGGTGGAGAACCGGGCAGGGGCTTCTTCCACATGATGGACGGTGTCGAGGTCGGGCGGGTCAACGTCGCCGCGCGTGCCTGCGGGATCGCTTGGCGGGCATTCGAGTTGGGCATTGCGTATGCACAACAGCGGGAGACCTTCGGGAAACCGATCGCGCAGCACCAGGCGATCCTCTTCAGGATCGCGGAGATGGCGACCAAGGTCGAGACGGCTCACAACATGATGGTCCGGGCCGCGCGTTTGAAGGACACCGGGCATCGGATGGATGTCGAGGCCGGAATGGCCAAGATGGTTGCCTCCGAGTACTGCAGCGACGTGGTCGAGGAGTCCTTCCGCATCCACGGTGGTTACGGATACTCGAAGGAATACGAGATCGAACGGCTCTACCGTGAGGCCGCGTTCATGCTGATCGGTGAAGGAACGTCGGACATCCAGAAGATGATCATCGGTCGGCGGCTTCTCGCCGACTACGCGATCTGACACAGGGTACCGTCCGGACCGGCGAAAAGACCTCCGACGCCGTGACCGGCATGGTGGTATGAGCGGGCGATGCCTTCCGAAAATATGGCGCTACACGTACTTTATGTACGATACATAATCCGGATTACAGGAGAGGAGGCACGCAGTGGGAAGTTCGGGCAACACTGTGCAACGTCGAGGCGGGCGCCAGCAACTTCCCGAGGAGGTGGCCTCCTACGTGCGCGAACTGATCATCTCCGGCGAGGTCAAGCCCGGAGAGTTCCTCCGGATGGAGCCCATCGCGGAGGCCGTCGGGGTGAGCAACACGCCGGTGCGTGAAGGCATGCTGACTCTCCGGAGCGAAGGGTTCGTCGAACTCGTGCCGCGCCGGGGATTTGTCGTGGCACCCTTCGAGGAGCAGGACCTGCGCGATCTCTTCTGGGCGCAGGGCAAGCTCGCCGGCGAACTGGCGGCGCGTGCGGCGAAGAGGATGAGTTCGGAGCAGATCGAGAGCCTCGAGCGACTGCTCGAAGAGTACGAAACTGCGGTGGAGGGCAGCGACGAGTCCGCCATCGCCCATCTCGGGCACGAGTTCCACCGCAGGATCAATCTGGCAGCGGACTCTCGTCGTCTCGCACTCCTACTCGGCTCGATGGTGAGACAACTTCCGAATCGCTTCTACGCGACGATCGAAGGTCACGTCGATGCGACCAGCCAGGAGCATTCCGAGCTGGTCGATGCACTCCGGCGGCGCGACGCACGTCGTGCCCGTTCACTGATGGAAGCGCATCTGGACAGCGGTGCGACACGGTTGATCGAGTCGCTCGAGCACAGGGGAGCGTGGATGGCAGGCGAGGTGAGTGCCTGAGCGTCGGGGCGACCCCGCGTCCCAGCTCGGGGCGCACACTTCGAACGGCCGGTGCACCTCGTACCGGCCGTTCCGTGTACTTGCGACCTGCTCGCTCACGATGTCACGCGCCAAAATTTCTCTCGCTATGCCTCGCGCCACTGCTAAACATAATATATGATTCAGGTCATATCCCCGGGCGGTGAGCGATATGGCGGATCGGATCCCCGTTCTTTTCACGACGCCCGGAATCGAACGTGAGAGCACATCATGAGAACACGCAGACAACGAGACGAGGAGTCGGGATGATGCTGCCGTTGACCGGAGTCAGGGTGATGGAACTCGGCGGGTACATCTCGGCGCCGTTCGGAACCTCCATGCTGGCGGCGTTGGGCGCCGAGGTCGTCAAGGTCGAACGGCCCGGTGGGGGCGACGAGTTCCGTCGAGGCAAGAACGAGACGGAGCCGTACTTCCGTCAGTACAACGCCGGCAAGCGGAGTATCGCGGTCGACATCAAGCGACCGGAGGGCGCAGAGTTCGTGCGCTCATTGGTGCCGCGTTTCGACGTCGTCGTCGAGAACATGCGTCCGGGAAAGGTGGATGCTCTGGGGCTCGGATACGAAGCCTGCCGCAGCGCGCGTCCCGATATCATCTACACCTCGGTGACCGGATTCGGTGCCGACGGACCGATGGCTCAGCGTCCCGCTTACGACACTATCGGCCAGGCGTTCGGGGGCGTGTACTCTATCCTGAATCCGCGTGGAAAAGAACAACTCTCAGGTACCTGCCTGGCCGACCTCATCACCGGGTCGATGACGGTCACCGGCATCCTGGCCGCACTGGTGGGCCGCGGAGCAACGGGAAATGGCGTGCGGGTGGAGACTTCACTCGCCGAGGCGGTCAGCACCCTCACCATCGATGCCATCACCCAGTACTACGCCGACGGTGGGGTCGATCCGGACTTGAACAGCCGGCGCCCCCAAGGGCAGATCTTCGTGCTCAGGACGGCTACTGGTGACGCGCTCGCTGTCCATCTTTCGTCCTCGCAGAAATTCTGGAAATCCTTCACCTTGGTGCTCGACAGGCCGGATCTCGCCGACGATCCGCGCTTCGCGACCTACGCCCAGCGGACCGACCACTATTTCGACCTGGTGCCTATCGTCGAGGAGGCCTTCGCGAAACGCACTGCAGAGGAATGGGAGCGGCTGCTGGACAAGCACGATGTTCCTTTCACTCCGGTGATGACTGTCTCGAAGTACCTCGACCATCCCCAAACCCGATTGCTCGAGATGACCGAGCCGGAGGAGGACGGTCTGGCCCTCGTTCGTCCACCGTGGCGCTTCGACGGCGGTCGACCGCATCGGTCCGGAACGACACCCAAGGTAGGGGAGCACACACGAGAAATCGCGCGAGAAGTTCTGAACGAGAATCAAATCGACGATCTTGTGGGCGCCGGCGTACTCTTCTCGTCCTGAATGAACGAGATCCGGGCTGATCCGATCAGGAAGGTCGGATCAGCCCCTCCTGCGCAAGTGATGCGACCAATCGCCCGGTGGCATCGAAGACTCGGCCGGTGGAGAGACCGCGTGCTCCTCCCGCCCATTCCGAAGACTGGTCGAACAGGATCCACTCCGCAGAAAGGGCAGGAGAGTGGAACCAGATCGTGTGATCGAGCGACGCTCGGGGGACGCCCGGTGCCCAGCAGGTGAATCCGTGCGGTGCAAGGGAAGTCGAGAGTAACCCGAGGTCACTGAGATAGGCGATCATGCAGGTGCGAAGGATCGCGTCCTCCGGAAGTGGTTCGACAGGCGGATCCACGCCCGCTGCACAGCGGGAACGCTCGGTCCGCCGGCGAGAGTCGTCGACACTTCCAGGTACCGGATGTCCAAGGCCGACCACTCCTCTCGCCAGAACTCGGCACTCGGCGGATCGATTCCCTCCATAACTTCCACCAGAGTCGGAGTCCCGGACGGTGGTCGAACAGCGGGCATGTCCGGAGCGTGCTCGAATCCGGACTCGGTTCGTTGGAACGAGGCGGTGAGGTGGAAAATCGTCCGGTCGTGTTGTCGAGCAACGACACGTCTCGATGAGAAAGCCCTTCCGTGTCTCAGTATTTCGACCTCGTATCCGATCGGAATCCTGGGGTCTCCGCCGATGAGGAAATGCCCGTGCGCCGAGTGTACGGCCCGGTCCTCGGGCACGGTGTGAACGGCAGCCCGCAGGGCTTGGGCCACGACCTGGCCCCCGTACACCTTCGACAGACGAGTGTTCTCTGGTTGTCGACCACGGAAGCGTGTGCGGTCGATTTCCTCGAGCTCGAACAGATCGAGTATCTCGGCTACGGATCGAGGCATCGGAATCCCTCCGGTCGGCGTGATCCATCTGGAACGAATTCGAAATACGTTGAAACGAAGGAGATCAAGCGAGGGTGGGATCTCCGGACCGCCTTCGAACGCTTGCGGTCAACTGTGGCACATCGTATATTATCCATGATACGTGACGAGGCTCACCCATCCCATGAGGAGTGCCGCATGAGCGGACAATTGACTGCCTCAGCTTCGATACAACGTCAGCGAAGAGAACTCGGCCGGCAGGGGCCGTGGATCGCATTGACCGTATTCGTCGCTGTACTCGTTCTCATCCCCATCCTTCCCCTGCAAGGAATGGCCTTCTCCGACGGCGCATCCGGCTTCAGGCAACTGGCGGAGATGCGCGGACTCGGCTCGGTCCTGCTCAACACCGTGTATCTCGGTGTCGGTGCGACCGTCGTCGGCCTGGTGCTCGGTACCACGCTGGCACTTGCCGTCTACGCCCTTCCGCCACGACTACGGAGCGCATTGTCGTTCGCGCCGGTGCTTCCGATCGTGGTGCCGGCAGTAGCGCACGTCATCGGGTTCGTCTTCCTGTTCTCACCCGAGAACGGCTACGCGAACACCCTGCTGCGCGCCACCCCGTTCTTCGACGCCGATGCCTCCGGGCCGATCAACGTCTACACGCCGTTCTGGATCATCGTCTACACGGGTATCCACCTGTCCGCCTTCGTATATCTGTTCGTGTACAGCGGACTTCAAGGTCTGGGCGAGGACTACGGACTCGCCGCACAGGCGAACGGTGCCGGAAGTCTCCGGATCCTCCGGACCATCACGTTGCCCATGTTGCGGCCCGTCTTCGTCTACTCGGGTGTCGTGGTGTTCCTGCTCGCTCTGGGACAGTTCACAGGACCGTTGATCCTCGGCCGGCGAGAGGGCCTGGACGTCCTCACCACCCGGATGTATGTGCTCACCGTGGAATATCCCATCAACTTCGGACTTGTCGCCGCATTGGGAACGCCCCTGCTGGTGCTCGCATTCTTCGTGATGTTCGTGCAGAAGAATCTCACCGGCGACCAGCGTCGGTATGTCGGACGCGGAGCGATGAGCATGGAACGGGCTCCCGTCGGGCGCGGAGTGACCGTCGGAGCGACGGCCTACGTCGTGGCGTTCGTTCTGCTCTCCGCCGTACTTCCCCTGCTCGCTCTGGCATTCGTCGCCTTCTCGCCGTTCTGGTCCGGGGATCCGAACTTCGACAAGTTCACGACGGCGCACTTCGCCCGCGCGTTCTCGGATGCCCGTATGCTCGAATCGATCACGACGAGCCTCACCGTCACTTTGGCCGGGATCCTGATCGCCATGCCGGTGGGGTTGCTGATCGCGCTTGCCGTGACGAAACGTGACCGGATCTGGCGACCGGTAGGTGCGGTCCTCGATGTTGCTGCCGGGCTTCCGCTCGCGATGCCGGCCGCCCTGATCGGATTCGGTTTCCTTTTCGCGTTCTCGGCGAGCAGTTTCGGTCTCTACGGCACGAAGACGGCACTGTTGATCGCCTATCTGTGCATCATGTTGCCGTACGCAGTGCGGTATCAGTTGACCACTCTCATCGCTCTCGGTCCGCAGACGATGGAAGCGTCCCAGGTCAGTGGTGCCGGACCGCTGCGGACGTTCTTCCGGATCGTTCTCCCGCTCTCTCGCGGCGGGATGGCGGCGTCGGCGGCGGTGATGTTCGTGCTGCTCATCCACGAGTTCGGGGTCTCTCTTCTCCTGCGCTCGCCCGACAGCACGGTCATGTCCGTGTTGCTGTTCGAAGAATTCAGTAGCGGGTCGTACCCGAGAGTGGCGGTGATCGCCCTCATCATGACCGTCATCACCGGTGGCGGTGTCGTGGCTGCACTCGCCTTCGGCGGAAGCAAAGCAATGGAGCGCCTGTGACTACAACATCTGTCAACCGACCGTCCACCTCGATCGACCCGGCTGCGTCGAATTCCGTAGAGGTTCGGGTATCAGGTCTTACCAAGACATTTCAGCGTAAGAAGGAGTCCGTCCACGTCCTGAAGCAGGTCGATGTCGAGGTACGGAAGGGTGAGCTCCTGGTGTTGCTCGGCCCGAGCGGCTGCGGCAAGACGACTCTCCTCCGGTGCCTGGTCGGGCTCGAACGGCCCACCGGCGGCGTCATCGAACTCGGCGGTGATGTGGTCGCCGATTCCGAGCGGGGCATCCTGACGCCACCCAATCGCCGGAACGTCGGAATGGTCTTCCAGAACTACGCTCTGTGGCCGCACATGAAGGTCTCCGAGAACGTCGCCTACCCGCTCAAGGCTCGGAAACTCAAGGACGAACTGAAGGCCGGCCGGGTTAACGAGGTGCTCGGTGTCGTGCAGTGCGATCACCTCGCAGATCGCTATCCGCTTGAACTGAGTGGTGGTCAGCAGCAACGTGTCTCATTGGCTCGCGCTCTCGCGCCACAGCCTGCGGTGTTGTTGTTCGACGAGCCGCTGAGCAACCTCGACGCACTGCTGCGGATCGAGATGCGAGCGCAGTTGCGGCGACTACACCGGTCTCTGGGGTTCACTGCGGTCTACGTCACGCACGACCAGGAGGAGGCGTTGTCGCTCGGCACGCGTGTCGCGGTGATGAACAACGGGCGGATCGAGCAGATCGGCCCGCCGCAGGAGGTCTACCGCAATCCGGTCAGCGAAAAGATCGCGGACTTCCTGGGTGCGCGGAATTCGCTGCCGATGACCGTCGACCGTGCAGGTGTGACCATCGCCGATCGACCGTCCACAGCGGCAGGTGCCCCTCCGGCACGTGGCTCGTACACGCTCCGCATCCGGCCGGCCCACGTGCAGCTTCGTGATGCCGACGAGATCGACGGAGCCACGGGCACGACGTGGATCCGGGACGGACAAATCGTGGAGATTCTTCCGGGTGCAGATCGGACCGAGTACATCGTCGAGGTGGGCGAGGCCATCGTCTACGTGGAGATTCCTGCGATGGGCAGAAAATTCCACATCGGAGACCGAGTAGAGGTCGGCCTGCCAGTCGAATCGACGCACTGCTACGACGCAGACGGCGCCTTGGTCGTACTGGAGCGGGAGCCCTCTCGTGTCCACTGATCGTTCCGGCAGCGAAGCGCTGCGTGAGCCGAAGGAGCTGACGTGACTACGAAGCGGTGGAGACGTCTCGCCGCCCTCGTCCTCGGAGGGGCGCTGGCGAGCGCTGTGCTGGCGGGGTGCGGTACGGAGAACGACTTGTCGACGTCGGCGTCGGAGGATGCCTCGTGGGATGTCGTGGTGGACAGAGCGAACGACGAGGGAGTGGTCAACTTCTACTCGATCGCCCCCGAACTGCAGAACGTACGGTTGGTAGAGGCTTTCAACGAGAAGTATCCCGACATCAAGGTGCGTGTCCTGCGTGGTGCGGGTGACCTGTCGTCCCGGGTCTCTGCGGAGATCCAGTCGGGATCGAGGGGCGCGGACGTCTTCATGTACAGCGACCCCGCATGGTTCACGAAGAACGCCGACCACCTGATGATTCTCGACGGTCCGGAAGCCGCGAACTGGGCCGACGATTACTGGGCGGTCCCGGAGAAGTCGGTGGTCGCGGTCGCGGCGCCCTTCGGGATGCTCATGTGGAACACGGAGGTATTCCCCGAGGGATTCGACTCCTGGGACGATCTTCTCGATCCGAAGGTCCGAGGACAGCTGGGAACTCGATCGGACGTCACCCCTACCTATGCGGGATACCTCGACTTCCTGGAACGCGAGATGGGTCCCGACTATCTACCGGCACTCGGGAAGCAGAATCCGAAGTTCTACTCGTCGTCGGTGACCCTGGCACAGGCCGTGGCGTCGGGGGAGATCGGCGTCGCGAACATCACCCAACCCGCGACCGTCATCGATCTCCAGGAACTCGGCGCTCCGGTGGACGCCGTGGTCCCCGAGCCGGGATATGCCACGAAGTACGCGGCCGCAGCTGTCGCGACCGCGCATCACCCGAACTCGGCAAAGGTCTTCCTCGACTTCGTGATGTCGCAGGAGGGACAGCAGGCGCTGTCCGGTGACGGCTTGTCCTATACGGGCCGTAGCGATGTGGACGGTGCCCTCGTCGACGAGGGGCTGGACGTACTGGATTCGAGCAAGTATCCCGCGGAGGTCCTTGCTGAATGGGACAGGAAGTTCGCCGAGTACTTCCACTGAGTCCCGGGCCGAGTCCGACACAGGAACACGGAGGCCGTGTTCACGTCACTACGTGAACACGGCCTCCGTGTATCGGCGGTGTCAGGTCAACGGCGTAGATCGGCGCCGTCGAGGGGTGGCGTGCCCACCGGGGTATCGGATCGACGGAGTGTCCGGACGTGGTTGACCGCGAGCCCGGCGAACACGATCGCGCTGCCGCACGCTGCGAGGGCGAATGCGAGGGTGATGCCACCGTCGGTCGGATGCAGGTCGGTGCCCATGTGCGCGGCAAGGACGGCGCCGGACAGGGCGCTGCCGAAGGCGCCACCGACGGTGCGCAGGACCTGGTTGAAGCTGACGGCGCTGCCGAGCTCGGTGTCGGCCACGCTGCGCGCGATGAGCGCGGGCATCGCGGCGTAGGTCGTGCCCATGCCGATGCCGAACAGGAGCATGCCGATGAGGATCTCCCAGAGTTGGTCGTGAACGAACCACAGCAGGATGGCCGAGGCTGTCGTTACGGCGGCGCCGAGGGGGAGGAAGGTGGTCAAACGGGTGCGGCGTGAGAGCGCGCGCACGACACGGTTGGCGCCGAGGCTTCCCACCGACAGCGGCAGCATGACGAAGCCGGCCCAGAACAACGGTAGGGCGATGCCGTAGCCGGTGGAGGTGGGTGCTTGGGCGATGAGGCTGCTCACCGACAACCCGATGTACATCGCGGCGCCGAGGCCGATGGCGGTGCTGTTGGCGAGCAGCACGTCCTTGTTGCGGACCACCCGCAGATTCACGAGCGGGTTCGGGATGCGCAGTTCGACGAACGCCCACCCGGCCAGCAGAACGGCGGCGGCGAGGAAGCAGGAGAGGGTCCATGCCGAGGACCAGCCCCAGTTCGAGCCTTCGCTGACCGCGACGAGCAGAGCCGCGAGCCCCGTACCGAGGAGGAGGGCGCCGAGGGTGTCGAACCTCGTGCGCAGACCACGCTCGTCCGGTCCGTTCGGGACGATGCGCCACACCACGATCGACGCGGTCACGAGGAAGACGGCGGCGAATGCGAAGGCCGCGCGGAAACCGGCGGCACTGGCCAGGATGCCGGTGAGCGGGTAGCCGATTCCGAGTCCGGTGGAGACGGTGACCGACAGGCTGGAGATACCTACACGCACCGTGTCCTCCGCCAGGTATCGGCGGGCGAGGGCGATGGTCACGGGCACGATGCCGTAGGACAGTCCCTGCAGCGCTCGTCCGATGAGGAAGACGGTGAAGTTCGGGGCGCACGCCGCCAGGACGGAGCCCACCAGGATGGTCGCCAGGGACACCAACAGCAGCCGCTTCTTGTGCGGGCCGTCGCTGAGCCGCCCCATGATCGGGGTGGCGACGGCGCCGACGAGCAGATTGATGGTGAGCATCCACTGTGCGGAGCTGACGGAGACCGACAACTCCTCGGCGATGGTCGGCACGAGCAGCATGCCCAGGGAACTGACGATCGCACTGGTCAGAGCGGTGTAGACGAGGGCGGGAAGCAGCAGGGATCGTGCGGTGCGCTCACTCAACGGCAGCACCGCCCGTCAGTTTCCGCAGGAGTGGGACGGCGGCGCCGAGCAGTTGTCTCTCGTCGTCGGTCAGCTGCTCGGCGATCGCCCGTTCGAGCCACGCGTTGCCGATCGAGCGTTCGTGGGCGAGCCGTTCCCGGCCGGCCTCGGTGAGTTCGATCCACACCCGACGTCGGTCGCGGTCGTCGGGTGTGCGGGTGATGAGCCCGAGGCTCTCGATCTCGCGGACAGCGGTCGCGATCGCCTGCGGGCTGATCTTCGCGGCCGTCGCGAGTTCTGCGGACGTGGCACGACCGCGGTCGGCGAGGTGGACGAGCACGTCGAGCTTGCCCGTGGAGAGCGTCTTGTGTGCGTTGAGCTGTCTCCACAGCGGCCGCAGGGATTCCCTGAGGGACTGGGCGAGGGTTCCTTCGATCGTGTCCACCCGGCCGAATATACAACCGGGTTTATCAACCTGGTTGATTAACCGGGCGAATCACCCGGTGAGACCCGTCACCGGAGCACGGTTCCGCCGTCCACGTTGACCACCTGGCCGTTGATCCACGAGCCGTCGTCGGACATCAGGTAGGCGACCATGCTCGAGATGTCCGCGGCCTCACCGAGCCGGGTGCTGCGCGTGCGCGCGAGCATGCCGGCCAGCAGTTCCGGTGCCGCTCCGTTCCGGATCTCGTCGGTGAGGATCAGTCCCGGCGTCACCGCGTTCGCCCGGACGCCCTCCCGGCCCCATCGCGACGCGACGTGCCGCGCGAGCGCATTGATACCCGCCTTCGTCGCCGAATAGGCCGGCCGTTGCGGGTCGCCGGTGAACGAGGCGATGGACGAGGTGTAGACGATCGCGCCGCCGCCGCGTTCGAGCAACTTCGGGACGCTGTGACGGGTGACGAGCATGTGGCCGCGCAGATTCACCGCGACCGTGCGGTCCCAGATCTCGAGGTCGATGTCGACGACGTCGGTGTCCTTCGTGACGGCACCCATGTCGCCGGCATTGATGTGGACGGCATCGAGCCCGCCGTAGGTCTCGACCGTCGTCGCGACGAGTTCCCGCACGGAGTCGTCGTCGGAGATGTCGAACTCGACCGCGACGGCCGTGCCGCCGGTCTCCGTGATGGACGCGGCGGTGCTCTGTGCCCCGGCGTGGTTGAGATCGCCGACGACCACCCGGGCACCCTCCCGGGCGAGGCGGCGGGCGGAATCGGCGCCGAGACCCGTTGCGGCACCGGCGACCAGCACGATCTTGTCCTTCAGACCTTCCATGGAATGCCCTTTCGCTTCGACGGGATGCCCCGGGTGAGCGTTTGCGTATCCCGGGGGACGGAAACTCGGTGTACACCAGGTGCATCTGTCCGCACCGGTGGGCAAACGCGGGATACGACGGTGCGGACGGCGTCCCGTGCAGTGGAGCAGGACCACCACCCGGGACGCCTCGCCGGACCGCCTCTACCGGGTGTGTGCGTCGATGGCCGTGTCGAGGACCCCGAGGTCTCCTCCGAGCTCCGACACGGCGGCCCGCACCACCGCCACGTCCTTGGTGAGGAATTCACCCACGGCACTGCGGAATTCCGACACCGAACCACGCATAGCGATGTTCCCCATGACCTTGCACGACGAACTGCCGTGGGGGAGGGCGGAGAACAGCGCCGCCTCGTCGACCCCCAGTTGCCGGCCGAGCTCGGCGGCTTCGGCGAGCAACCCGATCTCGGCGGCGAACAGGGCGTTGTTGACCAGCTTCACCTTCTGTCCGCTGCCGGGCGCGCCGACGTGCAGGACGGGATCGCCGTAGCTCTTCAGCACGGGCGTCAC
Source organism: Rhodococcus sp. 5G237 (assembly GCF_053764735.1). Lineage (NCBI taxonomy): Bacteria > Bacillati > Actinomycetota > Actinomycetes > Mycobacteriales > Nocardiaceae > Rhodococcus > Rhodococcus sp. 5G237. The sequence continues at coordinate 351,013 of NZ_JBSNCD010000004.1, read as the reverse complement.
GGCGGCGACGGCCTCGTCCGCTCCACCGAGGAACAGCGTCAGGGCACCGGCGGCGATGTCGTGCGGGCCACCGCTCACGGCGGCGTCGATCACCGCGACCCCGAACGGCTCGGCCGCGGAAGCCAGTGTCTCCACGGTGCGCGGGCTGATCGTGGTGTGGACGACGAGGGTCGAACCCTTCGGCATACGCCCCAGCACGCCGTCGTCGAGGCACACCTGGCGTACCTGCTCGTCGGTGAACACACAGACGACGACGAGCTCGGCGTCGGTGCCGACGGCGGTGATGTCGCCGACCGCGGTTGCGCCGGTCTTCTCCGCGGCCACCCGGGCGCCGTCGTGCCGCGCGAGCACGTGCACCTCGTGTCCGTCGGCCACCAGACGTTCGACCATCGGCAGCCCCATACGTCCGGCGCCGACGAAGTGCACGCGGCTCATCGCGGGTACCCCATCCGCTCGAGGCTCGCATCGGCAGTGGTGAAGGTGATGCCCTCCACCGCCCCGGCTGCTGCGGCGAGACCCGCCACGAGGTTCACGTCCTTCTTCAGCAGCTCACCGGCGTGGCCGCCGATCCGGGCAAGGCTGCCCCCGGCGGACACGACGCGTCCGAGCGCGAAGCTGTTCGCCGAGCCGTGTGAGACGACCTCACCGAGGCGGGTGGGATCGACGCCGAGTTCCGCGCCGAGCGCCAGAGTGTTCTCGGCCAGCGCCAGGTTCGCCGTGAACAACAGGTTGTTGAGGAGCTTGGCGACCAGGCCCGCTCCGATCTCCCCGAGGTGCACCACCGGATCGCCATAGGTGGAGAACACCGGCCGGCACCGTTCCACGACGTCGCTCTCACCACCGACCATGACGAGCAAAGTTCCTGCAGCAGCTCCCATTCCGCCGCCGCTGACCGGGGCGTCGACGAGCGACACGCCGCGTTCGCGCGCGGCCGCGGCGAGTTCGCGGCAGGTATCCGGATGGATCGTGCTGTGGACGGCGATGATGCCGCCCTCGTTCATGCCCTCGAGGACACCGTTCTTACCGGTGATCACCTGGCGGACGTCGTCGTCGTTCACCACGCACAGGCAGACGAGGTCGCTGACCGCGCCGAGTTCGGCGGGTGACTCCGCGTACTTCGCCGCCGTATCGGCATAGGGAGCAAGAGATTCTGGGCGTCGGGCCCAGAGCGTCGTCTCGTATCCCGACTCGACGATCCGGCGTGCCATCGGCCCGCCCTGGCTTCCGAGTCCGATGAATCCGACACGCATCACAGTGCCTCCGATCGGGGATGGGACGTCATAGGGCCGGTACCTCCTGGTGTGCGATGCACTCGTCGACGAATGCGAACACCGTCCGGTGGTAGGCCGGCCCGGCGAAACCGATGCTGAGATTGTGTCCACCGCCAGGATGGAGATGCAGGGTCACGCCCGGCGCCGCCGTGAACATCGCAGCGACGTCCTCGAGCGCGTGCGGATCGTTGCGCCAGACCTTCTCGTGCTCGGCGGCGGTGAAGTGCACGGGCACGCGAACCTGCGCGGCGAGGGCGGGAAAGTCGACGGTCGGCCAGCCGGCCGTCACGTCGGCCTCGTAGTCGGGTGTGCGTGCGGCGATCACGGCGCCACCGACGATGTCGGGCGGGTACAGCTCGGCGGGTGTCCACAGCAGTTCGCCGACCCCGCGAGCGTTCGCGTACCGTTCGCGCGTGCCGAGAATCCCTGCGGCGAGGGCGTGGTGTTCGCGACCCGTGCCGGACAGCTCGATGCCGAGTACCTCGTCGTGCCGGTTCTCGACGGCCATGCGCGTCGTCAGCTCGCTTCCGACCGAGTGCCCCCACAGGAACAGGCCGGCGCCACGGGGTGCCGTGCCGAGCAGCGCGTCGACGGTGCGGTAGGCCAGATCGACGCGGCGTTCGGGGTCGCCGAGCTCGTCGCGGTGCGGCCGCGACTCGCCGTAACCGGGGCGATCCGGGGCAATCACAGTGAATCCGTGCGCCACGGCCTCGCGCATCATCGACAGTTCGGGATGGTCGGGGCAGTCCCAGTAGGCCGCGCGGGCGGCACCGCCGTGCAGTGCCACGATCACGGCGCGCGGCTCGGGTGCCTCGGCGACCAGCGCCGACATCGGGATGCCCTCGACATCGACGACGCGGGCTACGGGTGAGACGTCTCCCGCGCCGCCGACGTGAGCCTCCTCGATCGGTGAGGACTGTGCGCGGACGGTGCTCATGAGTCGCTCCGCAGCAGCATCGCGCTGCCGGGAGTGAGTCCGCCACTGCTGACCACGGCCACGCGGGCGTCGCGCACCTGGCGATCTCCTGCGGTGCCGCGCAGCTGCGTGACCGCCTCGTGCACGAGACCCATGCCGTGAGTGCGTCCGTGCGAGAGCTGGCCGCCGTGGGTGTTGAGGGGGAGGACGCCGTCGCGTGCGATGTTCTTCCCGCCGTCGAGGAAGTCCTTCGCCTCGCCGATCCCGCAGAAGCCGAGTGCCTCGATCCACGACAGGGCGTTGAAGGTGAAGCCGTCGTAGAGCTGGGCGACGTCGACGTCCTCGGGTCGCAGCGACGTGCGGGTCCACAGGTGCGCGGCCGGGCCGAGGACCTGCGGTTCGTGGGCGAGGGTGCTCTGGTCCCACTCGATGCGTTCGACGACCTGGGTGCCGACGGCCTCCACGCGGATCGCCGGGCCGGGCAGGTCCTTCACGGTGTCGACGGCGGAGACGATCACCGCCACAGCGCCGTCGCAGGGCACGTCGCAGTCGTACAGGCCGAACGGCGTGGTGACCGGTCGCGCCGACAGGTAGTCGTCCATCGTCAGCGGGTCGCGGTAGATCGCGCCGGGATTGAGGGCGGCGTTCGCGCGTTGGTTGAGCGCGATCCAGCCGAGCGTCTCGCGGGTGGTGCCGTAGCGGTGGAAGTGCCGCTGGGCGTTCTGGGCGAGGGTGTGAGCGGCGGAGACACCACCGAAGGGCACCATCCAGCTGGGGGTCCGTCCGCCGGGCGGCGTGATCTGCCCGGCCTTGACGAGTTCGTTGTAACTCGATTCCCACAGGGTGCGGTAGCAGAGCACGTGCCGGGCGAGACCGCTCGCGACGGCGAGCATCGCGGCGATCACCGAGCCGCTGGGCCCGGGGGTCTCGATGCCGCCGTTGAACCAGGTGGGGCGCAGTCCGAGAGCGGATTCGACGGCGGCGACACCGCCTTCACCGAAACCGATGATCGGGCCGGCACCGGGATAGGTCGACAGGCCGTCGATGTCGTCCATCGTCAGTCCGGCGTCGGCGACGGCACGTTCGCACGCCTGCACGGTGAGGGAGACGGGATCGACCATGAGGCGGCGCCCGATGTCGGACATGCCGATACCGGTGATGGCGACCTTGTCCTCGAACTTGTCCGGGCTCGCGGGCGGACGGATGTGGAAGCGGATCTGCTCGGGTTCGATCTCGTCCACGGGCAGCGGAGCAGGTGTGCCCTGTTCCGCTGCCGGGCGGAAGAGCGGCAGCCAGACGTCGCCGTCCCGATGGAAGACGACCTCCATGCGCATGCCGAGTTCGAGCTGTTCGGCATCGCATTCGACCACGTTGGTGGTCAGGCGCACCCGCGAATCCTCCTCGAGTGCGACCTGCGCGATGACGAACGGAGGGGGAAGGCCGGGCAGCCCGAAACGGTGGTTGACGGTGAACCCGATGAGTGTCGCGTATCCGGAGACCACGCGCACACCCATCTTCTTCTCCCGGCAGTACCGGCAGACCGGTTGCGGCGGATGGATGAGAGCCGAGCACGACTCGCATTCCTGGATCCGCAACCGGCCGTCCTCGCCGGAGGTCCAGAAGAACTTGTTCTGCAGGGTCAACTGGGGGAGGGGGCGTCCCGACGCCTTCGCAGGGGCGTCGCCCGTCTCCCGTTCGACCACTGTCGTCTCAGCCACCGATACCGGCCTTCCTCACTCCTGGTTACGTCCGAGCGGTGTTACCTGGCAGCCGTGATGGGTGCCGCGAGTTCCTGCTCGTCGATCTGGACCTGCAGCTTCTCCAGCGTTTCGTCGAGGCCGGCGCCGAGGCGCTTGCCCGGTGTGAACGTCGCCGGGAGGTGCCGCATGCCCTGGATGACGCCGATGGAGTCGTAGTGCACCGTCGTCTCCGGATCGCACGTGTAGTCGGGCATCCGGTCGAGCACGGCGAGCAGCATCCGCTTGAACACCGTGCGCGCCAGGTTCGATCCGATGCACCGGTGGACACCCAGACCGAAGCTGAAGTGACGGTTGCCCTTCCGCTCGAGATCGATCGAGTTCGGGTCGTCGAACAGAGCGGGATCGCGGTTGGCCATCGCCCACGACAGCCACAGACGCTCACCCTCCTTGAACTGCGTGCCCTTGAACTCGCAGTCGGTGGAGAAGGTACGACCGTCACCCGGCGAGGGGGTGAAGTACCGCAGGAACTCCTCGGTGGCGCTGTCGAGCAGGCTGTCGCGTTCCTGGCTGAGACGCTCGCGCTCGTCGGGATTCTGGCTGAGCCATTCGAGGGCGTGCGAGGTCAGTGCCGTGGTGGTGTCGAATCCGCCACCGATCAGCAGGCTCAGGATGCCGAGAAGCTCCATGTCGTCGGGCTTCTCGCCGAGCACCTCGACGTCGGCGATCGCGTTGATCAGGCCGGGACGCGGCTTCTCGCGGATCTCGAACAGGTTCGTGATCAGGTCGATGCCCATGTTGCGGTGCAGTTCGCTGACGCGGGCGACGTCCGGCGAGTCCGGCGGGGTGTAGATCGCGGCGTGGACCGGCTCGCAGTACACCTCCCACTTCTTGATCGGGACACCGAGCATGGCCAGGGTGATGACGGCCGGCACGATGTTCGCGAGATCGTCGACGAAGTCGATCCGTCCGCTCTCGATCTTCTCGTCGAGGCTCGCGCGCACGACCTCGTCGATGACGGGGATCCACTTCTTGATCGCCGCGGGGGAGAGGTAGGGGTTGAGCAGGGCGCGGAACTCCCGATGCTCGGGGTCGTCCATTTCGAGGATTCCACCGCGCACGCCGGAGGCGCGCTCGGCCGTCGGAATCATGATGCCCTTGTAGCCTTTTCGGACACCCTTGATGTCGTGGTCGTTGGAGACGTTCGGGGACCGGACGAGGTTGAACACCTCGTCGCTGCCCGCGGCGACCCAGTGGCCGCCGTGGGTGTCCGACCAGGCCATCGGGCATTTGGACTGCATCTCTTCCGTGATCGGAAGGAAGTTGTCGCGGTAGTCGGGTGCGTGCCGGTCGAACTGGTAGACCGGAGTGCGGTGGGATGTGTCGGCAACGACGTCGTCGACGCTCATGACTGTCCTCTCTGACGCTTCGATCGGGGCTGTCGAAACGCTGGTGGTCAGGAGATCTCGATGGCCTGCTCGGGGCAGGACCGGGCTGCTTCGCGCACGTTCTCCTCGAGATGCGCGGGCACGTCCTCCACGACGGCGGTCGCGTGGCCGTCGATGTCGCTCAGTTCGAATACTTCTGGTGCGGCCATGGCACACAGGGTGTGGCCCTGGCAGCGGTCGGGGTCGACTCTGACCTTCACGATGTTCCTCCCGGTCGATGATGTGTACTGGTCCGGTCCGGCAACGTTCTGCCGCGTGCGGGGGTCGCCCGCCACGATCGAACGGTCAGATGTGGTAGTCGTACCACTTGAGGTAGCCGCCACCGTCGACGCGCATCTGCATGCCGGTCACGTAGCGCGATTCGTCGGACGCGAGGAAGAGCACCATGTTGCTCGAATCCTCGGGCTCGATGTACGGGATCGGCATGGCCTGCTGCACACCGAAGGCGGGCTCCGCATCCTCGCGCCGGGGGTGCTCGAGGTCGGGGCGGAAGGAGCGGTACATCGGTTCGCTCTGCAGCATGTCGGTGTTGCAGTTGGTGGGGTGCAGAACGTTCGCGCGGATCATGCGCGGCGCGAGATGGGTTGCGAGGGTGTCGATGAATTGGGACAGGGCCCGCTTGGAGAACACGTAGGCGACGCCGCCGAGATCCTTGCCGGGCTGGTCGACCTTCGACACGTCCATCAGTGCCGCGGTGGAACCGGTGGCGATGATGGAGGCGCCTGCCTTCAGGTGCGGCAGGGCGGCGTGGACGGCGTTCATCGTGCCCACGAGGTTGGTGTTGACGACGTCGGTCCAGGCCTGGGTCTGGGGCTCGCCCTTCATGCCGGCGACACCGGCCTGCGCGACGACGACGTCGAGCTTGCCGAACTCGGCGATGCCCTGCGCCACAGCGTCTTCCATCTGGGCTGCGTCGCGGACGTCGGCCTGGATCGCGACGATCCGGCGGCCTTCCTTCTCGACGAGCCTCACGGTTTCCTCGAGGTCCTCCGGCGTGGCCATGGAGTACCCCATCGAGTCGATGTCCGTGCAGATGTCGACAGCGATGATGTCGGCGCCCTCGGACGCGAGCTTGACCGCGTGGCTGCGGCCCTGGCCGCGCGCCGCACCGGTGACGAACGCGACCTTGCCTTCGACACGTCCCACTGGATTGTCCTTTCGATCGGGTTTCGGCGGAGAGGGTGGATCAGGTGTTGCGTCCGCCGTTGACCCCGAGGATCTGGCCGGTGATGTATCCGGCCTCCTCGGAGATCAGGAAGGAGCAGGCGGCGGCGATGTCCTCGGGTTGTCCGACTCGGCGGACGGGGGTGCGCTGGACGTGTTCCTCGATGGTGCCGCCGAGCAGACCCTTCTCGGCGGAGCGGTGCAGCATCGGGGTCTCGACGAAGCCGGGAGGTACGGCGTTGACGGTGATGCCGGACGGACCGTATTCCAGCGCAAGTGATTTGGTGAGTCCGTTGACGCCGGCCTTGGACGAGACGTAGGCGGTCATGAACTGCTGACCCGACTGCGCGCTCGACGACGAGATGTTGACGATGCGTCCCCAGCCGGCCTCGAGCATGTCGGGCAGGGCGGCCTGCACGCAGTGGAAGACGCCGCCGAGGTTGACGTCGACGACCTTCTGCCAGGTCGCGTAGTCGATGTTGTGGAAGCGCTTGTAGAGCTCGAGTCCCGCGCCGTTGACGAGAATCGTGACGGGGCCGAGCTGCTCGCGGATCCGGGCGAAGGCGTCGTCGACCTGTGCGCGGTCGGAGACGTCGACCTTGTACTCGAGCTCCTCACCGGAGGGGTTGAGATCGAGCACCGCGACCTGGTGGCCGTCCTTGCGCAGGCGTTCGGCGATCGCCTTGCCGATTCCGGAGCTTCCGCCCGTGACGACCGCTGTCTTCACTGCCACGGTTCGTCACCGACGATCGTGGTGCGGCGCATGAGGCGCTCGGACGACGGGTCGTAGGGCAGTGCCCGGTGCAGCATGCCGGTGTTGTCCCAGACGACGAGGTCGCCGACCTGCCATTCGTGGGAGTAGGAGAAGCGTTCCTGCGTGGTCCACGCGAGCAGCTCGTCGAGGAGTTCGCGGCTCTCCTCGGGGCGCATGCCGACGATGTGATCGGCCGTGGCGCCGATGACGAGGGAGCGTCGTCCGTCGCGGCGCTCCCAGACGAGGGAGGACTCGCGAGGCGGAAGCGCACGCCAGCGTGCGACCTGCTCCTCGGTGGGGTCGGGGTAGACCAGACGCTGGGCGGCCTCGAAGCTGTGGACGACGCGCAGACCTTCGTACCGCTTCTTCTCGTGGTCGGGAAGATTCTCGTAGGCGGCGTAGGTGCTGGCGAATTCCGTTCCGCCACCGACCATTGCGACGTGGCGGGCGGTGAGCGTGGTGGCCTTCGCCGGCACCTCGTTGGTGGTGTCGTCGATGTGCCAGTGGAACGTGCCCTTGAGGTATTCGGCCGACGGCGTCTTGGCGGGGTCGAGCGAGACGGTGAAGATCTCCTGCCCGGGGGCGGGCATGACGACCTTGCCGAGCTTGCGGCTGAAGGCGAGCTGGGCCTCGTCGTCGAGGTCGATACCGCGAACGAGAAGTACGCCACGCCATTTGAGTGCTTCGAGCAACTGGGCGACCACACGCTCGTCGTCGAGGCTGTCCAGGCCGGTGACTTCCACACCGAGTGACGGGCTGAGGGCTGTAGTGCTGATCACAAGAATCTCCCTTCCGGTTGCGAGAACCATACTCTCGCTCGATTGCGGGCCGCAAGACCCGGAGAATTCGCCCATGTGAGCCGTTGTCAAGTGGTGGGGATCACTTCCGGGGCTATCCTGCCGGACTGCTCCTTGCTAAAGTTCTCGAAAGTCGAACAGATTAATTCTCTGATCTGAGAATGTGATTTCCACACAATGCGGAGGAGATGGGATGTCAGTGCAGGAGAACGGAGCCACCGCGGTGGCCGACGCCGCGACCACCGAAGTGGCGAAGCGGCTGCTGATCGACGGGAAGCTCACCACCACCGAGCGCACCTTCGCTTCCTACAATCCGGCGACCGGTGAACTGGTGGGTTACGCACCCGACGCGGGTGTCGAGGAGGCGGAAGCCGCCATCCGCGCAGCGCGACGCGCATTCGACACGACCACCTGGTCGACCGACGTCGAGTTCCGGATCAAGTGCCTCGACCAGCTCTACAAGGCCCTGCGCGACAACGTCGAGGAACTGCGCGAACTGACGATCGCCGAGGTCGGCGCCCCGCGCATCCTCACCCACGGCAACCAGGTCGACGCACCGCTCGAGATCGTGAAGTACTACGCCGACCTGCTGCGGAACACCGAGTTCACGGAGGACCTCGGCGACGTCGAGTTCCGCGGACAGCCGCACCGCCGCTGGGTCGAGAAGGAAGCGGCCGGCGTCGTCGCCGCGATCGTCGCCTACAACTACCCGACCCAGCTGGCCATGGCGAAACTGCCGGCCGCGCTCGCCGCGGGCTGCACGGTGGTGCTCAAGGGCGCACCCGACACCCCGCTCGTCACCCAGGCGCTCGCCGAGATCATCGCCGAGCACACCGACATCCCGGCCGGTGTCGTCAACATCATCTCGTCGTCGCAGGTCGCCCCCGGTGAGCTCATGACCACCCATCCGGACGTCGACGTCGTCACCTTCACCGGCTCGACCCCCGTGGGCAAGAAGATCATGGCCGCGGCCGCGGACTCGCTGAAGAAGGTCTTCCTCGAACTCGGCGGCAAGTCGGCGCTCATCGTCCTCGAGGACGCCGACTTCGCGACCGCCGCGCAGTTCGCCGCCTTCAGCATCTGCTCGCACGCCGGCCAGGGCTGCGCTCTGACCACGCGTCTGCTCGTCCCCCGCGACCTGCACGACGAGATCGTCGCGCAGGTCGCCGGGATGATGCAGCACGTGCCCTACGGCGATCCGTCGAACCCGAAGATCTACATGGGCCCGGTCATCAGCGAGAAGCAGCGCGAGAAGATCCACGGCATGGTCGAGCGCGCCGTGGCCGACGGTGCCACCCTCGTCACCGGTGGGGAGAAGGTCGATCCGGGCTGGTTCTACAAGCCCACCCTGCTCGCGAACGTCGACCCCGACAGCGAGATCGCACAGGAGGAGGTCTTCGGACCGGTCCTCGCCGTCATCCCGTTCGACGACGACGACGATGCCGTGCGGATCGCCAACAACTCCAAGTACGGCCTGTCGGGCGGCGTGCTCACCGCCGACGAGGAGCGCGGCATCGCGATCGGTCGCCGCATCCGCACCGGAACCTTCTCCGTCAACGGCGGCAACTACTTCAGCCCCGACGTCCCGTTCGGCGGCTACAAGCAGTCCGGCATCGGCCGTGAGATGGGCAGGGCCGGACTCGAGGAGTTCCAGCAGCTCAAGGCGTTCTCGAAGGCGGTGACCTCGTGAAGCCACTCGAAGGCGTCCGCGTCGTCGAGGTCGCGATGTACGGTTTCGTTCCCTCCGCGGGCGCAGTGCTCGCGGAGTGGGGCGCCGACGTCGTCAAGATCGAGCACGCGGTGACCGGCGACCCGCAGCGCGGTCTGCGACAGACGGGAACCCTTCGCGTCGAAGGTGATCCGAACCCCAACGTCGAGCACGCCAACCGCGGCAAGCGCAGCCTCGGCCTCGACATCTCGATCCCCGAGGGCCGAGAGGTGCTGCTCGAGCTCGTGCGCACCGCCGATGTCTTCCTCACCAGCTTCCTGCCCAAGGTGCGGACCAAGCTGCAGATCGACGTCGACGACATCCGCGCGGTCAACCCGAAGATCGTCTACGCGCGGGGGAGTGCGCTCGGCCCGCGCGGTGTCGAGTCCGGCAAGGGCGGATACGACATGACGGCCTTCTGGGCACGTGCCGGTGTCGCCGCCACGCTCACCCCGCCCGGCATCGACGGGATGATCGCACCTCCCGGGCCCGCCTTCGGCGACACGATCTCGGGCACGAACCTCGCCGGCGGTATCGCGGCGGCGTTGTTCAAGCGTGAACGCACGGGCGAACCCTCGGTGGTCGACGTCTCGCTGCTCAGCAGCGGGGTGTGGGCGATGGGCCACACCATCGCACTGTCCGCGCATCTCGGACAGCACATGGAGGCACCGAAGGCCGGTGGCCACGGTGCTCCGACGAACCCGCTCTCGGGTGTCTACGGCACCGCGGACGGACGCTACATCTCGTTCGTGATGCTGCAACCGGCGAGGTTCTGGGCCGATGTGTGCACGCACATCGACCGCCCCGACCTCATCGACGATCCCCGGTTCGCGGACGCGCAGTCGATCGCCGCGAACACCGTCGAGGCCGTCGAGATCCTGCGCGAGGTCATCGGCAGCCGCCCGCTCGCGGAATGGGTCCAGCGGTTCGGCACACTCGCCGGGCCGTGGGCGCCGGTCCAGGACTCGCTGCAGGTCGTGAGCGACCCGCAGGTCCGCGACAACGAATATCTGGTCAAGGCAGGGGAACTCGAACTCGTCGCCAATCCGGTGCAGTTCGACGTGACGCCGCCGCAGACCGGACCGGCACCCGAGTTCGCCGCCCAGACCGAGGAGATCCTGCAGGAGCTCGGGCTGGACTGGGAGCGCATCATCGAGCTCAAGACAGCGGGCGCAGTCACCTAGTCGGGGGCTGCACCCGGTTCAGGGAGGGCCAATGCCTTACATCGCATCGATCGGAACGTACCTGCCGTGCTGGGGTACTCCCGACGCCAGGATCGCCGGTGACGACGAGGACGCCGTCACCCTCGCCGTCGAGGCGGGCCGCGCCGCGCTCGAAGCGGGCGGATCCGTCGAGTACGTCGTCCTCGTCGGTCGGGATCTACCGCTGACCGAGAGCAGCAACGCCGCCGTTCTGCTCGCAGGACTCGGACTCGATCCCGAACTCGAAGTGATCGAGCGACTAGGTGGCGCGCCGGCGACGCTGGACGCCCTCGGCTCGGCTCGACCACGGACACTGGTCATCGGGGTCGACCTGAACTCGGCGGGTGCGGCGGCGGCCCTCACCTCCGACCACGGGCTGCAGGTGCGCACCGCCGCACGCGTGTCGCGCAGCCTGCCCGTACGTACGCGGAACGCCTCCGGCGACATCCACGACTACGGCGACCCGAGACTGCTCCGGAAGCGGGGATATCTCGCCTCGCTCGCGACGGCCTGGGTGGACACCCCGGCCGTCGTGGCGGGGGTCCCGGCGCAGCACGCCGCCTCGCTCGCGGCCACGCAGACCACGGATCTGCCCACGACGGGCGCGAGTTCGGCGCTCTTCGCCCTGGCCGCGATGGCGGAGGCCGGTCTCACCGGACCTCTCGTCGGAGTCGAACAGGCCAGCCTGTCGGGACTGACCGTCGCGGAGGGGGCGGCCGAGGTCCGTCGCCGGGAGAGACCGGCACGGCCCGTGCTCGATTCGGCACAGACCCTGCCCGGCGAGATCCCGATCTCGCTGGCGGCCTACGAGCGCGCCTTCGAAGCCAAGGTGCGATGGGAGGGCGGGCGTTTCCTCGACAGCGACCAGGTCGACTTCCCGCCCCGCTACCGGGTCGACGAGGACGGCTCGCTCGACACCGAGTACACCTTCGTCGAACTGCCGCGCACCGGCACGGTCTACACCGAGGTCACCGTGCACGTGCCGGTGCCGGGTCTGCGCACCCCGTACTCGCTCGTCGTCGTCGACCTCGACGGTGTCGGAGTGCGTGCGCTGGTGCGGGTCACCGGCACCGTCGCCGGCAGTGTCGACATCGGAGACCGGGGACGGCTGGTGCTCCGCCGTATCGCGGTGCGCTCGGGTGTCCCCGATTACGGGTACGCCTTCGAACCCGATTCGGATCCCGTGGACGAGGAGGAAGCGGCATGAGGAAGGTCGCGATCGTCGGCGCAGGAATGACACCCTTCGCCGAACATTTCGCTCTGGGCATCCGGGACCTGCTTCCGATGGCCTTCGCCGAATGCGCGGCGAGCGTCGACAAGGGCGTGAGGAAGTCGGACATCGACGCGGCGTGGTTCGGATCGATGGGGACGACGGACGGTTTCCCGTCCGGGATCCTCGCCGACACCTTAGGGCTGCACGACGTTCCGGTGACGCGGGTCGAGAACTCCTGCGCGACCGGACACGACGCGATCCGCAACGCGGTCTACGGCATCGCGTCGGGGGCGTGCGACGTCGCGCTCGTGATGGGTGCCGACAAACTCCGGGAGACGGCCTCGAAGGGCATGCTCTGGGAATGGGAATCCATGACGCGCGACATGGCGTGGGATTTCCCGCTCGGCCTCGCGCAGGCGGGTTTCGCGCTGCACATGCGCCGCTATCTGTACGAGTCGCCGGCCACCCGTGAACACATGGCGATGGTCGCGGTGAAGAACCACCGCAACGCGTTGAGCAATCCTAAGGCGTGCCGCCGATTCGAGCTGTCGGTGGAGGAGGTCCTCGCAGCCGATACCGTGGTGACCCCTTTCGGGGTCTACGACTGCGCACCGCAGAGCGACGGTGCGGCGGCCCTGATCCTGGTGGCGGACGACGTCGTCGACCGTTACACCGACAGGCCCGTGTGGATCCGTGGCACCGGTGTGGGTTTCGACGCCGTGATGCACCAGCACAAGCGTGATCTCACCTCGTTCGCGGCGACCAGGCGCGCGGCGAAGCAGGCGTTCGGTACCGCGGGCCTGTCGCCGGGGGACATCGACGTCGCCGAGATCCATGACTATTTCACCGGAATCGAGATCATCAGCTACGAGGATCTCGGATTCGCCGAACGCTTCGAGGGTTTCAAGCTTCTCGAGGCGGGAGTCACCGAGGTCGGTGGGTCGTTGCCGGTCAATCCCAGTGGCGGTCTGAACACGAAGGGTCATCCGCCGGGAGCGACCGGTGTTGCGCAGTGCGTGGAGTTGTTCGAGCAGCTCCGCGGACAGGCGGTCAATCAGGTCGACGGAGCTCGAACAGGTCTCGCGCACAATGTCGGAGGGCCGACGGCCGTTGCCGCCGTGACGATCCTGGAGGGCCCCGGGGACTGATCCGTAATTTCACCCGGCATCGCTGATCGGCGAGGACCCGTGCACCTGTTCGGTGCACGGGTCCTCGCCGTGCATACGAGCCGGCCCGGCACACTTTTTCGTCTCATATCTCGAATATCTTGCAGCACTGCAAGATTGCCGTTCTGAATAATTAGAAACTCCATTCGCCTTTTATGTAATCCATATTGCCGCGGCCACAGACAGGCTCTAATGTGTGGGGCATCACAGGTAGTGCACTCTGCTCGTGTTCTGCGTCGCCGTGATCCACGGCCTCGGTAGTACGACGAAAGTTGAGTCGGATGTTTCTCACAGTTTCGAAGAAGGTGGGCCGCAGCCTGCTGGTGGTCCTGCTGGTGACCATCGCGGTCGTCGGCCTGCTCGGTCTCGCGCCCGGCTCCGTCGCCCAGGTCATCCTGGGGGAGAACGCAACTCCCCAGGCGGTCGCCGAACTGAACGCCAAGCTCGGTCTCGACGCGCCTTTCTGGAGCCAGTACTTCGGGTGGCTGTCCGACGCGGTCCGGGGCGATCTCGGAACCTCGCCGCTGACGGGTCAATCCGTGAGCGAGGCCATCGCCGAACGGCTGCCGGTCACGCTCCAGCTCGCCGCGATGGGGCTGCTGATCGCACTGGTGGTCGCACTCGTCATGGGTGTGATCTCCGCGTCCCGCCCGGGTAGCGCCGTCGACCGCGGCATGAACGCCCTGTCGGCCGTCTTCCTCTCGGTGCCCGCCTTCATCGCCGGCCCCGTCCTGATCTACTTCCTCGCGATCAAGCTCCAGATCTTCCCGGTGATGGGCTGGTCCCGGATCGGCGAAGGTCTCGGCGACAACTTGCGCAGCGCGATGCTCCCGGCGCTCGCCATCGCTCTCACCGAGATCGCGGCCTTCCACCGCCTGCTCCGTACCGACCTCATCGGCACACTCCGTGAGGATTTCATCGCCGCGGCCCGGGCCAAGGGGATGCCCTCCTGGTACGTGATGTTCCGGCACGCACTGCGGCCCTCGTCGTTCTCCCTCATCACCGTCGCCGGTATCAACCTCGGCCGTCTCATCGGTGGCACGGTGATCGTCGAGACCCTGTTCGGCCTCCCGGGTCTGGGTCAGCTCGTCGCCTCCTCGATCACCTCCCGCGACGTGATCATGGTGCAGGGGGTCGTGGTCTTCATCGCCGTCGTCTACGTGGGCATCAACACCCTCGTCGACCTCAGCTACCAAGTCATCGACCCGCGGGTCAGGAAGGTGGTCGGAGCATGACGCAGGTCGCGCTCGAGAAGAAGGACGACGCACAGCGGGTCGAGTCGGCCACGCAGGATCTGCCGAAGGTACCCGCGGCCAAGAAGACCCGCTCGGTGCTGGTTTACCTGTCGATCGTGTGGCTGGTGCTCATCATCGGTGCCGCGATCTTCGCAAGCGTGCTTCCGCTGGCGCCGTACAGCGTTCCGGTCGGGCCACCGCGGACGCCCCCGAACCTCGATTCCCTCGACACTCTCCTGGGAACCGACACCCTCGGCAGGTCGATCCTGTCCCGCGTCGTCTACGGCGCCCAGGTCTCCCTCGTCATCGGCGCCGTCGCCGGTCTCGTCGGCTTCCTGATCGGATCGTTCTTCGGCATGATCGCCGGCTACTTCGGCAAGCGCGTCGACGCCGTGATCTCGCTGCTGGCCGACGCGATGCTCGCCTTCCCGCCGCTGATCCTGCTCCTGGCCCTCGCCTCGATCCTCACCCCGAGCGTGCGGACCATCCTCTTCGGTCTCGGCCTGCTGGCGATCCCGTCGTTCATCCGCCTGTCGCGAGCGAACACCCTCGCCTGGTCGTCGCGTGAATTCGTCAGGGCCGCGAAGAACATGGGTGCCGGCAGCGGACGGATCCTGTTCCGGGAGATCATGCCCAACGTCCTTGCGCCCCTCGCGTCGTACATGCCCATCGTGATCGCGGCGCTCATCGTCGCGGAGGGATCGTTGAGCTTCCTCGGCCTGGGTATCCCGCCGCCGCAGCCCAGCTGGGGCGGAATGATCAACGACGGCAAGGACGCCATCGCCACGTCGCCGCACCTGGTGTTCGTTCCGGCGCTCGTCATCTTCTTCACGGTGTTCGCCCTCAATCAGGTCGGTGACCACCTTCGCACCAAGTACGACCGCACGCTCCACGACTGAGATTCGAAAACCCCTCGTGCTCAGAATTTCCGATGAAAGGTCGACCATGATTGGACGTAGAAGAATGTTCGCGGCGGTCGCCGTGGCCTGTTCCGCCGTACTGGTCCTCGGGGCCTGTGGATCGGGCGGTTCCGACACCGCCTCGGCCCAGGACACCGCGGCGGTCGGCGATCCCGTGGCGGGTGGTTCCGCCACCATCCTCCAGGCCGGTGAACCCCGTTCGCTCGATCCGGCCGCGCTGTCCAATACCTGGGCTCATCAGCCGGTGCTGGGCAACGCTCTCTACGGCGAGCTGATGATCACGAACAACGACACCTTCGACGTCGAATACCGCATGGCGACGGACTTCTCGACCGAGGACAACGGGAAGACCTTCACGCTCACGCTGCGACCCGACCTGAAGTTCAGCGACAGCACGCCGCTCGACGCCGCCGCGGTGAAGTTCAACTGGGACCGTCTCAAGGATCCCGCGCTCGCCTCGACGACGATCCGTCAGGCCGTCCAGATCGAGTCCACCGAAGTCGTCGACCCGGCCACCCTGCGCGTGACGATGGTCGAACCCAATCCGCAGTTCGCCCAGGCCATCGTGGCCGGTGCGCTGAACTGGATCGCATCGCCGGCCGCCCTCGAGCAGGGGCAGCAGGCGTTCGACGAGAACCCGATCGGCGCGGGACCGTTCACCCTCGTCAGCTGGACCCGGCAGGATGCGGTCGAACTCGAGAAGAACGAATCCTACTGGGACACACCGAAGCCCTACCTCGACCGCCTCACCATCCGGACGGTCGCCGACTACAACCAGCGGATCAACGCCGCATCGACCGGTGCAGCCGACCTGTCCATGGAGTCGAGCTGGACCAGCCTCAACCGTGCCGAGGGCGCCGGCCTGGCCACCCAGGTGACCGAGACCGGCGGTGGGCAGTTCGTCGCGATGAACTTCCGCAGGGCTCCTTTCGACGACGAGCGCGCACGCCGCGCCGTGTCGCTCGCGGTCGACCTCGACGCGCTGAACACCGTGGTCTACAACGGCGAGGGCGAGGTACCCCACACGCTGTTCCCGGAGAGCTCGCCGTACTACTCCGACATCAAGCTCTCGGAGACGAATGCCGAGGAAGCACAGAAGCTGTTCGACGAACTCGCGGCCGAAGGCAAGCCCGTCTCGTTCACCTACCTGTCGTACCCCACCACCGAGAGCCGCTCGCTCGGTGAGGCGATCCAGGCCCAACTGGCCGCCTTCGACAACGTGGACATGAAGGTCGAGGTGCTCGACTTCCCGACGCTCACGGCACGGAACGGCGCGCGTGACTTCGACATGGTCATCTCGTCGTCCATCACGCAGGACCCCGACTTCCCGCTGTCGATCGCGTTCGACTCCACGTCCACCGGCAACTTCACCGGTGTCAACGATCCCGAGCTCGACGCAGCTCTCGAGCGTGGCCGGTTCGGTGCGACCGTCGAGGAACGCAAGGAAGCGTACGACGTCGTCCAGCAGCGCCTCGCCGATCAGGTGGTGGGTCTGTGGTACGTCCGGGCCACCCCCTCGGTCGCCTACTCGAAGGATCTGCAGGGCGTGCAGCTCTACACCCTCGGATCGCCGATCCCGGCCGAGTTCTGGCTCAGCAACAACTAGCCGATACAGCCGACAAGACGGAAGGGGCCGGCTCGCCGTGACCACTCAGCCGATTCTCGAAGTGAGAAATCTCCGTGCCTACATCGGCACGCCGCGAGGCACCGTCCGCGCAGTGGACGACGTGTCGCTCGATCTGGACTCCGGACAGGCGCTGGGTATCGTCGGCGAGTCGGGCTCCGGAAAGTCGGTGATGGCCCGGGCCATCATGGGGCTCATGCCGCCCCGCTCGGGACGATCCGGATCGGTGACCTTCCAGGGCCGCGACCTGTTGGCCCTGACCAAGAAGGAGAAGCGCGAGATCTGGGGCAAACAGATCGCGATGGTCTTCCAGGATCCGGGCCGGTCGCTCAACCCGGTCGTCCGGGTCGAGCGACAGCTCACCGAGGGGATGCGCAAGCACCTCGGCGTCAGCAGGTCCGAGGCACACACCCGGGCGCTGAAGCTCCTCGAGGAGGTGGGCGTCCCCGACCCGGAACGGCGCCTCCGCAATTATCCCCACGAGATGTCCGGTGGCATGCGCCAGCGCGTGATGATCGCGATCGCGCTGGCGTGCGAACCGGATCTGCTCATCGCCGACGAACCGACCACCGCCCTGGACGTGACGATCCAGCGTCAGATCCTCGACCTGCTGCGGCGCGTCCAACGCGACCGGGGCATGTCGATGATGCTCATCAGTCACGACCTCGCGGTGGTCGCGGGTCGCACCGACCGGGTGTCGGTGATGTACGCCGGACGGCTCGCGGAGGTCGGTTCCACCCGTGAGGTGTTCGAGCAGCCGATGCACCGCTACACCCACGCACTGCTCGGGGCGACCCCGACGATCGACCACGTGCGGCATGCGCCGTTGCGGGTGATCGGCGGGTCGCTGCCCGACCCGACGTCGCCACCGGACGGTTGCCGGTTCGCGCCGCGCTGCAACCACGCGTCGGACGAATGCCACACCACACCGCCCCCGCTCGAGTCGGTGGGCGTCGATCATCACGTTGCGTGTCTGAGCCCGGTGACCGTTCCGGTCGGGGCCGTTTCCGGAGGTGAATCCCATGGCCGGTAGTGGCGCCACTCATCTGCGCGGCGACGAGGCCCTGCTCAGTGTGCAGGACCTGGTGGTCGAATATCCCACCGACAACGGCACGGTGCAGGCCGTCTCGAAGATCAGCTTCGACATCCTCCCCGGCGAAACCCTCGGCATCGTGGGCGAATCCGGGTGCGGAAAGTCGACCACCGGTCGTGCGGTGCTGCGCCTGGACCGCATCACCTCCGGCCGTATCCGGTTCGGCGACGAGTGGATCGAGGAGGCGAGCGAGAAGCGCATGCGCTCCCTCCGGCGCGACATGCAGATGATCTTCCAGGACCCGGTCGCCTCGCTCAATCCGCGCCGGTCGGTCGCCGACATCGTCGTCGAGGGCCTGACGGTCGCGAAGACACCTGCGAAGGAACGGGCGACGACATCGGTGTCGGTCCTGGAACAGGTCGGCCTGCCCGGCGAACGTTTCGCCGGCATGCTGCCTCGTCAGCTCTCGGGTGGTCAGGCACAGCGCGTCGCCATCGCGCGAGCGCTCGCCCTGAATCCCCGCCTGCTCATCTGCGACGAACCGGTCTCGGCGCTCGACGTGTCGGTGCAGGCTCAGATCCTCAACCTGATCGAGGAACTCAAGGCGGAGTTCGACCTCACCGTCGTGTTCATCGCCCACGATCTCGGTGTGGTGCGCACGGTGAGCGACAAGGTCATGGTCATGTACCTGGGCAAGGTCTGCGAATTCGGTGACTCCATCGAGATGTACGACGACCCCGCGCATCCCTACACGCGCGCGCTGCTCGATTCGGTGCCGCTGACCGACCCGGAGAAGGGTTTCGCCGGACCGCCTCTGGCCGGCGATGTGCCGTCGCCACTGGCACCTCCCACGGGCTGCCGGTTCCGCACCCGCTGCCCGATGGCCCAGGACCGTTGTGCCGAAGAGGAACCCGAGATGCGTGAGGTCCGTCCGGGCCAGTACGCGGCCTGCCATTTCCCGCTCCCGTCCGTGACCGGACGCGATCTTCCCGAACCCGCCGCCGTCGGTGCCGGTACGGACGCCTGACCGACAAAAGGATCATTCCATGACCGATTCTGCAGAGTTCGCCGATCGATACGGCCCGTGGGTGCTGATCCTCGGGGCATCGGAGGGGGTGGGAGCAGAGTTCGCGCGGACGTTCGCGGCGCGCGGGTCGAACGTCGTCCTGCTCTCCCGCCGCCCCGAGGCGCTCGAGGAGGTCGCCACCGAGATCAGTTCGCACGGCGACGTGGAGACGAGGATCCTGGCGGTCGACCTGTCCGCTCCCGACGCCATGGACGTCATCGCGGAGGGTACGGCCGATCTCGAGATCGGCACCGTCGTGTACTGCGCGGGCGCAGATCCGAATTTCCAGCCCTTCCTGGACAATCCGGTCGAGACCGCCGTCGGACTCGTCCAGCGCAACTGCATCACGAACATGCGTGTGTGTCATCACTTCGCACACGGCATGGTCGAGCGGGGAAAGGGAGCACTGATCCTCATGTCGTCCGCCGCCGGTCTGCGCGGTGGGGCGAACATGGTGGCCTACGGTGCCTCCAAGGCGTTCGACATGGTGATGGCCGAAGGGCTGTGGTCCGAGCTGAAGCCTCACGGCGTCGACGTCCTGTCCCTCGTGGTGGGCCGCACCGACACCCCGGCCCTGCGTCGACTCCTCTTCGCCCGCGGAGCGATCGACAGCCTCGACGCCGACGTTCCCGGCCTCGCGACGCCCGCATCCGTCGTCGCCGAGGCGCTCGACAATCTGGCCGACGGGCCGACCCATCTCGTCGGGGAACAACTGCAACAGGCGTGGCGGGACATGACATCCATGACACGCAGTGAAGCGGTCCGGGAAGCCGCCGCCCGCCAGGCCTCCTTCGCCGCGACCGCACGTTCCTCCTGATCTTCTTTCTCGGCCCTGCAGTGCCTGTGTGCTGCAGGGCCGGTCCGTATCCGGGTTCGGTGTTCGAAAGGTGACGCATGTTCGGAAAGAGACATCTCGCCAAGGGATTCGCGGCGGCCTGCGCCGGCGTTCTCCTGCTGTCCGGTTGCGGCGGTGGCGACACCGCAGACGCGAATGAGACCACAGCGGCCGGCGATCCCGTCGCGGGCGGTGAACTCGTCGCACTCCAGCTGAGCGAGCCCCGCACCCTCGACCCGGGAGGGCTGTCCAATACCTGGGCCCACCACCCGATCGTGGGCAACGCGTTGTACGGGACGTTGATGACCAACGACCCGACGACGCTCGAGGTCGAGTACGGACTCGCCACGGGGTTCACGACCGACGACGGAGGTCGCACCTTCACCCTCACGTTGCGACCGGACGTGACCTTCACCGACGGAACACCTTTCGACGCGGCTGCGGTCGAGTTCAACTGGAGGCGCATCGCCGACCCGGCGACCGGCTCGAGCGGCATCCGGCAGGCCGCGCAGATCACCGGTTACGAGGTGGTCGATCCCGGAACCCTGACGATCACACTCGCCGAACCCAATCCGCACTTCGCGCAGGGCGTGATCGCCAACGCGCTCAACTGGATCGCCTCTCCCACCGCACTGCAGAAGGGACAGGCCGAGTTCGACGCGAATCCCGTAGGTGCCGGACCGTTCACGTTGGTGAACTGGACCCGTCAGGCCGAGATGACCTTCGAGAAGAACCCGGACTACTGGGATGCCCCGAAGCCGTATCTCGACCGGCTGGTCGTGCGCGGTGTCTCGGACGGGCCCCAGCGGATCAACGCTGTCACGACCGGGGCCGCGGACCTCTCGTTGGAGGCGAACTGGTCGAATCTCGCCAAGGCGGACGCCGCCGGACTGCAGACCGTGGTGACCGAGGTCGGTGGCGGCCAGACCCTCGCCCTGAACCTCCGACGCGCACCCTTCGACGACGAACGTGCACGACGTGCGGTGGCTCTGGCGCTCGATCTCGACGGTCTCAACAGCGTGGTCTACAACGGCGACGGTGTCGTGCCGACCTCGCTGTTCGCCGAGGGTTCACCGCTCTACACGGACGTGGAGTGGCCGACGGCGAACGCCGAGGAGGCCCAGAAGTTGTTCGACGAACTCGCGGCCGAGGGCAAGCCCGTCTCCTTCACCTTCCTGTCGTACCCGACGACCGACACGCGAACCACGGGCGAGACCATCCAGGCACAGCTGAGCGCCTTCGACAATGTCGACGTGCAGGTCGAGGTGCTCGACTACGCGCAGGCCACGGCCCGATCGAACGCCCGCGACTTCGACATGATGGTGTCCTCCGCCGCCGTGCAGGATCCCGACTACACACTGTGGACGGCATTCCACAGCAGGTCGCCGGGCAACTTCACCGGTGTTGCGGATCCCGAACTCGACGCGGCACTCGATCGGGGTCGTCTCTCGGAGTCGACGGACGAACGCAAGGACGTCTACGCGGAGGCCGAGCAGCGGATCGTCGAGCTCACTCCGGCGATCTTCTACATCGCCGCGGCGCCCTCGCTGATGGCCTCACCCGAAGTGCAGGGCATCGAGATGTACACCCTCGGATCGCTTCGCCCCGAGGAGATCTGGATCGAGGACTGATGTCGGTTCGGCTCCCGGGGCGCGACCCCGGGGGCCGAACCCGAGGCCGATACAGAGGGCAACGGCGCGCGCGCCGTGAACGTTCGAACGAGGAGACGCCGGAGTGGACGGAACATCGACGACAGGTTTCGCCGGTCGCACGATCTGGGTACTGGTGTTCGCCGGCATCGTCACCACGGTGATGTCGACCCTCGTCATCCCGCTGCTCGGTGAACTGCCCGCCCTGCTCGGGACCAGCCCGTCCAATGCGTCCTGGGTGGTCACGGTGACCCTGCTCGCAGGTGCCGTCGCGACGCCCGTCACGGGACGCCTGGGCGACATGTACGGCGCGCGCCGGATGCTGCTGGTGTGCACGATCCCGCTCATCGTCGGGTCGTTCCTGTGTGCACTGTCGTCGTCCCTGGCACCCATGCTCGTCGGCCGTGCCCTCCAGGGCGCGGGCTTCGGGATCGTGCCCCTCGGCATCAGTGCGTTGCGTTCCCTCGTGCCACCGGCGCGTCTCGGCTCGGCCATCGCCCTGATGAGTTCGTCCCTGGGGATCGGGGGAGCACTCGGCCTGCCGCTCGCAGCAGCCGTCGTCCAGTACACGAACTGGCGGATGCTGTTCTGGGGAGCAGGTCTCGCCAGTGTGCTCGTCGCGGTGCTCATCGCCTGGCTGGTGCGGGACACCCCGGTGCCGGCGGAGGCGGGTCGATTCGACCTCGTCGGCACCCTCGGGCTCTCGGTCGCGCTGGTCGCCGGGTTGCTAGCGATATCCAAAGGCGGCGACTGGGGTTGGACCGGTGCGACGATCCCGATCCTGTTCGCGGTCTCGATCGTCGCGTTCGTGGTGTGGGGCCGGTGGGAACTGAGGGCTTCGGCACCACTCGTCGATCTTCGGGTCTCGAAGGGGAACCGGGTCCTCGTCACCAACATCGTCGCGACCCTGATCGGTTTCTCGATGTACTTCCAGGCGCTGCTGGTTCCCCAGATCCTGATGCTGCCCACGGAGACGGGATACGGACTGGGACAGTCCATGGTGGCCATGGGCTTGTGGTGCGCGCCGGCCGGTCTGCTCATGATGGCGATCTCCCCGCTGGGGGCACGGCTGACGACCCTGCGCGGCCCCCGCACGACCCTGTTCGCGGGCTGTCTGATGATCGCCGCGGCCTATGCCTCCACGGGACTCCTCATGAGGTCGCCGTGGGGGCTCATGGCGCTCACCTGCTGCGTCGCGGCCGGAATCGGACTGGCATACGGGGCCATCCCCACCTTGATCATGGGAGCGGTTCCGCCGACGCAGATCTCGTCCGCCAACAGTGTCAACACCCTGCTTCGTTCGGTCGGAGGCACGGCGTCGGCCGCGGTCGCGGGGGTCGTGCTGGCGCAAACGACCGTCGCCTTCCGAGGAACACCGATCCCGTCCGAAGGAGGACTCCTCACCGGCATGCTGATCGGGGCGGCGTCCGCACTGCTGGCCGCCGCGGTGACCCTGGCCATCCGACGTGTCCGACCCGCAGACCGGGTCGATACAGAAGCTGCGCCGGCCGCCTCCCGGCCGTGATCGGACCCGGCCGGGAGGCGGGAGAGCGTCAGTGATGGGAGAGAGCGGTGGGGTGTGCTTCGTTGTCGATACCCGGGATGCCGCGTCCACGCAGCGATGCACCCGCGGTCTCCGCCACGAAGTAGAGGGCGACGAGGCCGACTGCGCATGCGCCCATCATGTAGAAGGCGGGCATGAGGGCGTTGCCGGTCCGCTCGACGAGCCATTCGTTGATCGCGGGAGCCGTACCGCCGAAGATCGAGGTGGACACGTTGTACGAGATCGCGAACCCGGCGAACCGGACCTGAGTGGGGAACATCGCGGGGAAGGTCGCCGAGATCGTCGACAGCTGCATCACGTACAGCAGGCCGAGCACGGTGAATCCCAGGATGGCCCAGCCGAAGCCCACCGACATCAACATGTACATCGGCACGGCGAGAACGAACAGACCTGCCAGCGACGCCGCCCAGAGGGGCTTGCGCCCGATCCGGTCCGACAACGCCCCGGAGAACGGGATGACCGCCATCATCGCGAGCTGACCGATCAAGACCAGGATCAGTGCCGAGGTGGTCGTCAGACCGATCCGATCCTCGAGATAGGTCGGCATGTAGCTCAGCAACGTGTAGTTGCAGACGTTCAGCGCGATGACCAGACCCATCATCTTGACGATCGGCCGCCAGTACCGGGTGATCAGGTCTTTGAACTCGGCGCCGATGCTGGCCTCCTCCTGGTGCGCCTCCTCGAGTTCCTTGAAGACCGGTGTCTCGTCGAGTTTCGAACGGAGGTAGAGGCCCACCAGTGCGAGCGGGCCGGCGACGAAGAACGGCAGTCGCCAGCCCCAGGTCGCCATGAAGGCGTCGGTGGACAGCAGATCGATCATCAGGACGAGGAACGCACCGACGGAGAAACCGCCCAGCGTGCCGAACTCGAGGAAGCTGCCGTAGAAACCACGCTTGCGGTCGGGGGAGTACTCGGCCATGAAGGTCGCCGCGCCGCCGTACTCACCGCCGGTGGAGAAGCCCTGGATCATGCGCAACAGCACGAGCAGCAGCGGCGCCCAGAACCCGATCGATTCGTACGAGGGGACAGCGCCGAGCAGCACCGTCGAACCACCCATCAGCAGGATGGTGAGCGCCAGGATCTGACGACGACCCAGCCGGTCGCCGAGCGGACCCCACACGAAACCGCCCAGCGGCCGCATGATGAAGGAGACTGCGAAGACGCCCAGCGTGAGCAGTGTCGCGGATTCGAGATCGCCGGGAAAGAACGAATCGGCGATGTAGGTGGCGGTGTAGGCGTAGACGCCGTAATCGAACCACTCGGTGAAATTGCCCATGGCCGACGCGCCGATGGCGCGCCGTACCGTCTCCGGCCGCTCTTCGTGAGCGTCCGGTGTCGGGTCGACGGAACCGTTCTCCACGATTGCCCCCTCCGATCGAGCTCGGTGCCTCGGCGGATACCCGAGGCGGAGGAGGACGAAACCGATTCCCGTGAAGTTCCTCGAAGCCGTGGTCAGGCGGACAGTCTGCTGAGGGGATGCGCCGACGAGACGTACCGTGCCCGGTCACGTCGGTCCGCCGCGGCGGCGAGGTCGACGGTGTCGAGCCGCTCGTCGCAGATGCGCACGAGTTGCTCGAGGATGTGTGGTTCCAACTGGTTCCACCGGTGCTTGGTCAGCAGGCCGCGGAGGCGGTGGAAGTAGTTCTCGGGGGTGATCCCGAAGGTGACCCAGATGTCCTCGTCGGGCCCACCGTTCCAGTGCCGCCACTTCACGGCGAAAGCGATCATCGCAGCTTCGTCCGACATGCCGGAACTCCTGTCTGATGGGGGATGTGTCAATGGAGTAGTTCTTTGACGACCTTGCCGGTCGCGTTGAGGGGGAGCGCGTCGATGTACTCGACGACACGCGGAACCTTGAATCCCGCCATGCGTGTGCGGCTCCAGGCGATGAGGTCCTCGGCGGGGACGGGATCGGACGAGACGACGAACGCCTTGCCCACCTGGCCGAGCCGGTCGTCGGGAATCCCGATCACGGCCACCTGGTCGACGGCCGGGTGTTCGAGCAGGAAACCTTCGATCTCGGCGGGATAGGCGTTGAAGCCGCCGACGACGAACATGTCCTTCTTGCGTCCGATGATCCGGAGGTGGCCGTCGGCGTCGATCTCGCCGAGATCACCCGTGTGGAGCCACCCTTCGGCATCGACGGCTGCGGCGGTGGCCTCCGGATCGTCGAGATAACCCTGCATCACGTTGTATCCGCGGATGAGCACCTCGCTGTCGTCGGCGATGCTCACTTCCACACCGTCACAGGGTTTTCCGACGGTCGTGGCGATCTGTTCGAAGGTATCGCCGCGGCGGGAGGCCGTCGCGGTGCCGGCCTCGCTCAGACCGTATCCCGTCATGATCGTCTCGAAGGGCAGTTCGTTCCGGATCCGCCGGATCAGATCGACCGGGATGTCGGCCGATCCGGTCACGGCCGCGCGCAGCGACGACAGGTCGTGCGTCCGGTCCTGCTGCGCTGCGAGGAGCGAGTGGTAGAGCGTGGGAGGTCCGGGCAGCATGGTCACATGTTCTCGCTCGATCAGGTCGAGGACGGTGTCCGTCTCGAAGACCGGGACGGGAATCATCGTGGCGCCGCGGATGAACGACGCGACGAGACCGGCCTTGTAGCCGAACATGTGGAAGAACGGGTTGACGAGCAGATAGCGGTCGCCGCGTCGCAGATCGGCCAGATCGCACCACTCGGAGAACATCCGGAGGGTCTGCAGGTGGTTCATCATCACGCCCTTGGGGCGTCCGGTGGTGCCCGAGGTGTACATGATGTCGGCAATGTCCTCACCGGCCACCTCGCGGACGAAAGGCCTTCCGCTGTCGAGGAAACCGGAGGCGATGTCGATCCGGTGGACACCGGCCGGCACCGCGTACTCCTGGTCGAGGAAGCCGTCCTGCACGAGGGTCAGCTTCGCTCCGCTGCGCCGGATGATGTCGCCCGCCTCGTCCTCGCGGTAGCGGGTGTTCACCGGGACGAGCACACCACCCGCGGTGAGCAGGCCGAAGGCCGCGACGATCCACGCGGCGGAGTTGGGGGCCCAGATCGCCACCCGATCACCCTTGCCGACACCTGCGTCGGCGAATGCCCCGGCGGCGCGGCGAATTCGATCGGTGAGATCGGTGAAGGAGATCCGGAGGTCCCCGTCGACGACCGCTTCGGCATCACCGAAGCGGTCGCCGGCGCTGAGGACCATCTCGGGGATGGTCCGCCAGTTCATACCTTGAGGAGCCGCGCGAGATTTCCGCCCATGACCAGCTTCTGGTCCTCGAAGGGCAGGTGCTGGATGTGATCGATGTAGGTGGTCGGCTCGGCCAGGCCCTCGGGGTGCGGGTAGTCGGAACCGAACAGCACGCGCTCGGCGCCGATGAGGGCGGTGAGCTTGCTGAAATCCTCTTCCCAGAAGGGGCTGACGTGGATGCTCTTCTTGATGGCGGCGACCGGGTCCTGCATGCCGAAGCCCTCGGGTGCCTTCTTGTAGACGTCGGCGAGGGTCTGGAGGACGTGCGGGAGCCAGGACGCGCCGTTCTCGATCACCGCGATCCGCAGCTCCGGGAAACGGAAGAGAGCTCCGTGGCACACCCACGACGCCACCGCGTCCTGGATGGGCCGCCACTCGCTGACCATGCGGAAGGCGTTGGTGACGAAGGGAAGCATCTCCTCGCCGGTGCCGTCCCACTCCTGGTTGTAGCGGGCGTAACCGCTGTCGGAGGAGTGCTGGGTGACCAGCACGTCCAGCTCGACGACGCGCTTCCAGAACGGGTCGAACTCGGGGAGCGCGAACGAGCGCGGTCCCTTGTAGCCGGGGACCGGTGCCGGGCGCACGAGGATGGCCTTCGCGCCGCGCTCGACGCACCACTCCAACTCCTCGATCGCCTTCTCGACGATGGGGAGGCTGATGACGGGAACGGTGAAGATGCGGTCCTTGTAGTTGAATCCCCAGGTCTCGTACAGCCACTGGTTGAGCGAGTGGACGACCGCGTGGATCAGCTCGGGGTTGTCGCGCATGCGCTCCTCGACGAGGCTGGCCAGCGTCGGGAACATCAGGGTGCGGTCGATCTGGAGCTCGTCCATGAGCTCGAGGCGCGCGGCGGGATCGCGGAAGGCCGGGATCGACTTCATCGGCTTTCCGAAGATCTCCCGCTTGCTCTTGCCTTCGGGATTGCCGTTCTTGAAGTAGTCCTCCATCGCACCCGGGCGGGCGACGACCTCGAAGGTCGGGTTGGGGATGTACTCACTGATCTGGCCACGTATCGCGATCTTCGTGCGGCCGTCGACCTGCACGTACTTGATGGCGCCCTTGTACTTGTCCGGGAGGAACTTGGTGAGAGCTTCCTCGGTCTCGTACAGGTGGTTGTCCGCATCGAACAACGGGTACGGCAATTCTTTCGCGGGCATCGAATCCTCCTTCTCCTGTTGAGAGAATACTATTCTCATAGTTGGGCGGTCGCAATATCCTGACGCACGCGGAACTTCTGGATCTTGCCGCTGGCCGTGCGTGGGAAGTCGTCGACGCGGTGCAGCTCCTCGGGCCACTTCTGCTTGGCGATGCCCGCCTGCAGGAAGTGCGCGCGCACGTCGTCGAGCGTCGGCATCGGGTGACCAGGGCGCAGGCGCAGGACCGCGGCGGCGTGTTCACCGAGACGTTCGTCCGGCGCCGACACCACGGCTGCCTCGGCGACCGCGGGCAGCGTCAGCAGGACCTCCTCGACCTCGAGGGCGCTGATGTTCTCCCCGCCCCGGATGATGAAATCGGCCTTGCGGTCGGTGATGGTGAGGAAGCCGTCCTCGTCGACCACCGCGACGTCCCCGGTGTGGTACCAGCCCTCCTCGTCGAAGGCCCGGGCGGTGAGTTCGGGGTCGGTGTAGCCCATGCACAGATCCGGACCACGGCTGAGGATCTCTCCGTCCTCCCCGATGCGGACCTCCACGCCGGGACACACGCTGCCGTCGGTGAACAGACGCTTGTCCACCGGATCGGTGACGAGCGAGCTCGTGATCGACGGGTGCTCGGTGCTGCCGTAGGCGCGGAACACCGTGATGCCGAGATCGTCGAGACGACGGGTGACCGCGGCGGGCACGGTCGACCCACCCAGGCCGGCGTACTTCATGTACTGCAGGTGCCGGTCCGGATCGAAGTTCGGGTGGTCGAGCAGGCTGGTGATGAAATAGGTTGCACCACCGCCGATCACGAGTCCGTCGCTCTCCATCAGTTCGATCGCGCGCGCCGGATCCCAGACGTCGAGCAGGTTGATGGGGGTGTGGTCGAGGATCGGGATGAGGAAGGCGTTGACCATGCCGATGAAGTGACCCACCGGCGCCCCCGTGAGTTGTGAGCCGCGGTCGTCGGGGTAGCGCTCGGAGAGCTGCCTCGTCTCGAAGCCGAGCGTCCGGTGCGTGTGGATCACGCCCTTCGGATCGCTCGTGGTGCCGGAGGTGAACGCCAGCAGTGCCGGCTGCGAGGGATCGACGGGAAGTACGCCCTCGAAGGGTTCGTCGTCGAGCAGGTCGTCGAAGTCGCGTCCCACGACACCGACGACAGGGATGTCGGCGCACAGTTCGGGCCGGTACTCGGTGTATCCGAACTTCTCGGCACACACGAACACCTTGGGAGCGGACTCGCGCAGGATGTACCCGAGTTCCTTGGGACCGTAGAAGTGGACGATCGGCACGACGGTCGCGCCCAGGAAGGACGAGGCCCAGAAGACGGCCGCGGCCTCCATCCAGTTGGGGAGCTGAAAGGCCACCACGTCGCCGGGGCCGACCCCACGGCGGTGCAGGCCGGCTGCGAGGCGCCGCGCGACGTGCTCGACCTCGCTCACGGTGCCCGACCACGGTCGGATGGTCGAGTGGATGCGGAACTCGGTGTCGGGTGCGGCCTTCAGGCCGCGCGCCAGCATGTCGCCGATCGTCTCGCGAGTCCACCACCCTTCGCTCTCGTAGCGTTCGACCAGTTCGGAGGGGATCTGCCGCATCTGAAAGCTCCAGTGTCCGGGATGGCGTCACGCCGCCGTTCGTCGCGGCGCGACCGGTTCGGACCGGCCTTGGCCGGATGTGGAGATGGTATTCTCCGAAAAGTAGAATTCCAATATCAGTTCGGAGAGCAGACCATGGTGGAGCTGGAGCTCGACGACGGACTCGCCGTCGTCACCATCGATCGCCCGCACGCGCGCAACGCCATCGCCCCCGAGACGATGGACCAGCTCGAGAAGGTGCTCGACGAGGCCGAGCAGGCGCAGGCGCGTGCCCTGGTGATCCGTGGTGGTGGCGACCGCGCCTTCGTCTCCGGCGGCGACCTGAAGGAACTCGCCAAGCTCCGCACCCACGAGCAGGCCGCCGACATGGCCCGGCAGATGCGCGCCGTGTGCGACCGGATCGCAGGTTTCCCGGCGCCCGTCGTCGCCGCGCTCAACGGTCACGCACTCGGCGGTGGTGCCGAGGTGGCCGTCGCCGCCGATATCCGCATCGCCGCGGACGACATCAAGATCGGCTTCAATCAGGTGTCGCTGGCGATCATGCCCGCGTGGGGCGGTGCCGAACGGCTGGCCTCGCTGGTCGGACGCGGGCGTGCCCTCATGCTCGCCGGGACCGGCGACATCCTGCGAGCCGAGGAGGCCGAACGCATCGGCCTCGTCGACAAGGTGATCCCGCGGGAGACCTTCGACGAAGGGTGGCGCACTCTCGGCCGCGCCCTCGCCAATCCGTCCTCCGCGTCGATCAAGCATGTCGTGAACGGCGCGAGTCCGGAGGAAGCGGTCGACGCGTTCGCGCGGTTGTGGATCGGCGATGCGCACTGGGAAGCGGCCGACAAGGTGCTCTCGCGCGGCAAGCAGGCGCGCGGAAAATAGGGCACAGGGAAACCAGGACGGGTAGTTGTCACTGCAGCGCCGAACGTTTGCGCGCCCTGAAGACAGTTGCATGCCGTCCGAAGGCGTGCTTCTGTCCGCGGACCGTGCACGCCTGCTCGTTCCAGGGTTGCGGTGATCTCCCCCTGCGGGTCCGGACGGACGTTTGGATGCACTCTCGGCGGGAAGCCTGCATAGGTCCTGTCCCCCCGACGCCGGGAGCACCTGTGCCTGCATCGACCGCGACCGTTTCGCCCACCGACGCCGCTCGACTCCTCGGACAGGTGGCCGTGCCGTTCGTGGCGGTGGGACCGATCGCTCGTCGGCGCTGGGCGATGAAGCTGCTCGAGAAGAACCAGTCCGATGCCGGCGTGGTCCGCCTGGTCGCCGATCTGCGCAAGCGTCATGGTGACGGACCGGTCGTCGTGCCGATCCCCGGTCGCGCCCTCGCGATCGTCCTGACGCCCGAGGACGTGGACCGGATCCTGCGCACCGACACGGCGTCGTTCACTGCGGCCAACAAGGAGAAGGTGGCCGCCCTCAGTCCGTTCCAGCCCAACGGGGTGCTCATCTCCCGAGGGGACATCCGCGCCCAGCGACGCGCGTTCAACGAGTCGGTCCTCGAACCGGAACACGCCCTGCACCGTCTCGCGTCCGAGTGGGTTCCCGTGATCGAGCAGGAGGCGCAGGGCCTGCTCGAGCACGCGAGGTCGCGCGGTGAACTCGACGCTCCCGCTTTCGTGAAGACCTGGTGGCGGCTCGTCCGGCGACTCGCGTTCGGTGACGCCGCCCGCGACGACGAGAGCATCACCGACCAGCTGTGGACACTGCGCTCGAACGGGAACTGGTCGTTCGCGCATCCGCTCCGGCACCGCCTGCGCGACCGCTTCACCCAGAACCTGCACCGTCATGTCACGGCGGCTCCGGCCGAGAGTCTGGCCGGGGTGGTCCGGGACCTTGCGGCGCCGGCGTCCGTCGACCCGATCGGACAGATGCCGCACTGGTTGTTCGCGTTCGACGCCGCGGGCATGGTCGGCGCCCGAACCCTGGCGGTGTTGTCGACCCATTCCGAGCAGCGCCTGCGCGTCGAGTCGGAACTGTCGGGGACCGAGGCCGGGACACCGCAGGTCTACGAGTACCTGCGGGCCTGCGTGCTGGACACGACCCGGCTGTGGCCCACCACTCCGGTGATCCTCCGGGACTCCGTGGAGGAGACCACGTGGAGCGACGGTGCGGGTGGTACCTCGACGATTCCCGCCGGTACGGGCTTCGTGATCCTGTCCTCGGCCTTCCACCGCGCCGACGACCTGCCGTTCGCCGACACCTTCGAACCCGAGATCTGGCTCGACGGTCGCGCCGAGCGCTATCCCGCGCTCGTGCCGTTCAGCGCCGGACCGACGGTGTGCCCTGGGCGCAGCATCGTGCTGTTCGCGGCGAGCACCTTCCTCGCGACACTGCTCCGGTCCGCCGAGTTCACCGTGGTGTCGGATGTGAAGCCGGATCCGGCGCGTCCGTTGCCCGCGACGTTCGACAATTTCGGTCTGCGTTTCGCGGTGCGGTAGGGCCCCTTCGGCTGGGGCCGCGATACCGCCTCATTACCCCATCGGAGAGCAGTTCCCCGTTATCCGATGGCGTGACGTCACTCACTGTTTACCCTGGTTTTGCGTCCAACGCGTGAGGTCGATGGTGTCGATGTGAATCGAGTAAGGCAAATCGGGCGTCTTTTGTCCGATACCGGTCGGTTTGGAGTCAAGGCGACACGCTGAGGTCGTCAAAGGTAGAAGTACTCTGTGATGGAATCGTGACCCTTTCGTTACCGAGGGCCTGTCCCAGAGGAAACTGCTGTGATCCGAAATCCTGAATCCACCCACACCCGAGAAGCCACCGATCTGCGGCGGCGCGCAACCCGCGCCGGCAGGTGGATGGCAGTCGCGGTCCTCGCGAGCGCCGTCACCGTCGGCGGAACGACGGTCGCGAACGCCGCAGGCGACCGGGTCCGCGTCGAGTCCGCCACCGCATGGACGGGCGCCGGGGAGAACCTCTCGACCGCACCGCAGGTGCTGAAGGTCGCCGGTGTCGACGCATCGCACTACACCGAGAAGCTGAACCGCGCCGCCGAGCGGGAAGCACAGCGTGTCGCCGAGGCGATCGCTGCCCAGGAGGCAGCACAGCGTGCCGAGGCCGAGCGGATCGCCCGTGAGGCCGCCGAGCAGGCCGCCCGCGAGGAGGCTGCGCGTCGCCCCGCACTCGCCTTCCCCGCTGCAGGAACGCTGACGTCCGGCTTCGGCCCGCGTTGGGGCACCAACCACAACGGTATCGACGTCGCCAACTCGATCGGCACGCCCATCGTCTCCGTCACCGACGGCGTCGTGATCGAATCCGGTCCGGCCTCGGGCTTCGGCCTGTGGGTGCGCATCGCGCAGGACGACGGCACGACCGGCGTCTACGGCCACATCGATCAGTCCCTCGTCTCGGTCGGCCAGCACGTCCGCGCCGGCGAGCAGATCGCCACGATGGGCAACCGCGGCCAGTCCACCGGACCGCACCTGCACTACGAGGTGTGGCAGCCGGGCGGCGCCAAGGTCGACCCCATCCCGTGGTTCCACGCGCGCGGCGTTCCGGTGCCGAGCTCGCACCTCGGCTGATCCGGTAGGCGACAGCCCGGGAACGAAACCTGAAAACGACCACTGCCCCGACGCATTCCGCGTCGGGGCAGTGGTCGTGCGTGGAGCTACCAGATACGCACGCGCTCCGAAGGTTCGAGATACAGCCCGTCGCCCTCGCTGACCTCGAACGCGTCGTAGAACGCGTCGATGTTGCGGATCACGCCGTTGCAGCGGAACTCCGGCGGCGAGTGCGGGTCGACGGCGAGGCGTCGTGACGCCTCTTCGTCACGAACCTTCGTACGCCACACCTGCGCCCACCCGAAGAACACGCGCTGCAGCCCGGTCAGGCCGTCGATGACGGGCGCGGGCTTGCCGTCGAGCGCGATCTCGTAGGCCTTCAACGCGATCGACAGACCACCGAGATCACCGATGTTCTCGCCGATCGTGAAGCTGCCGTTGACGCGCTGTCCGGGAAGGGCTTTCGGCTCGAACTCGTCGTACTGCGCGATGAGTGCGGCGGTGCGCTTGCCGAATTCCTCGCGGTCCGAATCGGTCCACCAGTTCTCCAGATTGCCGTCGCCGTCGTACTTCGCGCCCTGGTCGTCGAAACCGTGGCCGATCTCGTGCCCGATGACCGCGCCGATACCGCCGTAGTTCGCGGCGTCGTCGGCATGCAGGTCGAAGAACGGAGGCTGGAGAATCGCGGCGGGGAAGACGATCTCGTTCATCCCCGGGTTGTAGTAGGCGTTGACCGTCTGCGGCGTCATGAACCACTCGCCGCGATCGACCGGACCACCGAGCTTGCCGAGATCGCGGTCGTACTCCGCGGCGTACCCGCTGCGGTAGTTGCCCACCACGTCGTCCGCGGTGATCGTCACGGCGGAGTAGTCGCGCCAGGTGTCGGGATAGCCGACCTTGGGCGTGAACTTCTCGAGCTTGCGCAGCGCGGCCTCGCGCGTGGCCGGGCTCATCCATTCGAGGTCGGTGATGGACTGCCGGTACGCCTCGGTGAGATTGTCGACGAGCACCTGCATACGCGTCTTCGCCTCGGCGGGGAAGTGCCGTTCGACGTAGAGCTTGCCGACGGCCTCGCCGAGCAGATCCTGCACGAGCGACACGCCGCGCTTCCAGCGATCGCGGATCTCCTGCGTACCGGTGAGCGTGCGGCCGTAGAAGGCGAAGTTCTCGTCGACGAACGCCTCGGACAGATACGGAGCCCGCGCGCGCAGCACCCGCCACACCGCCCAGGCCTTCCAGTCGTCGAGGTCCTCGTCGGCCCACAGCGTCGCGAACGTCTCGAGGAAGCTCGGCTGACGGACCACGATCTCCGCCCACTGTTCGGTGGTCGCCCCGGTCGCGGTGATCCATCCGGTCCAATCGAACTGCGGAAGATCGGTGAGCAGCGAGTCGAGGGTGAGCAGGTTGTAACTCAGGTCGGCGTCGCGACGCTTGACGACGTCCCAGTGCCCGGCGGCCAGCTTCGTCTCGAGCGCGACCACCTTCGCCGCGTCGTAGGGCAGGTCGGCGAGGGCGAACATCCGCCCGATGTGGGCGGTGTACTGGCCGCGGATCTCGGCGTAGCGGTCCTCGCGGTAGTACGACTCGTCGGGCAGCCCGAGCCCGCCCTGCGAGACATGCATGAGATACCGCTCGGAGTTCTTCGAATCGGTGTCGACGTAGTGGGCGAGCGCGCCCGTCACGCCGGCGCGCTGCAACCGGCCCAGCACCGCCGCGAGCGCGGCGCGGTCGGCAGCTCCCGAGACCGCCCCGAGTTCCTCGCGGATCGGATCGAGACCGGCGGCCTCGATCGTCGCGGTGTCCATGAACGAGGTGTACAGCTCGCCGATCTTCTGGGCGTCGGTGCCCGCCTCGGCGCCGGAGGCCGCGGCCTCTTCGATGATGGTCCGCACGTCGACCTCGGCCTTGTCGGCGAGCGTGCGGAAGGCTCCGTCGAGCGCGCGGTCGGCGGGGATCTCGTGTTCGGCGAGCCATCGGCCGTTCACGTGTTCGAAGAGGTCGTCCTGGGGGCGGACCCGTTCGTCGACGTGTCCGAGATCGATGCCGGAGCGAATCTCCGAGTTCTGCGCGAGGGTCATGCTCCCCATCCTTACACCGGATGGGCAGGTCGTGCAGTCACCCGCGGACCGGACCGCCGTGGAAGTGGGAGAACACCCTCGGGAGCGTTTACATACTCCTAACATCGCCCTCATGACCGAAGGTTCCACGACGGAGCCGCCCGCGGCGACCCCGTCGACACAGATGCTGGTCGATCCCCGCTTCATGCCTGTCGCGGATCTGTTCTTCCGGATGTTCTACAAGCCGGGCCAGGGCGGCGGTGCTCTCGCCTGCTACCTGCACGGCGAACCCGTCCTCGACATCTGGGCGGG
The DNA here is from genome assembly GCF_053764735.1 of Rhodococcus sp. 5G237. Taxonomy (NCBI): domain Bacteria; kingdom Bacillati; phylum Actinomycetota; class Actinomycetes; order Mycobacteriales; family Nocardiaceae; genus Rhodococcus; species Rhodococcus sp. 5G237. The sequence goes on along the minus strand of NZ_JBSNCD010000004.1, from coordinate 315,924 downwards.
CTGGGCCGCACGCGACAAGCGATGGACCCGCGACACCGTCGTGCTGTCGTTCTCCACCGGCAAGGGGGTGGCCAGCACGGTGGTGCACCGCCTCGCCGAGCGCGGCCTGCTCGACTACGACGCGGCCGTGGCCGAGTACTGGCCGGAGTTCGCCGCGGCCGGCAAAGAGACCATCACCCTGCGGCAGCTCATGTCGCACCGCGCCGGACTGCACAAATCGCGCGGTCTCGTGCCGGGTCGGGAGGGGCTGCTCGACTCCGAGGCGGTGGCCGCCGCGCTCGCCGCCTCCCCAGCCGATCCGCGACGCTTCCACGGGCCGGGTTATCACGCCGTCACCTACGGCAACCTGGTCGCCGAGGTCGCCTCACGCGTGACCGGGGCGCCCTTCCAGGAACTCGTGCGCACCGAGATCGCCGAGCCGCTCGGCACGGACGAGTTCTGGTACCACGTGCCCGAGGACCAGCGGCACCGCATCGCCCGGGTGTTCCCCAAGGTCAACTTCCTGCCGGCACCGTGGACGACGGCGTCGGCGGTGCTGTCGCGCGCGCCGGGCGTGCGGGGTCTCGCCGAGGCAGGCATGGCGGAGGGCTTCGACGAGTTGATGCGCAGTCCGTCCGCGCACGACGCCGTCATGCCGGGATGGAACGGTGTGTTCACCGCTCGGGCCCTGGCCCGCATGTACGCGGCGATCGCGAACGGCGGAGCGATCGACGGTGCCCGCCTGTTGAAGGAGGACACCGTCGACCAGTTGCTCGAAGTGCAGACCCGGCGACGCGACTACGTCCTCGGCATCCGGCCCAACTGGCGGCTGGGTTACCACCCCGGATGGGTCGCCCTGAGGCAGCAGCCGCTGCGGTCGGTCGGCCACTACGGCTTCGGCGGTTCGGGAGCGTTCGCCGACCCGGAGACCGGACTGTCGGTCGCGTTCGTCACCAACCGCATGGGCAACACCTTCACCACGATCTCCGACGGCCGGTTCCCGAGGCTCGGCGCCGCGGCGGTGACGGCCGCGCGCCGAGCAGGGTGATCAGACGTCGACACCCGCGTTGACCGCGGCGAGGACCCGGTCGCCCTGACGTGCGGTGACCGTCGTCCCCGTCGGGTCGTGGATCGAGTCGGTGTCGTTGCGAGTGTCGCGGCCGCTGTGCTCGGTGTACGGCTCGACCGTCGAGAAGATCTCGTCGGTGAGCGCGTCGTCGAAGTACAGCTGCGTGGTGAGCACCGTCGACCGGTCGATGTGCACCTTCAGGTGGATATGCACGGTGCGGCCGCGATACCAGCCGGGATAGATGGTGTCGAAGAAGACGATGCCGTCGGCGTTCGTCACCTGCGCGCCGCGCAGGTAGGTGCCGTCGTCGGTGGTCGTGGCCTCCACGTCCCCCGAGCTGTACGAGCCGTCGGACGTCTCGCCACCGCCCGGTGCTCCGGGCGCCCCGGGAGGTGGGCCCATCCCGGCGGACGGCTGCATGCCTTCCGGTGGTGTCATCCCCTCGGGTGGGCGCCCACCGGCCGGCGGAACCGGGCCACCCGGGAAGGCCGTGCCCGATTCGAAGCCCGAGTACTCGCCCCCGGCGTCGCAGTGCCAGATCTCGACGACGGCGTTCGAGACCGGAGCCGCGGACCCACCGAGGTCGCAGTTCGCGAGATCCTGCACCCGTATCGCCAGTGTGAGGGGAAGGCCGGGCCGGTCCTCGACGATGTCGCGGCGGATGGAGTCGACGTCGAACCAGTACGGTCCCTGCGTCACCTCGGCGCTCATCACGCAGCTCGGTGCGTCGTCGAGCATCGCGACGAGCTGCGCGTCGATGCCGGTCGCGGTGGGTGTCGCGGTGGTCGCCGCCGATGCGGTGCCGGTCGTCGCGGTGGTCGATTCGTTCGTGCCGCACGCCGCCGCGATCAGCCCACCCAGGCCGATCGTCCCGCCGAGCGCCAACGCCCGTCGGCGGCTGACACGTCTGCGGCTCGCCTCGACGTCCTCGTTCATGATCTCTCCTCCGTGCGTCCTCGTTCCGACCATCGTGCGTCCGGACGCTCGAGGCACGGTGCGAGAAAGCTGGGAGATTCCTGCGAATCCGTTACGCGCGGGGGAACAGCTGGACGTTGGCGTGCGCGCGCACGTAGACGGTGCCGTCGGCGGCGCACAGCGTCGTCTCGAAGGACGCGAGTCGCCGTCCGGCCCGCACCGATGCGGACCGCAGTTCGATGACCGGCCCGGGGACGGCAGGCGAGCGGAGATAGTCGAGGCCGATCTCCAACACGCGATAGTCCTGATCGATGCCGGTCAGCGTCTGCGCGGCCAGGCCGGTGACGGCCTCCGCCATCGACACGAGCACACCGCCCTGCACCGAACCGATCACGTTGGCCATCCACTCGCGCGGCGACAGACGGGCCTGCACGACGCCGCGCTCGGCGGCCGTCACCTCGAGTCCGAGCAGACCGGCGAGCGGTCCCCGCGGAAGAGTTCCGGTGGAGATGCCCGTGACGATGTCGAGGCCGGGCAGTTCGGCCAGGATCGCCGCATCCGACCACGGTTCCGGATCGTCCCGCTCAGGTGCGGTCTCCGGTTCTTCCGTGCCGAGATCCATCGGCGTACGCCCGACGACGATGGATCGGCCGACCAGGTGCGCGACGAGAGCACCCTGCTCGTCGCGCACGTCGGTGCCCGACACGGCGGTGGACTCGTCGAAGAACAGGCTGCTGCCGTGACCGACGAGGGTCCCCGAGATGGGGAAGGGGTGGGCGAGCGTCGCCGTCACGTGCGACAACACGCTCTGCGGTCGCTCACCGGTCTCCGCGAACCGCGCGATGCCGGCGGGTGCGCCCGCGGCAACGTCGGTGAAGACGCCGATGGAGGCGAGCGTGGTCTGCCCGCGGTGGTCGAACAGGTGCGATCCGACGGACTGGGTGACCGAGACCGACGCGTCGTCGGCGACCTCGATGCCGACGCCCATGAAACGACCCGGACGGTCGACGGTGAACTGTGCGGTCTCGATTGCCATTCCTTGCTTCTACCAGGAACAGTGCAGCGAGGAGCAGTCGGGGAGCGGTTCGCCCCGATTCGCGGTCGCCCCTCGGCTCAGCTCCGTGACCGTCGGTCGCTTCAGCTCCGTGACCGTCGGTCGCTTCAGCTCCGTGACCGTCGGTCGCTTCAGCTCCGTGACCGTCGGTCGCTTCAGCTCCGTGACCGTCGGTCGCTTCAGCTCCGTGGCGTCTCCGGACCGCGACGACCCTCGAGTTCCCGGATCCTCTTCGACGCCTCCTCGAGCCGCTTCTTCCGCTCGGCGGCCTCCGACTTCTTGAGCTCCTCGTAGACCTTCTCGTCGTCGTCGCTGTACTTCAGGATCAACCGCGGAACGCTGAGCGTGACGATCAGCGACGGCCACACGATCCACGCGTAACTCCAGTCGAGAGCGATCTGCAGGACGAGGAAGGTCACGAGCGTGACGCCGATGATGATCCAGTCCAGCGTCTCCACCATGCTGCCGCGTTCGCGGAGCGAGGCCAGTTCGTCCTCCGGAGACTGGGACGCCGCCGCAGGGGAACTGTCGTGTCGGACCGCCGGCGCGGAGGAGTCGTGAATCATCCGGATGTGACCGTCGACCTGTTCGAGGGGCACACCGCCGGGCAGCCCTCGGAACGACGGGAGCAACGCCGAAAACGTTCGCGCCGAGGATATCTCCCCGGATCGTTCGTAGAACTCGGCGCTGTCGAGCCGGCCCGCGGCGTAGTGTTCGCCGAGTGCGTTCAACGCGTGCATGCGTTCGGCGTCGCTGAGCAGCAGGTCGTCGTGATCGGAGTTGCCGGTCATTGCTTTTCCCGCGCTTTCGGAGTCGGTTGTCGAATCCTGGTGCATCCCTGATCCTAGAGCCGATGATCGGGCATGTCCCGGGCGAGGATGGCCGCCTGGATCCGCGATTGCAGTCCGAGTTTGTGGAGCACCCGGGCGACGTGCGTCTTCGCCGTGTTCTCACCGATGCCGAGACGGGTGGCGATCTGGCGGTTGGACAGTCCCTCGCCCAGACACGCGAAGACCTCCTGTTCGCGTGCGGTGAGGGCGTCGAAATCCGGCCCGTCCGGAACACCTTCCCGCCGAGCGGATTTCGAGACGAACGCGTCGATGACGGTTCGGGTGACCTGCGGTGAGAGCACGGACTCCCCGGAGTGCACCGCCCGGATCGCGTCGAGCATGGCATCCGCCGAGGCGGTCTTGAGGAGATATCCGGCCGCCCCGGCACGAAGACTTTCGAAGACGTACTCGTCGATCTCGAAACTCGTCAGCACCAGCACCCGGGCGCTCGTCTCCTCGGTGATGGTGCGGGTCGCGGCGATCCCGTCGACATGCGGCATGCGGATGTCCATGAGGACGACATCCGGGGCGAGCGCGCGCGTCTGCGACACCGCGACGGCGCCGTCGGCGGCTTCGCCCACCACCTCGATGTCCTCGCTCGTATCGAGCAGGAGCCGCAGGCCCGCGCGGATGGCGCTGTGATCGTCGGCGAGCAACACCCTGATCGTCACGTCGTGCTCCTCCTCGCGAGCGGCAGTTGCACGTATGTCCTCCATTCGTTCCCGTCGCGACCCGAGCGGGCGTGCCCACCCACCGCGGCGGCGCGTTCGGCGATGTTGCGCAGGCCGTGCCCGGCGCCGCGGGCCGGTGACGGGTCTGCGGGATCCGAGTCGCCGATCGGGTTCACCACCTCGATCCCGAGACGGCCGTCGGTGTCGTCGAAACGAAGGGTCACCGGCCGTCCGGGTGCATGCTTGACCGCGTTCGTCAGGGTCTCCTGGACGATGCGGTAGGCCGTGAGATCGACCTCCGCGTCGAGGTCTGCGGGTGGACGACCGTCGATCCGGACGGAGGTGCCGGCGGCACGTGCGGAGGCGGTGAGCGGTTCGAGGTCGGCGAGACGACCCGCCGTGGTGATCTCGTCGTCGGTGTCGTCGCTGCGCAACAGGCGCACCATCGACTGCATCTCCTGCAGGGCGGCCACGCTGCCGGAGCGCACGGACTCGAGCACGGTCAGCGCTCTGTCGGGATCGGAATCGCGGAGGCGGAGCGCGGCCTCGCTCTGGATCGCGATCGACGACAGGTGCCCGGCCACCACGTCGTGCAGGTCGCGGGCCAGACGCTGCCGCTCGGTGGTGATGGCGGCGCGACGGTCCAGTTCCGCGACCCGCGAGAGGGCCTCGGCGCGTGCCCGTTCGATCTCGGCGGCGTCCCTATGTGTGCGGACGGATCGGGCCCACCAGATCGGGACGACGATCACGAGCGCGGCGATCGACACGGCCCACACGGCGATGCGCAGTTCTCCGAAGTACACACCGAGCGCGACGGCGCCGACGACGATCGGGACCACCGGGGCGCGTTCGAGGAAGCGACTGGTCCGCGCCGAGCCGAAGAGCGCTGCGGCATACAACAGGTCGCCGTATGCGATCCAGACCGGCAGCGAAGGACCGACGACGAGGTCGACCAGTACCGGAACCGTACCCAGCAGGAGTGCGAGAAGCGGTCGCGTGCGGCGCATCGTCATCGGTGCACACACGCACGCGAGCAGAACGAGCCACACCCACAGCGGCTGCGGCGGCCGGTCCTCGACGAGCACACCGAGATCCAGGGCGTACAACAGTGCGCCACCCGCGAAGTACGCGAGGGCGACGAGCAGGGAGTTGTACCGCGGGTTCACGAATCCCACTCGAATCTCGGATTCACGGTTGTCCACAGCAACGATTCGACCACAACCGGGGGAGGATCAGGGTCGGCGTCACCCGAAGTGATGAGGCATCTGCCGCCCATCGGGCGACGCGCGCGTGGGGATATGCGCGCGATTCTGAGGTCATGTTCAGCCACATCGCCGCCTTCATCGTCGGATGCGAGATCGCGTTCTGGGTCGTGCTCGCGGCCGGACTCGTGTTCCGGTATCTGCTCCGGCTCGGCAGGACGGGTGCGGTGCTGCTCGCCCTGATCCCGCTGATCGACGTCGTCCTGCTCGCGGCCGTCGCCGTGGATCTGCACAACGGCGCGGAGGTCGGCTGGGTCCACCGTGTGGCCGGCATCTATCTCGGTGTGAGTGTCGCCTTCGGCCCGAGCGTCGTCCGGTGGGCCGACCGGCGGTTCGCCTACCACTTCGCGGGTGGTGCGAAACCGGAACGCGCTCCGAAGGAAGGCCCGGAGGCCTTCCGCAAGGAATGTGCGGACTTCGGGCGATGGCTGCTCGCAGCCGGGATCAGCGCGGCCGCCGTGCTCGGGCTCGGGTCGACCGTCGCGAACGGCGAACAGGCCTCGGCGCTGTACGGAATCTTCCCCACCCTCGCCACGATCACGGTGATCTGGCTGATCACGGGCCCGGTCTGGGTGCTCGGCAAGCAGTGACAATCACGTGGCTCCGAGAAACTTCCGGGTGTGCGATGAGTTCTCGCGGGGTGGCCGGTCTGTATCCGTGACACCCACACCGCGTCCCCGCAGGACGAACCGAACACAGGAGAAACCATGTCGCGCATGCTGTTCGTCAATCTCGCCGTCGAGAACATCACCGCCACCCGCGCATTCTTCGACAAGCTCGGATTCACGTTCGACGAGTCGTTCTGCGACGAGAACGCCGCCTGCCTGAAGATCAACGACCAGACCTACGTGATGCTGCTCGAGAAGCAGATGTTCCGGATGTTCACCAACGACGACATCTGCGACACCACGAAGGCCCGCGAGGTGCTGATGTGCGTCTCGGCCGACAGTCGCGAAGGTGTCGACACGCTCGTCGACGGCGCGATCGCGGCCGGCGGCACCGAATGGGTGACCGCCGGGGCCGAGAAGGCGAAGGAGGACATGGGCGACTACGCGTACCAGCGGGCGTTCCGCGACCTCGACAACCACGTCTGGGAGGTCATGTGGATGGACATGGCCGCCGCTCAGCAGGCCGACGCCACGGAAGCTGCGCCTGCCGAGGCGTGACCTTCGACGTCAGCGGGCTGCCGGGTCCTCCGGCAGCCCGAACCTGGCGAACAACCCGGCGGTGTCGTCGGAGAAGAAGACGGTGGCGTGCGTGACCCTACCGTCGACGATGTCGAGCACCTGCAGTTGGAAAGGGTGGTGGCGGCCGTCCTCCCCTCGCATGTACAGCCCGAAGGCCGGCTGGCCGTTGGCCACGGTGGGAAGCAGCACCTGGTCGCCGGGGCCCTTCGCGGGGCACTTCTGCTTGATGAGGGTGACGATCGCCTCGGGGCCCTGGTACCAGCCCTCGAAGGGCGGCATCTCCCAGACGGCGTCCTGGGTGAGCATCTCGACGAGCGAATCGATGTCGTACTTCTCGAAGCCGTCGACCCAGCGCTGCAGCAACGCCTTGGTCTCGGCGCTGTCGGGTTCGGCGAGGTCGTCGTCGCGGACCTGGGCGTCCTTCAGTTGCGCACGTGCCCGCTGCAGAAGGCTGTTGACCGCCGCCGTCGACGTGTCGAGCGCGGCTGCGACCTCGGTGGCGCGCCACTGCAGGACCTCGCGGAGCAGCAGGACCGCGCGCTGGCGGGCGGACAGGTGTTGCAGAGCGGCGACGAACGCGAGGCGGACGGAATCGCGGGAGGCGGCGATGGTGGCGGGATCCGACGGGTCGTCGGTGGCGTACCCGACGGGGAACGGCTCGAGCCACGGCACCTCGGGGCGGGTGACCAGGTCGTCGGTGGGATCGGAACTGGGCGCGCCGAGCCCGGTGGGCAACGGCCGGCGACTGCGACCTTCGAGCGCCGTCAGGCACACGTTGGTGGCGATACGGTGCAACCACGTGCGCAGTGAGGAGCGGCCGCCGAAGTTCTCGTAACCGCGCCAGGCGCGCAGATAGGTCTCCTGGACCAGGTCTTCCGCATCGTGCAGCGACCCGCTCATGCGATAACAGTGGGCGAGCAGTTCGCGACGGAACGGCTCGGCGAGTTCCATGAAATCGGTCGACGTCGATGTCGAACCGGCAGATTCTTCGAGCAGTTGTTCGGTCATGAGCGCGATACCCCCGGCTGGTCGGACCCGAATCCGGTACCCGTCAGAGAGTAGTCGGGGGCACCGACAGAAGACAGATGATCGCCGGGTCTCGATCGGGGCGCCGGATGCAGGTACCGTGCACGAAGTCGCGCCGAGGTGAGCGCGTGGTGGACGGAGTGGGGACAGGTCGTGCACGAGTACACGCTGCGCGAAGGCGTATCCGGAGCGCAGGGGCACAGCAGGCCCGAGCGCAACGGGCCCGTCGGCCCCTTCGCCGAAGGTCTTCCACCCGGTGCCCTGGACGTCGAGCGGCCTCCGCTCGACCGGTTCGGTCCGGCCGAGCTCGGACGGGCAGTGGTCGTCGCCGCCGTCCTGATCGCCTTCGTGGTGTGGGCGGTGCTGCGGTGGACCGTCCGGCCCCGGCAGCACAGCGTCGTCGAAGCGGCCGCGCACGGCACCGTCGACGCCTTCGAGCATCTCGGGCCGACCTTCGTGAAGCTGGGCCAGCTCATCGCCTCGTCGCCCGGACTGTTCCCCGCGGCGCTCGCCGACGCGTGCCTGCGCATGCTCGACGACGTGCCGACCTTCCCCTCCGAGCAGGCCCGCGCGGTGATCGAGGAGGATCTCGGACACCGCATCGACGAGATGTTCGAGTCGTTCGACGATGTGCCGCTCGCCGCGGCGTCCGTGGCCCAGGTGCACGGGTGCGTGCTGCGCGACGGCCGCCGGGCCGTGGTGAAGGTACAGCGACCCGGGATCGCGCATCGCATGCTCGTCGATCTGCGCGCCGCCTACATGGGCGCGAAGCTGCTGCAGCTCTTCGAGTTCTTCCGCATCGCGAACACGCCGGGGATCATCCGCGATCTCTACAACGCGACGATGACCGAACTCAACGCGGCGGTCGAAGCGGAGCGTCAGGATCGCTTCCGCCGCAACATCTCCGCCTTCGGCGACAACACCTACGTCACGGTGCCCGAGGTGTACTGGCAGTGGTGCGGTCCGCGGGTGATCTGCATGGAGCGCCTGCAGGGCAAGCCCGTCGACCGGGTGGTGCCGGGACAGGACGAGCTCGACACCTCCCTGCTCGTACGCCGCGGAGTGAAGGTGTGGATGGAGGCGGTGCTCTGTCACGGCCCGTTCCACGGCGACGTGCACGCGGGCAATCTCTGGCTGCTCGACGACGGACGTGTCGCGCTGCTCGACTTCGGCATCGTCGGCGAACTGCCCGAGAAGTGGCGCGCACTGCTGCGGGCGTTGTTCCGCGCCGCGCTGCTCGACGGGGACTTCACCGCGGTCGCGCAGAGTGTGCGGGCGCTCGGTGTCGCCGCCGACCTCGACGTCGACGACGCGGCGGTCGGCCGGCAGGTGGCGGAGATCTTCGGTCCGCTGCTCGGTCAGGACGTGGGGGAGTTGCGGCTCAGCGAGCTGATCGGTGCGCTCGTCTCGCTCGGACGCAAGTGGAACACGTCGACTCCCGAGGAGCTCGTGTTGTTCGGGAAGCAGCTCGGATATTTCGAGCGCTATGCGACCGCGCTGGCGCCGGGCTGGGTGCTCGGCCGTGATCCCTTCGTCTTCCGGAACATCTTCCCGGACGAGGTAGCCATAAGAATCGCCGAATCGAACGTGAGCCTCCCCGACTGAGGCACGAGCCCGTTGGGTCTTTACAGAATCCGACGCGCCCCGTAATTTGAACGATCGTTCGACCTAATTATGGTGCGAGCCACACACTGGCTACCGGAAGGACCGCGACCGCAATGGCAACTTCGCAGGACGTCGTACTGAGCACGCGCGACGGAAACGTCGTGACCTGGACGATCAACCTTCCGGAGGCGCGCAACCCGATCTCGGGTGACGACGTCGTCGACCGTCTCGTCGAGCTCGTCGAGGAGGCCAACCGCGACATCGACACCCGCGTCGTCATCCTCACCGGTGCCGGATCGGCCTTCTCCGCCGGCGGCAACGTCAAGGACATGGACGAGCGTCGCGGCATGTTCGGCGGCGCACCCCACGCCCTGCGCGAGGGTTACCGCCGCGGCATCCAGCGCCTGCCCCGGGCCATCTACCACTGCGAGGTCCCGATCATCGCCGCGGTCAACGGACCCGCCGTGGGCGCCGGCTGCGACCTCGCGATGATGTGCGACATGCGGATCGCCTCGTCGAAGGCGTTCTTCGCGGAGAGCTTCGTCAAGCTCGGCATCATCCCCGGTGACGGCGGCGCCTGGCTGCTGCCGCGCGCGGTCGGTGCGGCGCGCGCTGCCGAGATGGCCTTCACCGGAGACCGCGTCGACGCCGCGACCGCCCTCGACTGGGGCATGGTCTCGCAGGTCGTCGAACCCGAGCAGCTCCTCGACGCCGCGAACGCGCTCGCCGCCCGCGTCGCCGTCAACCCCCCGAACGCCCTGCGCATGACGAAGAAGCTGCTGCGCGAGGGTCAGCGCGTCGATCTCGACACGCTCCTCGAACTGTCGGCCTCCCTCCAGGCGCTCTCGCACCACACCGAGGACCACCGCGAAGCCCTCTCGGCGTTCCTCGAACGACGCACCGGCAACTTCACCGGCAACTGACCTTCCCCTCTCCTTCCCCCACACCCCAGAGGACAAGCCATGCAGCGGACGATCTTCACCGAAGAACACGAGCAGTTCCGGAAGATGGTGCGCGACTTCATCGAACGTGAGGTCGCGCCGCATCGCGAGGAATGGGACGAGATGGGTCGCCCGCCCCGCGAGTTCTTCCGTCGGCTGGGCGAACTCGGCATCCTGGGAATCCAGGTCCCCGAGGAGTTCGGCGGAGGCGGCGAGTCCAGCTTCAAGTTCAACACGATCGTCTTCGAAGAGGTTGCGCGCGCGGGAGTCTCGTTCGGCTCCTACACCGTGCACGCCTGCCTGATCCTGCCTTACCTGCTCGAATACGCGACCGAGGAGCAGAAGCAGCGCTGGCTGCCCGGCTTCGCCGACGGCTCGATCATGACCGCGATAGCGATGACCGAGCCCGGCACCGGCTCCGACCTCGCCAACATCGCGACCTCGGCGAAGCTGTCCGAGGACGGCACGCACTACATCATCAACGGCGCGAAGACCTTCATCACCGGCGGCGTCACCGCCGACCTCATCCTCACGGTCTGCCGCACCAGCCCGTTCGATCCCGAGAACCGCCGCGGCGGCCTGTCGATCATCGCGGTGCCCACCGACAGCGAGGGCTTCGCGGTGGGCCGCAAGCTCGACAAGATCGGCCTGCACCAGCAGGACACCGCCGAACTGTCGTACACCGACGTCAAGGTGCCGGTCGAGAACCTCCTCGGCGAGGAAGGCGCGGGCTTCGGGTACCTCACCCACAACCTGCCGCAGGAGCGTCTGAGCATCGCCCTGAACCAGGTCGGCTTCGCCGAGGCCGCCATCGCGCACGCGATCGCATACACCAAGGAACGCAAGGTGTTCGGCAAGCCTGTCGCCTCGTTCCAGAACACCAAGTTCGTGCTCGCCGAGTGCTCGGCCGAGACCCAGGCCGCGCGTGTCTACGTCGACCACTGCCTCGAACTGCTCGACCGCAAGGAACTCACGGTCGCCGATGCGGCCCGCGCGAAGCTGTTCTGCACCGAGGTCTCCGGCCGCGTCATCGACAAGTGCCTGCAGCTGCACGGCGGCTACGGCTACATCACCGAGTACCCCATCGCCCGGCTGTACGCCGACACCCGCGTGACCCGGATCTACGGTGGCACCAGCGAGGTCATGAAGACGATCATCTCCAAGGATCTGGGGCTGTAGGGATGTACCCGGGCCGTTACGCCGCGGTCGCCCCGGACCGGCCCGCCGTGCACGAGGCCGCGACCGGACGGACGCTCACCTATCGGGAACTCGAGGACGCGTCCGTCCGGTTCGCGCACTGGCTGCGCGCGCACGACGTCGGCAGGGGCGACCACATCGCGGTGATCACCGTCAACGACCTGACGGTGTTCGAACTGTACTGGGGTGCACTGCGTTCCGGTGTCTACATCACGCTGGTGAACAGGCACCTCGCACCCGCCGAGGCCGCGTACATCGTCGACGACTGCGACGCGAAGGTGCTCGTCGTCTCGGCGCCTCTCACCGAACTCGCCGAGGCGATCGTGCCGCTCACCCCGAAGGTGACGCACCGCGTCGCCTTCGGAGGTCGGGTGCCCGGACATCTCGTGTACGAAGAGGAGGTGGCCGGTCTTCCCGTCACCCCCATGGCGGACCAGCCTCGCGGCAGCGACATGCTGTACTCCTCGGGTACGACGGGCCGCCCCAAGGGGATCAAGCCCGCGCTCACCGGTGCGCAGGTGGGGGACGAGCCGGGTTCGCCGCTGCTGAAACAGGTGCGCCGCTTCGGCTTCGACGAGAGCACCGTCTACCTGTCGCCGGCACCGATCTACCATTCGGCGCCGTTGCGGTACAGCGTGTCGACGCAGGCACTTGGCGGCACGGTCGTGCTCATGGACCGGTTCGATCCCGAGCTCAGTCTCGCGTGCATCGAGCGCTATCGCGTGACCCACAGCCAGTGGGTGCCCACGCATTTCGTGCGCCTGCTGAAACTTCCCCGCGAGGTCCGCGAGCGCTACGACCTGTCGTCGATGCGGTGCGCGCTGCACTCGGCGGCGCCGTGCCCGGTCGAGGTCAAGCAGGAACTCATGCGGTGGTGGGGCGAGATCGTCTACGAGTACTACTCCGCGACCGAGGCGATCGGCAACACCCTCGTCACCCCGCAGGAGTGGCTCGACAAGCCCGGAACGGTCGGGAAGACCGGCGGCCCGGGCACACTCGGCCTGGCGCGGATCTGCGACGAGAACGGCAACCGGCTGCCCACCGGGGAGATCGGCACCGTCTACTTCGAGCGGGACGACTTCTCGTTCGAGTACCACAAGGATCCGGAGAAGACGGCGTCCACCAGGCACCCCTTCGAGGGCAACTGGTACACGACCGGCGACATCGGATATCTCGACGAAGATGACTATCTGTTCCTCACCGGAAGGGACAAGTTCACGATCATCTCGGGTGGGGTGAACATCTACCCGCAGGAGATCGAGAACGTGCTCGCGCTGCACCCGTCGATCGCGGATGTCGCGGTGGTCGGTGTGCCGGACGCGGACCGCGGTGAACGTGTCGAAGCATTCGTGCAGCTCGTCCCCGAGTCAGCGGGATCAGACGAGCTCGAGGACGAGATCATCGGGTTCTGCCGGGAACGCCTCTCGCGTTTCAAGTGCCCCCGGCACGTGCGGTTCGTCGACGAACTGCCGCGCACGCCGACGGGCAAGATGGTCAAGGGCAGGCTCGGCGAGCTGATCGCGCAGTACGCCGACACGGGAGCATTGTCGTGAGAGTGCTGTCGCCGAAACAGCGCGTCTTCATCGAAGCGGGCCGGAAGGAGTTCGTGCGCAACGGATACGGCTCGTCGTCGATCCGGACGATCGCGCAGGAGGCAGGCGTGAGCTTGTCCGCCCTGTACTACCACTACAAGAACAAACAGGATCTGCTGCTGGCGATCCTGCTCGACGGCGTCGACACCTACGACGCGGTCTGCGACGCCGAACTCGCCCGCGTCGGCGACGATCCGGTCGAGCAGATCCGCGCGTTCGTCAAGGGGAACGTCATCTTCCGCACCCAGTTCCCCGAGCAGGGTCGCATGATCGCGACGGAGGTGCGCAACCTCGAACCCGAGGGTGCGCGACTGTACGAGGAACGCCGGCGCGCCGGTCGGCGACGGATCCGCGACATCATCGATCGCGGTGTCGCACAGGGCGTCTTCACCACGAAGTACCCCGACGACTGCCGCCGGTCGATCCTGGCGATGGTCTCGGCGATCGCCAACTGGTACGACCCTGCGGGCCCGGACGGCCCGGACGAGATCGCCGAACGCTACGCGGACCTGTCGCTGGCGCTGCTGTGTCCCACCATCACCGGTGGAGAAGGAGATTCACGATGAGTGCACGACTCGTGCCGAGGGCGGGCACCCCCGACCCGGCACTGACGGAACTCCGTGCCGAGGTACGGGCGTTCCTGAAGGAACAGATCGACGCGGGCGTGTTCACCCCGGGCATCGACACCTGGCTGACGCGATGGAACCCCGAGTTCACGCGCGCGCTCGCCGCTCGCGGCTGGGTCGGCATGACGATCCCTGTCGAGTACGGCGGACACGGACGCACCTTCATGGAACGCTTCGTCGTCACCGAGGAGCTGCTCGCGGTGGGTGCTCCGGTCGCCGCCCAATGGGTCGCCGACCGCCAGGCCGCACCGTCGCTGCTGAAGTACGGCACCGAGCAACAGAAGAAGCGGTTCCTGCCGGGCATCGCGGCCGGTGAGATCTGCTGGGCCATCGGCATGTCCGAGCCCGACTCCGGATCCGACCTCGCGAGCGTCAAGACGAAGGCCACGAAGGTGGACGGCGGGTGGCGGATCTCCGGCACCAAGCTGTGGACGTCCGGGGCGCACCACGCCGACGCCTTCTTCGGCCTCGCGCGCTCCGCACCGCTCGATCCGGCGCACCGCCACGACGGGCTGAGCCAGTTCATCGTGCTGCTCGACTCCCCGGGCGTGACCATCCGCCCGATCCTGTCGATGTCCGGCGACCACCACTTCAACGAGGTGCTGCTCGACGACGTCTTCGTCCCGGACGACCTGGTGCTCGGGCAGATCGGTGCCGGTTGGGAACAGGTGACGAGTGAGCTCGGCTACGAGCGCAGCGGTCCCGAGCGTTTCCTGTCGACCTTCGGGGTGCTCGAATCCCTCGTACACGGTGTGGCCGACGGCAGCGTCGAAGCGGACACCCGCATCGGAGCGACCATCGGGCGCATGGCGGGCCTGCACCGCATGTCCACCGCGGTCTCCGAGTCCCTCGAACGCGGCGAGAACGCCGAACTCGCGGCGTCTGTCGTGAAGGTACTCGGCACGAAGACCGAGGGCGACCTGGCGGACCTCGCCGACGAGATCGCGGGATACACCGCGGCCGACACACATCTGGCCGAGCTCGTCCGGGCAGGCGTCATGCAACGACCGGGCTTCACACTGCGCGGCGGCACGAGCGAGATCCTCCGCGGGGTCATCGCACGAGGATTGGGGATGAGATGAGCGGGCAGGACGCACTGCAGTCGACGGAACTGCGCGACTTCGCACAGATGCTGTCCGAGGTGTTCACCTCGGGTGACGATCACCGCATCGGTGAGGTCGTCGAACTCGATCGTGCCCTGTGGAGCACCCTCACCGAGCTCGGCCTCGATCGGCTCACCGGTTCGGAGGAGAGCGGCGGAAGCGGCGCGGGATGGCTGGAGGCCGCACTGCTGCTCGAAGCCGCCGGCAGCGCCGCTGCTGCCGTGCCGGTCGCCGAGAACGATCTGCTCGCGGGCTGGCTCCTCGAACAGGCGGGCCTCGATGCGGCGCCGGCCGTGCGCACCGCTGCGGTGCTCGACGCCGACGGCCGCGCGCGCCACGTGCCGTGGGGCCGGTTCGCGGATTCGATCGTCGTGCTGTGGCAGTCGCCGCAGGGATGGCAGATCGCCGATGTCGCACGCGACGACGTCGAGATCGTCGAGGCCGTGAATCTGGCCGCGGAGCCTCGCGATCACGTGCGCGTCGACCTGTCGGCACTGTCGGGACGCGACGTTCCGGCGGGCACCGCCGACGAGTTCCGCTACCGGGGCGCGCTCGTCCGCGCACTGGCCACCGCGGGTGCGATGGATCGGATCCTCGAGCTCGTCGTCGAACACACCACCGCGCGCGTGCAGTTCGGTCGTCCGCTGGGCAAGTTCCAGGCGGTGCAGGCGCTCGTCGCCGACATCGCCACCGAGGCCTCGCTCGTGCACGCCGCCGCGGATGGCGCAGTCGATGCCGTTCTCGCCGGAGGTTTCGGTGACGCGTCGACCCGCTTCGCGATCGCAGCGGCCGCGTCGTGCGCCGGACATGCGGCCTCGGTCGTCGCCCGCAACGCGCATCAGGCGCTCGGTGCGATCGGCTTCACGATGGAACACGAGCTGCATCGGCACGCCAACCGGATCCTGTCGTGGCGCAGCGAATTCGGCACGGTCGCGTCGTGGGATTCCGAACTGCTCGCCGCGGCCGGCGAGGCCGGGGACGTGTGGGGGTTGATCACGGGCGGCCCCACCCGCTGAGGGCGTTCGTCGCCGTATCAGGCGGCGGACACGCTCCCCACGAGGTCGTCCTCGGTGACGTCGAGGTCGGGAGCGAGGATCTCGAGCAGCATGCGCACCTGACGTGTGGGTGCGACGACGTGGAAACGGCCGGGCCGGATGTGATCGGCGTCGGCGAGTGCCGAGGCGACCTCGGAGTACATGAAGGTCACCTCGGACAGGTCGACGACGACGTGGTCGCCCGAGTGTGCGAGGTCGCCGAGAGTGGAGGCGAACTCCGCTCGGGCGGTCATGTCGAGATCGCCCTTCGCCCGCAGGACACTGCAGCGACGGGACGGCGAGTGGACGTCGAGGCGGTAGCGCGGCGCTCGGGCGACGGTCGCCGCACCGGCTCGTGAGAGTGCCCCGGTGTCGGTGATGATCCTGCGGGTGGTGCTCGTACGTGTGCTCATTGCGGTCTCCTGTCGGCGTGGATTCGTGCCGTCCGGTGCGGGCTGGATCATGCGCAGGCGGTCGGCCTGCTGTGGGTCCCGGTGAGAACGTCGGGGTCGCGGTGAGAACTCGCCTCGGGCTTGCACAGAGCCTGTCCGACGGAGGTCGCTTCCCGACGACCCGTCCGGTAACGGAACGGTAACGCAAAATCACGGTTCGATAACGCATCCGTCTGAACTGCGAAAATGTCCTATGTCTCGACTCCGTCGGCCCGAGCGGACGATCGGTGCCCGGAGATGGGATGCTGGATTCATGAGCGCTGTTCCTGCCGACGCTGCCGCCGACGCGGAGGCCGCGTTCGGCGGCCTCACCGTGGAGACGGAGCTCGCCCCCATCCACCGGCTCGGCAGCGGTGCGCTGTCCGCCGTCGAACTGCAACTGCGTGGTCCGGGAGGATCATCGTTGCACGACGCCACCGCGCTGAGCGAGGCCGCCCGGGCCATGCACCAGAAGTCGCAGCTGGACCGCATCAAATGGCGCAGGGCCGGCCGGCACGTCGAGTCGGCCGTGCCGCATCTGGTCACCCTCGATCTCGATTCCCTCGACGAACTCGGCGCGCTCGATGACCGCCGGAGCCCGACGACGGTCGTGCTCATCACCGAACAGGCGCTGATCGCCGCCCCTGCCAGGACGCTGCGCACCATCGCGGCGGCGCGCACCGCCGGCATGCTCGTCGCGGTGGACGGTGTGGGAGCGCGTGTCCAGGCCCTCGCGCTGCTGCCGCTCGTCGAACCGGATGTGATCATCACGTCGCCGGCCCTGATCGCGCGTGCGGCCGACGCCTCGACGGCGAGGATCGCACACGCCGTCGCCGCGTACACCGAATCCAGCAGCGCGGTCGTCATCGCGCAGGGTGTCGATTCGGAACTGCATCGCCGCCGCGCTCTGGGATTGGCCGCCGAATACGGAATGGGCGCGCTGTATCCGGCAGTCGGATCGACCGGGGATCCCGCGCAAGCGGATTCGGATGTCGAACCGATGTCGCTGCGTCCGCGACCGGCCGCTCCGGACGACCCCGAACTCACCCCCTTCGCTCTGGCATCCGAAGGGCGCAGGCGCACACGTAGTTTCAAGCGACTTCTGGTGTCGATGAGCAAGCTGCTCGAGACCAACGCGGTGGGAGCCGGACCGGAGACGATCGTGCTCGGCACATTCCAGCGCGCCGAGCACTTCACCCCGACCTCCCGGGCACGATGGGCGCAGCTCGCCGAACAAGTCGCCTACACCGGGGTCTACGGCGTCGGAATCGATCCCTACGTCGACTCCGCGGTACACCACGCGCCGTTGGACCCGAACGATCCGATGGTCGACGAATGGAACGTCGTCGTCCTCGGCCCGCACTTCGCGTGCGTGCTCGCCGCGCTCGACATGCACACCGACGCAGCGGATCTCGACCGAGAGTTCCACTACGTGCTGTCCTACGACCGCGGCACCGTGATCCGGTGCGCCCACAGCATCCTGGCGCGCTTCGAGGGGTGACCCGCGGGAGAGCGGCTCAGGACGACGGTGGGATCTCCACGGGTACCGGTCGTGGGCGGGACAGGGTCGCGCGCGCCGCGCGGGCGACGGCCTCCCGGTCGTAGGAGACGACGTACTCGAACTCCCGCTCGCCGCCGGCCGTGCGACGGTGCAGGTCGAGGGCCGAGAGTGCGCACGCGAACGACTCTCCCAGGAGGATGACGTTCCACTCGTCGACGAGGGGATCGTGCGGCTCGATCGGGACGAGGTCCGGGCCCGAGGCGCTCGTGCCGAAGCCGACCGCGAAGACCGCGACGTGCGCGAGGGTGTCGGCCATCGACATCCATCGCCTGCGTGCGGCTCCCGTGAAGTGGTCGTGGTGCTGGAAGGTGCCGAGGGCGACCGTGTCGGGGCCGGCCTCCCCGGCTCGCGCCTCGAGGTCGGCGCTCATGGACACGAGCAGACCCTTGCCGCTCCGCACGCGTTCCCGCCCGGCAGACAGGATACGGAAGGGCGTGGCGGTCGCATCGTCGAGCGGTGCGCTCCAGGTGGGTTCACGGAACAACCCACCGCGCGGCGAGGAAGGATCGGACTTGCCCTCCACAGTGTGTAGTGCTGCACCGCAACCGAAGCCGATGCCGTGGGCGAGGACCGCCTCGCGATGCAGGTCGGAGTCGACGCCCTCGGCGAGAACGACGGAGTTCGTGCGCTCGCAGTGGGCCCGCAACGACAGCAGGGTCGTGGCGGCCCGCACATCGGATGCGACGAGTGCCTCGGCCGGTACGACGACCACCTCCGGTTCCACCAGGGCCAGGACCACCGTGGCGCGCGACGCCGATTCCGCGATGCGTACCGCCACGGCGAATCCGCGCTCGCGCACGGCCGCGATCCCGCGCAGGACCGTCGCGGGATCGGCGAACACCTCGTGCTCGTCGACCAGTGCGACGGCAGCGCGACCGGCCACCGACCCACGCGCGAGGTCGGTCAAGGGCATCAGGACGGGGACGCCCCGATCCGAGCCGGAGTCCGCCACGGTCGACGGCATCACGGCCGCGACGACCGTGCCGTCCACGAGGTCGTGGATCGCGCTCGCGTGCATGACGTGCCGCCTTCCCGCATCACGCGACGGTCCGTCCGCCGGGCATCACGCGGACGCGCGCAGGCTCGCAGGATCCGGGGCATCGTCCGCTGCGGACATCCTGCCAGCCGCCACGTCGGTCACGTCGACGGGATCACCGCAGATACAGGCGGACCTTGTCGATCTCGTTGCGCAGCAGGTCGATCTCCTCGGCTGTGGGATCCTCGGTCAGCGTCAGTTCGTCGGAGATCTTCAGATCCCAGCCGGTCGCGGCGCGGACCTGGTCGACGGTGACACCGCGGTGGATGCTGGTCAGTTCGAGTTCGTCGAAGGGATCCTGCCGCGACAGCACGCCCAAGCTGGTGAACACCTTCGTCACGCCGCGGCCGCGGGGCATGATGCCGACGCCGGCCTCGCGGGCGCGCACCGGGCTCGGGGTGGTGCAGAAGTCCAGTTCGGCGGGGAAGGCGCTCGGATCGTGGCGTCGCATGATCACGAACACCTCGCCGGCGTTGGGCATGATCTCGACGGCTCCGCCGCCGCCCGGCAGACGCACGGTGGGCTTGTCCCAGTCACCGATGATGCTGGTGTTGAGGCTGCCGTAGCGGTCGATCTGCGCCGCACCGAGGAAGCCGACGTCGACGTTGCCGCCTTGCAGCACGTACCCGAACAGCGACGCCATGGACACCACGGATTCGGCGCCGGAGACCACGACGGAGTCGGCGATGCCCTCGGCCATCGCCTCGGGGTGCGCACCGCAGACCCCGGACTCGTAGATCAGCTCGACGTCGGGGTTGGAGGTGCGGGCGGCGAGGTCGACGGCGAGGGTGGGCAGACCCACCCCGGCGAAGACCCGGGCCTTGCCGGCCAGGGCCCGCGCAGCGACGGAGACGATCAGTTCGGTGGTGGAGAAGGTTTCGGTGGCGGTCACTTACGGCTCCCGTAGTCGACGGTCCCGGAGGGGCGCGGCGCGACCTCGAGGTCGGCCCAGTACTCCTCGCCCAGTTTCTCGAGGTATTCGGCGTGATCGGCGGTGGTGAGGACCCATTCCTTCAACCAGGTGCGCAGCTGCTGGGGGTCCTTGCTGATCGCGGTCCAGCGGCGGTAGAAAGCGCAGTCGCGGTCGTAGTAGCCCTGCGCGTAGGAGGGGTGCGCTCCGCGCGGGCTCAGCACCACCGCGTCCACCGCGTGCGAGGGGACGAGGGTGCGGCTGGGATCGGAGCGGATGACGTCGTCGTCGACGATCTCCTCGACCACCACGATGGCCTTCTTCGCGGCGTAGACCGCTTCCTGCTGCACACCGGCGATGCCCCAGATCTGGACGTTGCCGGAGCGGTCGGCGCGCTGGGCGTGGATGATCGTCACGTCCGGGTTCAGTGGAGGCACGACGTAGACGCTGCCACCGCCGAAGGGGTCCTCGACGAGCCGGATGTTCGGGTTGATCTTCGGCAGGTCGCTGCCGGCATACGAGCGCAGCGGGAAGAAGGGCAGCCCGGCCGCGCCGGCCTGGTAGCGGCAGACCATGCCGTAGTGGCTGTACTCCTCGACCTCGAGTGAGACAGGGTCGTGGTCCTCGATGCGCCGGCGGATCTCGTAGAGCGAACCGGCCGAGCCGCTGGCGAAGAACGAGGCGACGAGCTTCGAGACGCAGTCGGCGGCGATGAGCTGATCGGAGATGATGTCGGGGGTCATGCGGCACAACGTCAGGTCGCGCCTGCCCTGCCGGATGATCTCGTGCGCCGCGGCGAACGGGATGAGGTGCGAGAAACCCTCGAGGGCAACGGTCATGCCGTCCTCGACATAGGTGGCGATCGCCTCGCGCATGGTCATGAGTTTGTCCGGCATACCGGTCGTCCTCCGTGTGGTCGGTAATTCGGTGTCGGATATCAGGCGCCCGCAGGCGCAATAATCGACGGGTGGAGATCCAGCAGGTGAAGGCGTTCCTGGCGGTGGCGGAGGAACTGCATTTCGGTCGGGCGGCGCAACGGCTGCACATGGCCCAGCCGCCGCTCAGCCGCACGATCCGCAGGCTCGAGAAGGAACTCGGTGCCGAACTCTTCGAACGCAACACCCGCAGCGTGCGGTTGACGGAGAGCGGTCGCGCGCTCGTGGAGCCGGCCCGGAACATCCTCGACGCCTGCCGGCTGGCCGAGATGGCGGTGACCGCCGCGGGGTCGGGTCAGACCGGCAGGGTCCGTATCGGTTTCGCCGGTTCGTCCTCGCACTATCTCGTGGGTCGGTGGGCGAAGCTCGTGCGGCGCACCCATCCCGGTATCGAATTCGTGCTCGACAGTTCGGCGTACGCGAGCGAGGCGCTCAACAAACTGGCCGCGGGCAAGCTCGACATCGGCATCGTGCGCCTGTTGTTCTTCCCACCGGGGATCGCGTCGCGCGTCGTGGCCCGCGAGAACCTCGTCGTGGCGCTGCCCAAGGAACACCCGCTCGCCGACCGTGAGGAGGTCCGGCTCGAGGACCTCGCGCACGAGGCGTGGGTGATGCTGCCCGCCGAACCCGGATCGATGTTGCGCGAGCTGTTGCTCCGTCTCGCCCACGACGTCGGCTTCACACCCAGAATCGTTCAGAGCGCCCCGGATTCGCTGTCGCTGATCGCCCTGGTCTCGGCCGGGGTGGGATGTTCGATGACGGTCTCGTCGGTCGCGGCGAACGTCATCAACCCCGAAGTCGTGTTCGTCCCTCTCGCCGATCATCCCGAGCCGCTCGACGTGCGGCTCGTGTGGCGGGAGGACGACGACAGTGCCGCGCTGCGAGAGGTTCTCCGCCTCTCCGAGGAAGCGCTGCCGACTCCGGAGTGACCGGGGCCGGCCGGCGACTGCGCCGGCCGGCCCGGAGTGCGAAGGATCCGTCCTAGGCATGGACGCGATCTCGTGGGGTGTCGTCGGAGCGAGGGGTGTCCTCGGTGCCCGGCGTGCGGCGGTCGCGCTCGGCCGCCTCCGACTGCTCGAGGGCGAGTTCGTCGGCGTCGGACTTCTCGGCGACCGAGGGTGCCTTCGGGTCGTATCCGGTGCGCTTGAGCAGTGCCAGGGTGCACACGAGGGAGACCGCTGCGTAGCAGGCCGCCGCGATGGCCACGCCGGTGACGTCGCCGGACGTGTTGAGCAGGTACTGGGCGAGCACCGGGGTGCCACCGCCGACGATCAGCGAGCACAGCTGGTAGGCGAGCGACAGGCCCGAGTAGCGGATGTTCGCCGGGAAGGCGCGGGCCAGGATGCCGGCGATCGCGCCGTAGAACATCGAGTGCGGAATCGTCGCGAGGCACATACCGATCACAGCGATCGCGAAGGTCTCGGTGCGGATCGCGAAGAACATCGCCGGCATGAGGAACAGCTCCGGGACGATCATCAGGAGCATGGCCTTGCGCATGTCGATCTTCGACACCAGCACGGCACCGAATGGCTGCACGATGAACTGCACGACGAGGGCGATGGCGATGATCGCGAGGAAGGTGCCGCGCTCGTAACCGAGTTCGCTCGTCGCCCACGACAGCGCGAAGGTGTTCTTGAAGTAGGTCACCTGGGCGAGGGGCAGTGCGCCGGCGCCGAGCAGGACCAGGACCCAGTGCTTGCGCAGCACTTCCTTGATCGGGAGCTTGACGGTCTTCTTGCGTGCCAGAACGGCTTTCATCGCGTCCGATTCCTCGAGCTTGAGGCGGATCACCATGCCGATGACGACCAGCACGCCCGAGAGCAGGAACGGGATACGCCAGCCCCACATCATGAACTGCGGGGTGGGCAGCGCGGCGAGGAAGAAGAACGCCATCGTCGACAGCAGGTTGCCGGCGGGCGAACCCTGCTGCGCGAACGCCGAATACAGGATTCCCTTGCCCTTCGGGGCGTTCTCGCTGGCGATGAGGACGGCACCGCCCCATTCGCCGCCGACCGCGACGCCCTGCACGATGCGCAGGAAGACCAGCAGGACCGGCGCCCACATCCCGATCTGTGCGTAGGTCGGGAGCAGGCCGATACCCACCGTCGCGATGCCCATCATGACGAGCGTGATGACGAGGGTGTTCTTGCGTCCGATGCGGTCGCCGAGATGGCCGAAGATGACGCCGCCGAGCGGGCGGGCGAGGAAGCCGGCCCAGAGGGTGACGAACGCGAGGAGGGTCGCGACGCCACTCGAGAGTTCGTCCGAGAAGAAGATCTGGCCGAACACCAGCGCGGCGGCCGTGCCGTAGATGTAGAAGTCGTACCACTCGATGGTGGTGCCGATGAAGGAGGCGATGCCGGCCTTGCGGGCCTTCTTCGCGATCTCCTGATCGGTGGGTGTGGACGAACTCATGCGCCCTCCGTCTCTTACGCCCCCGACGAGGCGGGTGGAATGTGGTCTGCGTCTCATCAGAGAGTGGCAGGGCTCGGCTTTCCAGTCCAATACCCAATGGAACGCAGATCGATACCCCAGAGGTATTACCGGGGAGTCGGTGTTCGGCCTGGTAGACATACACCGACGCCGGACGGGAACCGCGGACGCGAAAGGACACACAGGGTGACGAGCGACGGAACCAATCGGAGCGAGGTCGAGGTTTCTGCAGGCCTGCCGCTGGAGGGCATCACCGTGGTGAGCCTCGAGCAGGCGGTCGCCGCGCCCCTCGCGACGCGCCATCTCGCGGATCTCGGCGCCCGGGTCGTCAAGGTCGAACGCGTCGGCGACGGCGACTTCGCCCGCGCCTACGACAGCGCCGTGCAGGGACTGGCCGCCCACTTCGTGTGGCTCAACCGCGGCAAGGAGTCCTTCGCCGTGGACCTCAAGTCGCCCGAGGGCATCGACGCGGTGAAGAAGCTGATCAGCGGCGCCGACGTCTTCCTGCAGAATCTCGCACCCGGCGCGGTGGAGCGTCTCGGACTCGGTGCCGACGACCTGCGTGCCGACCACCCGGAACTGGTAGTGGTCAACATGTCGGGATACGGCACCGACGGACCGATGCGCGACCGCAAGGCCTACGACATGCTCGTGCAGTCCGAGACGGGCCTGTGCTCGATCACCGGCACGCCCGAGACGGCAGTGAAGACGGGCATCCCCACCTCGGACATCGCCGCGGGTATGTACGCGCTCACCTCGATCCAGGCGGCGCTGCTGCGCCGGCACCGCACCGGCGTCGGCGCGACGATCGACGTGTCGATGTTCGATGCGACCGCCGAATGGCTCGGCTACCCGATGTACCTGCAGATGTACCAGGGACGCCAGGTGCCGCGGATGGGTCTGTCGCACACGTCGATCGCGCCGTACGACAAGTACCCCACCTCGGACGGCGAGATCCTCATCGGCGTGCAGAACGACCGGGGCTGGCGCACGCTCACCGATGTGCTCGGCATGCCCGAACTGGGCGACGATCCGCGCTACGCCACCAATCTCGAGCGGGTGCGTCGCCGCGAGGAGGTCGATGCGCTGGTCGGGCAGGCCACCAAGCAGTTCACGAGCGCAGAGCTCGACGAGAAGCTCGCCGATGCCGGTGTGCCGGCTGCGCAGCTGCGGGATCTACGCGGGCTCATCGAACACCCCCAGCTCGCGACGCGCGACCGCTGGCGTGAGGTGCAGACCGAGGCGGGCCCGGTGCGTGGCATCCTGCCGCCGATGAACTTCCGCGACGTCGAACTGCCCATGGGTGCGGTTCCGGGTCTCGGTCAGCACACCGACACGGTGCTCGCCGATCTCGGGCTCACCGACGAGCAGATCGCTGGTCTGAAGAAGGCCGGCATCGTCGGCTGATCCGCCCTGTCCCGTCCGCTCGTCAAATGTGCGGCCATAGCGTCCGGTGCTTATAGGTATCCGAAGCGACTGGCATCGTCGATTCTGATGGATTCGTGCTGCTCAGCGATTGACGATCACCGCCGGGTACCGAAAAATGGCCGTACAAATACTCGTTCGACGAGTGCGGGTCCGCGATGGCCCGATGGGCAAGGAGGCGGCGATGTACGGATCCGGCGACCGTGATTGGGTGGTCGCGGCGCGGTGCCGCGGGGTGGACACGTCGATGTTCTTCCCTCAGCCCGAGGACGGCCGCGGTGCGGTGCTCCGGGCCGAGCGGCAGGCGAAGGAGGTCTGCCGCTCCTGCCCGGTGATCGACGCGTGCCGAGCGCACGCCGTGCGCACCGGAGAGACGCACGGCGTGTGGGGCGGCATGAACTACGCCGAACGGCGGGCGTTCGAACGCTCGATGAAACTCGGTCGCCTCCAGTCGGCCTGACGCTGTCAGCCGACGTTGGTGACGGGGATCAGACCACCGGTGATGGAGGCGCCCGCATCGGAGATCAGGAACTCGATGACCTTCGCGATGTCGGCCGGCTTCGACCAGCGGCTCGTGTCGGCGTCGGGCATCGCGGCGCGGTTGGCCGGGGTGTCGATGACGACCGGCAGCAGCGCGTTGACGCGGATGTGATCGTCGCGGTACTCGAGCGCCATCGTCTCGACCAGCGCCGACACCGCCGCCTTGGAGGCGATGTAGGAGGCGCCGCCCGGGAAGGGGTTGAGCGTCGCGGCGGTGGAGATGCAGACGATCGATCCACCGCCGCGGCGGATCAGGTGGGGCAGCGCCGCCTGGCTGACGGAATAGGCGGTGCGCAGGTTGAGGTCGAGCTGGGAGTCGAGCACCTCGATCGGGGTCTCGTGCACCCGCGGTCCCGAGGTGAAACCGCCGACGAGGTTGACGACGCCGAAGAGGGGAGCGTCGGGGTCGTCGCACGCCAGGTTCAGGGCGTCCTCGAGTTGCTGCTCGTCGGACAGGTCGGCCTGGACGAGCTGGAGGTTCGGATGCGTGCCCACGCGCTCGAGCTCGTCACGGACCAGCCACGGCACCACGACCCGCCATCCGGTGTCGAGGAGATGTTTCGTCACGGCGCTGCCGAGGCCGCCGGTGCCACCACTGACCAATACGGTGCGAGCCATCTGCCTGTATCCCTTTCGAGCGAGCCGTCTGCTGTGCTCCGAGCGTCCGCCGGTGCACGAGAGGAACGATACCGTAAAACGGAAATGATGTTCTCATTTTTTCGGTGGGTGGGACGGGCGGTCCCTGAGCTGCAGCGACGCGTGGATGCGCTGCCCGCTGAACGACTTCGTACGAAGATCATGACGAACAAACGACGCAAGTGGAAGGACGGTCGATGACCGACATCGAGGCAGAATTCGTTCACATCGCAGGTCTGCGCGCCTATCTGGCCAGGCCGCTCGGCGGTGCCACCGGAGGAATGCTGTTGCTGCCCATGATCACCGGCATCGACGCCCAGGTCCGCGAGTACGCGCACGACATCGCCGGAACCGGTGTGACCGCGCTCGTCTGGGACCCCTGGCACGGACCGAGCGCCGACGACACCTCGCGCGAGGAGCTCATGGAGTTGATGCACGGTCTCGACGACGAGAAGTGCCTCGCGGAAATGGCGATCTTGCTCGACCACGCGTTCGGTGAACTACGCCTGGAGAAGGTCGGCGTGATCGGATGGTGCCTCGGCGGACGTCTCGCCCTGATCCTCGGCGCCCGCGACACGCGGGTCGCGAACGTCGTGGCCTACCACCCGTCGATCGCGGTGCCGCCCGCCCCGAACCACACGATCGACGCCGTCGAGCAGGCAGGTCGCGTCGCGGCACCCGTCATGGTGCTGCACGCCGGCGCCGACACGATCATGAGCGCCGAGACCTTCGCGGACCTGCAGGCGACGCTGCAACAGCGCGAGACCGGCGCGACCATCACCCACGTCTACCCGGGTGCCGAACACGGCTTCTCCTCCCGCGGCCGGCACGGCAACCCCGTCAACGCCGACGCCTACGCCGTGTCGTGGCCCCAGGCGCTGAGCTTCGTCGGGGACACCGTCAGGTCCTGACATCGGCGACACCGTCAGGTCCTGACATCGGCGACACCGTCAGGTCCTGACATCGGCGACACCGTCAGGTCCTGACGCGTTCGCTACAGAAATGGCTTTCCGCTGCGGTGATTGCTGGCAATTGCCGTAGCGGAAAGCCGATCTTGTAGCGGATGAGCAGAAATTTTCGGGAGAAACGGTTGCACATGCGCGCGTGAGGGCCACGATGGAGCGCATGGCGTCGAGCGCGAAACTCGAACAGGTCGTCATCCGCATCGCCGGCGACTCCGGCGACGGCATGCAACTCGCCGGTGACAGGTTCACCGCCGAGGCGGCCGCCTTCGGCAACGACCTGGCCACACAACCCAACTTCCCCGCCGAGATCCGCGCACCTCAGGGAACTCTTCCCGGGGTCTCGAGCTTCCAGATCCAGATCGCCGACCACGACATCCTCACCGCCGGCGACCGGCCCGACGTGCTGGTCGCGATGAACCCGGCGGCCTTCAAGGCCAACGTCGGAGACCTGCCCCGAGGCGGCACCGTCATCGTCAACAGCGACGAGTTCACCAAACGGAACCTGAGCAAGGCGGGTTACGACGCCGATCCGCTCGGCACCGACGCCGTGGAGCACCTGACCGTCCACGCCCTGCCGATGAGCACGCTCACCGCCGGAGCCGTCGAGCCCGCCGGCGTCGGCAAGAAGGACGCGCAGCGCTCGAAGAACATGTTCGCGCTCGGTCTCCTGTCGTGGATGTACGGGCGGCCGATCGCGCCGGTCGAGACGTTCCTCGGGCGCAAGTTCGCGTCGAAGCCCGACATCGCGCACGCGAACGTCCTCGCTCTGCGCGCCGGCTGGAACTACGGGGAGACCACCGAGACGTTCGCCACGACCTACGAGGTGGCCCGCGCGTCGCTGCCACCCGGGATGTACCGGCAGATCACCGGCAACACCGCCCTCGCCTACGGACTCGTCGCGGCGGGTCGCGCGGTGGGGATGGACGTCTTCCTCGGCACCTACCCGATCACTCCGGCCTCCGACATCCTCCACGAACTGAGCAGGCTCGAACGCTTCGGCGTGCACACCTTCCAGGCCGAGGACGAGATCGCGGGTATCGGCGCTGCGATCGGCGCATCCTATGGCGGTGCGCTCGGCGTCACCAGCACGTCGGGCCCGGGGATCGCCCTGCAATCCGAGGCCATCGGTCTGGCGGTGATGACCGAGCTGCCGCTGATCGTCGTCGACGTCCAGCGCGGCGGACCGTCCACAGGCTTGCCGACGAAGACCGAACAGGCCGACCTGATGCAGGCGATGTTCGGCCGCAACGGCGAATCACCCGTCGCGATCGTCGCTCCGCAGTCGCCCGCCGACTGCTTCGACGCGGCACTCGAGGCCGCGCGCATCGCGATCACCTACCGCACCCCGGTCATGCTGTTGTCCGACGGCGCGATCGCCAACGGATCCGAACCGTGGCGGATCCCCGACATCGACGACCTGCCGCGCATCGATCCGCGCTTCGCCGGGGCGCCGGGCGACGACGACCCCGGCTACCAGCCCTACGCTCGCCATGCCGACACCCTCGCCCGCGACTGGGCGATACCCGGAACCGCAGGTCGTGAGCACCGGATCGGTGGACTCGAGAAGGCCGACGGCACCGGCGACATCTCGTACCACCACACCAACCACGAGTTGATGACCCGACTGCGGGTCGCGCGGGTGGCCGGCATCGACGTCCCGGATCTCGACGTCGACGACCCCACCGGCGACGCCGAGGTACTGGTGCTCGGCTGGGGTTCGTCGTACGGGCCGATCGGCGAAGCCGTGCGCCGCGCCCGGCGATCGGGGCATGTCGTCGCCCGCGCGCACCTCCGGCACCTGGCGCCGATGCCGAAGAATCTCGGCGACGTGCTCGGCCGCTACCGGCGCGTGCTGGTCCCCGAGATGAACCTCGGCCAGCTGTCGTTCCTGCTGCGGTCGCGGTTCGACGCCGATATCCAGCCGGTGACGAAGGTGGCGGGCATGGCGTTCCGTGCCGACGAACTCCACGACGCCATCGAGGCCGAGTTCGCCGGAACACTCGCCGACACCGAACGATTCCGGACGCCGGCCGCGGTCGCCTCCTCGACGAAACTCGATCCCACAGCAGAGAGGGCACGAGCATGACCGGACTCCTCGGCCACGATCTCGGACTCCGCCCGCACACCGACGCACTCGACGGTGTGCCCCGCACGGAGGACCCGCAGAAGGCGAAGGACTTCACCTCCGACCAGGAGGTGCGGTGGTGTCCGGGCTGCGGCGACTACGTCATCCTCGCCACGGTCCGCAGCCTGCTGCCCGAATTGGGTGTCCGGCGCGAGAATCTCGTGTTCGTCTCCGGCATCGGCTGTTCGTCGCGGTTCCCCTACTATCTCGACACCTACGGTGTGCACTCGATCCACGGACGCGCCCCGACTCTCGCGACCGGTCTCGCGGTGACGCGCCCCGATCTGTCGGTGTGGGTCGTCACCGGCGACGGCGACGCCCTGTCGATCGGCGGCAACCATCTCGTCCACGCCCTGCGCCGTAACGTGAACATGCGGATCCTGTTGTTCAACAACCGCATCTACGGCCTCACCAAGGGGCAGTACTCGCCCACCTCGGAGGTCGGCAAGGTCACCAAGTCCTCACCCGGCGGGTCGGTCGACGCGCCGTTCAACACCCTCTCACTCGCGCTCGGCGCCGAAGCGTCCTTCGTCGCACGTGCTCTCGACTCCGACCGCGCCGGGCTGACGGAGGTCCTGCGCGCGGCAGCGCACCATCGCGGTGCGGCGTTCGTCGAGATCCTGCAGGACTGCCCGATCTTCAACGACGGCTCGTTCGACGTGCTGCGCAAGGACGAAGCGCCGTCGCATCTGATCCCGCTGCGGCACGGCGAACCGATCGTCTTCGGGGTCGACGACGAGCTGTGCGTCGTCAGAAAGGGTTTCGGCCTGCGGGTGGTGCAACGTTCCGAGGTGGATGCCGCCGACATCGTCGTGCACGACGCGCACACCGACGACCCCGAGTACGCGTACGCACTGTCGCGGCTGTCGGACCAGGACCTGCGTTACGTCGTCACGGGGATCGTGCGGCAGGTCGCGCGGACGACCTACGACGACGCCGAGCGCGCCAGGGTGCGGACCGCGCAGGAGGCCGGTACCGCCGACCTGCAGCAGTTGTTGCGGGGCGACAACACGTGGACCGTGCCCTGATGGCCGTATCCGCTACCGTCCTGGTCATCTGCTACGGCAATGTCGTTGGTTGTCAGGATGGCCGAAGTTGTAGCGGATCAGGCGTGGTGGACGACGCGACCGGCGATGACGGTCGCGCGGACCGCATCTGCGGTCGGTGCTGCGAGGGCCTCGGCCAGGGGGCGGTCGAGCAGGACGAGATCGGCCGGCGCGCCGACCCGCACGCGACGGGCAGCACCACCGGGATCGTCGAGCGGGGCCAGATACCGGTCGAGCGCGGTCGCGGCAGGGATGCGTTCGTCCACTCCGACGACCTCACCGGTCGGGCACGTGCGGGAGACCGCGGCGGAGATCACCGCCCACGGGTCGGCGGGGCCGTAAGGGGCGTCGCTGGACAGCGCGACCGGCACGTCGCCGTCGAGGAGACTCCTGCAACGGTAGAGGTCGGGCAGGTCGACGGCGGGCACGTCGCGGAGATAGGCGTCGCCGCGGTCGGTGAGGAAGCCTGGCTGGGTGACGACCTGCAGGCCCAGGCGCCTCAGGTCGTCGATCGACTCGGCCGGGATGAGGGCGCCGTGTTCGATGCGGTCGCCGGGGACGGTGCCCACCTCGGTGAGGACGGCGAGCAGGATCGCGAACGCCTCGCGACTGACGCAGTGCACCGCCACCCCGCGACCCGCATCGTGGGCGCGGCGGATCGTCGTCGCGAGGTCGTCGAGGTCGGGCAGTCCGGAGTCGGCGAGCACGATCTTGTACGGGCCGGCGGCGAACGTCTCGGAGTCGACGAAATCCAGTGGTGCACCGAGAAGTCGGATGTGTTGCGGGACTGATCCGTCGACGTGGGAAGCGTGGAGGTGTTCGAGGGTCGACGGGGTGAGGTCGGGCGTCGCGTCGGTGAGGCCGGTGATGCCGTAGGACGCCAGTTCGACGCCCACATCTGCGAGCGACGGAGGGCCGGTGTCGGGTAGCCGGTCGCGGAGCCATGTGTCGGCGCGCCATACCCGTCCTGTCGGATGTCCCTTCTCGTCGCGTTCGACACCGGGGTGATCAGCGGTCGCGAGGCCCGTGAGCCCGGCGGCAATGGAGTTCAGGAACCACACTGCGCCACTGCGATGTTGGATGCGCACGGGACGCTCGGCGTGCAACGCATCGAGCGAGATGGAATCCAGCAGACCCGCAACGTCTTCCGAATACCCGACGCCCCGGATCCATCCGTCGCCGGCCGCGCGTGCGAGTGTGCGGGCGAGTTCGTCGGCGGTGCGGACGGCAGGCGGACCACAGCGGACCGATGCGCGGTCGGCCGCGAGAGCGTGCAGGTGGATGTGGTGGTCGTGCAGGCCCGGAAGCAGTGCGCCTCCACGGCCGTCGACGACGTCCGCAGACGTGGGCACCGGCACGTCCGACCCAATGGCTGTCACGACTCCGTCGCGGATGAGGACATCGGTTCCGCCGACGCCGTCGATCTCGACGTCGCGGACGACGAGGACGCTCACGACCGGATGCCCAGATCGGTGAGCACGCGCTGGGTGTCGCGTCCGGATTCGGCGACGTCACCGGAGATTTCACGCTTCTGCGGTTCGGTGACGGCAACGCCACCGTCCGCTGTCTGCAGCACCCACTGCTCGCCCTCGCGGATGGCGGGTTGCGAGATGGCCGTGGGTTCGTCGAGAGTCGCCGCGACGACAGCGGACATCGAGATGTCCCAGAGCTTTCCGCGCCCGTCGGGTGGCGCCGACATGGCCAGCGCAGCGGCGGTGAGACCCGTGAGGGGATCGGCGATCGCATCGCCGACGAAGACGGGACCCTCTGCGTCGTAGGCGATCAGGCCGGCGGAGGCCGCGATGTCGTCGCCGAAACCCACGCGGTGCGAACCCCGTCCGTGCG
Source organism: Rhodococcus sp. 5G237 (assembly GCF_053764735.1). Lineage (NCBI taxonomy): Bacteria > Bacillati > Actinomycetota > Actinomycetes > Mycobacteriales > Nocardiaceae > Rhodococcus > Rhodococcus sp. 5G237. The sequence goes on along the minus strand of NZ_JBSNCD010000004.1, from coordinate 283,945 downwards.
CGGTGATCGAGATCCACGTGGTGCCGTCGTCGACGGCCTTCACCGCGTCGAGGCCGAAACCGGCGAGTGCCCGCGGTCTCGACGCTTCGATCACGATGTCGGCCGCTGCCACCAGTTCCGCGAGTTCGCGTCGCTGCGTGGGATCGTTTGGGTCGAGCACGACGGATTCGTGTCCGCCGTGCAGGAGCCGGTAGAAGTCGGCATTGCCGCGACGCGCACCGTCCGGCCGCGACGGTGTCTCGACCTTGACGACGTGCGCACCGGCGAGACCGAGCAGATGCGCGCACAACGGGCCGGCCCACAGGGCGCTGAAGTCGACGACGAGCAACCCGTCGACCGAACGGGGTTCCGACGGCGTCAGCGGAGCGGCGACGCCGTGGACGACAGGACCCGCCGCGATCCCGAGCAGTTCGGCTCGCTCGGCCAGCTCCGCCCCGGTGTGTTCGACGAGCCAGTCGGCGACGGAGGGCCACGGATCGTCGGGGATCTCGTCGCCGATCAGGGCGCCGAGCAGGAGCGGGTCGTCGGGACGCGCGCACGAGACCGCCGCCCACCCGTCGATCGTCGGCAGCAGACGACACGCACCTCCGGCCGAGACCGCCCCACCGCGACGATGACCGGTGAACGCGGCACGCTCGGACAACAAGCGCGCACCGTCGACCTCGACGACGCCCCCGGAGGCGGCGGCGATCCACGTGGAGCGCTCGCGCGCAACAGTGGCGGCACGGCCGGGAGGAAGCAGTGGGGGACCGTCGACTCTGCCGGTCAGGGAGGCGATTCCGCTGTCGGCCCAGTCGCGTACCGGGTCTGCGGCGAGGTCGGTGGCCACGACCGTGATGTTACATTTCGTGCCGGATGGGGCCTGGTGGAGTACAAGGACGGACCATATGGACACGGCACGAGCGATGCTTCTCTCTGCTGCGGATCTGGCGAACGGCGCGGCGGGAGAGCCCCTTCTCGGTGAGGGCGGTGTGGTCTCCCGGCCGATGGTCGTCGTCGATCTCGACGGAGACATTCCCCTGATCGAGCGTGCCGTCGAACAGGCCGCGCTCGCCGACCGGATCCTCGTCGGCCGCGCGACCCGTGAGGTTCCCGCCGGGGTCCGGCCGTTGATCGACGCGCTCGACCTCACCTACGCGCCGGTCGCTTCGTCCCGCGGCGTGGTGGAGACACCGGACCCGGATGCGAGCATCGCCGCCTTCGCCGAGGCGGTCGCCGCGAACCCGCAGGCCGCGCTGGTGGCACGGCAGGTCGTGCGGGCCTCGGAGACGCTCGCGGTGCCGGAGGCGATCGACGTGGAGTCGCTCGGCTACTCGACGCTGCAGGGCGGACCCGAGTTCGCCGCGTGGCTTGCCGGACGCGGCCCGCGCCCGCTGCCTCCGCCCTCGGACGAACCGGTGCTGATCGCCCGCGAGGGCGACCTCCTGCACATCACCCTCAATCGGCCCGAGCGCCGCAACGCCTACGGAACGGTGCTGCGCGACGCTCTTGTGGACGCTCTGCGCCTCGCGGTCGTCGACGACAGCATCGAACGGGTGGTGCTCGACGGGGCGGGGTCGTCGTTCTGCGCCGGAGGTGATCTCGACGAGTTCGGCCGCACTCCCGACATCACGCTCGCGCACTTCGTCCGCACGCGTGGGGGAGCGGGTCGTCTCGTTGCGCAGCTCGCCGGTCGCATGGAGGTGCGGTTGCACGGTCACTGCATCGGTGCAGGGATCGAGATCCCGGCCTTCGCGGGCCGGGTGGTCGCGACTCCCGGCACCGTCTTCCGTCTCCCGGAGGTCTCGATGGGTCTCATCCCCGGGGCCGGGGGGACGGTCAGCATCCCGCGGCGGATCGGCCGGTGGCGGTCGCTGCACCTGTTCGTCACGGCTGCGCCCCTCGACGCCTCCCGCGCACTCGACTGGGGATTGGTGGACGAGATCCGCGACATGTGAACAAACTGTTGACAACAACTTGTTCACACGCGATCCTGGATTCATGTCCGAGGACGGCTTCACCCCACCGAATCCGAGTCGCGAACGCGCCCATCGTGAGTACGCGGGCCTGTTCCGAATCGCCGAACGGCACGGCAGTACTCCTGAGCAACGGGCCAGGCAGTCGCACCCCGAGATGCTCGACCCGCTCGGCGCCATCCGTCTCGTCGCGGCACTGGCGGGCGGCGTGCACAGTCCCGGCCCCGACGAACCCGAGGTCGACGACGCCGACGTCATCGCCGCGCTCGGCCTCGTCCCGAAGGCGCGCGCCGAGATGGACCAACTCGAGGCGCTGATCCTCCGGATCGCGCGGGAACGCGGGATGACCTGGCAGGAGATCGCCTTCGGCCTGGGCCTGGGAAGCACCCAGGCGGCCCGGCAGCGCTACGAACGCCTCGTCAAACGGGTCGACGCATAACGACGAAACCGACGTTGTGCACGATTTCTCAAGGGATTTCGCGCACAACGTCGGTCTCGGCAGCGGTGGCCGTCAGGCCATGAGAGCGGTGAACCGCCAATCCAGCACGGGCGCCGGCTCGGCATCACCGCGGTCGCTATTCGCGGCACCGCCGCGGTGTGCGTAGACGAGCGACCGCAGGTTCAGCACGCCACCACCCTCCGCGAGGGGCTCGGCGGATTCGACGTGCAGGTCGCTGGTGAGGGTGTCGCCCTCCTGCACCGGACCGGTGTGGTCGCACGACTTCCAGCCCAGCACCGTCACGAGATTCGGCAGAGCGCGGGTCGCCTGTGAGAAGGCCAGGCCGATGGTGTGGCCGCCGTAGACGAGACGACCGGATGCGCCGACCCGCTCGTCGTGGTGCGTCGCCGCGATGTTGAGGCTCAGGCGCGCGAGTTCCGGTGCGCTCGAGACGACGTCGCCGCTGGACTGCAGCACGGCACCGGCGAGGGACTTGTCGAAGTGCTCACCCGGCACCTTCGAGCGGTAGACATCCAGATCCCAGTCGGCGGGCGCGGACCACTGCGTTTCGTCCTGCGGTCCGATGGCCGACAGGTCGTCGGAGTGCACGACGCGGTCGGGGTCGGGATTCTCGCTCAGCGGCAGCATCGCGCAGCGGTAGAAGTCGAGGACGGTGTTGCCGTCCTGGTCGACGGTGTTCATGCGCAGCGCCGCGAGGCCGGTGGGTTTGCGTCCGGGCTTGGCCGAATTCTCCTTCAGCCCCACGACTTCGGTGGTGGTGTAGAGGGTGTCGCCGATGTGCGGGAAACGACGGAAACGCAGGCCGCGGTAGAAGAGGTTGGCCTTGACGTGGTGTGTGACGAGCGTGGACTGCCCGATCGCGATGTCGGTGACGAAGCCGGCGTGTGCGACCGGCCCGCCCGCGACGGCGGTCGAGAGGTGCTTGTCGAGCGGAAGACGCAGGCGGTCACCGAGAATGCTCTGGTGCGCGGCGGCGAGGCCGTCGGTGAGCGTCACGGCGGGGGCGGTGTCGAAGACCTGACCGACGGTCAGTTCGTCGAAATAGGGTCCGCCGACGTACGAGGTGGTCATGGCTTTCAGGCTCCGATCTTCGACAGTGTGCGACGGGCGGCGACGGCGACGGCCTCGTCGAGCATCTGGCCGTCGAGCTGGGCAGCTCCGGCGCCGCGGTTCTCGGCTTCCTCGAGTGCGGCGAGGACCTTGCGGGCGGCGTCGACCTGATCGTCGGTGGGGGTGAAGGCCGCTGCGGCAGAGGTGATCTGCGCAGGATGGATGACCCACTTGCCGTCGAATCCGAGATCGGACACCCACTGCGCCGAGTGACGGAAGGCGTCGTCGTCGGCGATGCCGAGGAACGGTCCGTCGATCGCCTGGACACCGGCGGCCCGGGCGGCGTGCAGTACGCGGTCCTGGACGTAGAGCCAGTGCTCGGGGGCGGCGGTGCGGGCGCGGCCCAGTGAGGCGCCGAGGTCGGCGTAACCGATGATCACGCCGGCCACCCGGGGACCGGCGACGATCTCGTCGATGCGCTGCACGCCGGCGGGGGTCTCGATGAGGGCCTGCACCGTGACGGTCGACTCGCTGCCGAGGATGCGGTCGGCCTCGACGAGATCGTCGGCGCTCTCGACCTTGGGAATCACGATCGAGGCGAGGGCGTCGCCGAGTGCGGCGCACGCGCGCAGGTCGTCCTCGAACCAGGGGGTGCCGCGTCCGTTGATACGAACGGAGACGGTGCGCGTGGCGCCGTGTTCGCGGACCAGGGGAGCCACGAGTTCGCGGGCGGCGTCCTTCTGGGCGGCGGTGACGGCGTCCTCGAGGTCGAGGACGACCTCGTCGGCGGCGGAGGCGAGGGCCTTACCGGCTTTGCGTTCGTCGGAGCCGGGGGCGACGAGAACGGCGCGCCGGCGGAGGTGTTGCTCGGAAGACACGGGGACCTCGGGGAGTTCGGTCGGCAATGACGGCGCTAAATGTACGGCCATTGTTGGCGGTATGCCACCCCACGGAGAGGTGTGCTCATAGGAAGGTGCAGTCGTTCGTATCGTCGAAAACTTTGCAATCACGACGTCGAATGGCGGTCTTCGCGTTGACAACGTCCGAACTTGGTCCACAAAATGGCCGTACAAAGTTTCCCGGGTCCGTATGGCCCGTCCCAAGCGAAGGATGCCCCGTGACCTACCTGAACGACGAAGAGACTTTTCTGGTCAAGACCGTCCGCGACTTCATCGATCGGGAGGTCAAGCCGTCGGTGCAGGAGGTCGAGCACGCCAACGAGTACCCCGAGAAGTGGATCGAGCAGATGAAGCAGATCGGCATCTACGGGCTCGCCGTGCCCGAGGAGTACGGCGGATCGCCGGTGTCGATGCCCTGCTACGTCCAGGTCACCGAGGAACTCGCCCGCGGATGGATGTCGCTGTCGGGTGCGATGGGAGGGCACACCGTCGTCGCGAAGCTGCTCGCGTTGTTCGGTACCGAGGAGCAGAAGAGCAAGTACCTGCCCAAGCTGGCCACCGGTGAGATCCGCGCGACGATGGCGCTCACCGAGCCCGGCGGTGGCTCCGACCTGCAGGCGATGACCACCACCGCCAAGCGGGACGGCGACGAGCTGGTCATCAACGGCGCCAAGACGTGGATCACCAACGCCCGTCGGGCCGGCTTGATCGCCCTGCTGTGCAAGACCGACCCCACCGCGCAGCCGCGCCACAAGGGCATCTCCGTGGTGCTCGTCGAGCACGGCCCGGGCCTGACCGTCTCGCGCGACCTGCCCAAGCTCGGCTACAAGGGCGTCGAGTCGTGCGAGCTGAGCTTCGACAACTACCGCATCTCCGCCGACGCGATCCTCGGCGGTGAGCCCGGCAAGGGCTTCGCCCACATGATGAAGGGCCTCGAGACCGGCCGTCTGCAGGTCGCCTCCCGCGCCCTCGGTGTCGCGACCGCCGCACTCGAGGATTCGCTCGCCTACGCGCAGCAGCGCGAGAGCTTCGGTCAGCCGATCTGGAAGCACCAGTCCATCGGCAACTACCTGGCGGAGATGGCCACCAAGCTCACCGCGGCGCGGCAGCTGGCGCGTTACGCGGCGGAGAAGTACGACAGCGGCGAGCGCTGCGACATGGAGGCCGGCATGGCCAAGTTGTACTGCTCGGAGATCGCGATGGAGATCGCCCTCAACGCGGTACGCATCCACGGCGGTTACGGCTACTCCACCGAGTACGACGTCGAGCGTTACTTCCGCGACGCGCCGCTGATGATCGTCGGCGAGGGCACCAACGAGATCCAGCGCAACGTCATCGCCGGCCAGCTCGTAGCACGCGGCGGACTGTGACGACCGGCCGCTAGGATCGGTCCGTCATGGACTACAAGGTGCGGGAAACGGAACCGGCGTACGCGCAACTCGCGCGCCAGCTCCGGGAGGCCGTCGAGGCGGGACGGTACAGCGACGGCACACGGCTGCCCACGGAGGCCGAACTCGCCGAGGAGCACGGCGTGAGCCGGCAGACGGTGCGTCGCGCCTTCCAGGATCTCGTGGCCGACGGCATCGTCTACCGCGTTCCCGGCCGCGGCACCTTCGCGAACGAGTCGGGCCGGCGCTACCGGCGCCAGCTCGGCTCGATCGAGGATCTGCTCGCGTTGTCGGCCGACACGGTCATGCAGATCGTCTCGCCGCTGCGACGCGGAGTCGACATCGACGCCGCGAGCCGACTGCGTCTCGACACCGACGTGCTGTACACGGCGGTGTTCAAGCGACTGCACGACGGAATCCCGTTCGTGCTCACCACGGTTCACCTGCCCGAACCTGTCGCCGCGCACGTACTCGAGTCGCCGGAGCTCCAAGCGGGAGCGTCCAGCCGGAACACGATGATCGGGCTGCTCGAACCGCATCTCGACAGCCCGATCGTCGAAGCAGCACAGTCCATCACGGTCGCGCTCGCCACCGACCAGGTGGCGAGCGAGCTGAACTGCGAAGTGGGACATCCCCTGCTGCGCGTCGACCGGTTGTACTCGAACGACGACGGGGTGCCCACCGAGTTGTCGGTGAGTTACTTTCTGCCCGAGCATTACACCTATCGCGTCACCCTCAGGCGAGCCGGTCTCTGACCGTCGCCGCACATCGACAGGAGCAACAATGCGGGTTTTCAACGGAATCGACGAGGTCGAGAAGGCCGTCGGCGAGCACCTCGGCTACAGCGACTGGATCGAGATCGACCAGAAGCGCATCGACCTGTTCGCCGAGGCCACCGGCGATCACCAGTGGATCCACGTCGACCCCGAGCGCGCGAAGGACGGCCCGTACGGCAAGACCATCGCCCACGGTTATCTGACCCTGTCGCTGCTGCCGGTCCTCGGCACCCAGATCTTCTCCCTCGAAGGCCTGAAGATGAAGGTCAATTACGGCAGCAACAAGGTTCGTTACCCCGCGCCGGTCCCCGTCGGCTCGCGGATCCGTGCCGGCGCGGAGTTCAAGTCGCTCGAGCGCACCGCCAAGGGTGCGAACCTCGTCGTCGGATACACCATCGAGACCGAGGGTGGAGAGCGCCCGGCGCTGGTCGCCGAGACGGTCGTCGTTCTCGTCCCCTGATCGTCAGGAGATCTCGATCCGGAGGATGCGATCGTCGTCGCCGGCCGGGCTGCCGCGACCGTCTCGATTGGACGTCGTCAGCCACAGTGAGCCGTCCGGCGCGGCGACGACGGTCCGCAATCTTCCGTACTCGCCGACGAAGAAGTCGGTCGCGGTTGCTGCGGTGTCCTGAACATCGATGCGCCACAGTCGTTCTCCGCGCAGGCCTGCCATCCAGAGGCTGCCGCCGAACCACGCCAGGCCCGACGGCGACGCCTGCGAGACCGGCCAGGTGAGAACCGGATCGACGAATTCGCCGGAGCCCCCGGCTCCTTCGACCACGGGCCAGCCGTAGTTCGCGCCCGCCGCCACGAGATTCAACTCGTCGACGTCGTTCTGCCCGAATTCCGACGCCCACAACCGTCCCCGGTCGTCGAACGCGAGTCCTTGTACGTTGCGGTGACCGAGCGAGTACACCGGCGATGCCGGATCGGGATTGCCGGACGCGGGTTCGCCGTCGCCCGTGATGCGAAGGATCTTGCCGCCGAGCGAATTCGGATCCTGCGCCAGTTCGCGGCGGCCCGCCTCACCGGTCGCGACGTACAGCATCCCGTCGGGACCGAAGATCATCCGCCCGCCGTCGTGGATCCGGGCGGCCGGGATGCCGTCGAGGATCACCTCCGGTTCGGTGAGCGTGGTGCCGTCGAAAACGGCTCGAAGTACCCGGTTGTCGCTGGCGGTGGTCGCGTAGAGATAGACGAAGCGGTCGGTGTCGAAGGTCGGCGACACCGCGATCCCCAGCAATCCCGACTCGCCCTGCGCGAGGGTCTCGCCGACGCGGCCCACCTCGCGGACCTCGCCGTCGGTGATCTCGACGATCCGGCCACTGTTGCGTTCGGTGACCAGCGCGGAACCGGTGGGCAGGAAGGCGATCCCCCACGGCGTGTCGAGTCCGGACGCCACGGTCCCGACCACGCGGGGCACCCCGTCCACCCTGTCCGCCCCACCGGCTCCGGACACCGCGGAGGCGGTTGCGTCCGTGACGGTCTCGGTGGCCGCCGCCCCTGTGGTGGTCGTCCCTGTGATGGTCTCGGTATCCGGCGCGGTCGATTCGGACGCGCACGCACTCAGCGGCAGTACCACCGCCGCGGTCAGGCAGGCCAGACGTCTGCGCATCACGTCGTACATCCTCGCGCGACCACCCGCCAGGTGTCCACCACTTCATCGTTCGAGATCACGATCAGTTCGTCCGCGAGGTTCACGGCATTGCAGACGTGGTTGGGAATCACCCGGACCCTGTCGCCGAGTCGTGGGCGGGTCGACGCCTCCGGCCACTGAACCGTCGCGTGGTGCTCCGACAGTGCCGTGGTGCGTGCGTCCGGTTCCCCGAGGATGCGTCCGTACCCCGTGGCCCACGCGGCCCGGTCGGCGCCGAGCACCTTGGAACCGGCATCGAGCACGACCACCTCGTCGCGAGCGGACACGACGGTCGCCAGGGCGGTCAGCGCGATGTCGGATTCGCTCACCGCGCCGAGTTCGAGTTGCTGGGCGTCGCCGAAGACGTATACCCCGGGGCGCAGTTCGGTTGCGACCGTGGGTACTTCGAGAAGAGCAGTGGGGGAGGAGCCACCACTGATCACGGACGGCTCGATCCCGGCTGCTCGTAGCGACTCCGCGGCGGCCGCCAGAGCGTCGGCTTCCTCCCGGGCGGCGCTGCCCGGCGCGTCGGGTGCGTACGAGTGGCCGGGAAAGGTGAAGACACCGCGCACGTCGAGGCCTGCCTCACGCGCCGCCGACGCCACGGCTCCGGCCTGCTCGGGCAGCACGCCGGTGCGATGGTGGCCGCTGTCGATCTCGACGAGCACACCGATCGCCGTGCCGGCGTGCTCGACGAGTTGCCGGGCTCCGGTCGCCGAATCGATCCCGACCGTGAGGCGCACCCGGTCGGCCAGCGCACGCAACCGTGCACCGCGGGCGGCGTCGACCCACAGCGGATACGCGATGAACAGGTCGTCGAAGCCCTCTTCGATGAAGACCTCGGCCTCGGAGACGGTCGCAACCGTGAGACCTCGGGCTCCCGCGTCGAGCTGGCGTCGTCCGATCTCGGAGCACTTGTGCGTCTTCGCGTGGGGTCGCAGCGACAGGCCTCGCGAGGCAGCGGACTGCGCCATCCGCGCGATGTTGCGATCGAGGATGTCGCGGTCGACGAGCAGTGCCGGAGTGGTGTCGAGATCCATGGCCGAACCGTAGACCGTCGGAACCGGAAATTTAGAGAGTGCGCGACCTCTTTTTCGTGTTACCCTCGCGCCATGAGTGGTGTGGATCACAATCATGGGGATTTCGACGTCATCGTCCGAGGGGGTCTCTGGTTCGACGGGACGGGCGCGCCCGGCGTCGTCCGCAACCTCGGCATCCGCGACGGGGTCGTCGTCACCGCGACCTCCGAGAGCCTTCCCGCCGGCCCGGACACCGAGGTCGTCGACGCGCACGGCCGCTGGGTGATGCCCGGCTTCGTCGACACCCACACCCACTACGACGCCGAAGTGCTCGTGGGTCCGGGTCTGTCCGAGTCGGTGCGGCACGGCGTCACGACCGTGCTCATGGGCAACTGCTCGATCTCGACGGTGTTCGTGCCGCCGGTCGACGCTGCCGACCTGTTCAGCCGCGTCGAGGCACTTCCGCGCGAGCACGTCCTCTCGGCCCTCGAGAAGTCCAAGACCTGGAGCACGCCGCGCGAATACATCGAGGCGCTGAACAAGCTGCCGCTCGGCCCGAATGTGACGGCCTTCGTGGGACATTCGGACGTCCGCGCGTCGGTGATGGGACTCGGACGCTCCACGGAGTCGGCGAACCGCCCGACCCGCGCCGAACTCGCCGACATCGACGCGCGTGTCGAGGACGCCCTCGACGCGGGCTTCCTCGGAGTGTCGACGATGACGAACCCGTGGGACAAGATGGACGGCGACCGTTACCGCTCGCGCACCCTGCCGTCGACCCACGCGTCGTGGTCGGAATTCCGCCGCCTGCACAAGATCCTGCGCCGACGCGGTCGCATCCTGCAGGCCGTGCCGAACCTCAACACCAAGTACGACGTCGCGTTCTTCGCCCTCGCCAGCACGGGCATCGGACGCAAGCCGATGAAGGCGTCGGTGCTCGCCGCGGCCGACACGAAGGCCGAACGGTGGGTCAACCGCATCTTCGGTCCGATCGCGTTCGCGGCCAATCGAATCGGCAAGGGTGCCTTCCGCTGGCAGCACCTGCCCACGACCTTCGAGGTGTACTCCGACGGCATCGACCTCGTCGTCTTCGAGGAGTTCGGATCGGGTCGTGCCGCACTGCATCTGCAGGACGAACTCGTCCGCAACGACCTGCTGCGCGACGAGGCCTACCGTCGCTGGTTCCGGCAGGACTTCGAGAAGAAGTTCTCACCCCGCGTGTGGCACCGCGACTTCGACGACACCCGGATCGTCGAATGCCCCGACGCCTCGCTCGTCGGCCGGTCGATCGGTGACGTCGCGCGCGAGAGGAAACTGCACCCGGTCGACACCTTCCTCGACCTCGTCGTCGAGCACGGCCGGAAGTTCCGGTGGCACACCGTGATCGCCAACGACCGCAGCAAGGTCGCCGACCGGCTCATCCGCACCCCCGGCGTCACCGTGGGATTCTCGGATGCCGGCGCCCACCTACGGAACATGGCCTTCTACAACTTCGCGATCTGCCTGCTGCGCCGCGTCCACGACGCCGAGAAGGCGGGCAAGCCGTTCCTCACGCTGCCCGAGGCCGTCCACAAGCTCACCGGCGAACTCGGCGACTTCTACGGAATCGACGCCGGCCACCTGCGGGTGGGCGACCGCGCCGACTTCGTCGTCGTCGATCCTGCCGGGCTGAACGCCGATGTCGACGCCTACCACGAGGCTCCGCTCGAGGAGTTCGGCGGAATCCGCCGCATGGTCGACCGCAACGATCGCGCCGTGACGGCGACGGCGGTCGCCGGCCGGGTGGTCTACCGCGAGGGTGAGTTCGTGCCCGGCTACGGACGCACCGTCGGCACCGGCCGGTTCCTGAGCGCGGGAGTGGAGGAACGTGGACCCGCGCCGATCCGCACCCCGGCGGGTGAGCCCGTCGCGTGAGCGCACCCGCAGTACGCCGCACCCAGCAGGAGCGCAGGGAGGAGACGATCGGTCGCATCCTCGACGCGACCATCACCTCCCTCGCCGAGCTCGGCTACACCGCGACGACGATCGGTGAGGTGTGCCGGCGCTCGGGGGTGTCGTCGGGTGGGGTGTTCCGGCACTTCCCGACGCGTCTCGACCTGATGATCGCGGCGGCCGATGCGGTCCGGGAACGCCAGTTCGCGAACTTCGAGGCCGGCCTCGCGGCGCTCGGTGACGAGCACGCGGACATCTCCGAGTCGCTGCGGGTGTGCCTCGAACTGCTGCGCACCGCCTGCCGGGCGCCGATGAACGCCGCCTGGTACGAACTGCTCGGCGCGGCGCGCACCGATCCGGCGCTGCGGGAGCATCTGGCGCCGATGGCCGAGCGCTACCACGCCCAGATCGTCGATTTCGGCAGGTCGCTGCCGGTCGCGGCCCGGTTCCCGTCCGACGTCTTCGACACCCTGCTGCTGTCGCTCGTGCACATGTTCGACGGCGAAGCGCTGGCGTCGACGGTGCATCCGCAGCCGGAATTCGACGTGCAACGGATCGAACTGATGGCCCGGATGTTGGCGCTCGTCACATCTGACATAAGTTCGGGTGATGAGCAATAACGGATCTGCTCCTCAGTGGTTCGTCGACGCCCTGGCCGCACCCGTCGAGACCGGGAAGGTCGAGGCAGCGGGTGCGACCATCGCCTTCCGGGCGTGGGGCGAATCCGGTCTGCCGGGCGTCGTGCTGGTCCACGGCGGCATGGCGCATTCGGGGTGGTGGGACCACATCGGCCCGCAGCTCGCCGCCGGACGTCGCGTCGTCGCTCTCGATCTGAGCGGTCACGGCGACAGCGACCACCGCGAGCACTACACCCTGGAAGCGTGGTCCGCGGAGGTTCTCGCCGCGGCCCGGGCCGGCGGTATCAGCGGTCCGCCGGTCCTCATCGGCCACAGCATGGGCGGGATCGTGTCGTTCGCGGCCTCCCATCTCCACGGCGACGAACTTGCCGGTGTGGTGATCATCGATTCGCCGATCCGCGACATGACGCCCGAGGAACTCGAGATGCGCGCGAAGGCCGTCGCGAACGCCGGACCGCCGAAGGTCTACGCCGCGGCGGAGGACGCCGTCGCACGGTTCCGCCTCGTGCCGCCGCAGGACGACGCCGAACCCTACGTGCTCGAGCACATCGCCCGCGGGTCGCTGAAGCAGGTCGACGGCGGCTGGTCGTGGAAATTCGACAATCTCCGCATGGGACGTGAGGGGCGCCGTAGCCTCGAGGTGATGAATCCGGGATGCGCCGTCGCCTACTTCCGCTGCGAACGCGGCATCATCGACGACGCGCTCTACGGGCGGATCGTCGATAATCTCGGCCCTGATGCGTTGCTGATCGATCTTCCGGCTTCCGGCCACCATCCGATGATCGATCAGCCGCTGGCCGTCGTCGCTGCAGCCCGAACGCTGCTGGGAGCCTGGGGGAGATAGCCGCATGAATCCGCTCCGACCGGTCGCTGTCCGTATCGGAGCGTTGCCGTGGCTGCCGCGGTATTCACGGCCGATCATCGCGGTGGACAAGACCATCCAACGGCTCACACGCGGCAAGGTCACCCTGCTCGCGATCGCGGGACTTCCGTCGCTCGTGCTCACCGTGAAGGGCCGCAAGACCGGGGAGCCGCGGTCCACACCGTTGCTGTGCGTGCCGCACGACGGGGGATGGCTCGTGGTGGGCTCGAACTGGGGGCACCCCAAGGCGCCGTCCTGGGCCGTCAACCTGCGTGCGGCCGACCGCGCGCAGGTGCTGTACGACGGGCACGAATACGCGGTGTCGGTGCGGATCGCGGAGGGCGACGAACGCGAGCGGCTGTGGCAGGTGCTGCTGCAGACGTGGCCGAACTACGCGCTGTACGCGAAGCGCACCGACCGGGTGCTTCCCGTCTTCGTGCTGACGCCGCTCGAGTCCTGACCTCAGATCAGAGCGGACGGTCGGCTTCCTCGACGCTCACCGGCTTACGCCGTTCGCGCAGCAGGTGCCGCGCCGCCCAGTCGAGCCAGAACCCGAGGAAGCCGATCACGACGATCACGGCCATGACCTGGTCGTAGGCGAGCTGGTCGCGGGCGTTGAGGATCTGGTAGCCGAGACCGGACCGCACGCCGAGCATCTCGGCAGGCACGAGCACGACCCACGCGATACCGAGGCCGACCCGCAGACCGGTCTGCACCTGCGCGCGGATGGCCGGTAGGACGACGGTGGTGAGCAGTTCGAGACGCGTCGCGCCGAACGAGCGGGCGACCATCAGATAGCCCTGGTCGATGCCGTGCACCCCGGCAGCCGTGTTGATGACGATCGGCCAGATCGCGGCGGCGGCGATGAGGAAGAAGACCGGCTGGTGCCCGATGCCGAACAGCGCCACGGCGATGGGCGCCCAGGACAGCGGCGAGATCATCCGCAGGAACTGCATGATGGGCATCGTCGCGCGCTCGACGAGCGGGTTGAGTCCGATCAGCAGCCCGAGCGGGATGCCGAGCGTCGCGGCGATCAGCAGACCCACCAGCAACCGCCACAGACTCGCGAGGGTGTCGGGCAGCAGCACGCCGCGTGCGAACAGATCGACGATCGCCGGGAAGACGTACTGCGGGGCGAAGTCCCGCACGAGCGAATCCGGCGCGACGAGCACCGTCGTCACGAGCCACCACAGAGCCACGGCGATGACGATGGCGACGGCCTGGGGGACGAGAGGCAACTGCCGGGCGGTGCGGGCCGTCTCCGGCGCCGTGCTGGTCGGGGCGCTCACGAAGGATCGACCTCCTCTGTGCGGGTGAGATCGGCGGGAAGGCCGAAGGCATCGGTGCCGTCGACGCGGGTGAGGGACGTGCGGACGAACCGGTCGTCGACGAGGTCGTCGTGCACGGTCGCAGGGTCGAGGCGCGAGAGGAACCGCGTGTCGCCGTCGACGACGGTGTCGTGCATCGCCTCGATCAGCGCCGCGGTGAAGGTCGGGAAGGGGAACGGCTGGTAGCCGATGCGCTGCGGTTGCCACTGCGGGTGCACCGTGCCGGCCTCGCGATCGGGATAGGTCAGCGCCTTCGTGATCGCGGGCAACGGCTGCGGCAGGTATCCGGCGGACAGCATCGCGGCCGCGGCCGGACGGTCGGCGCCGATCTGCAGCTGGGCGGAGACCACGGAGTCGGTGAGGGCCTGCACGGCGACGGGGTCGCGTTCGATCAGGTCCTCGTGCACGAGCAGGGCGCAGCACGCGTGGTCGCGCCACACATCGCCGAGGAAGCGGTGGATCCGCCCCACCCCGCGAACCTCCGCCGCGGCGTTGAACGGATCGGCGACCGTGAACGCGGCGATCGAGCCGTTCGCCAGGGCCGGGATCATGTCGGACGGACCCATGACGACGAGACCCACGGTGCGCGCGGACTTCGACGGCGCCTCCCGCACGACCGGTGTCAGTCCGTGCGCCCGCAGCAGCTGCTGCAGGGCGATGTTGTGGATCGACCACCAGAACGGGATGGCCACCGTCTGCCCGGCGAGATCGCTCAGATCGGTGATGTGCGGGGCGACCGTCAGCGCCGAGCCGTTGGTGTGGTTCCAGCCGAGGATCCGCACGGAACTGCCGAGGCTGTACCGCAACTGGACGGCCATGGGCATGAGCAGGTGCACGACGTCGACGCGTCGGCTGATGAAGGCCTCCGCCAGCGATGCCCAGCTTCGGAAGAGCACCGGCTTCGCGGAATCGACGACGCCGGTGGGATACAGACTCGACCCGTGCGCGACGAGCAGCGGCGCGGCGTCGGTGATCGGCAGGTAACCGATGCGCAACTGCCCCGTGCGGTTGGCGCGGTCGGTGGTCGCGGTGCGCGCGAGGTCGATCGTGCCGGCGATACCACCGGCAGCCGCGAGGCCGAGCGCACCGCGCATGAGGGTGCGACGGCTGAACAGGCCCGAATCGGTCATGTCGCGGACAGCGACGAATCGCGGTAGTGCGCCAGGATGGCCGGACGCAGCGCGTCGCGGTCGAGCGCCGACATGCCGCCGAGCGTCCATTCCTGCTGCACCACGCCCGAACTCCCGAACAGTGCGATGCGGTCGGCGAGTTCGAGCGCCTCGTCGATGTCGTGCGTGACGAGGACCGTCGTGAAACCGAGATCGCGCGCGAGTTCGCCGAGCCACGACCGCAGATCGGAACGGGTGGCCGGGTCGAGGGCGCTGAACGGCTCGTCGAGCAGCAGCAGTCGCGGACGCACCGCGACGGCGCGGATGACGGCGATACGCTGGGCCTGACCACCGGACAGCTGGTCGGGGTAGTAGCCGGCGAGCGCGGAAAGGCCGAAACGCTCGAGGAGCGAATCGGCGTAGGCGGTGTCGAACCGCTCGCGGTGCGCGGCGAAACGTCCACCGAAGGCGATGTTCTCGCGCACGGTGAGCCACGGCATCAGGAAGGGCTGCTGGAAGACCATTCCGGTGTGCGGACGGTTGTCGCCCTCGGTGTCGGGCCAGTCGACGGAACCGCGATCGAGGTGATCGAGACCCGCGACGATCCGTAGCAGCGTCGACTTGCCGCTACCGCTGCTGCCCAGCACGACGAGGAACTCGCCGGTCGCGATATCCAGGTCCACCCCCTGGAGGACCGGGCTACGGCGGCCGGCGAAACTCTTGTATCCGTTCGTTATTCGTACTGCGACAGTTCCCACCGAAGCTGTCCTTCCGACGGCGATTGAATGGGCAGGAAGGCCGCCTCCCGGAATCGGCGGTTGGTGGCGCTGGCCGTCGCGTATCCGGCGCCGCCGCGCAGCGTCGCCTCGAGGCGGGTCGCGGCGACCGCGACCACCGAACCGTCGAGACGCAGACGGATGAACTCCGCGGGAGCGATCGAGGCGGGATCGGTGGCGAAGCGGTACAACCGCTCGCGCAGCGACTCGTAACGCGCCGAAAGTTCTTCGTACTCACCGGTGAACTGCTCGCCGAGTCCGTGCAGACGGCCGGCCGCCTCCGTGAGCGACGCGCGTGCGATGCCGACGCAGAACGACGTCTGCAACATCATGAAGGTCGGCCGGATCGAACCGCAGAAGTTCGCGAGATCCTCGGTGAGGATGTGCGACTGCGGAATCCGCACACCGTCGAACTTCAGCGAGGTCGACGACGTGGCACCGAGCGCGAGCAGTTCGGGCGAATCCGCGATGGTGATGCCCTCGGCATCGGCGCGGACCACGGCGACGAGGCGATCGCCGTCGGCGGTGCGGGCCGGGAAGACGATCACCGAGTCGGGAAAGACGTTGGACGCCCAGTGGATCGGACCGGTGACGGTGATGCCGTCGTCGGTCCGTTCGGCGACGAGGGGCAGTTCGCCGAGGCCGGCGAGATGCTTGAGGGCCGCGGCCATGGCGGTGACGCCGATCGTGCGACCGGATGCGAGGTCGTCCCGATAACGATCGCGCAGGAACTGCGGTGCGCGGTCGATGTATTCGAGCGCCATGCGCTGCGCCCACAGCGAGAAGCCGACGGTGAGCGATTCGCCGGCGACCTCGTCGATGACCGCGACCATCTCGGAGAGACACTCCCCGTCCAGCCCCTTGCGGAGCAGGCCGAGCTCACCCGTGCGGGCGATGTCGGTGCGGATGTCGGTTTCTCCGCGATCGAGAGCAGCGGCGCGATCGCGTACGAATTCTGCGATCGCCGCGCGCTGTTGCTCGCTCGCTCGGTCAATGGCCGCGGTCATCGGATGATTATCCTTCGAGGGAGTGGAGACGGTCGATGGGCGTGCTGACGACCTCGCGGGCACGCACGACGGCGGCCTCGTCGGGGGCGTTGTAGAAGCACAGGCACTTGTCCATGTCCTCGCGGACGTAGGTGCGCAGGAAGCTCACCTCGGGGACGTCGGCGTACTTCGGCGAGTTCGCCTTCTTGCGCGCGAGGTAGGTCTCCATGTCGATCGTGTCGGGGATGTCCCATTCGACGAGGTAACCGGCCTCGGGGCGGGTGGCCTTGATCTGGTCGAGCTCGGCGCCGACGAGACGGACCTCGTTCGGGCCGACGATCTCGGCGACATCGAGGGAGGCCGACTCGAGCTGCGCGGGGCGGCACGCGTCGAACTCGGCGATCGCGAAGACGCGCGTGCCACCGGTGGTGACCTGCGATTCGATCAGTTCGCCGCCCGCGGCGACGACAGCATCGTCGAAGGCCTTGATGGCAGCCTCGGCCTGGCCTTCGGTGGGGACGAGTTCGTAGAGATACAGCGACATGGGGTCACCTTCCGGGAAAGCGGGTTGGAACTGTGACCGGTCCGGGCACGACGGGGCGCCGTTTCGTCTTCGGACGGGGCGACTACGGCATGCGGTGCACGCAGACGAGGCCGGTCAGAGAGTGGAGCGACAACACGCAGCAGTCGACACCCGCACGAGATCCACGTGCAGGCGGCGAGTCAGAAGGCTGTGTGTCACGTGCTCCACCGTACTGTGAATAGAACGGTCTGTCTATCGCGCCCTGTCCGTTACGCTGGGTACGTGCGTACGTTCGTCGAGAGTGAATCAACCGGCACTCCGAAGGGCACGGCCGGTCCGAAGGGGAAAGCCGAGGGATCGCCGTCCAAGCCCTCACCCGCCACACGCCTGCTCGACACCGCGAGCGCGCTCTTCGCCGAGCACGGCATCCGCGCGGTGGGCATCGACCGCATCCTCGCCGAGGCCGGCGTCGCCCGCGCGAGCCTCTACTCGTCGTACGGGTCGAAGGATGCACTGGTGCTCGCCTATCTGCACGACCTCGACCGGCGCGACCGGCAGCGGTGGCACGCTGCCGTCGAACCGCTCGACGATCCGATCGCGAAGATCCTCACCTTCTTCGATCTCGCGATGCAGTCGGCGCCGAAGAAGAACTTCCGGGGATGCCAGTACGCCAACGCTGCGACGGAGTTTCCGCAGGAACCACTCGAACCGGTACTCGCGCACCGGGAATGGCTGAACTCGACGCTCGTCGAACTGCTCGGTCTCGCCGGGGTGTCCGAGTTCGAGGCGGTGGCACGGCGCGTGCAGCTGATCTACGACGGTGCCCTGTCGGGCAGCAAGTTCGAGCACTCGGTCGAGCCCATCCGGTTCGGTAGGGAGATGGCTGCGGCGACCATCGAGGCGCACCTCTCCCGCTGATCCGTGCCGCCGCGGCAGCCTGCGGACTCAGCCCGCAGAGCTGCTCCGTTGCTGCGTGCGCTGCTCGGCGGTGGTCTTCGCCGGCCGCGGCACGAGAGCGCGGAAACACACGCTGGCCAGGACGAAGGTGCCGAGCGTGCCCAGCACCGCGGCCACGCCCGTCGAACCGGGGCGGTCGTCGATCGTGTAGTCGGCCAGCGCGCTGTCGGCGAGCCGGTGTTCCTCGACGTCCCGGGCCATACAGTCGCCCGTGAGATCCTCGGCGAGCGAGTCGATCTCACAGCCCCGCGTGGTGGCCACCTCGAGAGCACCGGGGGTGTCGACGGCGAGCGGCGCGACGATCCCCGCGACCACGAGCGAGGTGAACGCCAAACCGATGAACAGCGTCCCCTGAGCGCGTGGACGAGGAGGAGGGGGCGGAGACGTGGTCGCGTCGAGAGGATTGACCGGCAGTCGCGTGAGCTGGACGGATTCCGGGGAAGACCCGCGCGACGGCGAGCACGACGGCGGCCGTCACCACACCCTCGACCAGCCCGACGGGAATGTGCGTCGCATAGAGGAATCCGATGTTCGACACCGGCACCGCAAAGGTGCCTCCGAGGGCGTACTCGACGACGAAACCCGTCACGGCCGCAAGGACCGAGACGAACCCCCCGACGAACGAGACCAGGCCGAGCATGACGAACCGCCGCACACCGCGGTGCTCACACAGCGCACGCAGCGCCGTCGCGGTGAGGAAACCGGCGGCGATGGCGACGAGCACCATGTTGGTGACATTGGCGCCCAGCGCCGACAGGCCGCCGTCGGCGAAGACGAAGGCCTGCACCACGAGGACGATCGTCAATGCGACCGCCCCCACGAACGGGCCGAGCAGGATCGCCGCGAGTGCGCCGCCCACGACATGGCCGCTGACGTCCGGCAGCACCGGCACGTCGACCACCTGCAGGGCGAACAACAGGGCGCAGACCGCCGCCGCCGTCGGCACCGACCTCTTGTTCAGGTCGCTGCGTGCGTACCAGGCGGCGATGCTGACCCCGATCACGGCGATGACGAAGAACCACGCGGACGCGCGGTCGGCGATCAGGCCGTCGCCCATGTGCAGGGCGAGGACGTCCGTGCCGGCAAACCCACTCGAATCGACCATCTCCGATGTCCCTCTCGCCGACGGAGCGCTCTGCGGCGAAGGCTAGTACCGGCACGCTGTACGTGGAGCGTTTTCGGATGCCCAGTGGGACGAAAGGCCGGGACGGAATCGACACCTGTTCTATGTTCGGTGCATGTACGAGTGGTCCGACACAGACCTCATGTTCCGCGACGCACTTCGCGGTTTCATCGAGAAGGAAATCCGTCCGCACGTCGACAGTCTCGAGTCGGGAGAATTGCCGCCGTACGACATCATCCGGAAGTTGTACGCGACTTTCGGCATCGACGAGATGGCGCGTGAGTCACTCGAACGGGCCCTCGCGAAAGAGGAACGCGGAGAGAAGCCTTCGGGATCGTCCGGGGGTACCGGCGGTTCTCCAGGGATGGCGGCGTTGCTCAACATCGAGATCGCCGGGGTGAGTCTCGGGCTCATCGCCTCGCTGGGTGTCAGCCTGGGCCTGACGGCGGGCACGATCCGCAGCCGCGGCACCCTCGCGCAGAAGAAGCGGTGGCTGCCCGAGCTGGTGACCTTCGAGAAGGTCGGTGCGTGGGCGATCACCGAACCCGATTCGGGTTCCGATGCGTTCGGCGGGATGAAGACGACGGTGCGCCGCGACGGGGAGGACTACATCCTCAACGGCCAGAAGACCTTCATCACCAACGGTCCGTACGCCGACGTGATCATCGTGTACGCGAAGCTCGACGAAGGCGACCCCTCGGTGGATCGCCGCGACCGCAAGGTGCTCGCATTCGTGCTGGACAAGGGCATGGAGGGGCTCACCCAGAGCCCGCCCTTCAAGAAGATGGGCATGAACTCCTCGCCGACGGGCGAGTTGTTCTTCGACAACGTGCGCCTGACCCGCGACCGGCTGCTGGGGGAGACCGAGGAGGGCGGTCGCAGCGACGGCAAGGACAGCGCGCGCGAGTCCTTTGCCACCGAACGCATCGGCATCGCCTATCTGGCCCTGGGCATCATCGAGCAGTGCCTGAAACTGTGCACCGAGTACGCGAAATCGCGGAAGCTGTGGGGCAAGGAGATCGCACAGTTCCAGTTGATCCAGCTCAAGCTCGCCGAGATGGAGATCGCGCGGGTGAATGTCCGCAACATGGTCTTCAGCGCGATCGAGCGCGCGCAGGCGGGGAAGCCGGTGAGCCTGTCGGAGGCGTCGGCGATGAAGCTGTACTCGTCGCGGGCGGCGACCGAGGTGGCGATGGAGGCCGTGCAACTGTTCGGGGGGAACGGGTACATGGCCGAATATCGTGTCGAACAACTTGCACGTGATGCGAAATCGCTGATGATCTACGCGGGTAGCAACGAAATTCAAGTAACACATATCGCGAAGGGATTGCTTACACAGTAATCCCTGCGTACGGCCGCTCGAAATTCGCAAACGGGACAATTTTCGGATGGGGGATGACAATTCCCCCGCTGTGTCGACTATTGTTCGCCATGAGAAAAGTTATGCCGGTCACCGACGAGGGGAGTGACCGGTCCGGAGGGGAATCCGAGCGGAAATCGGGGGAGCGATGTACGCGGAACGAAAGGACGGCGACAAGCCGTCGGTCACGACGGACGGCAGGAGTGCTCGCGCAGAGCGCACCCGGCAGGCCGTCATAGAGGCTCATATCGCGCTCATCAGGGCGGGAGAGCTCAAACCCACAGGGGCGCAGATCGCCTCGCGGGCCGGGGTGTCCCTGCGATCGTTGTGGGGACACTTCGGCGATCTCGAGACGTTGTTCGCCGCCACCGGTGCCGAACTGATGCGGCGCCAGGACGACGCCTACGAGCCGATCGATCCGTCGCTGCCGCTCGACGAACGGATCGACGCCTACTGCAGGCAGCGAGCGGAACTGCTCGAATACATCGCGCCGTTCGCGCGGTCGTCCGAGATCCGCGCGCCGTTCTCGCGCGAATTGCAGCGCAACCGCCTGCGCTATCTCGACCGGGCGCGATACGAGATCAGGGCGTTGTTCTCCGACCAGTTCGAGGGCGTCGACGACACCGTCCGCACCCACATCGAGAACCTGCTGGGAGTGTCGACGACCTGGCCTACCTGGGTATCGCTGCGGGACGTACTGCGCCTGTCGGTGCCCGAGGCGGTCGAGGTCATGAAGCGGTCGGTGTCGGCGCTGCTCGCGGAGGCATCCGGAGTCGGCCGGCAGCAGGCGGTTGCCCGTGCTGCGCAGGAGAAGGCCGTGGTCGCACCGCACCGGAAGGCGCAGCAGTCCCGGCCGGTGCCGGCGATGACACCGCGGGAACAGGTCGTCGTCCCGGCCTGAGCGCCCGAACCGAGTATCAGCGCGTGTCGGTCGGTTTCCGGCCGGCGCGTGCCGAGAGGAAGGTCTCGACCGCAGGTAGTGCGGCCGAGACCGTCTCGGCATGGTCCACCCCGCGCAGAATCGCGAGTCGCGCACCGGGGACGGTGCGCGACAACGCGCGGGTGTCCTCCACACGCAGGCGGTCGTCCGACCCGACGACGGCGAGCACGGGCACGTCGATGCCCGCGAGTGTCTCGTCGCCGATTCCCGGTTCCCGATCCGACCGGCGGAAATAGGCGGCGAGAGCCTGCGCGTCGTTCTTCGAAAAGGCCGAACGCGTCGCGGGATCGACCGGCGTGCGACGCCTTTCCTCCCAGGCACGGATGAAACCGTCCATGCCCTCGCGCTCGAGCACGTCGACGGTGCCGGGGAAGAACATCGCGTCCATCGCTCCCTCCTGGGGGCGTGCGCTCCCGCCGAGCAGGGTCAGACTCGCCAGCCGCTCCGGAGCGGCGACGGCGAGCGCGAGTCCTGCACGGGCGCCGAACGAATAGCCGACGTAGTGCACCCGGTCGGCTCCCGCCGCGTCCAGGACGGCGAGCAGGTCCCCGACGATCGCGTCCATCGCGTAGGCGTCCTCGTCGTGCGGGGTGTCGCTGCGGCCGTGGCCACGCAGATCGGGCATGACCAGGCGGAAATCCCCGCCGAGCGCCTTCACGTACCCGAAGGCCCGCCACACCGCCGACGACAGGGCACTGCCGTGGACCAGCAGCACGACCGGTGCCCCCTCGGGGCCTGCCGTGGTGAACCGGATCCGGGTGCCGTCGGCGGGATTCGTCGCATGGCTCATCCCAGCAGTATCGCCGAACGGTTCATCTTTCGAGTTCGACCGACCGATCCACCGCCACCTCCTCGAGGAATCGTTCGTCGTGCGAGACCACCACGAGCGCACCGCTGTAGGCGCGCAGGGCCTGGGTCAGGTGCGCGAGACCGGCCAGGTCGAGGTTGTTGGTGGGCTCGTCCAACAGCAGCAACTGCGGAGCGGGATCGGCCGCGAGCACGATCGCGAGCGCGGCCCGCAGTCGCTCCCCACCCGACAGCGCTCCCACGGCGACCTCGGCGTGACGGCCGCGGAACAGGAAGCGCGCCAGACGCGCCCGCACCTGCTGCGGAGTCAGGTGCGGCGCCCGATCCTCGGCGTTCTCCGCGACCGAACGATCGTCGTCGAAGATGTCGAGCCGCTGCGGGAGCAACGCGAAGGGAACGTGGGGTTCCGCTTCGACGATGCGGTGCAGCAGGGTCGTCTTCCCCGACCCGTTGGGCCCGCGCAGCGCGATCCGCTCCGGCCCGACGATCTCGAGCGGTGCGTCCGCCACCCGCCGACCGGGCGGAACCGCGGTCCCGGGCAGGTCGATGCGGATCTCCGGATCGTCGCGCACCGCGTCCTTCGCACGGTCCAGGTTCTCCCGTGCCGTGGTCAGATCCTCTTCGTGCTCGCGGCGGAAACGCCCGGCGGATTCCTGCGCCTGCCGTTTGCGCGCGCCCATGACGATCTTG
Organism: Rhodococcus sp. 5G237; assembly: GCF_053764735.1. Classification (NCBI taxonomy): domain Bacteria; kingdom Bacillati; phylum Actinomycetota; class Actinomycetes; order Mycobacteriales; family Nocardiaceae; genus Rhodococcus; species Rhodococcus sp. 5G237. Next base: position 260,731 of record NZ_JBSNCD010000004.1, on the reverse strand, counting down.
GGTTCGCGCTTCTGTTCGTACATCTTCTGCCCGTAGCGTTGCCGCCGGGCGATCGTGACGTGCGCTGCCGCCAGTTCGCGTGCCTGGCGCCGCACGTCGTTGCGGGCATCCCGCACCGCAGCCCGTGCCGCCTCCTGTTCCTCCGCGACGATCCGCTCGTATTCGCCGAACCCGCCGCCGAACAGGCGCAACGCACCGTTGCGCAGTTCGGCGATCGCATCCGTGCGGTCGAGCAGTTCCCGGTCGTGCCCGGCGACGAGCACCGTGCCGGGGAACCGGTCGAGTGCATCCTGCAGGCGCGCGCGACCGTCGGCGTCGAGATTGTTCGTCGGCTCGTCGAGCAGCAGCACGTCCGGGTCGTCGAGCAGGCGGGCGGTGAAGGCGAGCAGCACCGTCTCCCCACCGGAGAGCTGACCGACGGTGCGATCGAAATCCCCGGCGTCGTGCAGGATCCGGTCGAGGCCGACTCGGTGCATGAGCGCGAGGGCGCGGTCCTCGATGTCCCACCGGTCGGCGACGACCTCGAAGTCCCGATCGTCGAACGATCCGGATTCGATGCGTCGCAGTGACTTCCGGATCTCTCCGATACCGAGGACGGAATCGACCGGCACCGTCGGATCGAGGGTCACGTCCTGGGGAAGGTAGGCGACCCGTCCGCGCACCGTCGACGAACCGGAGGTCGGGCGGAGTTCACCCGCGATGAGCCGCAGCAGGGTGGTCTTCCCACTTCCGTTGCGGCCCACCAGGCCGATCCGCCCGGCCGGGACGACGGCGTCGAGATCCTGCACGGCGACGGTGCCGTCCGGATGGACGTAGGAGAGTGCGGACAGCGTGATACCGGATGAAGACATGGTGGCTCCCGAAGGGTGAGGGTCGATTGCGCGAGTGCGCGGGGGACGGGACCTCTCACAGGAGCAACGGACTTCTCCGATCGACGGGTACGGGATGCGAACACCATGGTGATCCCGCACCGTCCGGTATGCAACCGAATATTTCACCCCGACTCCTACCTGCGATAACAGGCACGGGCTCGGAAGTGCAGGCATGATCGGGACCGTGCGGATCCGACTGATTGGTATGGGTGTCGCGGCAGCCACGGTGCTGTCGCTGTCGGCGTGTGCGACCGGCCCCGATCAGCCGGAGACGATCGCGGAGGAGTTCGCTGCCGCTCTCGACGCCGGCGACGTCTCCGGCGCGGCGGCGTCGACCACCGATCCGGTGGCCGCGGAGTCCGCGATCGACGCCCTCTTCGCCGGGCTCGGCCACGACGATCCCACCGTGAGTGTCGCGGGGACGGGCGACGACGACACCTTCGAGCTCGACGTGACGTGGACCTTCGGGGAGGGTCGCGACTGGTCGTACCGCACCACCGGCAGCGCGACGGAGGATCCGGAGGCCGATGCGTGGCGGGTCCGCTGGGATCCCACGGTGCTGTCGCCGGAGCTGGCGGGTGGCGCGTCGCTGGAGTACCTGACCACCGTCGGTGCCCCGCCCACGATCTTCGACCGGGCCGGGCGGCCGCTCATGGGGGAGCAGGTCGTCACCGTCGTGAACCTGGATGCGACCGCCGATCCCGCCGCGGTCGCTCCCGTGCTGGCCACGGTCGTTCCGACCATCACGGCGGAGAGCCTCGCCGAGCAGGTCGCGGCGGCCGCCGGCGGGACTGCGGGAGTGATCACGCTGCGTGAGGAGGACCTCGCGCCGATCGAGGATCGCCTCGCCGCGCTGCCCGGTGTGACGCTCGTGCCGCAGACCCGTCTGCTCACCACCGAGCGCGATCTCGCCTCGCCCGTGTGGTCCGGCCTCGCCGAACTCTGGCAGGAGGGGCAGGACGCCTCGGCGGGCTGGGTGATCCGGCGGGTCGCGGCGGACGGCACGACGAGCCAGGTCGCCGGCGAAGCGGGACCGGAGGCACCCGACCTGACCAGCACGATCGATCTCGACCTGCAGCGACGGGCCGAGGAGGTCCTCGCCGGTTTCGACACGCCCGCGGTAATCGTCGGGATCGAACCCTCGACGGGCGCGATCCGCACGATGGCCCAGAACGACGAGGCCGACGCCGAGGGGCCGATCGCCGCGACCGGCCTCTACCCGCCGGGGTCGACGTTCAAGGTGGTGACGACCGCGGCGGCGCTCGATGCCGGGCTCGCCGAACCCGACACCGTGCTGCCGTGCCCGGGCGTCGCCTCGATCGGTTCGCGCACGATCCCCAACGACGAGAACTTCGATCTCGGCCCGGTGCCGCTGCACACCGCGTTCGCGTTCTCGTGCAATACGACGATGGGGCGGCTCGCTCTGGACCTGCCGCCCGACGCCCTGCGCGCGACTGCAGAACGGTTCGGTCTCGGCATCGATTACGTCACGCCCGGTCTCGTCACGGTCACGGGTGACGTGCCGGTCGCCGACACCGATGCGGCCCGCGTGGAGGCAGCGATCGGGCAGGGGCAGGTGACGGCGTCGCCGTTCGGGATGGCGCTGGTCGCAGCCTCGGTGGCGAACGGTCGAACGCCGGTTCCGGCGATTGTCGAGGGGCAGCCGGCGACCGCGGATCGGGACGCCGAACCGATGCCCGAGAACGTGCTCGCGGCACTGCGAGAGATGATGCGCGAGACTGTGATCGAGGGTACAGCCGGCACGTTGCGCGACATTCCCGATCTGGCGGGGAAGACGGGGACCGCGGAGTACGGTGACAACGTCGGGGCGCACGGCTGGTTTATCGGATCACAGGATAATCTTGCCTTTGCGGTGTTCGTGTCGGGGGCGGACGGCTCGGCCCCTGCCGTCGAGGCGGCGGGGCGATGGCTGAGGGGGTAGGGACGCGTGGCGCAATTGTGATGTGTTCGTGCACAACGCGTGCTGGTATCTCGTGTGACTGAAGTGAAGGTTGTTACATATGAGATTTCGTGATTGGCGGGGGAAGCGGGGGCGCATCGTCGCGCTGGCCGTGTGCCTCGTCGTGGCTGTCGTCGCGCTGACGACGGTTGTGTTCTCGGATTCTCGAAGCGAGGCGCAACGCCTCGTCGACGACTTCGTCGCCGCACTCGACGAGCGTGATGCGGGCGCAGCAGCGGCCCTGACCTCCTACCCGAACGCGGCGGAGGAAACGATCTCGCAGATGTACGACGGACTGTCCGACGGCACCGTCGACTACGACGTCACCCAGCTCGTCGAACTCAACGACGACTCGGGATACTTCACGCTCTCCGCCGGATGGAATTTCGGCGAGGGCAAGGACTGGTCGTATCAGGTCACCGGTTCGGTACGGAAGCTCGCCGTCGGCTGGCGTGTGTCCTGGGACCCGGAGGTCGTCGTCCCCGACCTGTCGGGCGGACGCACCGTCCACCACGTGCGCACCGACGCCGCACCGCCGAAGATCTTCGACCGCACGGGCCGTCTCCTCATGGAGGAACAGACCATCAACGCCGTGGTGCTCGACCCGGCGGCGATGCCCGATCCCGTCGACACCACCACTCGTCTCGCGGCGGTTCTCGAGCCAGTCGCGCCCGTCATCACCGCCCAGCTGATGCAGGAGCGGATGGCGGAGAACCCCGGCAACCGGATCACGGCGGTCAAGCTCCGCGACCAGGACTACCAGTTCCTCGAGGACGGCATCGTGTCGATCCCTGGGGTCGAGGTGCTCACTACACCCACCCTGATCAGCGCGGATCGGCGGATCTCCACGCCACTGCTCGACTCGCTGCGCTCGGCGTGGCAGCTCGAACGCGACCGGACGGCGGGCTGGGCGGTCACCCTCGAGGATCCCGAGGACGGTCCGATCCAGGTGGCCGGCTTCCAGGGCCCGCCGCCCCCGGACCTGCAGGCGACCGTCGACTCCCAGGTGCAGCTCGCCGCGAAGGAAGCGGTCGTCACCGCCGGTACCCCGGCCGCGCTGGTGGCCATCCAGCCGTCGACCGGTGGCATCCTCGCCGCCGACGTCAACAACTGGGCCATGGAACTCGGTCCCGTCATCACCCACGGCCTCTACCCGGCCGGCGGCGTTCTCGATCCGGTCCGGCTGGCGGCCGGCCTCGAGCGCGGCGTCGATCCGAACGACGTGGGGTCCGACGACGTCGCCTCCACCGCCCGTCGCCTCGGCCTCGGTGTCGACTACGACGTGCCGGGCTTCGAGTTCGAGACCTCGCAGATCGGGCACAACCGCTCCGGAGTGGTCCAGTTCGCCGGATCGGACTCCGACGAGAACCTGATCACGCCGCTCGGCGCTGCGGTGCTGGCCGCCTCGGTCGCGCGGGGCAGTGCCGCTGTCCCGACGATCGTGCAGGGACAGGAGACGGTCGTCCACGACGCCCCCGAAGCGCTGCCCGGTTCGGTGATCGACGCCCTGCGCGGCATGATGATCGACAACGTGCAGAACGGTCCGGCGTCCTTCCTCCGCGGACACGCCGGTCTCGCGGGTATCGCCGCGGCGAGCGGCGAGGACCGCTGGTTCTTCGGTTACACCGGCGGCGACCTGGCCTTCGCGGTCTTCGTCGCCGATGCCGACGGCGGCGACCGCGCGATCAAGATGGCCGACACCTTCCTGCGCAAGCTCGGAGAACCACTGCTCGGGGACTGATCGGCCGGAGGCCGGTCCATGGTGCACTGATCGGCCGGAGGTCGGTCCGCGGCGTACAGGTACGTTGAGCGACCGTGACCGTCCTCGATCTGGCCCTGCTCGTGGTTGCCGGATTCTTCGCGGGTGCCGTCGGGTTCGTCACCGGCCTGGCGTCGATCGTCTCGTATCCGGCGTTGCTCGCCGTCGGCCTCCCGCCGGTCGCGGCGAACGTCACCAACACCGTCGCGATGGTCGGTGTCGGTGTCGGGGCGCTGACCAATTCGACGCGGGAGGTCGTCGACACCGGCCCCCGCGTGTGGTGGTGGACGCTCTACGCCGCGCTCGGCGGCGTGGTCGGCGCGGCTGTCCTGCTCGTCGCCCCGCCCGACTCGTTCGAGGCGATCGTCCCCGGATTTGTCGCGCTCGCCGCTCTCGCGCTGCTGCTCCAACCACGCATCCGCACTCTGGCCGGCGGCCGCGACCTGCCGCGGGTGTTCTCCGTGGCGGTCTTCGTCGTCGCGGTCTACGGCGGATACTTCGGGGCCGGCGCGGGCGTCGTCTTCTACGCGCTGGTGCTGATCTGCACCTCCGAGCAGATCTGGCGCGCGAGCATCCTCAAGAGCTACCTGCTCGGCGTCGCCAATCTCGTCGCGGCGATCGGGTTCGCCGTCTTCGGGCCCGTGCACTGGGGAGCGGCGGCCGCGATGGCCGTCGGCGCGTTCGCCGGTGGCTACTGCGGCCCGCCGCTCGTCCGGCGCATACCCCCGAACCTGCTGCGCGTGGGTGTCGCGCTCGCAGGGTTCGGGTTGGCGGTATGGCTCGCTCTCCGCTGAGCGGTGTCCCTGTGCAGCGGTATTACTGCACGCCGTGCATGAGCTTCTTGATGCGCGGCGCGAACAGTGCCAGCACGATGCCCACTGCGATCGATGCTCCGCCGATCCACAGGTAGTACGGCACCTCGTTGTTCTCGTCGTAGAACCCGGCGAGGGTCCCGGCCATGGCCGTGCCGCACGCGACGGACAGGTAGAACAACGCGACCATCTGTGTGTGGAAGTTCTTCGGCGCGAGCTTCGTCGACAGCGACAGTCCGACGGGGGACAGGAACAGCTCGGCGAAGGTGAACAGCAGCAGGATGAAGACGAGTCCGAGCAACGGAGCGCTGTTGGGGCCGCCACCGGCCATGGGGATGAAGCACAGGAAGGCGATGCCCATGATGATCGTGCCCGCGGCGAACTTGATGGGCGACGAGGGCTGACGCGGTCCGAGTTTGGTCCACACGGCGGCGAAGACACCCGCGAACAGGATGATGAAGACCGGGTTGATCGACTGCACCCAGGACGGCGGGAACTCCCACCCGAACAGATCGCGGTCCAGGCGTGTGTCGGCGTAGACGGCGACCATCGTGAACTGCTGCTGGAAGAGCGACCAGAACACCGCGCTGGCGATGAACATCGGGATGAACGACAGCACCCGGCTGCGCTCGATCGGCGTGATCTGCTTGCTCGACAGCATGATGACGAAATAGGTGATCGTCGCGATGATGGTCAGGGCGACGACGATGTCGGACATGTTGCTCGTCGTGACGAGGCCGGTCAGCGCGGCGACCGCGATGAGGACCACGGCGACCAGACCGATCCCGGCGGCTTTCGTGCGCGTCTCGGCGGGCAGCGGGTGGGGCGGCACCTTGCCGATGTCGCCGAGATGCTTGCGGTAGATCGTGTACTGCAGCAGGCCGAGGAACATGCCGACCGCGGCGAGACCGAAGCCCCAGTGGAAGCCGTAGCGCGTCTGCAGGAAGCCGGTGAGCAGCGGGCCGACGAGCGCGCCGATGTTCACGCCCATGTAGAAGATGGAGAAACCGGCGTCGCGGCGGGTGTCCTGCTCGTCGTAGAGATCGCCGACGATCGACGTCGCCGTGGCCTTCAGACCACCGCTACCGAACGCGACCAGCACCAGGCCGACACCCACCCCGACGAAACCGGGCAGCACCGCGAGCGCGATGTGGCCGAACATGATGAGCACGGCGCTGTAGAACAGGGTCCGTTCGGAACCCAGCAATCGGTCGGCGATCCACGCCCCGAGAATCGTCGACAGGTAGACCGTGCCGCCGTAGGCGCCGACGATGGAGGTCGCGGCCCCCTGGCTGATCCCCAACCCGCCCTCGGATGCCGAGTAGTACAGGTAGTAGATCAGGATGCCCTGCATGCCGTAGAAGGAGAATCGCTCCCACATCTCGACACCGAACAGGTTGGCCAGGGGTAGTGGCTGACCGAAGAACCGATGGTCGGATCGCGACCCGGTCAGGGTAGGTGGTTCCAGCGTGGACATGATCTCCACTGTTCCACCGCACGGGGCGCGAGCGCGAAAAATTCGCGTATCCCGCGGTCGCAGATCACACTTCGGTGCGAGTGTGAGAAACGAGACCGGGAAGTCGGTGCAGGTCAGTGGGCGTCGACCGCGGGGCGGTCAGTGAGCGTCGACCCTGCGACGCTGGAGCAGTCCGACGACGACGCGCCAGCCCACCAGGAACAGGCCCAGGAAGATCGTCGCGACGATGATGAAGGCGGTCGCGGTGCCCTGACCGGTGACGGCCCGCAGCAGCATCCCGACGACGAGGGTGCTCACCCACACGAGTAGTCCGGTGGGGACGGCTGCGAAGGCGTCGAACTTGTCGCGGTAGAGCGACGCGGTGAAGAACCATCCGGCGGTGAGGCCGCCGAGGAACGGCCATGCCGTTCCTGCGAGCCCCACGAGATCGAGCACTTCGTCGTGGCTGGAACGACCGAGCACGGCGAATACGACGACGAGAACGACGTCGATCGCCAACGCCGGGGTGTACTTCTTCACGGGTCCAGAGTAGCGGCGGCGCGGGGCGCGTCGGAATCTCCGGTGCGTGCTCTCGAGCACGATTCGGGCCGGTGGAGCGGGTGGAACGCGACAGCGCCCCTGCCGGAGCAGGGGCGCTGTCGTCTGCGAGAGGGGTCAGGCCTGCAGGCCGGCCTCGATCTCGAGGGTGATGGTGATCTTGTCGCCGACGACGGCTCCGCCGCCTTCGAGCGGCATCTCGATGCTGATGCCGAAATCCTTGCGGTTGATGACGGTGGTGGCCTCGAAGCCGGCGACCGGACCCTGGCCCATGCCGGGGTTGACGCCGTTGAACTCGAGCTTCAGGTCGACCGGGCGGGTGACACCGTGGAGCGTGAAGTCGCCCGTGACGATGTAGTCGTCACCGTCGGCACGCACGTCGGTCGAGGTGAAGGTGGCGACGGGGAACTGCTCGGCGTCGAAGAAGTCGGCGGAGCGGATGTGCGCGTCGCGGTCGGCGTTCTTGGTGTTGATCGACTTGACGTCGATCTCGGCGTTCACCGATGCGGTGCCGTCCTCGGCGACGGTGATGGCGCCGGAGAAGTTCTCGAAGGTGCCGCGAACCTTGCTGACGACGAGGTGCCGGACGGTGAAGCCCACGTTCGAGTGGACGGGGTCGATGGCCCAGGTGCCGGTGGTCAGGCCGGGGAAGGTGGTGGTGGCGGTGGTCATGGTGGTCCTCCTCGATGATTAAACTTTCAACTGCTTGTCGACAACCATGCCACCGAATAGTTGCTTGCGCAACTATATTGTGATGCGGATCACGCCGGCTCGGGATTCTCGACCGGACGACGTCGCCGTTCGAGGGTGCTGCGCTCGTGTTCTGCGCGCTCGGCGATCGGATCGATCTCGTCGGGTCCGTTGCCCCGGTACATCGCGGCGACGGTGGCCCAGCCCGCCAGGGCCACGAACGCGAAGCTCACCATCCGGTACACGAAGACCGCTGCCAGCGACTGCGACGCGCTCAGTCCGGCGGCGGTGAGCGTCGCGATGAGGGTGCCGTCCACGAATCCGAGGCCGCCCGGCGCGAGCGGCACACTGCCTACGGTCTTCGCCGCCGCGAACGCGATGAACAACCCCGCCACCGACGGGGAGCCGCCGACAGCCCAGCATGCGAGTCCGAGGCACGCGACATCGGCGGCGCGGTGCACGGCCGACCACGCCACCGCGGCCACACCGTCGCGACGCGCGAGTTCGACGGCCTCGAGCTGCGCGAGGGTGCGTTCGAAGACGTCGAAGCCGGTGTCCCTCGGCTTCCTCGTGATGCGGTTGACCCGATGGAGCACCCACGTGCCCGCCGCTTCGATCGACATGGGGTTCTTCGCGACGTACCGCAGGCCGAAGATCAACGCGATCGCCCCGGCGAGCGACAACACGAGCGTGACGGGGCTGATCCGGCTGCCGACCGCGAACGCACCGATCATGCCCACCGACGCCAGGGTCACGGCCGCGATGACACCGGAAACCGCGAGCTGCCACGAGGCGACCACGGGGGTCGCCCCCCACTTGCGGGTCTGCTTGTAGGTGAAGGCCGTGGAGAAGACCGGGCCTGCGGGCAGGGTCACCGCCATCGCCGTGCTGCCGTAGATCACCGACGCCGACCGCCAGTGCCCGACGCGCACCCCGCCGGCGCGGAGCAGTCGCTGCTGCACTCCCGCGAAGCCGCTGAGGGAGATCATCTGAGCCAGCACGGCCGCCGCGAACCAGCCCCAGTGCATCTCCGTGACCGCGCGCCACGAGTCGCTCATCGTCGGCCACAGGTAGATCGCCTCGACCGTCAGCAGAGCAACGAGGGCGATCGCCGACACCCACTTGATCCACCGGAACGAGCCCCGACGCGGCGTGGCGTCGGGGCATGGAGGATCGTCGTGCGGCTGCGCCACGCTGTTCACCGTAACCGACCGTCGGGTCACGAAGAGGGCGCTATGGCCGTTCCGCGTCGTTCGCGGGTCCTGCGGGACGGGCCGTCACTCGTCCGTCGAAGTGTTCGATTCGTCCGTCCCGTTCGCTTCTCCGGGGGCGCCGGGATAGCGCACGGGCCAGGCGAGATGGGTCATCCGCCGCCGGCCGCGCAGCTGCACCTCGTCGCCGAGTTCCCAGTGGCTGCGCTCCTCGTCGTCCGCGAAGTACAACGCGCTCGATGACGCGAGAACCCTGCTCGGACGCAGTTTCGCGAGCTCGGTCAGGCGCGAGGCCTCGTTGACCGGGTCGCCGATCACCGTGTACTCGAAGCGCTCCGCCGCGCCGATGTTGCCGGCCACCGCGAGTCCCGCCGACACGCCGATCCCGACATCGAGTCCGGTGATCTCGTCCAGAGCGAAACGCAGTTCGCGGGCCGCCGCGAGCGCCGCCGTGGGGGCGTCGGGCCGGTCGAGGGGAGCGCCGAAGATCACCAATGCCGCGTCGCCCATGAACTTGTTGACGAAGCCGTGATGGTGGTCGACCACCTCGACGACGACACGGAAGAACTCGTTGAGCAGTTCGACGACCTCGCTCGGCGGGCGCTCTGCGGCCGTCGCCGTCGAACCCACCATGTCGACGAACAGCACCGCGACGTAGCGCGTCTCACCACCGAGTTCGGTGCCGTACTGCAGGGCCCGGCGCGCGACGTCCTCGCCGACGTGCTGACCGAACAACTCCCGCAGACGTCGGCGTTCGTCGGACTCGGCCATCATGCGGTTGAAGCCGACCTGCAGGCGTCCGATCTCACTGCCGTCGAACACCTCGACCTGCACTCCCGAGGCGCCGCGCTGCACGCGTTCGATCGCCCAGCGCAACTGCTTGATCGGGTCGGAGATCTGCGCCGACGTCAGCAGTGACAACACGAGCGCGAGGCCGATCGACGTCACCGCGAGCGCGAGTACGGACAGGGCGAGCGCGTCGGCGTCGAAGTCGGTGTTGGCGCTCAACTGCGTCACGCACAGCAGCACGATCCCGGCGACCGGCATGAGCGTGCCCAGACCCCAGGTCATGGCCAGGCGCGTACCGACGCCGGGAGCCATCGTCCGGTCGAAGTTCCCCTCGCTCAGCGCCCGCGCGGCGACCGGCCGCAGGATGCGTTCACCGAGCATGTAGGTGAAACCGAAGGTGCTGGTCGCGGCCATTGCGACGGTAAGCGAGACCGCCACCGCGAGCGACGGCATCTCCTCGGCGGTGAGGAAGACGAAGAGCACGCCGCCGAGCAGCCACAGGCCGAGATGCACGATCGCCTGTCGCAGCGGGGCGTGCAGGGCCGCCATCTGTTCGGCCCGGGTGGGTGGGCCGCCGCGGAGTTGCCACCGCACGACCGAGCGCAGCGTGATCGCCGCGGCGCCGAGGCTCACGATCCCGGCGAAGACCAGGTACACCGCGAAGACCGCGAAGTTGCGGACCCGATCCGCGATGATGGCGTCGGTCTCGGCGATCGGGATGCCGTATCGGACGAAGGCGAACACGAGCATCGCACCGAACAGGTTCGACGCACCCATGGAGACCATGTAGAGCGGCCAACGACTCCGCAAGGTGGCGGCGACAGCTCGGTACGACCTCAGCACGACTTCAAATCAAACCACTGTGCGGACGGTCACAGGATGGGGCGGTCACCGTTGGGGGCGAGGAGTGGTTGGATTCACTCGCCCCAGCCATTGTGACGAAAGGTGCGAAACGTACACATGAGGCCGTCTCCGACCGGTCCGGATGCGGATGCGCCCCTGTGGCGGGCCGCCCAGGTCTTCCGGCTCGTGACCGTCGCATACGCGGTGGGATCGCAGTTCTCGACCGTCGTGAACTACACCCGTCCGGGGCTGTCGTGGTTCTTCGTCGGAGTGCTCGTGACGTGGTCGCTCGTCTCGGCGGTGCTGCTCTCCCGCGAGGCACGACTGAGGCGCACGGTCACCGTGGTGGACCAGATCCTCGCCGTCGCGTTGATGGCGGCGACCCGGCTGGTCGCCGACCACGACTGGTACAGCAACCACCAGACCATGCCCACCACGCTGTGGGTCGCCAACGCCGTGCTGTCGGCCGCGATCCTCGGCGGTCCGCTCACCGGCATCGGCTCGGCGCTGCTGATGTCCGTCGTCAGCGCGGTCGTGCGCGACCAGATCAACCTCGACCTGTGGCGGGACGCGACGGCGCCCGTGCTCGTCGCGTGCGGTGTGGCGATGGGTTTCGCCACCACCACCGCGCGCAGTGCGCACCGGCAACTCGAGCAGGCCGTGCGCGTGGCAGCGGCCACCGAGGAACGGGACCGGCTCGCCCGGCAGGTGCACGACGGCGTGCTCCAGGTGCTCGCGCTCGTGCAACGGCGCGGACTCGAGCTGGGCGGCGATGCGACGGAACTCGCCGAGCTGGCACGGGAGCAGGAGGCTGCGTTGCGGCAGCTGATCTCCGAGCAGGACACCGACGTCGACCGCGGCGGTGAGAGCGCCGACCTCACCGCCCTCGTCCGGGCCCGGGCCGGGACCGGTGCGACGGTGTCCGCGCCCGCCGACCCGATCATGATCCCGCGGGATCGAGCGGAGGAGCTCGCGGCGCTCACGACGGCGGCGCTGTCGAACACGCAACTGCACGCCGGTGCCGGTGCCGCCGCCTACATCCTCCTCGAGGACCTCGGCGACGAGATCGTGCTCAGCATCCGGGACGACGGCGTCGGGATCGAACCGGGCAGACTCGACGAAGCTCGCGAACAGGGACGCATGGGGGTGTCCAAGTCGATCGTCGGGCGAGCGAAATGGCTCGGCGGCGTCGCACTGCTCGACAGCGACGTAGGCGAAGGAACCGAATGGGAGATCCGGGTACCGAAGGGGGAATGAGTGGCCGAGATCAGCGCGGAAACACACGGGAACACCACGGAGGAACGCGGCACCGTCAGCGTGATGGTGGTCGACGACCACCCGATCTGGCGCAACGCCGTCGGACGTGACCTCGAGGAGGCCGGGTTCACCGTCGTCGCCGAGGCCGACGGTGTCGCGAGCGCCGCGCGTCGCGCCGCGGTCGTCCGTCCCGACGTCGTGCTCATGGACATGGCGATGCCCGACGGCACCGGCACCGAGGCGACCCGCGCGGTCCTCGAGGTCTCTCCGGACAGCCGGGTGCTGGTCTTGTCGGCGTCCTCCGAACGCGACGACGTGCTCGGCGCGATCAAGGCGGGCGCGTCCGGCTATCTCGTGAAGAGCGCCTCGGTGCACGAACTCGTCGATGCCGTTCTCGCGACCGCACGCGGACAGGCCGTCTTCACCCCCGGCCTGGCCGGGCTCGTGCTCGGCGAGTACCGCCGGATGTCGAACGACGTCGCCGACCGGAGACCCCCACCGACGCTCACGGGCCGGGAGACCGAAGTGCTGCGTCTCGTCGCGAAAGGGTTGTCGGCGAAACAGATCGCAGCGCGACTGACGCTCAGCCACCGCACGGTGGAGAACCACGTCCAGGCGACGCTGCGCAAACTGCAGCTCGCCAACCGCGTCGAACTCACCCGCTACGTCATCGAACAGGGCCTCGAATAGCGCCCTGCACAGTGGCCCGGACGACTTCGGAGGCATACCGTTCGTCCCGTTAAGCTCGGGGGCATGGAACCGAAGGATCTGCGGGTGTCGGACGCCGAACGCGAGCACGTCGGCGAACTTCTGCAGCGGGCGGTCGGGCAGGGAATGCTCTCGCTCGGGGAGTTCACCGAACGGATGGACACCGTCCTCGCGGCCAAGACCCGAGGCGACCTGAACCAGGTGCTCGTCGACCTACCCGGTATCCAGATCCGGCCCGAGTTCCAGGAACAGAATCTGCCGGGTATGTCGCAGGCGCACTACCCCGCGCCGAGTGCGGCCGGCTACCCGGCGCCGAGTGCAGCTGCATTCCCCGCGACCGGCCAGGGCGCTCCTCTCGTGATCAAGGGCCGTGTCTCCGGCATCGAACGCAAGGGTCGCTGGCACGTGCCGCCCACCATCGTCCTCGACACCGTCGCGTCCTCCGTGACCCTCGACTTCACCGAGGCGGTGATGCAGACGCAGGTCGTGCGGATCGACGTGAGCGACTACCTCAGCTCGATCAACATCGTGCTCCCCGCCGAGGCCACGGCCGACGTCAACGGCGTCGAGAACGTCGCGTCGAGCGTGTCGTCGAAGGTGCGCGGCGGAGCGCCGTACGGGCCGCTGCACGTCGTGGTGACGGGCAAGGTCCGCGGCGGGAGTTTCAACGTCACCCATCCGCTGTCCACGCGGCTGCGGAAGTTCTTCAACGGCAGCTGACCCGGAAACACCCGAGGCGACCCGCTCTGCGGGTCGCCTCGAGTTCGTTCGGGAGATCAGTCGCGACGCTGCCGGGCGATCAGCTCACTGACGCTGATCGAACGACCGCTGTCGGGACCGTGGCGTCCCCGCCTCCGCGACTCCGCGTCGTTCTGCTCCGGCTGCGATTCGTCCGCCCGCGCTTCCGGCCGCTCGCCGGCCGGGCTGGACGGCTGCTCCGGACCACGGGACCGGGAGGGTAGAGGCGGACGGGGACCGTTCTGTGTCGACGGCTGCATGCCCTGTGTCGGCGGCAGCATGCCCTGCGTGGGCGGCTGCTGAGTACCCGGCACGGGCGGCCGGGCAGGTCCCTGCGCCGGAGGTCGCGGTGCCTCCGATGTCGGGGGACGCTGCGAGTCCGGTGCCGAAGGTCGCTGGGGCTCCGGTGCCGAAGGTCGCTGGGGCTCCGGTGCCGAAGGTCGCTGGGGCTCTGGCGCCGAGGGTCGCTGCGTTCCGGCGGCCGAGGGGCGCGGTGCGCCGGAAGTGGGCCTCGACCGCTGGGCCGAAGACTCCCCGCCGGGCGACGTGCGGCGCAACTGGGACAACCAGTTCTCGATCGCCTGCGGATCCCGTCCACGACCGGTGCCGGGCCCGCTCGGCCGCGGAGCCTGGGCACCGGGCAGAGCCTCCGCATCGCCCGGGGCAGCGGGCGGCCGGACGAAGGACTGCGGCAACGGCGGCGGAACCTCCCCCCGCTGACGGCGGGGGAGCGGAGGCACCGACGACGGCGACGACGGGTCGGACGCACCACGCTGTGCCTGATCGAGCGCACCGCGCTGCGTGACATCGCGCTGCGGCATCTCGGGGGCACGACGTTCGGGCTTCTCCGGGACACCCTTCTCCGGGACACCGCGCCCCGGAAGAGCCGAGCCGTTGCGCTCGTCCACCGGCGGCCGATCCTCCGGGCGACGACGCGGCTCCGGGACCGGACGCGACGGACGCCCCGGACCCGTACCGGGCTGCACCGGACGGCTCGCCGGCATCGGACGCCCGGCTGCCGGCGGCACCCGTTCGCCGTTCCGCGGAGCAGCAGGGGGACGACCGGATGCGGGCGCGGCCGGACGGACCGAAGGACGGCCCGGGGCCTGCCGTCGCACCGGCGGCGGCGTGAGATCGCGGAGCTTGCGCTGTTCGGCGGCAGGCCTCGGCGGAGCGATCTTGGGCAACGGCTGCGTGAGGTCGGAGCCGCCCTCGAAGGCGCCTGTCGGGAAGCGGTGCGCGCCCGTGGCCGCGACCGTCGCCGGACCGAACATGCCGACGGTGATGAGCTCGGGAACGTCCTCGGGCATCAGTTCGTCAGCGAGGATCGGTTCGCCCAGGCCGATCTTCTCCTGGACCCGCTTCATCCACGCCGGGGCCCACCAGCAGTCGTCGCCGAGCAGCTTCATCACGGCGGGCACGAGGAACATGCGGATGACGGTCGCGTCGATGATCAGCGCGGCGATCATGCCGAACGCGATGTACTTCATCATCACCAGCTCCGAGAACCCGAAGGCACCGGTGACGACGATGAGGATCAAGGCGGCCGCGGTGATGATGCGACCGGTGTGGGCGGTACCGATACGGATCGACTCGGTGGTGCTCGCCCCCAACGATCTCGCCTCGACCATTCTGGAGAGCAGGAACACCTCGTAGTCGGTCGACAGGCCGTACACGATCGCGATGATCAGCACGAGCACCGGCGACATGATCGGTCCCGGGGTGAAGTTGAGCAGATCGGCGCCGTTGCCGTCGATGAAGATCCAGGTGAGGATGCCCAGCGTCGAACCCAGGCCCAGGGCGCTCATCAACACGGCCTTGACCGGCAGCACGAGCGAGCCGAACGCCAGGAACATCAGCAACGTCGTCAACAGCACGACGACCACGACCATCAGCGGCAGGGTCTCGAGCAGGGCGGCGATGGAGTCCTGCTCGATCGCCGGGGTGCCGCCGACGAGCACTTCGACACCTTCGGGCCATTCGGCCGCGTGCAGGTACTCGATGGTGTCGGCGGACTCGTTGCGGTCGGTCAGACCGGCCTTGAGCACGCGGACGCCGTCCTTCGCGGGGCCGGTGATCTGGAACTTCTCGACGAGGCCGGGAGCCTCGCTGGCCGTCGTGATGATCTTGTTGAGATCGCCGCCCTCGGCACCGCGGACGACGAGCTTGACCGGCTCGGCGCGCTGGCCGGGGAACAGTTCGTCGAAGGTCTCCTGCGCGACGCGCGTGGGGTGTTCGGGCGGCAGGTAGGTCTCGTTGATGCCGCCGAACTTGATGCCGGTCAGCGGCATGATGAGCAGCAGCAGACCGATGACCGTCGGGATGGTCACCTTCATCGGGTTGACCATCACCCAGCGGCAGAGGCGGCCGAGGAAACTGTTCTCGACCTGCTCGTTCGACTGGATCTGCCCGAAGCGTTTCATGCCGAACTTGTCGATGCGCCGGCCGAGGATGCTCAGGATGGCGGGCAGGATCGTGATCGACAGCAGGGCGGCCAGCGAAACCGCCGAGATCGCGCCGTAGGCGACCGACTTGAGGAAGCCCTGCGGGAAGAGCACGAGGCCACCGAGGCTGGTGACGACCATCGTCGCCGAGAACACCACCGTGCGACCTGCGGTGATGACGGTGCGTCGCACCGCCGCCGGGGTGTCGTAGCCCTCGGCGAGTTCCTCACGGAAACGCGACACCATGAACAGGCCGTAGTCGATCGCCAGGCCGAGACCGATCAGTGAGACGACCGGTGCGACGAACGAGTTGACCTCGGTGAAGTTGGTGATCAACCGGACGATGCCGTTCGCCGCGACGATCGTGAGACCACCGGTGATCAGCGGGAGAGCGGCCGCGACGACACCGCCGAAGACGAAGAACAGCAGGATGCCGACGGCGGGGATCGCGAGGATCTCCATGCGCTTGATGTCGTTGGCCATCGTGTCGTTCAGCGCGCCGGAGATCGGCTGCAGACCGGCGAGCTGCACGTCGACGCCGTCGATGTAGAAGGCGTCCTTGACCTCGCGGAAGTTGCCGGTCAGCTCCGTGTCGTCCTCGCCGGCGATGGCGATCGACGCGATCGCGTGCTGGCGCGACGGGTCGGCCAGCGTCGGCAGCGACGGTGCGTTGTCCGTGGGCCAGTACGCACCGTTGATCTTGAGGATTTCGTCGGGGTGCTCGGCGACCAGCGAGTTCAGGCTGTCGGTGATCTTCGCGGAGAACGCGGGATCGTCGACCGTGCTGCCCTCGGGCGCCGTGTACAGCACCAGCACGTCGCCCGCGGTGTCGCGGCCGAAGGTGCCGTCGGCGAGCTTGGCGGCGGCGACGGACTCCGAACCGGGATCGTCCCAGCCGCTCTGGCTGAGGTGATCGTTCAGGCTCAGCCCGTACCCGGCGAGCGCGAGCAACCCCGCGACCATCACCGCAATGACGGTGAAGCGCGCGCGGTAGACGAGCTCTCCCCAACGGTCGAACACGTAAGTCTCCTATTCGGCGACGCTCTTGCGCCCCACCAGGAGAGCAGAAAGCGGTCGGAACGGCTGCAGCCAGGCACCCTCGTCGGGCAGCGATTCCAGGCTGACGCGGGGCAGCGGTTCGCGGAACACACCGGGAATGTCCTCGAGATCGAGGAACTCGATGATCTCGGAGGTCACCGCCCAGCTGGCGTGCTCGCGGAAACCGAGCACCTGGGTCGCGATGCCCTCCTGAGCGAGCCTCTCGAGGGGTTCACGGAACGCCTGCCCGTCGGCGGAGGCCACCATGACGCCGGCGAGACCCTCCCGGTGCCTCAGCTCGATGTGGTTCAGCATGTCGGAGTCGACATCGCTGTCCTCGTCGATTTTCGGCTTGGCGAACACCGCGAAGCCCACATTACGCAGGGCCTCGACCCAGGGGCGGACGACGTCCGCGCTGCCGGGGGCGATGTTGGTGAACACCGTGGCCTCGGGTTCGAGGGTCGCGGAGTGCAGACGCGACAGTTCGGCGGTGCGCCCGAGCAGCCATCGGCCGAGAGCGTCGAAGCGCGGACGGTAGGCGGCGGTGGGCCGGCCGCCGAGGATCGCGCCGAGGCCCATGTCGAGGTTGGGTGCGTCCCAGACGAGCAGGACCTTACGGACCGGCTCGACGCCGTCGATCGCGGAGGAATCGGTCACGCCGGGAAGCTCTTCATGGACACTCATGCTCCGATCTTCCCCCAGACGAACTCGTTGATCGCGCTACCCACCTGGTGTGCCTTGTCCTCGAACTTGGTGACGGGGCGTTCGAGGCTGATCGGGGAGGTGCCGGTGAAGCGGGCGAGGCGCGGTTCGGCATCGCCCACCTCGGCGATGGCCTCGGCGTAATCGGCGTGGTCGGTGGCCACGTGCAGCACTCCACCAGGCTTCAACCGGTCGGCGATCAGGGCGAACGTCGGGGCCTGCAAGAGCCGGCGCTTGTGGTGACGGGCCTTGGGCCACGGATCCGGGAAGAAGACCCGCACGCCGGTGAGCGACTCGGTGGTCAGCATCTTCTCGAGCACCTCGACGGCGTCGCCGCGCAGGATCCGCAGGTTCCGGATCGGCGCGTCGGTGTCGTAGCTGCGTTCGATGTTCTGCAGTGTCTGGGCGATGCCGGGCTTGTAGACCTCCACGGCGATGAGGTTCACCTGAGGCTCGGCCTGGGCCATGGCGACCGCGGCGGTTCCCGTTCCGGATCCGATCTCGAGGACGAGGGGCGCGGAGCGGCCGAACCATGCGTCGACGTCGAGCGGTTCGTCGCCGACCTCCTTACCGAGTTCGGGCCAACGACGGTCCCAGCACTGCTGCTGAGGGTCGGTCAGCGATCCACGGCGGGACCGGAAACTCGTCACCCTGGGGTACAGGCGGTTCCCGCGGGTCGGGCGCTCGTCGAGCGTCTCGGTGGTGTGCTGATCGGCTTCGTTCACCCGTCCATTGTCGCGTATTCCGAGAGTGTGTGGCGGGAGTGACCTGAGTGGCCACAGTGTTTTCTCAGGGAAGCATTCGTTCGGCTGCCTGTCAGCGGTCTCTCTGCGACAATCTCCGCCGACGATCGGGGGATCATGACGGGGGAGTTGTGGCACCACCTCGCCGCGCAGGTCGAACAACTGGATGCGCAGGCAGGGCGGTTGATTCGCAGGGCGCTGGCCGAGCATGCGGCCGCGCTGCGGGTGCAGGTCGTGGGGCGGCCCGGAACCGGCCGGGAGTGCGTCGAGGCGCAGGTACGCGAACTGCTGCTCCGCAGGGTCGATATCGAGGGTGGGGAAGTAGACGCGGCCGTGGCCGGAGTGGCAGTGGACACGCCGGACGGTCCCGATCCGGTCCTCGACGGTGACCTCGTCGTTTACGTCGTGCCGCGTCGTCTCGACCCGGCCGTCGCCCATCCGGCCGACCGCGCCGCGCTGGCGGCCGTCGATCCTCGTCGCCTCGTCCTCGTGGTGACGGGCGGGACGGATGACACCGAGTGCGCTCTCGTCGCGCGTGCGACGGAGGTGCCGCCGGATCAGGTGGTCGCCGTCCACGACGACGCGCGGCTCGCGGAACCGCTCGCCGCGCGTGCGGCCGTGGTCCGCCGCCTACGCGACGAGGAGCTCGCCCGGGTCGTGGCGGGTGTCCCGGCTGCACCGCAGGCGCGCGAACTCGTCGAACAGACCCTCGACCTGATCGGGCTGGGCCCGATGGAGTCCGTCGCCGCAGGACCGCAGTGACACCGCCGAGCGGACTCGTGGATCCGGCCGACGACGTCCTGCGCCGATGGAACCCGCGCGGATGGATGGGACTGCACGGGCCGGCCGCGACCGGCGTGCGGGTCGTCGGAGTGCCCGGTTCCGGCGCCGGCACGCTGGCAGCAGAGCTACGACATCTGGGCGGGCCGGACATCACGGACGAGGGCCGCGCCGTCACTCTCGTGGTGCTCGACCC
Source organism: Rhodococcus sp. 5G237 (assembly GCF_053764735.1). Lineage (NCBI taxonomy): Bacteria > Bacillati > Actinomycetota > Actinomycetes > Mycobacteriales > Nocardiaceae > Rhodococcus > Rhodococcus sp. 5G237. Next base: position 241,175 of record NZ_JBSNCD010000004.1, on the reverse strand, counting down.
GTCGGCGACGATCGGCCGCACCGAACTGGACCTCGTGCGCGCGGCGGCAGCCGAGTCGATCGAGGTCGTCTGTGCGTTGACGGGCATCGACCGCTTCCCCGACTGGCGTGCGGTGCGCGACGCCGACGTCGAGATCCTGCAGCGGCACGCGTCCTGGTTGCCGCGGGTCGTGATCCTGCCCGTGAGCGCCGCAGCCGCGCGGCGGGCACGCGAACTCGAAGACGACGCGAGCGAGGCGGTCCGGCAGACCCTGTTCACCGCGTCCGGACTCGTCGAACTGCGGGACGTCCTGGCCGCGACGGTCCGGTCGTCGCACGACCCGCGACGAGCACGAGCAGCGGTCGTCGCCGCCACCCGGCCGATGATCGAGGAGGAGATCGGGCGCCTGAGCGCGGAGGACGAGGAAGGCGACCTGCGTGCGGAGCGCTCCCGCCTCATCGCCGCAGCACCACCCGCGACCTCCGGTCCCGACCTGCGCCGGCTGCAGGTGACGCTGTTGCAGGAGGTCGCGATGCGCGTGCGGGCGGCGTCCACCGCTGCGGGCGAGGTGCTCGAGACCGCGGACGCGGATGCGGTGGTCACGACGATCGACGCCCACGTCGACGACCTGTGCGCGCGGCTCACCGACGAGACGGCCAGGATCGCACCGGGCACGCCGGCGCCGGAACCCACGCGCACGGCCCGCCCACCGCAGACCGCGCGGTCGATGGAGGACACGCTGACGGTGGTCTTCGGTGCGTCGGCAGGTGCCGGTCTCGGCAGACTGCTCCTCACCCCGTTCGGGGACCTGCCGGGCTGGATGTCGCTGGTGGTCGCGATCGCGTGCGCGGTCCCGGCGGCCGGATGGCTGATACGGATCCGCAGGCGCATCGCCTACCGCGACCGGATGCGGCGGTGGATCGCCGACGAGCTCGCGACCGTACGGGCGGAACTCGACACCTGGATCCGCACCCGCATCCACGAGACGGAACTGCAGTCCACCGCGCTCGCGGTCGCCGCGCGCGACCGGCACGCGACCCGCGTGCGTGAGCGCGTCGCCGCGATCGACGTGGAGATCACCCGTCGCCGTGGCGAGCGGCGTGCCCGCATCGCCGCGTGCGAACGCGACCTGGCGGCACTCGGACACATCCCGGAACCGCAGGGTGCCGGGGTGCGTCCAACCGGATAGGAGCGATCCGGCGGGTGCCGGGTCGGAAAGGGGAGACGATGGCCGAATTCGCCGGCTCGGGTGGCGCACCCCAGCCGTTCACCGATCCGTTCGATCCGTCCGGGTTCGATCCGGCCGAGGTGGCCGCCTGGGCCGACGCGCTCGCCCCGACCACGGACCTCGACGGTGACGGCGCTGCCGAGACGGTCGTCGCCGATACCGAGCGCTGGGGGGTCGGTGGCGACTGGGGCGACGGCCTGGTGGTGGCCACCGACACCGATCTCGACGGCAGCAGCGACCGCCTGTCGGTGATCGCGGACGACGGCCGTTACGGCGTGTGGGAATACTGTCGCGAGCTCGACGGATCGGGTCGGTGGAGCCGACTGGACACAGGTAGCCTTGAATACGACGTACACCACGGAGAAGAGTCGAAGTGATTCATATCCGGCTGCGCAGCAGGGGGAGGGGACGGTATTGTGCGCAAGTTCTGAATCGTTTCTGTGAGATTTCCGACCGGCCCCGAGTGACGCCGGTCTGCATTCCGACGTTAACCTCTATGAAAAGGACATCCGGCGCCTACTTCGCCTGTTCGGCCACGGACGAAGTAGGTGGTACCCCTGCCGAGAGGGGCAAGCCCGGGTCTGCCATCGTCCGCACAGAAGAACGTGCAGGTCGGAGGTGGGATCCCGGTTCCGGGCACACCCCAGGAGAGTTTTGATGACCTCAGCGACCATTCCCGGTTTGAACGGTACCGACGACAAGCTCCCGACCCAGCATGCCGAGTTGCTTGCCTGGGTCCAGGAGATTGCCGAGCTCACCCAGCCCGATCGTGTCGTATGGGCCGACGGATCCGATGAGGAATGGGACCGTCTGACCTCTCAGCTGGTCGAGGCCGGCACCTTCACGCGTCTGAACGACGAGAAGAAGCCGAACTCGTTCCTGGCCAATTCCGATCCGTCGGACGTCGCACGCGTCGAGTCGCGCACCTTCATCTGCTCGAAGAACGAGATCGACGCGGGCCCGACCAACAACTGGGTCGACCCCGACGAGATGCGCGCCACGATGACCGAGCTGTACCGCGGCAGCATGCGCGGACGCACCCTCTTCGTCGTGCCCTTCTGCATGGGCCCGCTCGGTGCCGAGGACCCGAAGCTCGGCGTCGAGCTGACCGACTCGGAGTACGTCGTCGTCTCGATGCGCATCATGACCCGCATGGGCAGCGCGGCGCTCGAGAAGCTCGGCACCGACCGTCCGTTCGTCAAGGCGTTGCACTCCGTGGGTGCGCCGCTCGAGGCCGGTCAGCAGGATGTCCCGTGGCCGTGCAACGACACGAAGTACATCACCCACTTCCCCGAGACCCGTGAGATCTGGAGCTTCGGCTCCGGCTACGGCGGCAACGCCCTGCTCGGCAAGAAGTGCTACTCGCTGCGCATCGCGTCGGCCATGGCCCACGACGAGGGCTGGCTGGCCGAGCACATGCTGATCCTCAAGCTGATCTCGCCCGAGGACAAGGCCTACTACATCGCCGCGGCGTTCCCGTCGGCCTGTGGCAAGACCAACCTCGCGATGATCCAGCCGACCATCCCGGGCTGGCGTGCCGAGACCCTCGGTGACGACATCGCGTGGATGCGTTTCGGCAAGGACGGCCGCCTCTACGCCGTCAACCCCGAGTTCGGTTTCTTCGGTGTCGCGCCGGGCACCAGCGCCGACTCGAACCCGAACGCGATGGCGACCATCGAGGCCGGCAACACCATCTACACCAACGTCGCGAAGACCGACGACGGCGACATCTGGTGGGAGGGCATCGGCGGCGAGACCCCGGCGCACCTCACCGACTGGCTGGGCAACGACTGGACCCCCGAGTCCGGCACCAACGCCGCGCACCCGAACTCGCGCTACTGCACCCCGATGTCGCAGTGCCCGATCCTCGCCCCCGAGTGGGACGACCCGCAGGGTGTGCCGATCTCCGCGATCCTGTTCGGTGGCCGCCGCAAGACGACGGTGCCCCTCGTCAGCGAGTCCTTCGACTGGCAGCACGGCACCTTCCTCGGCGCGACCCTGTCGTCCGAGCAGACCGCCGCGGCGGAGGGCAAGGTCGGTAGCGTCCGTCGCGACCCGATGGCCATGCTGCCCTTCCTCGGCTACAACGCCGGCGACTACCTGAACCACTGGATCACGCTCGGCAAGAACGCCGACGAGGACAAGCTGCCGAAGATCTTCTACGTCAACTGGTTCCGTCGCGGCGACGACGGCCGCTTCCTGTGGCCCGGCTTCGGCGAGAACTCGCGCGTGCTCAAGTGGATCGTCGACCGCATCGAGCACAAGGCCGGCGCGCAGTCCACGCCGATCGGCTACGTGCCCACTGCGAACGATCTGACCCTCGACGGTCTCGATGTCGATCCCGCCGACGTCGACGAGGCCCTGAAGGTCGACGTCGAGGAGTGGAAGGCCGAAATCGACGGCATTGCCGAGTGGTTCGAGTTCCTCGGTGAGAAGGTGCCTTCGGGCATCCGCGACGAGTTCGAGGCCCTCAAGCAGCGCTTGGGCTGAGTCCCGGCGTAAGTGCCACGTGTGCCGCCTCCGATTTCGGTCGGGGGCGGCACACGTATTTCTGGAGATCGATTGGATTTCCACAATGTGGTTGAGCTCTGCAAGGTAAATGCCACATTGCGATTACTTGTAACAATTGATTCACATTATGGATTTACGATTCCCGCATGATGGTTTCACGAGCGTGACGCTCGGACAGCCACAGATGCGAGGAAATCATGACCGTCGATTGGAACGAAGAAGTAGCCGGCATCCGTGCCCTGCGCGCGGCGAGGACTCGGATCGGGACCGGTGAGAACCCGGCCGTCGTCGTAGTGGACTTCCAGAAGGCGTTCACTCAGCACGAGAAGTGCGGATCCACCGCGCTCGACGCCGTCACCCACACAGCCGAACTGCTCGACGCCGCGCGCGCAGCGAACGTGCCCGTGGTCTTCCTCGTGGTGATCCTCGATTCCCTCGACGATCGGATGCTCGCCCAGCGGGTGCGGTCGAGCCTGACCGAGGTGTGTGAGCGAGGCAATCCCTGGACCGAGATGCACCCGCTGCTCCCGGTCTCCGAGACCGACCACGTCGTCGAGAAGACGGTGGCGAGCGGCTTCTACGAGACCCGGCTCCACGATCTGCTGCAGTCGCTCGGTGTCGACGAGATCATCGTGACCGGCACCAGCACGAGCGGCTGCGTCCGGGCCACCGTGGTCGACGCCGCCTACCGGAACTACCGGGTGAGCGTCGTCGAGGAGTGCGTCGACGACTTCCGCACCCTGTCCGGCGAGGTGGCCCTGTGGGACATGCAGGACCGCTACGCCGACATCGTGACCAAGGACGAGACGATGGAGCGCCTCGCAGCGCGGGCCCGGGCACGCGCCGCGCACGCCGTCACGGGACGATCGTCGTGATCTCGTCCAACGAACGCCTCGTCTACAGTCCCATCACCGACAGACCGCGTGTCACCTGGCCGGGTGGGAAGACCGTTGCCGTCTGGCACGCTCCGAACGTCGAGCACTACGACTTCGTCGCGCCCGGTGGGGGCGGGCCCACCGGTCGCGCGCCCAGCCCCGATCCCCAGCACTACTTCCACCGGGAATTCGGTAACCGCGTGGGCTTCTGGCGCATGTTGCGCGCGATCGACGAATACGACATCCCCACCACTGCCTCGCTCTCGCTGGTGATCCTCGAGGAGTTCCCCGAGATCCGGGATGCGATGGCGCAGAGGAACTGGGAGATCATGAGCCACGGCATCTCCAATCTGCGACCGCTGTTCGGTCTCGACGCCGAGCAGGAGAGCGAGTTCTACCGGCTCAACCAGTCTCTCGCGCAGAAGTATTGGGGAAAGCCCATCAAAGGCATGCTCGGCCCTCGGGTTTCGGGTACCGATGCCACCTGCGATCTCATGGCCGAGCACGGGATGATCTACCACGCGGACTGGATCCACGACGAGCAACCACGGCCGCTGCGGACGTCCGGCGACCGCAAACTGGTGTCGATCCCGTACAGCTTCATGCTCAACGACTTCCCGATCGTCACCACGCGCAATCACACCGGGCGGTTCTTCGCCGATCAGGCCAAGGCTCAGGTGAGCCGCCTGCTGCGCGATGCCGAGGACGACGGTCAGGCGCGCGTGACATGTGTCGCCACCCATCCGTTCGTCTCGGGGCAACCGCACATGATCCGGTACATCGAGGAGATCTTCGACTATCTGCGCAGCGATCCGCGAATCTGGATCGCCACCGCCGAGGAGATCAGCGAGTACTACATCGAACACTTCTACGACGAGCAGGTCGCACACGCCGCCGCTCGCGCCGGCGAGGTTCCCGCATGACGACATCGAACGCTGCAAAACTGATCGACAATCCCTCCGACGCCGTGGTTTTCGCCCCGGACGTCACGATCACCTACGACGGATTCCGGCCGCCGCTCGAACTGCCTCCTGGTAAGAAGCTGGCGGTGGGTCTGGTGCTCCACGCGCCGTACTATCAGGACGCACTCGGGGCGGGCGATTTCGGCCCCGGATACATCGCCGGAGGTGTGGGCCGCGAAGCGAATCCCCCGAAAGGTCAGGTGGCCCGGCTGTCCCAGTGGGATTTCGGGCTCACGGTCGGAATCTTCCGGCTGCTGTCCATCGCGGAGAAGCACGGCGTCCCGGCCGCGGTCGCTCTCGACAAGTACGGAGTGAGCCGGATGCCGGGACTGGCGCGCGCCGTCGCACCACGTGCCGCCGAGATCGTCTGCCGTGGCCGTGCTGCGACTCTCGTGCTGAGTCCGCAGATGACCGAAGAGCAGGAGCGGACCTACATCCGGGAATCGAAGGCGGCCGTCGAAACCGCCGTCGGTTCGGCCGTGACCGGATGGTTCTCCCCGGAACGCTGCCAGTCACAGAGGACTCCGCGACTGCTCGCCGAGGAAGGATTCGCCTGGTTCGGCGACTGGCCCGCGGACGAACGTCCCGTCCCGCTCGAAGGTGGCGCGACCGGACTCACGGCGGTGCCGCTCGGTCTGGAGACCGAGGACATGTTCGCGATGTACACGCGGAACCTGCCGTACCTGTCGTACGAGGAACTCGTCCACGACACGGTCGACCGACTCGTCGCCGATGCGGATATCGTCGGCGGCAGGTTCCTCGGACTGAACTGGTTCGGCTGGGTTCTGGGTCAGGCCTGCTACGCCGACGTCGCCGATCGCCTGCTCGGCGAGCTCGCCGCCCGCGACGAGGTGCTGTTCCTGACCCCCGCTCAGGCGGCGGAACTCTGAGCGCCCCGGCGACGGGGCGAGCAGCGACACGAACGGCGGGGCAGGGGGAGTCCCTGCCCCGTTCGCTTGCGTTCGCACTCGGCTCGGGAACGGTACTGCAAGGGTTCAACTCCGCTCTCATCGCGGTGGCGCTGGTGTCCATCGCACAACACTTCGGTGATTCGTCGTCGTTACCGTGGTTGATCTCGTCGATGTACATCGCCGCAGCGGTCGGGGCTCCGGTCGCCGGTCGTCTCTGCGATGTCTTCGGTGCACGTCGCGTCTATCTCTGGGGTCTGGCGATCGTTGCGGTCGCCACCCTCGCCGGGCCGTTCATGCCGTCGACGGGGTGGTTGATCGCGGACCGGGTGCTGTTGGGTCTCGGCTCGTCCGCCCAGTTCCCGGCCGCGATGGCACTCATCCGCCGGATCGCGGCCGAACGGAAGGCTGCGCCGGCCTCCGCGCTGGGCGTGATCGCCGTGTGCGGTCAGACCAGCGCCGCCCTCGGGCCGGCACTCGGCGGCCTCGTGGTCGCGGCGATGGGATGGCAGGGGATCTTCTGGATCAACGTTCCCCTGCTTCTGAATTCGGTGTGGTGGGTGTGGTCGGCGGTGCCTCCGGATCCGCCACGGACCGACCGGCCCGGCATCGTACGTACGCTGCGCGAGCTGGACCCACTCGGTGTACTGCTGTTCGTCGCCACGTTGGTGAGCATGCTGGTGTTCCTGATCGAACTTCCCGAGCGCGCCCTCTGGCCGCTGCTGGTGGTGACGATCGCGGCGGCCGGCGCGTTCGTCCTGCGGGAGTGGTACGCCCGCACGCCTTTCGTCGATGTCCGGCTCCTGGTCAGGTATCCGGCGTTGTCCCTGACGTGTCTGCGGGGCATGGCCACCTTCACCGCCTTCTATTGCGTGTTCTACGGAATGCCCGTGTGGTTCGAGGCCGGTCGCGGCCTCGGCCCTCTGGTGTCGGGCCTGCTCATGTTTCCGGTCTTCGGGGTCGGGGTGCTCGGGACGATGGCCGCGACGAGGTTGTCGAAACGCCTGTCGCCGCGGTGGCTGCTGCTCATCGGGTCCACCGCACTCCTCGTCGCCGGTGCGATGATGGCCGGCATGCTCGACGCGAGAAGCCCGATCTGGCTGCTCGTGCTGGTCGGAGTCCTGCTCGGAATACCGAACGGTTTCAACAATCTCGGCAATCAGCTCAGTCTGCACGAATCCGTCCCGACTTCTCATGCCGGAAGCATCAGCGGGGTGTATCGCACCGCGCAGTTCGTCGGAGCGAACTTCTCCGCGGTGATCGTCGCGTTCACCATGGCCGCCGGCTCCGGTGACGGTGCCACAGCTCTGTCGCTGACCGCTCTGGGCCTGGTGGTGGGGGGGACAGGGTTCGCTCTGTGCATCGGCAACATGGTCGCGCTCGGGCTCGGCAGGCTCCGCTCACCGAATCCGGTGTGACCTGCGCAAAAGCAGTTATTGCGTAGAAGTAAACATTAAGTCTCGGATGTTCGCCTCTGCCATATGGTGCGGTAGAACTATCCACATAGCGGCAATCAGGTCCGCAGCATCATTCTCGTTCGGAGGAACCCAGTGGATATTCGGCTTCGGCAAGCCCATCGGGCAGGACTGGAATTCCTCGGCTCCACACAGAAATTCACCGGTGGCGTCCTTCAGGCGACCGCGCGGCGCGAGTACGACGACGCGGTGCCGGTGCCCCCCACAGGTCTCGACGAACGCAGAGCCTCGGTGACGCAGGCACTCGCCGACTCGCCGACATGGGCGTTCGACCGATTTCTCACCCGGTGGGTAGCCGAGGAAGTGTACGTACGCGCACTTCCCGCAGTGGAGAGCATCCGCCCTGTCGTCGAGGCGTGGCTCGCTTCACCGCCGTCGGGCCGGCAACTCGTCGAGGACCCCGACGTCGTACCACCGGCGTACTGGGAGAACGAATTCCACCTCACGCCGGGAGGATGGAACGGGCACGACCTCATGGGCCCGGCCATCACGGAGCTCGTCTTCCACTACGTTCTCGTCCCGGGTGGCGTCGGCGCGGTCCGGACGGGTCAGGCGCGCAAGGACCATCGGGCCACCGTCGCAGAGGCCGCACATCGCGAGTCCTACCGTCACATCGTCGAATTCGGTGCTTCCAGTGGGCGTTACACCTTCGCCCTGACGAAGGCCTATCCGGGATCATCCGTGACGGCAGTCGATCTCGCTGTGAGCTCGTTGCGACACGGGATCGCCACCGCGCATGCCCGGGGCATCGACGGTATCGAGTGGCGGCACGCCGACATCGAGCGCACCGGACTCCCTGACGGCACAGCCGATCTCGTCACCATGTTCTCGCTCTTCCACGAGGTCCCCGACACCGGCGCCGAGGCCGTCCTCGCCGAGGCGTTCCGTCTGCTCGAGCCGGGTGGTGAGTTCCTGCTCGGCGAGGTCGCGCCCTACGACCGGCACTCGGCCTTCGACGCCGTGGTCCTCGACTGGGAGACCGAGAACCGGGGTGAACCGTACTGGCGTGAAGCTCTGAGGCGAGATCTCGTGGGAATGCTCGAGCGGGCCGGATTCGTCGACGTGACCTCCTACGGTGCCAACGGAGGTGTCTTCCCGTGGATCACCCACGCCGTCAAACCCGACCGACCGCAACAGGATCGAACGACATGACAGTCAATCCCGCCGCTCCCCGACCGAACTACCTCCCCGAGGACCGCCTCGACGATCTCGCCCGCGTCGTCTCGGAACTCACCTCACAGCTCTGGATTCTCAAGGACCGCACCATCCTTCTGGAGAAGATGCTCGCCGAGGCCGGAGTCGTCGACCCGGCCCGGCTCGACGGGTATCTGCCCGATGCCGAGACAGCTGCAGTGCTCGCCACCGAACGCGATGCGTACGTCTCCCGTGTCTTCGGCGCAGTCCTCGACCATCACGAACGAGTGGACCGTGCTCTCGGCAACGTCGCCGGATGACGACCCGCACTTCACCTCTCACACCCCTCAGGAACGTGACATGACCGCTATCATCCCCGCCCCCCTCCGCCGGAGGACACGCCGGATCGCCACTGCCGGAGTCTCTCTCGCTCTGTCCGCCGCGCTGCTCTCGGCGTGCGCCCCGGGTACCGATTCCGCTTCCGGCGGTGCCGCCGCGGCCGACACCATCGTCGTCGGCTCGACCATCTCGATCCGCGCGCTCAACCCCCTCGACATGCAGTACCAGACGGCTCAGTACAACGCCTTCGAATCCCTGGTGCGCATCATCGGCGGCAGCGACCCGGAGCCGGGACTGGCCACCGAATGGAACCGCGTCGACGACACCACCTGGGACTTCACGCTCCGCGAGGGCGTGACCTTCCACGACGGAACGCCGCTGACGGTCGACGACGTCGTCTTCTCGTTCACCGAGATCCTCGAGGAATCCTTCGTCACGGCCAGCGTGCTCACCGGTATCGACGCCGTGACCGCGCTCGACGACTCGACGGTCCGGATCACCACCAAGGGTCCGGATGCGTTGCTGCTCAACGCGGTCGGCCAGGTGTCGATCGTTCCGAAAGCTCTCTACGAACAGCTCGGACCCGACGGCTTCGCAGCCGCCCCTGTGGGTACCGGCCCGTACAGGATCGGCGAGTTCGACCTCAACACCGGCGTGATGTTCCACGCCTACGAGGGGTACTGGGGTGAGGCGCCGAAGACCCCGAACATCGACCTTCGCTATTTCAGTGATCCCACCTCGCTCGCGTCTGCCCTGGAATCCGGCCAGGTCGACGTCGCGCACCAACTCGGTATCCAGGCGATCAAGACGGTGGGTACGAACCCGAACTTCGTTCTCACCAACGAGTTCGGTGGTAGCCAGAACATGATGCAGTTCAATTCGGTTTCCGGTCCGTTCGCCGACGAGCGCGTCCGCGAGGCGGCCAATGCGGCGATCAACATCGACGAGCTCATCGAGGCGCTGACCTACGGCGCGGGCCAGAAGGAGGACGGCCAGCTCCCGCTCGAGGCGATCAACGGGTATACCGACACGATCACCCGTCCCGCCTACGATCCGGAGAAGGCGAAGCGTCTGCTCGCCGAGGCCGGTGCCGAAGGGGCGCAGATCAAGCTTGCCGGCCTGAGCATGTACAAGTCGCTGCTCGAAGCCGTCGGTGCACAGCTGGCGGAAGTGGGCTTCGCACCGACGGTCGAAACCCTCGAGATCGCCGTGTGGTCGCAGCAGCTGCGTGAGGGCAGCAGTGCCGACATTTTCTACAAGGGCCTGGGCTATGTCGGTATGTACGACGCGGACCGCCCGTTCTCCCAGCTCGCCCGTGGCTCCGCCCCGATGGTCGCCGATCCGGCCTGGGATGCGCTGTACCAGGCGACCCGCACCGAACTCGACGAGGACGAGCGGAGGAAGACGATCGCCGAGGCGAGCGAGTACGTCCACGACAAGGACTTCGTCCTGTGGACCTATTCCAGCCCGAGCATCGGCGCGACGACGACCTCGATCTCCGGCATGGACTTCACCTCGGGCCTGATGGTGCTGTTCGACGACGCGGTCAAGACGTCCTGACCCGCCCGTCGCCCCGACCGAGAAAGGCACAACGATGACGACCACCCGATCCATCGTCGACGACCCCGTCCCCAGCCGTACGAAGGGCGAACTCGTCGACCAGCGTGGGCGGGCCGAACTGGAATTCGTCCGTACCATCACCACCGCCTCGTCGGGTCTTCGCGCGAAGGTGCGGCAGGATCTCGAAGCCTCGGGTGTCCTGCCGGCCGTGGTCACCGACATCGCAGCGATCCGTGCGGCGGCGGACCCGATCGCCGAGGCGTCCGCCTCCTACCGATTCTCGTCGGCAGCACGCCGATGGACCCGGACCGTCACGACACCGCGTGCGACGGACGCCTTCGAGCGGCGTCGTAGTGTGCTCGAGCCGCTGGCCGTACCCGCCTCGGCGTCGGTCACCGAAGCGGACGGGAAGACCGCACCGCGCTACTGGAACTACGAGTTCCACGGCACCACCGGCGGTTGGGACGGGCACGAGCACATGGGGTTCGTCCACCACGAACTCGTCTACCACTACCTGCTCACCAAGGTCTACGGCGGGAACGGCGACATCTTCGCGCAACGGGCCGCCTTCGCCCGCGATGCTCCGGCCGAAACGTACACCGACATCGTCGATCTCGGGTGCGGCACAGGCCAGTACACCCTGAAACTCGCGGAGGCCTACCCCGGCGCGTCGATCACGGGCGTGGACCTGTCCCGGGCAGAACTTACCTACGCCGCGCGGCGGGCCGAGGATGCCGGAGCGACCGTGGAGTTCCGTCGTGCACCCGCGGAGGACACCGGTCTTCCCGGTGCGTCTGCAGACCTGGTGACCTCGTTCATCCTGCTCCACGAGATACCCCCGCACGCGGTCCGAGCAGTGTTTGCCGAGGCGTTCCGGCTGCTCCGACCGGGCGGGCACGTCCACTTCGCCGACGTCGGCCGCTACGACCGTCGCCCCGCCTACCAGGCATGGAACGACGACTGGGATGCCGAACACGGCAACGAACCGTGGTGGCGCACCTCCGCGACCCTCGATCTCCTCGAGGTGGCGGAACAGGCCGGTTTCGTCGACGTCGAACAGTTCGAACTCGCACCGGGTTTCCATCCCATGGGAACCACGGCGCGCAAGCCCTCGATCCAGGAGTAACCATGTCCCCAGTTGCCTTCGCGCCGGTCGCCCCGGCGACAGCGGTCGAGACGGCTCCCGTGGCGCTCTCGCTGCAGGACCTCGAGGTCTACCTTCCGCGTGCCGACGACGAGCTGCAGATTCTGCACGGCGTCTCCTTCGATGTACCGAAGGGCTCGGTCGTCGCCCTCGCGGGTGAATCCGGCTCCGGGAAGTCCACCGCCGCACTGTCGGCGATGCGGCTGCTGCCCTGGGGCGCACGCGTGAAGGGCCGGATCCTCGCCGACGGCCGCGACGTCGCCGCCATGAGCCGCGACGAATTGCGCCGCTTCCGCGCCGGCCACGCCCGGATCGTTCTGCAGGACCCGTGGAGCTCGTTGCATCCCATGCACTCGATCGGCGGCCAACTCGTCGAGTCGGCGCGTTCCGCCGATCCTGCGCTGTCGAAGCGGCAGGCCCGGGAGCTGTCCGTCGAGATGCTGCGCCGGGTCGGTCTGCCCGATCCGGAGTCGCGCATGACCGCTTATCCGCACGAGATGTCGGGTGGGCAGTTGCAGCGGGTCCTGATCGCGATGGCACTCGTGGCGCGGCCACAGTTGCTGCTGTGCGACGAGCCGACCACCGCGCTCGACGTCTCCACCCAGGCCCAGATTCTCGAGCTGCTGCTCGAACTGAACCGCGACATGGGGCTGACGATCGTGATCGCGACACACGACCTCGACGTCATCGCCGGCATCGCCGACCGTCTCGTCGTGATGTATGCGGGCAGAGTCGTCGAAGACGGCCCCACCGCCGAGGTGATGGCCGCGCCGCGGCATCCCTACACGTGGGCGCTCATGCAGACCGCGCCCAAGCACAACACGGGCACGCGGATGCGCACGATCGACGGACGCCCACCGGCCCTCGACGCCCTGCCGCCCGGGTGTGCCTTCGCGGATCGCTGCGAGTTCACCACCGAGGTGTGCCGCGAGTCGCGCCCCCGACTGGTCCTGATCGACTCGGCCACCGTCCACCGCACCGCGTGTACTCGTGTCCGGTCGGAAACAGGTGGCGGTACCGCCACCGTCGATACTTCGCGGGAGGTCGTGTGATCGCCGAGGATGTCGTCCTGGATCTCCAGGACGTGGTGCAGACGTTCACCGGCCCGAACGGCCACAGGATTCACGCGGTCAACGGTGTGACCCTCGCCGTGCGCCGAGGCGAAACCGTCGGGCTCGTCGGTGAATCCGGCAGTGGCAAGACCACCGTGGGACGGACGGCGCTGCGTTTGTACGACCCGACCGGCGGCCGGATCGTGTTCGAGGGTGACGACGTGACCCGGATCAGGGGTGCGGAACTGCGGAAGAAACTGCGCAGCCGCACGGCGATGGTCTTCCAGAACCCCACGACCTCGCTCAACGGCTACATGCGCCTCGGCGACATCCTGCGCGAGCCGCTGGACGTGCACAGGGTCGGGACGAAGGCGGAACGCGTGGCGAAGGTCGAGCAGATGCTCGACTCGATCGGCCTGGGCGCGGCCTATGCGTACCGCTATCCGCACGAGTTGTCCGGTGGACAACGGCAACGTGTCGGCATCGCCCGTGCTCTGATGCTCGATCCCGCCCTCATCGTCGCCGACGAACCGACGGCCTCGCTCGACGTCTCCGTCCAGGCGCAGATCGTCAACCTGCTCGAGGACATCCAGACGGAGCGCGGTTTGTCGTACCTGTTCATCAGCCACGATCTCGCGCTGGTACGCCGCATCAGCCACCGGATCGCGGTGATGTATCTCGGTCGCATCGTCGAGATCGGCACGAGCGAGGACATCTTCACGCGCCCCCTCCACCCGTACAGCACCTCGCTCGCGTCGATGGAACTGTCGCCGGAGAACCGGATCGTCCCGCAGGGAGAGCTGCCGTCTCCCGCGAATCCACCGTCGGGATGCGCCTTCCACGGCCGGTGCCCGATCGCCCGCCCGCAGTGTTCCACCGAACGGCCGTTGTTGACGGTCGTCCCGGGCGGGGGACCGGCGGAGGAACGCGCTGTCGCCTGTCACTTCCCCGGCGAGCTGACGCTGGCGACCGAGCTGCACACGCACTCGGCCGTCCCGGCACCGCTCCCGCTCGTCCCCGCGGCCGCAGCCGCTTCCTAGGAGGTTTCTCATGCCCGGATTCGCAGCGGATCACCCCCGATATCTGGTCGCCGACACCGACGTCGAGACCGTCTACCGGATGCTGCTCGAGGTGGCATCCGAACTGTGGGTCACCCGCGACCGGTTGCTGCTGCTCGAGGGGACACTCACCCGGCGTGGCCTGATGTCGGCGGCCGAACTCGAGGAACTCGCTTTCGACGACACCCAGGCGGCTCTGCTGGAAGAGGAAAGGCAGCGGTTCGTCGGACGTCTCTTCGGGTGCGTCGAGGACGTACCCGCGACCGACGGGCGGTGATCGGCGATGAAGATCGTTCGCTTCGTGATGTGGAAGCTCCTGCTGCTGGTGACCGTCATCGTCGGTGTGACGACGTTGATGTTCACCCTCACGCGACTGTCCGGCGACGCCGCCGTGCTCATGTCGCCGCCCGAGGCCTCCGACGCCGTCGTCGAGGCCACCCGTGAACGGCTGGGTCTCGATGCCCCGCTGATAGTGCAGTACGTCGATGCTCTCGTCGGCGCGTTCACCTTCGATTTCGGTACGTCCTTCGTGACGAAGGAAGCGGCGAGTGCTCTCGTCCTCGAGCGCATGGCGCCGAGCCTGTCGATCGTCGTGCCGGCGTTGCTGCTCGCCGCTCTGCTGGCCTTCGCGATCGGTACCTACGCGGCGCTGCACCAGGCGGACGTGCGGGGGCGTCTGCTCATGGCAGGTGCCTTCGTGCTCGACGGCATCCCGTACTTCCTGATCGCTCTGGTCCTGGTCCTGATCTTCGCGATCCAGCTCGGCTGGCTCCCCGCCACCGGCGGAGGAACCGCAAGCCTGATCCTGCCGATCGCCGTGCTCACCATCCAGGGATTCGCGACACTGTCGCGGTTGACCCGAGGGCAGCTCATCGACGCGCTGTCCCAGGGCCCGGTGACCATGGCGAAGTCCAAGGGACTGTCACCCCGGACGGTGCTGTTCAAACACACTGTGCCGCTGGCGGTTCCCCCGCTGATCTCCTATCTGGGCATTCTGTTCTCCTTCCTGATCGGCTCCCTGCTCATCCTCGAACCTCTGCTCAACTACGCGGGTATGGGCCAGCTCCTCGTGCGCAGCGTCAACCAGCGCGACTTCCCTGCGGTGCAGGCGTGCGTGTTCGTCATCGCCCTCCTCATCACCGTGGTGAACATCGTGATGGACACGCTCGTGCGGGTGCTCGATCCCCGTCTCCGAACGAAGGTGGCCTGATGACATCCTCTCCTGCCCCCGCATCCCCGGCTTCGACCGTGCCAGTGGTGAAGTCACCGGGCCGGATGCGCGAGATCCTCACGAAGGCGTGGAGGAACCCCACCGGAAAATTCGGTTTCCTGACACTGGGGGTGCTCGTGCTCGCAGCGCTCGTCGCGCCCCTCATCGCGCCCCACGATCCGACCGCGCAGGTTCTCACCGCTGCCGACCGGGCGCCGGCCTGGCTGGGCGGGGAAGGCGGCTACCTGTTCGGGACCGACTCGCTCGGCCGTGACGTCTTCAGCCGCATCCTCTACGGTCTGCGCCTGTCGCTGGTGATCGGCATCGTCGCCGCCACCATCAGTGCGGCGCTCGGACTGGTCCTCGGTATCGTCGCCGGCTGGTACGAGCGGTTCGCCGGCAAGATTCTCATGCGGATGGCCGACGTACAGTTCGCCGTTCCGTTCGTCGCCGTCGGTATCGCCCTGACCGCGGTCATCGGCCCCGGCATCACGCCACTGCTGATCATCCTGTCGGTGTGGGGATGGACGACCTACGCGCGGACCATCGCGAACTCGGTCTCCCAGATCAAGCGTCAGGACTTCGTCACCGCTGCACGAACTCTCGGTGCCTCGACGCCGCGGCTCATGTTGCGGCACGTAGCGCCGAGCGTGCTCGCCCCGGTCGTCGTGCTGTGGTCGACGAGTGCGGGCGTGCTCATCCTCGCCGAATCGGGTCTGAGTCTGCTCGGTCTCGGTGTGCAGGCGCCCGTCTTCTCCCTGGGCAGCATGCTCGCCGACAGTCAGATCGCATTGCGGTTGTCGTGGTGGTCGGTGCTCTTCCCGGGCTTGGCACTCCTGCTGATCGTATTGGCGTTCAACATGATCGGAGATGCGTTGCGCGACGCCTTCAATCCGAGTTCGGCTCTCGTTCCTCGTAATCCCGAACTGGTCTGACGCGCTACGGACGGACTGCGGGCCCGGCGGTGATCAACCGCCGGGCCCGCAGTCCTGTCGTCACGACGGGTCGGATCCGTCGAGTGCGTGGGAGATCTCGGACGCGGCGTCGCGGATCAGCGAGATGATCCGCGCGCGGCGCGTGGCATCGGTGCGGAAGATCGGGGCGGCGGTCCCGATCGAGGCGACGGTACTGCCGTGCGAGACGATCGCCGCGGCCGTGCCCCAGATGCCTTCGTCGATCTCCTCGAAACTCTCCGTCCAGCCGTCACGATGGACGACGTCCAGTGCGTCGTCGGTGAGCTGAGCGGCGAGCCCCGGATCCATCCCGTCGCCGATCGCCGCGACGACCGCGGCGCGTTCCGGCCGGCTCATGGATGCGAGCAGGACTCGGGACATGGAACCGCGATGCAGCGACATGGCCTGGCCCTTGTCGAACTGCAACCGGACGGGGCGCTGCGATTCGACACGGTCGACGCAGTACGCAGCGCGTCCTCCGCGCCGGGCGACCAGCACGGTCTCGTCGATCTCGTCCCGGATGCGTGTCA
The DNA here is from genome assembly GCF_053764735.1 of Rhodococcus sp. 5G237. NCBI lineage: Bacteria > Bacillati > Actinomycetota > Actinomycetes > Mycobacteriales > Nocardiaceae > Rhodococcus > Rhodococcus sp. 5G237. Next base: position 224,257 of record NZ_JBSNCD010000004.1, on the reverse strand, counting down.
TGATCGGCATGGCGATCTCGATGATCGGGGGGCGGGCGGCTTCACATGCCGCAGCCAGTGACATCACGAGATCGGTGACGCGGTAACCGTTTCCGGACGACGCTTCGAGCAGGCCCACCTCGCGCAACAGGGCGACGTAGCGGTAGGTCGAGGTGACCGACAGGTCCAGGCGTTCGGACAGTTCCGCGACCGTCCAGGTGGGGCGGTCCTCGGTGAAGCACAGCAGGGCCTTGAGCAGTTTGCGGCTGCTGCCCGCTCCGGATACCTGATGTTCGGTCTGGCTGGGTGGCATGGGTGTCGATTCTCCTGGGCCGGTCGAAGTGGCGTGAACGATCGCGGGCGTCTACGTCGGATCCGGATCGTGAACTCTCTCATAATGTGGCAATCACTGTTCCCCCAAGCAATCACGGCGAGCATGTTCACATGGTTGTTACCTGCGGAGTTCCCACGGAGACGAGTACGAAACCTGAGGCGCGCATAGTCGAATTCCACAGTCTGCATGATGGAGTCGCATATTATGGAAACAATCTCGGTGCTGGATACGTTCTCCGATCCGGATGCCACGGAGACCACGGTGCGCGTCGGAGCCGCCCAGTTCTTCTCCGGAACCGACGTCGACGCGAACGCCGCCCTGTGCGTCCGGTACCTCCGGGCCGCCGCAGCGGCAGGCGTACGACTGGTCGTCTTCCCCGAGAACAGCAACCGCGTCCGTGACTATACGGACCGGGAACAATGCTGGGAGCTCGCCGAAGACCTCGACGGCAGCTTCGTCCGAACTCTCCGGGAGGCATGTGCCGAACTGGGCATGTACGCCGTCGTCGGCGTCGATATCCGTGGCGCACAGAGCCCGGACGTGCACATCGCCTCCCTCCTGCTCGGTCCGGACGGAGAGATTCTCCACGTCCATCACAAGACCGTCTTCTGGGACTACGAGTACACGCTGTTCGTCCCCGGGACCAAGCCGCTCGAGATCGTCGACACCCCTCTCGGGCGCATCGGCCTGCTCATGTGTGCCGACGGCATCGTGCCCGACGTCCCACGGGTTCTCGGCCGGCTCGGTGCCCAGCTGTTCTGCAACTCCCTCAACTCGCGTGGCCCGGACGAACTCCGCGTCCACGTCCCCCTCCGATCGATCGAATCACACGTCTGGCACGTCGCCTCGAACACCGTCGGGGGCCCGGCCGACGGATGGCCCTGGATGGGCGGCTCGCAGATCGTCACGCCCACCGGCGAATCGCTGGTGTGTGCCGGCGAGGAGCAGGAAGGGCTGGTGTGGGCCGACATCGACATCAGCCTCGCCGACGACAAGCACGTCGACGGACTCGCCGACATCGTCGCCTGGCGCAGGCCCGATCTGTACGGCGACCTCATGGCCGACCATGCCGACCTCCCGGTGGCCGCAATGCTCGGCCCGGCCGATCCCGAGATGCCTCCCAAGCCGCTCGACGTCGCGACCCTGCAGGTGTCGTGGTTCCACAACCAGGAATGGACCATCACCCGCGCTCTCGGGCAGATCGAATACGCGGCGCGCCGCGGCGCCACGCTCGGAGTCCTGCCGGAATTCTTCTGCTTCCGTCGCGGCGAACCGGCCGCCGACCCTGCCGGCGCCGCACGCACATCCGCCATCGTCCTCGCCCGCCTGCAGGCCGCTGCGGCCGAGCACCGGCTGTGGCTCGTCGTCCACCTCGTCGAGGCGGAGCCGGACACGGACGCGGACACGGTGCGCTACTACTCGACCGCCTATCTGATCGACGACACCGGTGCGATCGCCCTGCGCTACCGCAAGACCCACCTCGACGACGTGGACAGCACCTGGGCGACCCCGGGCGGTGACATCCCGGTGGCGCAGACGAGGATCGGTGCCATCGGCCTGATGATCGGAAACGAGGTGTGGGTCCCCGAGGTGATGCGGCTGCTCACCCTGCGCGGCGCCGAACTCGTCGCGCACCCGACCGACTGGGACCGCATCGAAGCGGCGGAGATGGCGGCCACCGAACGCACCGAGGAGAACCGGGTCCACCTGGTGTCCGTGACCCGGCTCGACAGCCCCGCCCGGATCGGCAGCCAGATCGTCCGCGCCGACGAGTTCGAGCCCGGCCAGCCCATCGCCCTGATGCGTTATCCGTCCGCGCAGTGGACCCGGCACGGATTCGAGGAGCAGCTCCTCCAGCGACTCGACCTGCGCGAATCCCACAGCAAGATGATGGGTTACCACCTCGACCCTGTCGGCACCCGTCAGCCCGGGTTGTACGGCCCACTGCTCACCGAAAGGATCACCGAGAGTGTCCGCTAACGCTGCCCCCGACCCTTCGTTCCCCGACATGCACACCGTCGCTGTGGCGGGCATGGGCCCGGTCGGCATGGTCGCCGCGCTCCGTCTCGCGCAGATGGGTCACGATGTCCTCGTCCTCGAGGCCGGCGACGAGTTGTCGGCCGAATCGCGTGCCTCCACCTTCCATCCCTCGAGCCTCGAACTCCTCGATCGGCTCGGCGTCGCCGACGCCCTGCACGAGGTCGGACTGAAAGCCCCTGTCTACCAGTACCGGGAACGCACCGGCGCCGTGCTCAGCGAGATGGACATGACGATGCTGGCAGGGGAGACGAAGTATCCCTACCGCTTGCAGAGCGAGCAGAACAACCTCACCCGCATCATCCACGATGTGCTGGTGACGATGCCCAATGTCACTCTGCGGTTCTCGAGCCCGGTCGTCCGAGCCGAACAGGGCGACCGGCACGTGCGTATCCACCTCGAGGGCGGGCACCGCGACCGCCCCATGCGCGCCCGCTGGCTGATCGCCGCCGACGGTGCACAATCGGCGATACGCAAGTCGCTCGGAGTGTCGTTCGAGGGGCGGACCTACGACGAGCGATTCCTCGTCGTCTCCACCACGCACGAATTCCGCGACGACTTCCCCGATCTCGCCTACGTCTCGTACATCTCGGATCCGGAGGAATGGGGTGTGCTGCTGCGCACCCCCAACCACTGGCGCGTGCTGTTCCCGGTCCGTGAAGGGGAATCCGACGACCACGCTCTCGACCCCGGCGTGATCGAAGCGCGATTGCAGCGCATCGCGGCACAACCGACCCCCTACGAGGTCGCCCACGCCTCGATCTACGCCGTGAACATGCGTGCCGCCTCGACGTTCGCGGTCGGGCAGATCCTGCTCGCCGGCGACTCCGCGCACGTCAACAACCCGCTCGGCGGCATGGGGATGAACAGCGGAATCCACGACGCCTGGGCCGCGGTCGAATGCATCGACGCCGCGCTCACCGGAACCGATCCCGTGCATGCGGCCTCCCTGTACAGCGAACTGCGTCGCGACGCGGCGCTCAACCACGTGCAGGCACGTGCGCAGAACAACTACGACTCCATGCGCGACGACGATGCGACCGCCCGCGCATCGCGCGCCGACAGCTTGTCGGCACTGGACCGCGATCTGTTCGACAAGCGTGAGCACCAGCGCACCGCGGCGATGTTCACGTCGCTGCGGATCACCCTGGGCAGGCTGGCCCGCGAACTGCGCTCGGTGCCCGACTCGGCACGCCCGGCCGGGCGTGTTCTGTCGGAGAAGCTCTGCTATGGACCGATTCTCGCGCCCGGTGTCTACGACGGCGTTTCGATGGCCGCGCTCGGCCGATCCGGCTTCGGCGCCGGATATGTCTCGGGGGCGGCGGTATCCGCAGTCGCGCTGGGCAGACCCGATCTCGGATATCTCGGCCTGGCGGACATGGCCGAGCACGTCCGACGGCTCACCGCCGTGAGCGATATCCCCCTCATCGTCGACGGCGACACCGGTTACGGCGGCGTCCTGCAGGTGGGCGACGCGATCGCCCGATTCGAGGCGGCAGGCGCGGCAGCGGTGCAACTCGAGGATCAGCTCGCCCCGAAGCGTTGCGGTCATCTCGCCGGCAAGGAACTGGTCCCGGTGGAGGAGATGGTCGCCAAGATCGAGATGGCCTGTGCCCGGAGGTCGTCCATGCTCGTCATCGCCCGCACCGATGCGCTGACGGTCGACGGTTTCGACGCGGTCCTCACCCGCGCGCGGGCGTACGCCGCAGCCGGCGCGGACCTGATCTTCGCCGAAGGTGTGACCACCGAGGCGGACCTGCGTGCCCTGCGCGACGTCACCGGTGGGATTCCACTGGTGGTCAGTCTGTCGGAGGCCGGCGATCATTCGCAGTTGCCGTCCGAGCGCATCCTGTTCGAGTGCGGCGTCGCACTCGTCATCCATCCCGTGGCTCCGGTCCTCGCCGCCGCCGACGCCGTCGCGCAGGCCTACGACACGATCCGGGCCACCGGGGAATCCGGACGGTCCGGTGATCACTGGCGGGCCTTCACCGACTTGATGGGCCAGCCCGAACAACTGTCCCAGGCGGCACTGCTCGCCACCCCCACCCGAGCGAGGAGCATCGCGTGACATTCTCTCCGAAAGGGCGCCGGTTCGCGCTCGTCGTCCCGTCCACCAACACCTCCGTCGAGCGGGAGTTCCACCGGATCCGGCCGCAGGACTGCTCATGGCACACCGGACGCATCATGATCGACGCTCCCGCACTGGATTCCGCCGAGGCCTTCGGGTTGTTCCGGGAAGGACTCAACGCGGCTCTGCCGTCCGCTCTCGAGATCGTGATGACCTGCGAACCCGAGTACGTCGTGATGGGTATGTCCGCCGAGACGTTCTGGGGAGGCGTCGCAGGCAACGCCGCTTTCGAGGACCACGTCCGCGCCTTGACGGGCCTCGGGGTCACCACGGGAGCGACGGCCGCCGCGGAAGCGCTGACAGCCTTCGGGGCGAAGAAGATCGGAATCGTCACGCCCTATCAGCCGGTGGGTGACGAGCAGGTCGTGGCCTACTTCACCGAACTCGGCTTCGAGGTGCACGCGATCCACGGTCTGTGCTCGGCGTCGGCCACCTCGATCGCCGACGAGACGCCCGAGACCCTGCGCGCGGCGTTCCTCGAGGTCGACGGCCCGGATGTCGACGCGCTGATCCAGGCAGGCACCAACCTCGAGGCGATCGCCGTCGCCGCGGAGCTCGAGCGTGAACTCGGTAAGCCGGTCGTCGCGATCAATGCGGCGACGATATGGCACGCGCTGCGCACCAACGGAATCGACGACAAGATCAGCGGATTCGGTTCGCTCCTCGAACGCTTCTGACTCCGCTCGACCCGAGATCGAAAGAGGACTCATGTTCAACCATGTCGGACACCTGACCCTCGTGCCCACTGCGACCTCCGACCACATCGGCCGGATCGCCGACGGACTGCTCGAGCTGCCCGAACTCGTCGAGGGTCTGGTGTCGGCGCAGGTCGTGCGCGATGCCGGCCTGGTCGAGGGCAACGCCACTCTGCGCTTCCACATGCGATTCGGCTCCCGTGACGACTGGGCCGCCTACCGTGCCCATCCCGCACACGTCGCCGTCGTCACGGAGCGCATCGGCCCGGTGCTGGAATCGAAATCATTCGTGCAGTACGACGATTCGCAGGTCGTCGAGACCGGATCGGTGGACGTGTGACGGACCTGCTCGCGGAGGACTACGCTCGTGCCGGTTTCGGCGGACGACTCGAACCGGGGGCCCGGCCGGCGCTCGTCGTGGTCGATCCGGCCCGCGCCTACACGGAACCGCGATCACCGCTGTACGCCGGTGTCGAACATGAGGTCGCGGCGATGCTCGAACTGCGCGAACTGGCGGCGCTCGCAGGCATCCCGATCTACCTGACCCGGGTGCTCTACGACGACGGCGACGGGATGCTCGGGGGACTCTTCTTCCGCAAGGTTCCGGCCCTGCGATGTTTCGTCGCGGGCAATCCGCTCGCCGATTTCGTACCCGGATTCGAACCGCGTGCCGGAGAGACGGTGGTGACGAAGCACTATCCGAGCGCGTTCGCGGGAACCTCGCTCGCGGCGTCGCTGACCACCAGAGGTGTCGACACCGTGCTCCTCGCAGGTCTCTCGACGAGTGGATGCATCCGGGCGACCGCCCTCGACAGCCTGCAACACGGTTTCGTGCCGGTCGTGGTGCGTGACGCGGTGGGGGACCGGCATCCTGACCCGCACGAGTCGAATCTGCGCGACATCGCCGCCAAATGCGGCGAAGTGCGCAGCCTGGACGAAGTGCGGGACTACCTCGCCGGGCTGTCCCTGCGCGCGGCTGCCGTGACAGACGGACCACGGCCGTGATGCCCGTCGACGAGTTCGCCGCAGACCTCGCGCTCGACTACCAGGATCCGGCGTCGTGGCTGCACCACGACGACGCGCGGGGGAGTTCCGATGATCCGGTCGTCTTCTACGTCCACCCGACGACCGCGCACGGACCCGGCTGGTTCGGTGATCCCAGCGATCCGGGGACCGACGCGGAGACGGTCCGGGTCGTCGAACGGCAACTCGGCGCGTTCCCGGGGAAATGGTGGGCGCCGCGATACCGGCAGGCCACCACGCGCGCCTTCCACCAACGCGAGAGCGGCGGGATCGAGGCATACGATCTCGCGTATCCGGACGTGTCGGCCGCGTTCGCGGCCTTCCTCGACCACGACGCGGCACATCCGGGACCGCCCCGGCCGATCGTGCTCGCCGGCCACAGCCAGGGCGCCCGGCACGTGCTGTCGCTCGTGGAGGACTACTTCACCAGAGCGGACATCGCCGAGCGGCTCGTCGCCGTCTACTCGATCGGGATCGCGCTTCCCGCAGGGAAACTCGCCCTGGCTATGTTCCCCCCACCGAACGAGGCGGATGCTCCCGGTGTCACCCTCGGGTGGAGGTCCGTGCTCGCCGGCCGGCCCGGCACCGGAACGGCCGGCGGCGACTCCGTGTGCGTCAACCCGATCACCGGTACCACCGTGCGCCCCGGGGCCGGGGCCGGGGCGCACGCCCACCGTCCGGCACACGACCCGCAGTGCGCTCTCCACGGCGTGCGGGTGGCGGCGCACTGCCGTGGCGGAGTGCTCGAGGTGGAGCCCGCCGGTGAGGGAGCGCTCGACGCGGTCGCACTCCCGGACGGGAACCTCCACCGCATCGACGTCGAGTTGTTCGCAGGCAACATCCGGGACGACCTGCGCCGTAGGACCGCGGAGTGGCACCGTCGCGCGACGGCGCGGTCGGCAGAGCAGAAGGGTGAGCGATGACGGGCGAAGATACGTACCCGGTGCCGTTGTGGGAGGAGGTCACCGGTCGCCGGATGCGTTCGGAGGACGGGTGGCTGCACTATGTGGACCTCGGTGAGCGCGGTGATCCCGCAGCGCCGGTGGTGGTGCTGTTGCACAAACTCGGCGGCTGGGTCGCCGACTGGCGGCACGTCGCGGAACCGATCGCCGCGCGGTACCGCGTCGTGGCCGTCGACCTGCCCGGGCACGGTGGTTCCACGATGGACGAGCGAAGCCCGTGGGCTCACCCTCCGAGCGCGAGCGCGAACCGGGTGGCGGAGTTGCTCGCCGCGCTCGGCATCGAACGTGCTCACGTCATCGGCAATTCACTGGGCGGCATCGTCGGTGTGCACCTGGCGGTCGGCCGTCCCGAACTGGTCGTCACGCTCGCCCTCGTCGGGGTGTCCCTCACGGACAGACACAGCCTCGAACGCACCCTCGACAACGACCGTGCGGTGCGGCACCTCTTCGGCCCGGACTGGGAGCCGCTGTCCCTGGGCTCCGCCGCCGCCGACCGTGCCGCCACCGACGATCCCCGGATTCTCACCGAGCAGGACCTCTCGCGCCAGGCGGCCGGCCGGTGGGTGCGGCCCTCCGAACGCGGCGTGGGCCTGACGGGTGTGGCTCATCTGCTTCCCGAGGTGAAGGTGCCGACACTGGTGGTCAACGGTGGGCGAGCGCCGTACCGCACCTACGACGAGCGTGCCCGCGACAGCCTGCCCGACGTCCGGATCGAGACGATCGACGAGGCGGGATCCTTCGTGCATCAGGAACGGCCTGCGGAGGTCGCGCGCCACTGGCAGGAGTTCGTGGCGGAGCGAGGCAGCGGAACCGGAACGGGAGGAAGGTGAATCCGTAAGCGCACCTTCGTCTTCACTCGATGCTGCCGTCCTCACGCGTTCGCGTTGCCGCCCACTCGTCGAGCCGTCGCTTCGCTTCCTCCGCAGGCACGTTCTCAACCCGCGTCATCACGGCCCACCGATGACCGAAGGGATCGAGGATCGACGCGAACCGGTCGCCGGTGACGAAGGTCGACGGTTCTTCGAATACCCGGGCTCCGAGTTCGACGGCCCGCGCGAAAACGGTGTCGACGTCTGCGCAGTACAGGACATAGGAGTGGTCGACGTCCGCGCTTCCGTCCGGGGCCCGCAGCCCCAGTTCCCGGTGCGGGTCGCTCAATTGCATTCGGCCGCGACCGAAGTCGAGTTCCGCGTGCATCACGGTCCCGCCGGGGCCGTCCATCCGCTCGACGACGGTTGCGCCGAACGCGTCGCAGTAGAAGACGATCGCGTCGGATGCGCCGTCGACGACGAGGAACGGTGTGAGGGAGGTGTATCCGTCGGGGACGGGGTTCACTGAGTTCGTCATGGTGCCAGTGTCGGACGCGGGCCCCGCATGCGTATTGAAGAAATCCGACTCACGGCCGGAAGACTGCCCGCAGGCAGTTGTCCTCCTTCTCCTTGAACATCTCGTATCCGCGCACCGCGTCGGTGAGCGGAAGGTCGTGCGTCATGAGCCAACTCGGATCCAGGCGGCTCTCGAGGACGTGTTCGAACAGGGTGGGCATGTACCGCTGGCCGTGTTGCTGCGCCGTCCGCAGGGTCAGGCTCTTGTTCGTGAGCAGCGCCATCGGGAACTTGTCGGTGACACCGTAGATGCCGAGCACCGACACGACTCCGCCCTTGCCGCAGGACAGGATCGCCTCGCGCAGGGAGGTCGCGCGGTCGCTCTCCATCCGCAGCGCCTGCTTGACCTTGTCGTAGGCCTGCATGACGCCGGTTCCGTGACCCTCCATGCCCACGGCGTCGATACAGGCGTCCGGTCCGCGTCCGCCGGTGCTCTCGCGGAGCGTCTCGTAGACGCTGTCGACCTCGGTGTAGTTCACGGTTTCGGCGCCGACCTTCTTCGCGGCGCGGTCGAGGCGGTCGCGGAAACGGTCGATCACGATCACCCTGTCGGCGCCCATGATCCTCGCGCTTGCCGCGGCCATGAGACCGACGGCGCCGGCGCCCCAGACCGCCACGGTGTCGCCCGGGGTGATGTCGCAGAAGTCGGCGCCCATGTAACCCGTCGGTACCGCGTCCGACAGGAACAGGGCCTGTTCGTCGCCGACACCCTCGGGGATCTGGAAGCAGTTGACGTCGCCGAAGGGCACGCGGATGTACTCGGCGTGCGAACCCTGGTACCCGCCGAACGGGTGGGTGTAGCCGTAGATTCCGCCGGTGGGATAGCCCAGCACCGGTTGCTGCATCGCGGCGTTCGGGTTGGTGGTGTCGCACACCGCGTGCAGGCCGTCGGCGCAGTACGGGCACTTCCCGCATCCGATGAACGACGGCACGACCACCCGGTCGCCGACCCGCACGGTGGTCACCTCCGGGCCGGTGTCGACGATCTCGCCCATGAACTCGTGGCCGATCACGTCGCCCTCCCGCATCCCCGGCAGATACCCGCCGAGGAAGTGCAGATCGGACCCACAGGTCGTGGTGAGGCGGACCCGCACGATCACGTCGTGCGGATTGACCAGGCCGGGATCGTCGACCGTCTCCACCGACAACTCGTTCACGCCCATCCAGCACAGGGCTCGCATCACGCGTCTCCTTCCGATTCACGGGCACTCGGACTGCCCTGCAGGGTGGGGATCTCACCGGTCTGCATGAGGGCTCGCGCACGGTAGAGCGCGGTGAAGGTCAGGGCGCCGGTGACGAGATCGGGGACGGGAACCTCGGCACGCAGGGTCATCGCGGTGCCGCCCCGGGGTGCGTCGGACACCGCGAGGACCACGCGCGGGCCCGGGGTGTCCGCGTCGTCCTCGCCGACGAAGGCGAGTCCTTCCGAGGTGACGTCGACGCGGGTGTCCCAGGTCGTCCCGCCGGGGCCCTCCCAGGTCCAGCGCAGCCGGTTCGCTTCGACCGTCTCCACCCGGACGCGGTCGCCGAAGACTCTGCTCAGATTCTCGGGATCCCGCCAGAACTGCATGACCTGCGCCCGTGGAGCCGCGACGGTCACCGTCTGCGGTTTCCGAGCGTCGACGGGCCGGTCGACGGCGCGCCGGACGAATCCGCCCACCGAGCGACCGGCGTCGTCGATCGCCCTGTTCGCGTTCTCCACGACTCGGCTTGCGTTCTGCACGACTCTGTCGAAGTCGACCACGGTGGTCTCCTTGTTCGGATGCTCGGGCCGGTGTCCGGTACTCGGTGTTCGGTGGAGTCAGGGTTTTCCGCGTTTCGGCGTCTGTTCGGCGACACCGTGCCGTAGCGGGGTGTGATCGTCCGGGGAGTGCGACGGATCGACCGGTGAACCGCTCGACGTGTGGTCGACCGGTGGGGCGTTCGTCGGATCGCCACCGGTGGGTTCCGCGCCGGAGGCGAGTTCGTCGCGCCGGGCGGTGAGCACTTCGAGATAGTTCGGCCGGTTCTGGTTCTTCCGCTCGTGCTCGATGAGGACCGTCAACTGTGCTTCGTCGAGTGCGCGGATCCTCGGCGCGAGCGTGCCCGGCGCCAGTTCGTCGTAATCGGGGACGGGAAGATCGTGATGACTCATATGGTCGGCTACCCGTGCTCGGTGGCCGGGCAAACCCGGTCGAGCCGGTCCGAAATCTCGCCGGGCACGAACCCGTCGAGGCCGAGCCGAGCGAAGACACGCCGACTCGCCGGGGAATAACGACGGCGTACGGATACGTTCGTACATCGATGGGCCCGCCGAGTCGTCCGATGATGGCGAAATGGTGCAATAGACCGAGACCGCGACCCGAGCCGCCGTGTGTGGCCATGAGGAGGATCGAGCATGAGCAGGATCTACGACAACGTCACCGAGCTGGTCGGGCGGACCCCGATCGTCAAGCTCAACCGTCTGACCGAGGGGGCCGGCGCCACCGTCGCCGCGAAGCTCGAGTTCTACAACCCGGCCAACAGCGTCAAGGACCGCATCGGTGTCGCGATCATCGACGCCGCCGAGAAGTCCGGTGAGCTGAAGCCCGGCGGCACCATCGTCGAGGGCACCTCCGGCAACACCGGTATCGCGCTCGCCATGGTCGGCGCTGCGCGCGGCTACAAGGTCATCCTCACGATGCCCGAGACGATGTCGACCGAGCGTCGCGTGATGCTCCGCGCCTACGGTGCCGAGATCGTCCTCACCCCCGGCTCCGAGGGCATGAAGGGTGCCGTCGCGAAGGCCGAGGAGATCGTCGCGAACACCGAGAACGCCATCCTGGCCCGCCAGTTCGGAAACCCGGCCAACCCGGAGATCCACGAGCGCACCACCGGTGAAGAGGTCTGGAACGACACCGACGGTGCCGTGGACATCTTCGTCGCGGGCATCGGCACGGGTGGCACGCTCACCGGTGTCGGCCGCACCCTCAAGGCCCGCAAGCCCGACGTGAAGATCGTCGGTGTCGAGCCTGCCGACTCGCCGATCCTCACCGGCGGTGAGCCCGGCCCGCACAAGATCCAGGGCATCGGCGCGAACTTCGTGCCCGAGGTCCTCGACCGCGAGATCTACGACGAGATCGTCGACGTGAAGTTCGACGACGCCATCGAGGTCGCCCGTCGCCTGGGAACCGACGAGGGTATCCTCGGCGGCATCTCGGCCGGCGCCAACGTGTGGGCCGCACTCGAGATCGCGAAGCGTCCGGAGAACGCCGGCAAGCTGATCGTCGTCGTCGTTCCCGACTTCGGCGAGCGCTACATCTCCACCCCGCTCTTCGAGCACATCCGGGACTGATCGCCGTCGTGGGTATCCTGCACACTCTCCGGGAGGATCTGCAGTCGGCGCGCGGCCACGATCCGGCCGCGCGCAGCGACGCGGAGAACGCCATCGTCTATTCGGGGCTGCACGCGATCTGGTCGCACCGCATCGCGCACCGGATGTGGCAGGTGCCCGCCCTGAAGGGACCTGCGCGGATCCTCGCGCAGTTCACCCGGTTCCTCACCGGCATCGAGATCCACCCCGGCGCGACCATCGGCCGGCGCTTCTTCATCGACCACGGCATGGGCGTGGTCATCGGTGAGACGGCCGAGATCGGTGATGACGTGATGCTCTACCACGGCGTGACGCTCGGCGGTCGGTCGCTGGCGAAGGAGAAGCGTCATCCGACGCTGGGCAACCGGGTCACCGTCGGGGCGGGGGCGAAGGTCCTCGGCCCGGTGGTGATCGGGGACGACAGCGCGATCGGCGCCAATGCCGTGGTCACCCACGACGTGCCGGCGGATTCGATCGCCACTGGTATCCCCGCGACCGTCCGGTCCCGCAAGAAGCACGAGCCGCTCGTGGATCCGACGACGTACATCGATCCCGCGATGTACATCTGAGGTCGCGTCCTCCCGAAACACGAAAAGGGGAGGATATGTGCGAGTTCTCCGACGAGAACGCACATATCCTCCCCTTTTTTGCGGGATCAGCCCTCGTAGCCGGGCGGGTAGAGCACGGACTTCAGTTCGCAGAACGCCTCGAGCCCTTCGGGTCCGTTCTCACGTCCGATGCCCGAGTTCTTGAACCCGCCGAACGGCGAACCGGGATCGAATGCGTACCAGTTGATTCCGTACGTTCCGGTGCGCACGCGCGACGCGATCTCGAGACCCTTCTCGATGTCGGTGGTGTACACCGAACCGGCGAGGCCGTAGTCGGAGTCGTTGGCGATCTTCACGGCCTCGTCGACGCTGTCGTAGGGCAGCACGCACAGCACGGGACCGAAGATCTCCTCGCGGGCGATCGTCATCGAGTTGTCGACGTCGGCGAAGATCGTCGGCTCGACGAAGTAACCCTTGTCGAGGTGCGCCGGACGGCCGCCGCCGATCACGACGCGGGCACCCTCCTCCTTGCCCTTGGCGATGTAGCCCTCGACGCGGTCGCGCTGCTTGGCGGAGATCAGCGGACCGATCTGCGCGGCCTCGTCGCCGGGAGGGCCCACGGGGAAGAATGCGGTTGCGCCGGCGACCTTCTCGACGACCTCGTCGTAGCGGGAGCGCGGAGCCAGGATGCGCGTCTGGCCGACGCACGCCTGACCGGTGTTGATCAGACCCGACATCACGAGCATGGCGATGGTGGAGTCGAGGTCGGCGTCCTCGAGGACGATGGCCGCCGACTTGCCACCGAGTTCGAGTGAGCAGCGCTTGAGGTTGCGCGCCGCGATCTCACCGATGTGCTTGCCCACCGCGGTCGAGCCGGTGAAGGTGATCTTGTCGATGTCGGGATGGGACACGAGGTTCTCGCCGGTCTCGGCGCCGCCCGGAACCACCGACAGCACACCTTCGGGAAGGCCTGCCTCGGTGAAGATCTCGGCGATGAGGTTCACGGCCAGCGGAGCCTCGGGTGCGGGCTTGAGCACCACCGAGCATCCGGCGAGCAGAGCGGGCGCGATCTTGTTGGCGCACAGGAACAGCGGCACGTTCCACGCGATGACGGCGGCGACGACGCCGACCGGTTCGCGAGTGACGCGGGTGCGGCCGAAGGATCCGGTCCGCTCCTCGACCCAGTTGAACGAATCCGCCAGTCCGGCGTAGTAGTTCAGCGTCCCCAGGGCCGGGGTCATCTGCACCATCTGGACGGAGGGGCCCGGCTGGCCGAGTTCGGAGGCGATGACGCCGGCGATCTCGTCATTGCGCTGCTCGATGAGCGAGATGGCCTTGGCGAGCACCTGTGCGCGTTCGGCCGGCGACGTGCGCGGCCACGGCCCGTCGTCGAAGGCGCGCCGGGCGGCGGCGACCGCGGCGTCGACGTCCTTCGGTCCCGCGACCGGCACGGAGCCGACGCGCTCCTCGGTGGCGGGGGAGAACACCTCGAGTCTCTCGTCGGTCGACGGTGCCACCCACTCGCCGCCGATGAACAACTTGTCGTAGTCGGTCATGTCGCTTCCTCACCTGGCTGTGCTCGTGTATCGGCCGTATTCGTGTGGCCTCGAACACTAGAACACGTTACAACTATTGGCCAGGGGGTGACCAGACCGGATTGGACGGGAAGGCTCACTCCCCGACGTGGCAGCGACGGTGCAGGAGCCGAATCGCCTGCTCGAGCTCGGGAACGGGCCCGTCGACGACGGCATCGGGCACTACCTCGCGGATCGGCAGCGGACGGACCGGCGCCGGCGGCACACCCATCTCGCCGAGCCACCGGGCCAGTTGCTCGGAGGACGCCGCGTAGACGATCCGCCCCAGGCCCACCCAGCCGTGCGCGGCCGCGCACATCGGGCAGTGCTCACCGGAGGTGTAGACGGTGGCGGTGGCGCGCCGGTCCGGTTCGAGATGTTCGGCCGCCCACCGCGCGAGGGTGAACTCGGGATGCCGGGTGCTGTCGCCGTCGGCGACGCGGTTGCGGTCCTCGGCCAGGACCTCGCCGTCCGCGTCGACGAGCACCGACCCGAACGGCTCGTCACCTGCCGCGACCGCCTCCTCCGCGAGTTCGACGCACCGCCTCAGATGTTGCAGATCCGTGTCGTTCACCATGGACGTCTCCTTTCTCCCTCGGCTGCACAGTAGGGCGGGGGAGGAGTCGGGTGGCGCGAATCGGCGACCGTCACCACACTGGAGGGTGCCCAACGGTCAGGAGACATGTCATGGCGGAGAACAATCCGTTCGGGTTCGACCCCGAAGATCTCGACCGCGTGGTGCGGGAAGCCGGTGAGGAACTGCGGGAACTGAAGGACCGCATCTTCTCGTTCCTCGAACCGCCGGTGGCGCCGACGCGCACGCAGCCGCGGCCCGAGACCACCGGTGAGAAGGGCGACGGCGTCTGGGTCGTCTACACCACCGACGACGACGGCGTGGCCCGCGTCGACCAGGTCCATCGCACCGAACTCGACGCGCTGCGCACGCTCAAGGGCAACACCGACCCGCGACGCTCGGTGCGGTTCCTGCCCTACGGGATGAGCGTGAGCATCCTCGACCGCCCGAGCGCCACCGAAGACAGTGCCGCAGAGGAGAGTGCCACCGGCGACACGGCTCCCGACGACGCTGCGACCGGCGAGAACTGATCAGTTCTCGGCCACCGTCGTGGAACGGCAAGTCAGCCACCGTCGTGGAACGACAAGTCAGCCGCCATCGTGGATGTACGAGGCGAGCTGGTCGCGTTCGGTCTGTAGTTCGTCGATACGGCTCTTGACCACGTCGCCGATACTGACGATCCCGACCAGCTGAGCGTCCACCACGACCGGCAGGTGCCGGATCCGTTGTTCGGTCATGGTCTCGGCGAGACTGTCGACCGAATCGGTGGGCAGGCAGGTCGTCACCGTCCGGGACATCAGTTCGTGTGCCGGGGCGGCGAGGATCGACGGTCCGCGTTCGTGCAGGGCGCGTACGACGTCGCGTTCGGTGACGATCCCGGCGACGCTCTTGCCCTCGCACACCACCATTGCGCCGATGTTGAATCGTGCGAAGTCGCCGATGAGCTCGCACACCGTGGTGCCGGGCCCGACCGTGTGCACCGCCGAGCCCTTGTTCCGCAAAATGTCAGCAATCCGCATCCGGTACCGCCGATCTGCTCGCAGAGCATCCCGGCGGCCCGCTACCGGTTTCCGCCGGGACTCCGATGTGGTCCTCAGGGTAGGCCGGAAAGCCGGGTGTGCCGGGTCAGGTTATCCAGTCGTGACCTGCGGCGACGATCGATGCGCCGGTGAGGGTGCCCAGTGCGCCGAGTTCGGCGGGGACGATCTGCAGGTCCTGTACGAACCGCAGGCGGGCGTGCCGGGCCGCCGACGCGAGCATCGGCCGCCACAGGTGCCCGCCCGATTGCGCGAAGCCCCCGCCGACGACCACCCGTCCCACATCCGCCAGTGCTGCTGCCGAGGCGATGACCTGGCCCAGTGCCGTCCCGGCCCGCTCGAGTGCCGCCGCGGCGACGCCGACCCCGGCCTCGGCGTCCGCGGCCAGCGCGACACCGTCGGGGCCTTCCCAGCCGTGGGCACGGGCCCAGCGCACCGCCGACGGGCCGCTCGCCACGGTCTCGATGCAGCCGACCCCTCCGCATGCGCACACCGTCGTGCCGTAGGGCGAGACGACGTGCCCGATGTGGCCGGCGTTTCCGGTGCGGCCGCGCACGATCCGGCCGCCGAGCACGAGACCGCCGCCGATGCCGGTGCCGAGCACGACCCCGAGCAGGTCGGCGACGTCGCGTCCGGCACCGAAGCGTTGTTCGGCGAGGGTCGCGGCCGCGCCGTCCATCACCAGATCGACACGGGCGTCGGGGAACAGGGAACGCACGGCGTCGACGAGTGCGAAGCCGGAGCTCCACTCGGAGATGTTGATCGGACCGATCGTCCCGGCGTTCGTGTCGACCGGTCCTGCCGCGGCGATACCCACGGCGGTCACCGGTCCCTCGCCGATCTCCGCGACCTCCCGCAACAGTCCCGCGCACGCGCCCCACACGTCCTTCCGGGGGACCGGCACGGATCGGGCTTCGAGCGGGGTGCCGTCGTCGGCGGCGACGGCCGCGGCGAGCTTGGTGCCGCCGACGTCCAGGGCCAATGCGGTCATGGCGACGACACTAAGCGACGGGTCAGCGTCGCCGCAGGACCAGTACCAGGTTGCTGACGAGGAACTCCCGGACGCCGGGCACGTTCACGAGCCACCACGCCCAACTCGGGTGGTAGCGGGGGAAGGCCGCGAGCAGTTCACCGTCGGGCGTCGAACGTGCCCAGCGCAGACCGTCGCTCGCGCCCACGTCGAACAGTGACACCCCGTACCGGTTCTTCGGCTCCCGGCCGTGCTTGCGGGCGTAGCGCCGGGCCGCGTACTCGCCGCCGAAGGCGTGCCACGGACCGGTCTCGTGCCCGCCGAACGGCCCCCACCACAGGGTGTACGACAACACCATCAGTCCGCCGGGCCGCGTGACGCGCAGCATCTCGTCGGCCATCACCCACGGCGTCGCGACGTGTTCGGCGACGTTCGACGAGAAGCACACGTCCACCGAGCCGGTACGCACCGGCAGTGCCAGGCCCGAGCCGCGGATCGCACCGCCGACCTGCAGGCCGGCGGCGTGCATCTCGGACGGGTCGGGCTCGATCGGCACGTAGCGCGACCCCACCTCGGTGAACGCGTCGGCGAAGTAGCCCGGTCCGCCACCGACGTCGACGACCGTGGTGCCCGTCAGATCGGCGCCGGTCAGACCCGAGTAGAGATCGCCGATGAGGTCGACGGTGTCGCGCGCGAGACCGCCGTAGAACTTCTCGGGTGCCGTCTGCTCGAAGCGGAAGCTGCCGAGCAACCCCACGGAACGGCGCAGTGTGGCGCGGCGGGCGAACAGCCGGGTCACGTCGGTGCGGGGTCGGGTCGTCGATGGCACGTCCAGTCACCTTAGTGCGGGCCGCGCACTCGTCCCTCACCTGTCGCCGACCGGCACCCGCTACTGTGTCCCTGTCATCGTCCGAGTCACATCTGCCCGGCCGGGTGGTCGAGTCGACATACAGGGGGGTCACCGCGTGCGGGAGGTTCTGCTGCTCTGCTGGCGCGATACCGGGCATCCGCAGGGCGGTGGCAGCGAGCGGTATCTCGAGCAGGTCGGGGCGCAACTCGCGGCGCGCGGCGTCCGCGTCGTCCTGCGGACCGCTTCCTATCCCGGAGCTGCCGAGCGAGACCGGATCGACGGCATCACCGTCAGCCGCGGCGGGGGACGGCTCACCGTCTACCCGCGCGCGCTCGCCGCGATCCTCGCGGGCAGATTCGGTGTCGGCCCCCTCGCCGGAATCCGCCCCGACGCCGTCATCGACACCCAGAACGGCATCCCGTTCTTCGCCCGGCTCGTCGCCGGCGCGCCCGTCACGGTGCTCGTGCACCACTGCCATCGTGAGCAGTGGCCGGTCGCGGGCAGGCTGATGGCCAAGCTCGGCTGGTGGATCGAGTCGTCGCTGTCGCCGCGCGTACACCGCCGCAACCAGTACCTCACCGTCTCCCTTCCGTCCGCCGACGAGCTGCGCGCTCTCGGCGTCGATCGGGAGCGGATCGCGGTGGTCCGCAACGGTGTCGACGCCGTCCCCGCGGGCGTCGCGGTGGGCGGCGACGACACGCGCACGGCCCACCCGAGCGTGTGCGTGCTCTCGCGGCTGGTGCCGCACAAGCAGATCGAGGACGCCCTCGCCGCGGTCGCGACGCTGCGCGGCACCGTCCCGGGCCTGCATCTCGACGTCATCGGCGGCGGCTGGTGGGAGCAGAACCTCCGCGATGCGGCCGCCGAACTCGGCATCGGCGACGCCGTCACCTTCCACGGCCACGTCGACGAACAGCGCAAGCACGAATTGCTCTCCCGCGCCTGGGTTCACGTGATGCCCTCGCGCAAGGAGGGGTGGGGTCTCGCGGTGGTCGAGGCCGCCCAGCACGGTGTGCCCACCATCGGTTACCGCAGCTCCAAGGGACTGACCGACTCGATCATCGACGGCGTGACCGGCCTGCTCGTGGACTCACCCGCCGAACTGACCGCTGCCGTCGCCGATCTGCTCGCCGACGCCGACCGTCGTCGTCAGCTCGGCAACAAGGCTCGCATCCGCGCCGGCGAGTTCTCATGGGAGGCCACGGGAGAGGGCGTGCACGAGGTCCTGTCCGTCACGACCTTCGGGCACACCGTCTCAGGACTGTTCCCGCGCGCCGACGAGCCGTCGATGCTCGCCGACCCGCTGCCCGAGCGCGCAGCCAGCGCCGCCGGCCAGTACCAGTAGCCACACCACGTGCGCCCCGATCGCCAGGGCGCGATGGGGTGACGGGGTCGAGGTGACCCCCTCCACCCGGTACAGGCTCAGATCGTCGTCGCGATAGGCGGGTTCGACGGCTCCGAGCGTGCTCTTCGCGGCGCCCAATTCGCCCGGTGTGCCGTGCTCGACGAGCACCCAGCCCACCCCGCGGGCGGCGAGCGCACTCGGATCCGCGCCGGACAACAGCAGGGTTTCGACGTCCTCCGCGCGGCGACCCTCCCCGGCGACACTGCCCTCGGCGACGATCAGGGTTCCGGTCTGCAGGACGTCGGCGCGCAGCATGCGCGGGGACGGATCGAGCACCGGCACGGGCCCGGAGAAGTCGAAGACCCGGAACATGCCGGCGGGCAGCACCGCCACGTCGCCGCCGTCGGCCGTGACGATCTGCGACACCTTCTCCCAGCCCGCCGGATAGCGCGCGGGCCGCAGTTGCCCGCCCACACCCCACACCAGGTCGGGCAGCGCGACCAGCATGGCGGCGATCGCGGCCGTCGCCCACACCGGTTCGGGCGCCGCGAAGCGCCGGGCGAGGACGGTCGTGCCGGCCGCCGCGGCGAGCGCGTAGGCGGGCATCGCCCACGCGACCCACTTCTGGGTGTCGCGCAGCAGTCCCGCGCCGGGCACGTTCACCATCGCCCATTCGCCGACGGCGAGTCCCGGGCCGGTCGCGGCGAGGGCGATGACGAGCACCGTGAGGACGGCGGGCACCACCACCGCGACGATCACGGGATTCCTGCGTCGCCGCCACAGCGCCGGCACCCCGCACGCCACCACCGCGAGCAGCAGGAGGGTGCCCATCAACGCCCATGCCGTGGTGCGCGAGGTGGGGACGGCTTCGGCGTTCCAGATCCCGCCGAGCCCTGCCACCGAACCGATCGTGCCGAGCAGCGGTTCGGCCCGGGCGGCGAAGGCGCGTACACCGGCCGGGTCCGCTTCGGTGCCGCCACCGGCGAGCGCCGTCGCGACCAGCCACGGCAACGACACCGCGACACCCAGCGCGAGTGCGCCGCCCACGCGCGGCACCACCCGCGTCCGTCCACCCGGAGCGACGAGGACGGCGCAGGACGTCACGATCGCCAGCAGGGCACCGGTCGGGGTCAGCCCCGCAGCGGCCAGGCAGACCGCGAGCGACACCCACCCGCCGCGTCTCCGTCGCCGGATCGCGACGGCCGCACAGATCGTCCACGGCAGCGCGGCGTACCCGGCGAGCAGACTCCAGTGCCCCTGCAGCAGCCGCTCGGCGACATAGGGATTCCAGATCGCGACCGTTGCCGCGACGAGCCGGGCGCCGGTTCCACTCGCCGGCAGCACCACCGCGACCAGCCGTGCCGCGCCCCATCCCGCGGCCCACAACGACGCGACGAGCAGCGCCGTGACCGCGACACCACCGTCGACGACGGTGCTCACCCACGCCAGCAGGGCATCCTGCGGCACCGCGCGGGCGGCGGCGTCGGACAGACCGAGGGCGGAATCGGTGAGGAACGATCGGGGAGTGCTCACCGCGTCACGGAAGAGCAGGTAGCCGGGGGCGACGAGGAACGGACCGAGCACCGCGACCGCCAGGACGAGGGACCAGACCGCCGGGAGAGCCGCCGTCGTGGACATGCGGGACGACTCCGGGCGGGACATGGCGGCAGAATACGGTGTCGTTCCGGATGGGAGGATGAGCGGATGCCGCGAACACCCCGACCCGCGTCGGAGGGTGCCGAGACCACCCGTGGTTCGGCGACAGGAACCGCCGTCGCCGGCATGACACTGGTGACGGTCGGCGCGATGACCGCGAACCTCGCGTCCTATCTGTTGCACCTGCCGGCGGGACGCTGGCTCGGTCCCGCCGGATACGGCGAACTCGCGAGCCTGCTCGCCGCGCAGCTCGTCCTCGCCGTGCCGGCACTGGCGTTGCAGACGGTCGTCGCCCGGGAGGCCGTGCACGGAACCGGCGCCGCGGCGCTGCGTCGTCTCGGTTACCGCTGCGCCGTGCTCGCCTTCGTCGTCGCGATGCTCCTCGTGCCCGTCGTGGCCTGGGCGCTGGACACGAGTATCGGGGGCGCGTTCGGGTCGCTCGTCACCGCGCCGCTGCTCGTCCTCCTCGCCGCCGAACAGGGTCTGCTGCAGGGGAGGGGCAGGTTCGCGGCGCTCAGCGCCGTCCTGGCCGCCGCCGGCGTCGCGAAGGTGGTGCCGGCCGTGGCGGTGCTCGCCCTCGGAGGCGGTCCCGGCGCCGCCCTGTTCGCCGGGGCGCTCGGCACGGGTGTGGTCGCGCTGGCCGCGAGCGTGCTCGTGGGCCGCACGTCGGGTGGAAGGACGGAACCGGTCCCGACCGCCGGCGCGGTGCTGCGTGCCTCCCAGGTGCAGCTGGCCCTCATCGCGCTCACGTCGCTCGACCTGCTGCTCGCCCGCATGCTGCTCGACCCCGATTCGGCGGGCCTCTACGCCTTGGGGGCGGTGGCGACGAAGGTCGCCTTCTGGTTGCCGCAGGCGGTCGGTGTGGTGCTCTATCCGCGAATGGCGAACCCCGCGCAGTCGGCGGCCGCGGTGCGGTCGGCGCTCACCGTCCTCGTCGCGATCGGCGCCGTGCTCGTCGCCGGCGCGGCGATCTGCGCACCGATCGTCCCGATGCTGGTCGGCGACGCCTACGGGCCGGTGCAGTCGCTGCTGTGGCTGTTCGCGTTGCAGGGCGCGTGTCTCGCCGTCCTGCAGGGCGCGCTGCTGTCGGCGATCGCCGGGGAGCGCACGCATCTCGCGCTCGTCGCGTGGGCGGGACTCGCCCTCGAGGCGGTGCTGATGTTCGCGGTGGCGTCGACCCTGCGGCAGTTCATCGCCGTCGCCGTCGGTGTGGCCGCCGCGACGGCCGCGGTGGTCGCGGTGCTCGCTCTGCGCGGTGCTGCAGCGACCCGGTCGTCCACGGACGACGCGGCGATCCCGCCCACCGATGAGTCACCCACGAACGACACCGCCCCCCACCGGGATCGGTGAGGGGCGGCTCGATTCGTCTACCGGACGATCACTCCTGCGTCGGAGGCTTCCGCAGATCGGTGCGCGGGATCTCCTGCGTCTGATCGGTCGTCCAGTCGCGCTGCTGCGCGTTCGGATCGGTCTGGCGCGGGATGACCTCGGTGCGGTCCTCGGTGTGATCGCGCTGCGCGCCGGCCGAATGCGCCGGGCCGACCGTGGTCGTGGCCGGGCCTGCCGGAGCGGGACCGCCGGTCGCGGTGGCCGGGCGACGGTTGCCGCCGCCGCGGAGGCCGAGCAGGAAGCCGACGATCAGCAGGATGACGCCGAGGATGCCGAGGATGATCGGCAGGGTGCGGCCGAACAGGGAGATGGTGTCCTGGCCGTCCTTGGCCTGCTCGATCTGGTACTCGATCGTCTCCTCGTTGAACGGGAGCGTCACGTTCAGAACGGTCACCTCGGGCTTGTCGGCCTCGCGGGCGTAGTACTGGTCCTGCTGCTCCTGGCCCTTGACGACGACGCCGGTGACCGGGTCGACCCACAGGTCGCGAGTGTTGTTGTACCAGCGGGTCATCGTGATCGGCTCGTCGCCCTCACCGACACCCCAGGTGGAGGCGGGCAGGCTGAGCTTGTAGGTCGGGACCTCGCGGTCGGCCTTCGACAGGTCGATCGGGCCGATCTCCTGATGGAAGTGGTAGACCTTCATGCCGTTGATCTCTTCCTCACCGACGAAGTCGATGGGGAAATTGTCGCGAGCGTTGATGTCGTAGTACGGGTACGACTCCTGCTGGACGTCGAACGGGAACTTGTACTGCAGTCCCTCGCGGTTGTCGATCTCCACCGGCGGCCGGTCGGCGTTGACCTGGACCGTGCTCACACGATCCGGGAACTCCTCCGCCGAGACGGGCATGGACGTCTTCCGGTCGACCGTGACGCGGTCGACGATGGCGGAGACCAGACCCGTGTCCCCCTGCATGTCGAGTCGTCGCACAGTCTGACCGGACTGAAGCGTCATGATCTCGGCGTCCGAAGGATCCTCGACGGTGACGAAGCGCTGCGCGACGATCGGCACGTCGCGATCGACCTGAGCGTTGCCGGCGAGCAGCTGACGGGAGTTGAGGATGTCGCCCGTGCCCTCGGCGACCGTGGTCACCTCGAGATCGAGCGGTGTCGTCCTCAGCTTCCCGAGCGTGTACGTCGGCACGAGAATCGCGATCACCAGGAGGAAGGCCCCCAGGCCCACCAGAATCATTGCCAGTATCCGGCCGGAGCTCGAACGCTCAGCCATGCTTTCTCCTCACTCAACGGTCGTCATCGAGTACCCCCACCGGCAGCAGCAGGGCTGCACGGATCGCCTGGCATCCGGCCCGCGAACACCACGTGAGCTCAGACACTAACAGCCCGGTATGGCAATATGCGCGTCCGCTCACCGCTGGGACGGATCGGTAGTCGATCTTCGTCGCTGCCGGGATCGTCCCGTTCCGGGCGATCCTGCTCTGTCCGCCGCCCCGCGACACGGCACACTGGTGCCCGATGACCACCACCACCGACCGGACCCGCAGCGTGAGCGGATTCCTTCCTGCACTCGAAGGGATGCGCGGTTTCGCAGCAGTGGGTGTGTTGATCACCCACGTCGCGTTCCAGACCGGCGCAGTGCACGACCCGCTGATCGGCCGGGTGTGGGCACGGTTCGACCTCGCCGTCGCCCTGTTCTTCGCCCTGTCCGGTTTCCTGCTGTGGCGTCCGCACGCCGCGGCGGCCCGCGGGCTCGGACCGTCCCCCTCGACGACCCGCTATTTCCTCTCCCGCGCGACCCGCATCCTCCCCGCCTACTGGACCGTCGTGATCCTGGTGCTGTGGTTGCTGCCCGGTGCGGGCGGCGGCGCGACGGTGTGGTGGTCGAATCTTGCGCTCGTGCAGGTGTTCGTCCCACTCACCCTCACCGAGGGCCTCACCCAGATGTGGAGTCTGTCGGTGGAGGTGGCCTTCTACCTCGTGCTGCCGCTGCTGGCCCTGGCGGTGAGTGGGCTGCGCGGGCACGCTGCCCGCTACCGCGTCCCACTGCTGCTTTCCGTGAGCGGACTGTCGCTGCTGTGGGCGTGGGTTCCGGTGAGCACCCCCGACCACATCAATCACACCAACTGGCTGCCCGGCTACCTGCCCTGGTTCGCGGCAGGCATGATCCTCGCCGAACTCGTCACCGGACCCGAGACGTGGGTGCACCGGCTCGCGGCGCGGCGCGCGGTGATGGGAGCGATCGCCGTCGGCGCCTTCGCGGCCGCGGCCACCCCGCTGGCCGGACCGGAGACGCTCACCGACCTCGCACCCACCGAATATCTCGCCAAGATCGTCCTGGGCGCGATCATGAGCTTCGCGCTGCTCGCCCCGCTGACCCTCGCGCCGCGCCGGCGGCACCGCATCCTGGCGAGCCCGGCTGCGCTGGCCGTCGGACGCTGGTCGTACGGCGTGTTCATCTGGCACCTCGCGGTGCTGTCGATCGTCTTCCCCGTCTTCGGGATCCCGGCCTTCGCGGGGCACTTCTGGTTCGTCCTGACGGTGACGGTCGTGCTGAGCCTGGCCGTCGCGTCCGTCAGCTACGCCCTCGTCGAGGAGCCGGCGCGGGCCGCCTTCCACCGCTGGGACAAGGCCCGGCGCGGTACCGCCGCCAGGCCCACTGCGACCACGCCGACGAGCGCCGCGAACTGAATCAGGAACGAGTGCCCGACATATCCGTCGGGTGATCGCCACGGCCCTGTGGACAGCAGCGCCATCGCGAGCATCGTCGCGC
Organism: Rhodococcus sp. 5G237; assembly: GCF_053764735.1. Lineage (NCBI taxonomy): Bacteria > Bacillati > Actinomycetota > Actinomycetes > Mycobacteriales > Nocardiaceae > Rhodococcus > Rhodococcus sp. 5G237. The sequence continues at coordinate 199,715 of NZ_JBSNCD010000004.1, read as the reverse complement.
CGCCCGCGGTGCCCACGAGCACGCGCGACGCCAGGTCGGGTCCGCGGCGCACCGCGAGCGCACCGATCCCCACCGCGCCGGCGACCGCGACGGCGGCACCGATCCATCCCGCGAGGAGCGTCGCCGCGACCAGCACACCGGTCAGCGCGAGAGCAGACGAACCCCAGGTCTGCGGCATCGGGCCCGGATCGTCGACGCGCCGCCGCGGCCACACGGCCGCCGCGAACAACGGGACGAGCAACAGCAACCCGCCGAAGATCCCGAGCCGGTACCAGCGGTCGGTCGCGAACTCGAGGGTCAGCGTCTGCTCCGGTCCGGCCGGCACGATCCAGCCCTGCTGCCAGCCGTCCACGACGACCGGCGTCGCCACGGCACCGTCCGGGGTGCGGGCGACCCAGCCGACGTTGGTGCTCTCGGGCACCACCACGAGCCGGTCCTCGTCGCCCGCCGGAACCGTCACCTCGCGCAGGTTCTCCGTCCAGCGGCCCTTGCCGAGTTCCGTCGGCTCCGCGACGGGCGCATCGGAACCGGGGACGTCGAGCCGCAGACCCGAGACGACGAAGGCCGCACCGGGATCGACGTCGATGTCGACCCGGCCCGGGTTCGTGCCGACGACGTCGGTGTCGCACAGCGTCGCGGGAACCTCCGCGCCCGCCGCGAGATCGGCGACCCGCGCGGTGAGCGACGTGCGGTAGCTGCGCCCGTCGATCTCCACGACGGGTCCGCGCTCGCAGTCGACGGTCACCGTCTCGTCGTAGACGGATCCCTGTGCCCCGATCGGCCCGTCGTCGCCGAGCACCGACACCTCGGCGAGCCCGGGCGGGGTGAGTTTCGAGAAACCCAGCACGGTGCGGTCGAGGGTGTCGCGCCAGCGCACCACGGTGAGTTCGATCCGGTCCGTGACGTGCGGGGTCAGGTCGACAGTCGTGTCGTCACCGTCGAGTTCGCGCACCTGCGGTCCGTTGCCGAGATTCACCGCGACCCGCGACGGCGCGACCGGCAGCGCTCCCAGTGCCGCCCTGATGTCCAATCCCGTGACGCGTTGTTCCTCGGGCAGTTCCAGCGTGAGCGACGGCCGCGGCGCACCTGCTTCGAGCGAGCTCTCCTCCGCGGTCCACGACGTCCGCGGATCACCGTCGGTGAGGGCGAACGCCGAGCCCTGCAGGTCGACGACGTCGGCGTCACCGCGCGCGACGACCCGATCCGAGCGGTCCACGAGATCCTCGAGCGCGGGCCCGGGACGCCCGCGCAGGAGCAGTTCCGGACGGACCCAGGTCTCCTCCGGCACGTCCAGGGTGCGGGTGAACACGCCGGGTTCCTCGGCGGAGGTGGCGAGTCCCCGCGCGCAGCGCACGCGGTCGTCGGTGTCGACACAGCTGCCGCGGCCGGGGAATTCCTGTCCGAGCTGCCATCCGCGCACCGCGGCGTCCTCGGCCGGGCCCGGCACCACGATGCGGCGACGGATGTCGATCGGGTGCGGTTCGTTCCGGTCGGTGAAGTCCTCGACGACCACCTCGGTGAGACCGAACTGGTTGCCGACCGTGCCGCGTTCGGTGTGGACCGATGTGATGCGGATCCACGAGGTGGTGCCCAGCGGCAGCGCGACCGTCTGTTCGCGTCCCGGTTCGTCGACGCGCACCGCCGTGCTGCCCCGGTCGGTGGACACCTCGAGCCACTTGACGGGATCGCCGAGGGCTCCGGAACTCGTCGTCAGGTGCAGCAGACCCGCTTCGATCGGCCGGTCGAGGTCGAGCTGCAGCCACTGGCCGATCGCCGATTCGAGACCGTTGCTGTGCCAGCCGGTCGTCGGATCGCCGTCGACCACCGCGGCCGGGCTGCTCGCGACCGACGTGCCGCCGAGCTGGGTGGCATCCGACGCCGCGCTCGACACGCTGATGCGGGCGCCTTCCCATTCGGCGCGGACGAGTTCGGTGTCGGGCACCGGATAGTCGGGGACGGCGTTGTGGGTGCGGCGCGGGTCGTCGGCCGCGCGGATCGTCGACGAATGATGGTCGACCTGCCCGTAGTCCGTCTCGCGGTCCGTCGGGGTGTCGGTGACCGTCAGCTCGTCGACGGGCAGACCCGCGCGGGCCGCGTCGGCGGCGAGGAGTGTGGGACCGACGAAATCGGGCTGCGCGGTGTTGCGGCGCAGCAGCGCTTCGGGGCCGCCCTGCACGACCGGCACGTCGGCGACGTCCACGACGTAGGGACCGACGGGCGCCGCGGCGGGTTCGGCGACGCGGTAGATTTCCACGGCCGGATAGGCAGGTCGCAGGTCGGCGTCGGTGACGAAGTCGTCGGGGTTGTCGAACACGATGTCGTCACCGAACTCGGCGACCCGCTCGATACCCGGCGAACCGTCGAGTGCGCGATGCACGAGTGCCGGTCGCGCGGCGGGGGAGGTGTCGGGATCGAGGTCGTTGCGCACCACCAGGAAGCCGATGCCCTGACCGCGCAGGGTCGCGGCGAGACCGTCGGACGGGCGACCGTCGGCGATGTCGCGTTGCACGGCGTCGAGGGCACGGATGGCGCCGGGCGGCACGAGCGGGACGGCGTCGCGCACGGCCCACGGCGTCGACGCGAGTGCTTGCATCGGTTCGTCGCGGGTGAGCCCCCACATCTGGCTGCCGAACGGCGCGCCGGGAACGATGAGGGCGCGTTCGCCGCGCTCGCTCGTGTTGTCCTCGAGCCAGGCCGCCGCGGCGTGCCAGTGCTCGGGGACCTCGTCGTAGGCGCCGCGCGGAGCGAGCCGCCCGGTCCACGCGAGTGAGGTCGCGAGCGTCATCGCGACGAGGATCAGCGTCGTCACCGCGACCGTCGGATTGCGTTCGGGATGCGCGAAGGCGTTCCGGGCGCGCGACCACGGCACCGATCCGGGCAGTGGCACGGCGCGCAACAGGTGCGCGATCCCGAGCACGATCGGCAGTCGTACGAGCGGTTCGAGCTTGTGGACGTTGCGCAGCGGCGCACCGGCGGTGTCGAGGAACAACCGGACCTGCTCGGCGAACGGTGAGTCCAGCTCGCCGACGTAACCGACGCCCATGCCGACGAGACCCACCACGAGGATCAGGGTGAAACGACCGCGCGCAGGCATCGACCGCATCGCGAGGCCGGCGAGACCGGCCGCGGCCAGAGCGCCGGTGACGAGGACGGCGGCCGGTTGCGTGACGAGCACGGCGCCCGCGATGCGTTCGGGGGAGACGAAGGGCGTCCAGCTGCTGGTGCCGCGCAGCACCTCGGCGAGCGACGTCCACTCGGTGGTGACACCGGACGATTCGATGAAGTCGAGGAAGGGCGGGCTGACGCGGCCGAGCAGCAGCAGCGGCACCATCCACCAGGTCACCGCGACGACGCACAGCGGCAGCCACCACAGGGTGAAGCGCCACCAGCGCCGGTTCGGGCGGTGCGCGGCCCACCACAGTGCCGCGACGAGACAGGCCGCGGCGGTCGCGACCGCGTTGATCGCACCCATGAGCGCCACCGCCACGGCGGACTGCGCGGCGAGCCGGCGGGCCGAGCCCGGATTCGGCGTGTTCAGATACCGCACCAGCGGTAGCAGCACCCACGGCGCCAGCATCATCGGATGTGCTTCCGACGAGATGGAACCGAGCGTCGTGAGGACGCGCGGGGACAGCACGAACACCGTCGCCGCGATCAGACGGGAGCTACGGCTCCCGATGCCGAGGGCTTCGGCGAGGCGGACGAGGCCCCAGAATCCGGCGACGAGTAGCAGCACCCACCACACCCGCTGGGTGATCCACGGGGGAATGTGCAGAAGTTGACCCGCGGCGAAGAACGAGCCGTGCGGGAAGAAGTAGCCGTACGCCTGGTTCTGCACCTGCCCGAGCGGCGCCACACTGCTCCACTGGTGAGCGGCGCGCGTGAGGAATCCGATCGGGTTCTGCGTCAGGTCGTACTTGGTGTCGGCGACGACCAGGCCCGGAACCTGGGCGAAGGACAGGATCACCGCCACCGCGGTGACTGCGTACAGCCACCGGCGGGACAGCGGTTCGGCGGACGGGAGCTCCGTCTCGCCTCGGTACGTGCGTGAACTCGAAGCGTTGCCGGCGCCGTCAGCGGCTGCCGTACTCAACCTGGTTCAGGAGGGACGAATCGGCGTTGCCACTGCGATCGATCTGAGGGCGCGAATTCTCCTGCACAGCGGCCGTCACACCGAAGACCGCCACGGCACCGAGTACGGCACCGACGACCACGCTACCCAGGCCCGGTCCCAGGAACTTCCCCATTCCGTCTCCCCATCTCCAGTGACGCAGGCAGTCATCGCCGGCCGCCACGCTGTCTATCGGTCCGCGCCAAACTATCACCCCGGAAGGCGTCGGCGGACGGTGCGAGCCTCCGAGTCGATCTTCACCGTTGCCGCGGTGCGCTACACACCCAGCACGCCGAGCAGCGTGCGCAGTTTGGCGGTGGTCTCGTCGAGTTCGGCGACGGGATCGGAATCGGCCACGATGCCGCCTCCGGCCCAGGTCACGGCGCGTCGGCCGTCGGAACTGAGCTCCGCGCACCGGATGGCGACGAACCAGTCGCCGTCGCCCTGTTCGTCGCACCAGCCCACCGCGCCGCCGTAGAAGCGCCGGTCGCCCTCGACCCGGGAGATCACGTCCAGCGCGGCCTCGGTGGGGGTGCCCGCCACGGCCGGGGTGGGGTGCAGGACGTGGGCGAGGGTGAGCGCGTCGGTGCCGGCGTCGCGGAGGGTGCCGGTGATCGGCGTGGCGAGATGCCAGACATCGGGTGTCGCGGTGAGTTCGGGCTTGTCGGGGATGTCGAGGTCGCTGCACAGCGGGGCCAGTCGGGTGCGGATCCAGTCGACGACGTAACCGTGCTCGGTGAGGTTCTTGTCCGAGGTCAGCAGGTCTTCACCGGCGCGGCGGTCCTCGTCCGGATCGGCCCGGCGTGCGGCGGTCCCGGCGAGGGGACGGCACGTGACGGTGTCGCCGCGCCGGCTCACGAGCAGTTCGGGCGTCGCCCCGACCAGCGTGTGACCCCAATAGCGTTCGCCCGCCGCGCTCAGGTCCAGCGCGTACGTCGCCGCGTCGGGATGGCGTTCGATCATGCGGGCCGCGAGAGCGAGCGGGTCGAGGGGTTCGTCGGCCTCGAGCGTGACCCGCCGGGCGGCGACGACCTTCTCCATCTCCCCGAGGGACATCTGCTCCACGAGCCGGCGCACCCGCTCGACGTGCACGCGGGGCAGCGGCAGTTCGGCGGAGATCCGCACCGGCGGCAGGTCCGACAGGTCGGGAGGGGCCTGCCACGGGCCGTCGACGATCTCGACGTCGTCGGGCTGCGCGAGGGCCACCGGACGGTGCCGCGAGAACGGCAGTGCACCGACGACGATCGTCGCCTTACCGCTGCGGAGTGCCTGCGTGGCGGAGTGGACGTCGTCGAAGAACCGGCGGGTGCCGGTGGCGTGCACCGAGCGTTCGGCGCGCGAGAGCAGGAATCCGTCCATGGTGGATCGACAATATCCCTGCCCGCACCCGGCGCCGGTGACCCGGTACGGGGCGTCAGCGACCCGGCGGCACGATCAGGACCGGCCGGTGACTGTGCCGGAGCACGTGATCGGCCACCGACGACTGCAACAGCGACCGCAGACCGGTGGTGCCGCGGGTGCCGGTGACGATGATGTCGACGTCCAGCTCGTCGGCGGCCTCGATGATCGCCGACCACACCGCGTTGACGACCTCGACGGTGCGGCCCTCGGCGTGCAGACCTACCGAGCGTGCCATCTCGAGACCCTCGTCGTTGGTGATGCGGGCGTCGGACAGGGCGACGTCCTCGCTGTCCTCGTCGGGCACCCAGTCGGGTTGCATGACACCGGACAGGCCGGACATGCGGGCGGCCTGCCGGACCATCGGCTCCCAGGCGGTGACGACGACGGCGCGGCACGACTCGAGGAAACGACCCGCATACTGCACGGCACGCTTCGAGTTCTCGGAACCGTCGTAGGCGATGAGGATCAGATCTGCGCCCACCGCGTACCCCCTGGGTCGGATTCGGATGCTCGGGTGCACCTTAACCCGCCGGAGCGTCCCTGGGGGAGGTTCGAGCTGTGGGTCTTCGAGGTTCGTCCGCTACCGTCGGCACCATGCGGATCCGTCACACTGTCGCCGCCGTGCTCGCGGTCGCCCTCACCACCGCGGGATGCGGTTCGTCCGATTCGGGCGGCGACGACCCGGTCGAGACGACGTCGAGCCCGGCGCCCGCCTCGTCCGACACCGCGCCCGCCTCGTCCACCACCACGACCACCGAGGCGACCGCGGCCGCGACGTCGGCGACCTGCGGCGACGATCTGCTCGCCCGGCTGACGCTGCGGCAGAAGCTCGCCCAGTTGCTCAACGTCGGAGTCACCGGAGCCGCCGACGCGCAGACCATCGTCGAATCCGAGCAGATCGGCGGCATCTTCATCGGCAGCTGGACCGACGCGTCGATGCTCACCGACGGTCTCGTGCCGCAGGTGGCCGCGCAGAGCGCATTGCCGCTCATGGTCACGATCGACGAGGAGGGCGGCCGCGTGTCGCGCGTGGGCGACCTGTTCGGACCCGATCCGTCCGCGCGGGTGACGGCGCAGACGATGACGGTCGACGAGACCTACCGGATGGCGTTCGAACGCGGACAGGAACTGAAGTCGCTGGGCATCACCGTCGACTTCGCGCCGGACGTCGACGTGAGCAGCCAGCCCGACGACTCCGTCATCGGCGACCGTTCGTTCTCCGACGATCCCGAGGTCGTCACGCAGTACGCCGGCGCCTATGCGCGAGGACTGATCGACGCCGGAATCATGCCGGTGCTCAAGCACTTCCCGGGTCACGGCTCGGCCTCCGGTGATTCGCACACCGGTGCCGTGACGACCCCGCCGATCGAGCAACTGCAGCAGAGCGATCTCGTGCCGTACCGCAGCCTGGTCTCGCCCGAGGTGGGCGTCATGCTCGGTCACCTCGACGTGCCGGGTCTGACCGGCGGCCTGCCCGCGAGCATCAGCCCGGCAGCGGTGGACCTGCTCCGCTCGGGTGCCTACGGCGGCCCCGCCTTCGGTGGCGTGATCTTCACCGACGACCTGTCGGGGATGCGCGCGATCACTGACACCTACGGCATCACCGAGGCCGTCGAGGCCGCGATGGTGGCGGGCGTGAACCAGGCACTGTGGCTGACCACCGACGAGGTGCCCGCCGTGCTCGACCATCTCGAGCAGGTCGTCGCGGAGGGCACGCTCTCACCGGAATGGGTCGACGAGTCGGTACGGACCGTGACACGCGCGAAGGGCGCCCTGGACTGCTGAAATGTCGCAGGTTGCTTCGACCACAGGCTTCCTACCGTAGAGTAAGAAATTCATTCGAGGAGTCCGGGAGGAGTCATGGCGGGCGGAACCAAGCGACTGCCGCGTGCGGTCCGCGAGCAACAGATGCTGGACGCCGCCGTCGAAGTGTTCTCCGAGCACGGTTTCCACAACACGTCCATGGACGCCATCGCAGCGCGGGCGTCGATCTCGAAGCCGATGCTCTACCTGTACTACGGGTCGAAGGACGAGTTGTTCGCGGCGTGCATCGCCCGCGAGGGACAGCGGTTCGTCGAGGCGCTCACACCGGCGGGTGATCCCACCCTCGCCCCGCGTGAACAACTGCGGGTCGCGCTCGAGTCGTTCCTCGGCTTCGTCGACGAGCACCGGCCGTCGTGGATGGTCCTCTATCGTCAGGCGCTGTCGCAGCAGGCCTTCGCGCCCCAGGTACAGGGCAGCCGCGACCGGCTGATCGAACTCACCGCGCATCTGCTCGAATCGAGCACGCGCGATCCGGAACCCGACACGAACTTCACGATCATGGCCGTCGCGCTCGTCGGTGCCGGTGAGGCCGTCGCCGACCGCATCGCCGGCGGTGAGATCGACGTGCAGCAGGCTGCGGATCTGCTCGAGAACCTGGCCTGGCGCGGTCTCGCGGGACGCAAGCGTTCCGACCAGATGCACTGATTCTTCTCGCCGGGAATGCTTCGGCCGCAAGGATATTCACACAAGGGTTCGGGCGGGGCGGAACGCCCCCATCGCGTCCCGTCCCGCCCGAAATCTGGGTTGTTCCCGTCCTACCGCAGCGTGGCGGTCAAGTGCGGGTACTGCTTCTTCGGATGCCGCAGTGCCAGATCCCACCCGTCGGCGACGTGCTGCGCGTACAGGCTCAGCGACGACGGCAACAGCACCGGCTTCCCGAACCGCACCGCGTAGGTCACCTTGCCGGGAATCCGCCCCTCGACTGCCGACAGGGTGGCCGCCGCGCTCCACATGCCGTGGGCGATGGTCTTCGGAAATCCGAAGGCCTTGGCACCCAGGGTCGAGACGTGGATCGGGTTGCGGTCACCGGAGACCGCCGCGTAGCGGTCGATGACCTTCTGGTCGACCCGCAGCGTGGAGGTGGGGACCAGGGGGATCTCCTCCTCCTTCGGCTCCGGCTTGGGCTGACCCGACAGCGACGTGCGCTGCTGGTGCAGGAAGGTCGACGTCTGCCGCCACACCAGCTCGCGTCCGACGTTGACCTCGCTGACGAGATCGACGAGCAGGCCCTTACGGTGTTCGCGCATGTTCTCCGCGTGCACCGCGATGTCGAGCGGCTCGGTGACCGAGATCGGCCGGAACTGCTCGATCACGTTCTCGGCGTGCACCGAACCGACGGCGGCGAACGGAAAGCCCTTCGACACCATCAGTTTCATCACGAGCGGGAACGTGAGGACGAACGGATAGGTCAGCGGCAGGCTGTCGCCGAACCGCAACCCGCACACCTTGGTGTACTCGGCGAGATCGTCGGGATCGACCTTCAGCGACCGCAGGACCAGGACGTCGTCGGGCAGGCTGTCGCCCGAGGCGCCCACGACGGGCAGTGCCCCGAGCACGGCCCGGCTGTAGATGTCGAAGGTCGACGGCAGCGAGGGCAGTTCGATCCGTGCCATCTAGGCCCCCAGCATGGACTGGCCGCACACGCGCACGACCTGCCCGGTCACGGCGCTCGACGCGGGGTTCGCGAACCACGCGACGGTCTCGGCGACGTCGACGGTCTCGCCGCCCTGCTGCAGCGAACTCATCAGGCGGCCGGCCTCGCGGGTGGCGACCGGGATCGCGGCCGTCATGGCGGTCTCGATGAAGCCCGGAGCGACGGCGTTGACGGTGATCTTCTTGTCGGCGAGCGCCTCGCTGGTCGCCTGGACGAGGCCGATGACACCGGCCTTCGAGGCGCCGTAGTTGGTCTGGCCGCGGTTACCGGCGATACCGGCGATCGACGACACGTCGATGACCCGGCCGCCCTCCTTCAGCGCGCCCTTCTCGACGAGCACGTCGGTGATCTTCTGCGGGGCGATCAGGTTCACACCCATCACGGCGTTCCAGCGGGCGGCGTCCATGTTGACGAGCAGCTTGTCGCGGGTGATGCCGGCGTTGTGGACGATGATGTCGGCGCCGCCGTGACGCTCGAGCAGGTGCGCGGCGAGCTTCTCGCCGGCGTCGGGGGCGGTGACGTCGAGCGCGAAGGCGGTGCCGCCGACCTTGTTGGCGGTCTGGGTCAGCGCGTCGCCGGCCGCGGGGACGTCGGCGGCGACGACGGTCGCGCCGTCGCGGGCGAGGACCTCGGCGATCGTCGCGCCGATGCCGCGGGCCGCGCCGGTGACGACCGCGACCTTGCCGGCGAGCGGGCGCTCCCACGACTCGGGGGCGGTGGCGTCGCCCTCACCGATGCGGATCACCTGGGCGTCGACGAAGGCCGACTTCGCCGAGAGCAGGAAGCGCAGCGTCGACTCCACACCGGACAGGCCGGTCGCGGCCTTCGGGGAGACGTAGACGAGCTGCACGGTCGCGCCGCGACGCAGTTCCTTGCCGACGCTGCGCGTGAAGCCCTCGAGGGCGCGCTGAGCGATGCGCTCGTCGACCGATCCGGCTTCCTCGGGCGTGGTGCCGAGGACGACGACGCGGCCGCTCGGGGCGAGATTGCGCAGGGTGGGCTGGAAGAACGTGAAGAGCTGTTCGAGGCCCGCGGGGTCGGTGATGCCGGTAGCGTCGAAGACGAGTGCGCCGAACTTCGTGTCGGACGGCTCGGCGAACGTGTAGTCGCTCAGGAGGTTGCGGATCGGTTCGACCAGGCGGCCGTTGCCGCCGAGCAGGACGGGGCCGGGGAGCGGGGGCTCGCCGGGCTGGTAGCGCCGGAGCTTCTCGGGCTGTGGCAGACCGAACTGCTTGGCGAGGAACGCTCCGGGTGCGGACGAGATGAGCTGGGCGTAGAGCTTGGGGGCGCCCTTGGCTTCGGCCACGATTCCACCTTCTTCGATTCGGTCGTCGGTGCAGTGTTCGACAGCAAGCGTGTTCGACAACAAACTTACCCGTGAGTAAGAATAGTAGCCAGAATTCGAATCCGTCCGAAACCGGGAGACACCAGTGACCACCAAAGCCCGTTCCACGCAGCAGCGCCGTGTCGCCGTTCTCGGAGGCAACCGGATCCCGTTCGCCCGGTCCGACCGCAAGTACGCCCGCGCGTCCAACCAGGACATGTTCACCGCCACCCTCGACGGTCTCGTCGGCCGCTTCAACCTGCAGGGTGAGCGCCTCGGTGCCGTCGTCGGCGGTGCGGTCCTCAAGCACGCCCGCGACTTCAACCTCGTGCGTGAAAGCGTGCTCGGCAGTGCGCTGAGCCCCTACACCCCGGCCTGGGATCTGCAGCAGGCCTGCGGCACCGGCCTGCAGTCGATCATCGCGGTCGGCGACGCCATCGCCGCCGGACGGATCGAGGCGGGTATCGGCGGTGGCGTCGATACCACCTCCGACGCTCCGATCGCCGTGAACAACCAGCTCCGCGAGTTCCTGCTCTCTCTGAACCGGGCCCGCACCACGGCCGACCGGGTCAAGCTGCTCGGCAACGTCCGCCCGTCGATGCTCGGCATCGAGATCCCGCGCAACGGTGAGCCGCGCACCGGCCTGTCGATGGGTGAGCACGCCGCGATCACCGCCAAGGAGTTCGGTATCGCCCGCGAGGCGCAGGACGAGCTCGCCGTCGCGAGCCACCGCAACATGGCCGCCGCCTACGACCGCGGTTTCTTCGACGACCTCGTCACCCCGTTCCTCGGGCTGACCCGCGACGACAACCTGCGTCCCGACTCGTCGGTGGAGAAGCTGTCGACGCTGAAACCGGTCTTCGGCACCAAGCTCGGTGACGCCACCATGACTGCCGGCAACTCGACGCCGCTCACCGACGGCGCGTCGGCCGCGCTGCTGTCGAGCGAGGAGTGGGCCGCCGAGCGCAAGCTGCCGGTGCTCGCCTACCTCGTCGACTCCGAGACCGCTGCGGTCGACTACATCCACGGCGGCGACGGGCTGCTCATGGCGCCCACCTACGCCATCCCGCGCCTGCTGCAGCGCAACGGCCTGACCCTGCAGGACTTCGACTTCTACGAGATCCACGAGGCGTTCGCCTCCGTGGTGCTCGCCACACTCCAGGCGTTCGAGTCGGAGGAGTACTGCAAGGGCAAGCTGGGCCTCGACGCCCCGCTCGGCTCGATCGACCGCAGCAAGCTCAACGTCAACGGCTCGTCGCTGGCGGCCGGCCACCCGTTCGCCGCGACCGGCGGCCGGATCGTCGCCTCGCTGGCGAAGATGCTGCACGAGAAGAAGCAGGAGACCGGCAAGCCCGTCCGCGGCCTGATCTCCATCTGCGCCGCAGGTGGACAGGGTGTGACGGCGATTCTCGAGGCCTGATCGACACCCCTCGGAAGTCGTTGAGGAAAAAAGTTCCGTTCGGTGTGTAACGCTCCGCGACGGACAGCGATAGACCCAGCGACCCCGCGCTGCTGCCTGACCCCCGACCTGGTAGCAACGCGGGGTCTTCGCATTCCGGGCGCAGCCGCCCGAAGCTGGGGCACTACCCTTGAAACCAGGTAGTCGGCGCGCGAATTCGACGGCGCGCCCAGCTTTGCGAAGGGATCCGGGTGAGCGGCAGCAACGGGACCGACGAGTCCCCTCACGAGCACGACGACGCACGAACCGAGAACGTCGGTTCGACGGCGGAGTCGGCTCGCGAGGCCGAGGGTGCGTCGGCTCCTACCGAGCGTTTCGAAGCGGTCGATCCTCACCGGGAGGTGGCCGAGGCGCAGGCCGAGGCTCCGCAACCGGCAGCCGCCGAAACGCCGGAGGCGAGCGGACCGGCGGAGACGCAGGTCGGAGAGCCGAAGACCGAAGTCATGGCTGCCCCGCAGGCTCTTGCAGAGGCCCGAACCGAGAACACGGCAGCTTCCACCGGCGCGGACGAGCCCCCGACCGAGAACGTCCATCCCTCGGAGGCGCCCACCGCGGTCATCCCGGTCGTCGCGCCGGGGGATCGGGCACCGGACGACGGATCGTCCGCCGCCACCGATCGGCTCCTCCGTTCGCAGGGGGAACAGAACCCGGCACAACCCGGTCCCGAACAGGCGGGGGCTCCCGTCCCACCCACGTCGACGGCACTGCCCTCGGCTGCCCACCCACCGCAGGGCGACCAGCCGACCCAGCAGATGCAGGCGGGTCCGCCGCCGCAGGGGCCGCCTCCCGTCACTCCTCCGCCCACCGGCGGACCGGGAGGCTCCGGCGGAGACGGCGACGAACCGGGTAAGCCGGGATCGAATCTGCCCCGGCGCACGATCGCGCTCGTCGTCGGTGGCGTCGTCGCACTGCTCGCCGTGTTCTACGTGGCGGATCTGGCGTTGTCGTCGGGCAAGGTGCCGCGCGGCGTCACCGTCGCAGGTGTCGAGATCGGCGGCATGTCGCTCGACGCGGCCGAGGCCGAACTCACCGAGCAACTGACGCCGCGTCTCGACATGCCCGTCGACGTCACCGCCGGCGACACCCAGGGGCAGATCGTGCCGTCGGAGGCCGGGATCGGGATCGACTGGCTCGCGACGCTCGACCAGGTGGGTTCGCAGCCGCTCAATCCGTTCACGCGACTCGCGTCGTTCTTCGGGAACGACGAGGTCGGCGTGGTCTCCACGCGCGACGAGGTCGCTCTCTCCGCAGCCATCGAGAAGGCCGCTGCCGCCGCCGCGCACGAACCGCGCGAGGGCAACATCGTCTTCGAGGACGGCACACCCGTTCCGGTGACGCCGCAGCCCGGCCAGCAACTCGACGTGGCCGTCGCAGGCGACGTCTTCGCCGAGCGCTGGCCGTACGGCGACGTCTCGCTGCCCGTCGAGAGCGTCGACGTCACCGTCACCCGCGAGGGCCTCGACCGGGCGCTGGCGGAGGTCGCCGTTCCGGCCGTGGCACAGGATCTGGTCGTCCGGGGACTCGACGGGGCCGTCGGTGTGCTGCCGCGCGATGCGGTGGGCGCCGTCCTGTCGTTCGTGCCGGACGGTTCGGGCGGACTCGAACCGCAGTACAACACCGAGGCCGCGATCGGCATCCTCGCGCCGCAGCTCGCCCCGTCGGAGACGGAGCCGAAGGATGCGCGGATCGTCCTCGACGGTGGTCGTCCGACGATCGTGCCCAGCGAGACCGGCGAGATGGTCGATTGGCCCGTCACCCTCGAGAGGTTGCCCGACCTGCTGAAGGAGGAGGGCGACCGCAGCACCGACGCGGTGTACAAGAAGGCCGAACCCGAACTCACCACCGAAGGCGCCGAGAAGCTCGGCATCAAGGAAGTGGTCTCGGAGTTCACCACCAGCGGCTTCGAATACGCCTCCGGCGTCAACATCCGGCTGGCCGCGCAGGAGATCAACGGTGCCATCGTCAAGCCGGGGGAGACCTTCTCCTTCAACGACTACACCGGTCCGCGCGGTGCGGCGCAGGGGTACATCGAGTCGGGCATCATCGAGGCCGGACGTCCCGGTAAGGCCGTGGGCGGCGGCATCAGCCAGCTCGCGACCACCCTCTACAACGCGACCTACTTCGCCGGGATGGAGGACGTCGAGCACACCGAGCACAGCTACTACATCTCCCGGTACCCGGCGGCCCGCGAGGCCACGATCTACGACGGCGCCATCGACCTGAAGTTCCGCAACCCGTTCGACACGGGCGTCCTGATCCAGACGATCGGCACGAGCTCCGACATCACAGTGCGCATCTGGGGCACCAAGACCGTCGACGTCCAGTCGATCACCGGCAACCGCACGAACTTCACCTCGCCCAACACGATCACGTTGCCCGCCGGTTCGGCTTGCATCCCGTCGAGCGGCGCGCAGGGCTTCACCGTCACCGACACCCGGATCGTCACCGACGCACGGACGGGTGCGCAGATCTCGAACGCGACCCGCACGGTCCGGTACGACCCGGTCCCGATCGTGAAGTGCATCAGCCCCGAACCGGAACCGAGCGACGAGCCTTCCGGTGGGGGCGACGACGCGACCTCCGGCGACACCGGAGCGGAGGACGCCGAGGCCGAGGACGCACCGGCGCCCGCACCCGAATCGCCTGCGGCCGAAGCGCCGGCAGCCGAGGCACCTGCAGCGGGTGGAACCGAAGAGGAGTAGCGGACGTCCTCGAAACTTCGGGGAGGTTGTGTGCGGTTCCGGCGAAGAACACGCACACAACCTCCCCTTACTTCGTCACTCCGGAAGCGGCACCACGTCGGGGATCTCGCCGTCGAGGATGCGGAGCTGTGCGTCGCGCAGTTGTTTCTCGCCGTGCCGCTGCAGCCACGCCTTCCCGGCAGGGAAGCGGCCGATCACATGGTGTTTGACGACGTTCACGGCGATGCGACCCACCGGATACCACGGCGGACGTAGCGGAACCTTCAGCGCGAGGACCCCGGACGGGCCGAGAAGTGTCGTCGCGAGCGACAGCCCGCGTTCGTATTCGTACCGTCGACGCAACGCCTGGAAACGCGGATACCGCGTGTGGAGCGGCAGTTCGACGAGCGACCTGGCGAGCATGTGGCTGTTCTCGTCGGCGGCGGGTGAGGACGACCCGATCTGGTACATCATCCGCAGTCCCGCGCGCTCCTCGAACCGGAGCCACTTCGGGTCGACGCCCATCAACCACCCCACATACGCCCACAGGTGCAGGACGGCCTCGGCCTCGCGCCGGGTGTATCGCACCCCCAGGACGCGGGTGTGGAGCAGGAAGGTGATCGAGAACAGGCCCAGCGTGCCGGCCTGGTCGAACTGGTTGACCGGTAGCCCGCGGAACTCGGTGTCCCAGTCGCCGTCGTGCTCGTGGTGGTAGTCGACGAAGGCGTGCATCAGCCGCACGTGCACCGACAGCGTGAAGCCTTCGCCGAAGCGTTCGAGACCGCCGTCGGCGACGCATCCGTTCCACCACGTCCCGGTCTCGGCGATGCGTCGACGGGTGCGCTCGCCTGTGAGACGACCGGACGAGGTCAGCACCGGCAGCGGACCGGAGTTGTTGTATCCGCCGAGCAGCGAGCCGTATGCGAGGACGTCGCCGACGTCGGATCCGACCCTGCGCAGTGTGCGGGCGCCGAGCGCGATCCTGTCGCGGTCGACCCAGTCGGGGGTGTCCTCGAGCATCTCGAAGTACTTCCGGAGCACGGGAGGGGCGTCGGGGACAGCGTCGATGCCCTCGGCGAGCGCGGTGCGGAACTGCGCGAGGGTGACGGTGCGGTCGCGCCGGATGGCCCGCACCAACTCGGCACTCGGTTCGTCGCGCTCGAGCAGCGCACGGCGCAGGGCGTCCGCTTCCTCGGGCGTGGCGTCGGGAGCGCGTCCCGCGAACGGGCGTAGGGGTGCGGTGATGCGGGCGGCCTTCTCGCGGTCGCGCATGTACCGAGTCGTGGTGGACGTGCCGGTAATGGTCACGGGCTCAGAGTGCTACTGACAACAAAGGTTGTCAATGCTGCTCCCGAAACGACGAGACCGACGTCGTGTGCGAAATCCGTGGGGAAATCACGCACAACGTCGGTCTCGTCTATCGCGCTATCGCCGTGAGCGGTTCGATCAGAACGCCGCTTCGTCGAGCTCCATGATGTCGAGGTCGACGTCGGTGATGATCTGACGCGCGACGCTCAGCTCCGGCAGGACGTTCTTGGCGAAGAAGGACGCGGCCGCGACCTTGCCCTCGTAGAACGCCTTGTCCGAGGCATCGACGCCGGCGTCGAGTGCGGAGAGTGCGATCTCGGCGTGCTCGAGCAGCAGCCAGCCGATCATCAGGTCGCCGAACGCCTCGAGGAAGCGGACCGAACCGAGGCCGACCTTGTACAGCTCGGTGGGCTGCTCCTGCGCACCCATGAGGTACTGGGTGAGCGTGGCGACCATCGTCTGGGTCTCGCCGAGGGCGGTGGCCAGGAGCGTGCGCTCCTTCTTCAGGCGCTGGTCGGCGTCGTCGCGCTCGACGAACTTCTTGATCTCACCGGCGACGTGGGCGAGCGCCACACCGCGGTCGCGGGCGATCTTCCGGAAGAAGAAGTCCTGCGCCTGGATGGCGGTGGTGCCCTCGTACAGCGAGTCGATCTTCGAGTCGCGGATGTACTGCTCGATCGGGTAGTCCTGCAGGAAGCCCGAACCGCCGAGGGTCTGGAGCGAATCCTTCAGGTACTGGTAGGCCCGCTCGGAGCCGCAGCCCTTGACGACCGGCAGCAGCAGGTCGTTGATGCGGTGCGCGAGACCGGCGTCGGCGCCGGAGACCTGCTCGGCGACGGCGTCGTCCTGGTGGGCGGCGGTGTACAGGTACACGGCGCGCAGGCCCTCGGAGTAGGCCTTCTGCATCGCGAGCGAACGACGGACGTCCGGGTGGTGCATGATCGACACGCGCGGGGCGGTCTTGTCGGACATCTGGGTCAGGTCGGCGCCCTGGATGCGCTCCTTGGCGTAGTCGAGGGCGTTGAGGTAGCCGGTCGACAGGGTCGCGATGGCCTTCGTGCCGACCATCATGCGGGCGTGCTCGATGACGTCGAACATCTGCGCGATGCCGTTGTGGACCTCACCGACGAGCCAGCCCTGGGCCGGAACACCGTGGCCGCCGAAAGTGACCTCGCAGGTCGCGGAGGCCTTGATGCCCATCTTGTGCTCGACGTTGGTGACGAAGACGCCGTTGCGCTCGCCCATCTCGTTCTTCTCGAAGTCGAAGTGGAACTTCGGGACGAAGAACAGCGACAGGCCCTTGGTGCCGGGGCCGGCGCCCTCGGGGCGGGCGAGGACGAGGTGGAAGATGTTCTCGAACAGGTCGTCGGAGTCGGCCGAGGTGATGAACCGTTTGACGCCCTCGATGTGCCAGGAGCCGTCGTCCTGCTTGATCGCCTTGGTGCGACCTGCGCCGACGTCGGAACCGGCGTCGGGCTCGGTGAGGACCATGGTGGCGCCCCAGCCGCGCTCGACGCAGGTGGCGGCCCACTGCTTCTGCTCATCGGTGCCGTTGTCGTAGAGCACGCCCGCGAAGGCCGGGCCGGCCGCGTACATGAACGCCGCAGGCTGGGCTCCGAGCATCATCTCGTTGACGGCCCACAGGAGGCTGCGGGGTGCGTCGGTGCCGCCGATCTCCTCGGGGATGCCCATCGACCAGTAACCGGCGTCCCACCAGGCGCGGAACGACTTCTTGAAGGGCTCGGGAAGCGACACCGAATGGGTCTCGGGGTCGAAGACCGGCGGGTTGCGGTCGGCTTCGGCGAAGCCTTCGGCGGCCGGCCCCTCGGCCAGCGCCTTGACCTCGGCGAGGATGCCGCGTGCGGTGTCCTCGTCCAGATCGCCGAACTTGCCGGCTTCGAGGACCTTCTGAATCTTCAGGAACTCGAACAGGTTGAACTCGAGGTCGCGGAGGTTGCTCTTGTAATGGCCCATGTCGTCGGTGTCTCCCAGTGTGGTGCGGTCCAGCTGGCTTCAAGTACCGCCCAAGTTATTACTCGTCGGTAACATCTCCATGTTACTCGTCGGGCAACTAACTGCCAAGAGGTGGTTTGCTCGCCACGACGAGCGCGTCGACAGCCGTTCCCGCGTCGGTTTCCCGATATCGCCGTTCGGCAATCCCGATTTCCAATCTGCCGTCGATTTCCTCGACGAGATCGGTTGGTGTGTACAGGATTTCCTTGTCCTGTGGTCCACCCACGCCCTCCTCGGGATTTATCGCGTCGTGCCCCAGGAATATGAGGATTCCTTCAGGTTTCAGTGAATTGATCGCGCGGTCGAGAAGCGCCTTCCGCTGTGGCGGAGGGAAATGCAAGAAAGCCGAGAGAATCAGGTCATATTCGCCCTCGAACGAGTCGGCCGTCACATCTGCACGGACGTAGCGGAGCCGGTCTCGCGAACGCGACGGCGCCTGCGCCGCGATCCGGCGGGCCTTGTCGAGGGCGACCTCGGAGAAGTCGATGCCCACGACCTCCCATCCACGCGTGGCCAACCACAAGGAGTGACGACCTTCACCACACCCGAGATCCAGGGCGCGACCGTGCGGTAGCGACGCCACGTGTTCGACGATCACCGGATTGGGCGGCGCGCCCCAGATCAGTTCCGACGCCGCATACTTCTCGTTCCAGTCCTGTGCATCCATACCGCGACGCTAGTCCGCGTGCGGTGAACGAGACGGCCACTTGCGGTACGGGTCACGGAAGCGCATCGTCGGGGTAGCGCTGTGACGAAACCGTGACCTGCGATATCGTTGACCGGATGCGATGTGCCGACACGCGGTACATCGAGGAGGAGGAGTTCGTCTGATGGGTGCACAGATCGCTGTCCCTGCCCCGCTGAGGAACAGCGCGCTGCTCGGTCTGGGTGTGCACCGCCCCGAGCGCATCGTCACCAACGACGAGATCTGCGAGCAGATCGACTCGAGCGACGAATGGATCCAGTCGCGATCCGGTATCAAGGAGCGCCGCTTCGCCGAGGAACACCCGAAGGAATCGGTCGTCGACATGGCGACGAGCTCTGCCGAGCAGGCCCTCGCGGCCGCCGGTCTCACGGGTGCGCAGATCGACACCGTGATCGTCGCGACCTCCACCTACCCCTTCCAGACCCCGCAGGCCGCGGCTCTCGTCGCCGACCGCATCGGCACCGGCGGGGCCGCCGCCCTCGACATCGCAGCGGGCTGCGCAGGTTTCTGTTACGCCCTCGGTGTCGCCTCCGATCTCGTGCGCGCCGGTTCCGCCGAGCACGTGCTCGTCGTCGGTGTCGAGCGCATGAGCGACACCACTGAGCCCACCGATCGCTCGGTGCGCTTCATCTTCGGCGACGGTGCCGGTGCCGTCGTCGTCGGCCCGTCCGACGAGGTCGGAGTGGGCCCGACCGTCTGGGGTTCCGACGGCTCGCAGGCCAACGCGATCCGTCAGGAACCCGACTGGGTCGACTTCGCGAACAATCCCGATCAGAAGCGCCCCTGGATCATCATGGAGGGCACCGCGGTCTTCCGCTGGGCTGCCTTCGAGATGAGCAAGTTCGCCCGGCAGATCGCCGACAAGGCCGGCGTGGCCCTCGAGGACCTCGACGCCTTCGTCCCGCACCAGGCAAACCTGCGTATCAACGACGTCATCGTCAAGCAGCTCGAGCTGCCCGAGACGGTCGCGGTCGCCGACGACATCATCGAGACCGGCAACACCTCCGCCGCGTCCATCCCTCTGGCGATGGAGAAGATGCTGCGCACCGGCCAGGTCGAGGCCGGATCCACCGCGCTGCTCCTCGCGTTCGGTGCCGGCCTGTCGTACGCGGGCCAGGTCGTGAAGATGCCCCCGCTGGCGAAGTAGGAAAAGCGGCAGCAGTACGACTTCGTAGCAGTATCGACACATGGCGAGTACCCGTACGTCGTCCATTCCCCGCTGGGTCTGGGTCCTGTGCTTCATCGTGGTCAGCGTGGTCGTCGTCCTCCTCGAACCGGTGGGGGACGACGAGCCGGCCGGTCCCGGCGGGAGCACGGTCGAGAACCCCTCCGAAGCGCTCGAGGCGTTGGCGGCACTGTCCGTCCGGCCCGCCGAATCGCAGAGCGGCTACGACCGCTCGCTGTTCGGTTCGGCCTGGACCGACGAGGTGACCGTCGACCTGGGGCGCAACGGCTGCGACACCCGTAACGACATCCTGCAGCGCGACCTCGTCGACGTCTCCTTCGAGCCCGGGAAGAAGCAGTGCACGGTCACCGCCGGCACGCTCCAGGACCCGTACACGGGGAAGACGATCTCCTTCCGTCGCGGGGTCGAGACCTCGGCCGCAGTGCAGATCGACCACGTCGTCGCCCTGTCCGATGCGTGGAAGAAGGGCGCCCGCCATCTGGACGATCAGCAGAAGCGGAATCTCGCGAACGATCCGCGCAACCTGATCGCCGTCGACGGCCCCACCAACCAGGGCAAGGGCGACTCCGACGCGTCGGAGTGGCTGCCGCCGAACACCGCCTTCCACTGCGAGTACGTCGTGCGGCAGATCGAGGTGAAGACGACCTACGAACTGTGGGTCACCCAGGCGGAACACGACGCGATGTCGCGGATCCTCTCCTCCTGCTGATACCGCTTCCTGCTGATCACGCCTCCAGCAGCGCCCGCACGATGTCGTCCTCCGACATCAGCACGTGCGCGGCTGCGGGCCCGAGCGGCACGTAGCTGTCGTGGGAGGTGACCCGCGCGATCCGGCCCTGCCACGCCTCGTCGACGAGCGCTGCGACGACCGCTTCCGCGACACCTCCGCTGCGGCGCGTCTCGTCGACCACCACCACGCGCTCGAAGCGACGGACGTGTTCGAGCAGCGCGGTCGTCGGCAGCGGCGACAACCACTGCAGGTCGAGGACGGTCGCCGCGACTCCCGCGCGACGGACGGCACGCAGACTCATCGGCACCCCGTTCCCGAAGGTCACCACCAGCACGTCGCGCCCGTCGCCGTAGGTGCACACCGATCCCAGTGGAAGCCCGGCGGTGTCGGGGACCTGCTGCCACAGTCCGTCGCCCTCGTCGTAGAGGTCGCGCCGGTGGTACAGCGCGATCGGCTCCAGGTACACGCACACCCGGCCCTCCTGACGGGCCAGCTCGACGCACGTGCGCAGCAGGGCGCCGGCCGTGGCGGGTGAGCTCGGCACGGCCAGCACGAGACCGGGGATGTCGCGCAGTACGGCGACGGAATCGTCGTTGTGGAAGTGCCCACCGAAGCCGCGCTGGTAGGGCAGGCCCGCGATGCGCACGACCATCGGATTGCGGTACCGCCCGTCGGAGAAGAACGCCAGGCTCGCGGCCTCACCGCGCAGTTGATCCTCGGCGTTGTGCAGATAGGCCAGGTACTGGATCTCCGGGATCGGCAGCATGCCCGCGACGGCGAAACCCAGCGCGGTGCCGAGGATCGTCTGCTCGTCGAGCAGGGTGTCGAACACGCGCAGGCGTCCGAAGCGCTCCTGCAGTCCTCGGGTGACCCCGTAGACCCCGCCCTTGAGGCCGACATCCTCACCGAACACACAGGCGTGGGGATCCTCCTCGAGGAGCTGCCCGAGCGTGCGGGTCACGGCCCGGGCGAGCGTGAGTGGTTCACCGGCCGGATGCGGATCGTCGTCGACGAGCACGAGCCCGGATTCCAGCGGTCGCATCACCTCGGCGGCGGTCGCCAGTCGCGGCGGCCGGGTCAGTGAGTCCGCGACGGAGTCGACCTCGGCTCGGATCCGCTCGTACCGGTCGAGAATCCCTGCAGCATCGAGCACTCCACGCGCGACGAGTTCGCGGGCGGTGCCCACCAGCGGGTCCCGTTCGTGATCGGCGGCGAGATCCGATGGACTGCGGTAGGCCGACTCGACGTCGGAACCGGCATGACCGAGGAAACGCACCGTCCGCACGTGCAACAGGATCGGAGCCCGGGTCGTCCGTACCGTCTCCACGGCATCGGTTGCGGTAGCGAGCATCTCCACCGGATCGGCTCCGTCCGCCGACCGGTACTCGATCCCCGGATACGACGACAGCGACCGCTCGAGCCAGCCGGGCGGGGTGGGCACGCTGATGCCGAGCCCGTTGTCCTCGCACACCAGCAGCAACGGAAACGGCAACCCGCGGTGCCGGCAGTAGGCGGCCGCGTTCAGGGCGCCGACCGCCGTCGAGTGGTTCGCCGAGGCGTCCCCGAAACTGCACACCACCACCGCATCCCACGGCCACGCCGCGGCGAGCCCGAGTCGCTGCATCCGCGGTAACGCGAGAGCGAGCCCGACGGCCCGTGGCAGGTGCGAGGCGATCGTCGACGTCTGCGGCAGGATGTTCAGATCGGCGTTGCCGAACACCTTGTGCCGACCGGCCGAGATCGGATCGAGCGTGGACGCCGCGCATCCGGCGAGCACGTCGCGGATCGGGGTGCTGCCCTCGACGAGCGACGCGCGACCCGCGTAGAAACCGCCCGAACGGTAGTGCAGCAGAGCAGGATCCGTCACCCGCGTGCACAGGCCCAGCGCGGCGTTCGATTCGTGGCCGGCCGACGCGATGGTGTAGAAACCCTCACCGCGTCCCTGCAGGGTGCGAGCCGCGAAATCGAGGTGCCGCGACTGCACCTGGGCGTCGAAGTACCGCATCAGCAGGTCGTCGTCGACCCGCCGGTCGACCCGCCGCTCCGGCGGTGCGTGCTCCGGCAGAGCGCGCACCGCGGTGACGAAACGTTCGTCGAGTTCGTCGGCGGCGGTCACTCCTTCTTTCTACGCCCCGATCACCTCGGAAGGAGGTGGATCGGACCCCCGTCGTTCGGGAACGGCAACGACGTGAAGTTCATCGGCGCGACGTAGTCGGCCGGTACGTGCCAGCGGAAACGCAACAGCAGATGGTGCAGCACCGTCTTGATCTCGGCTCCCGAGAAGTGCATGCCCAGGCACCGATGCGCGCCACCGCCGAAGGGCGCCCATGCGTACTTGTGCACCTTGTCCTCGCGGCGCTCCGGGGAGAACCGCTCGGGATCGAAACGTTCCGGGTCGGGCCACAATTCGGGCATGTGATGGGAGAAGTGCATCCCGAGATTGAGGAGGGTCCCCTTCGGGACGAAGTGGCCGAGGATCTCGGTGTCCTTCGCCGCGCGTCGCACGACACCCGGCACCGGCGTCACGAGCCGCTGGCATTCCTTGATCACCAGATCCAGCGAGGTCAATTCGTCGAGTCGGTCGAAACTCGGCGTGGTGGTGCCGAGCGCGTCGGACTCCTCGCGGCAGCGTTGCTGCCATTCGGGGAACTGGCCGAGATACTGCATCGCCGTCGACAGTGTGATCGTCGAGGTGTCGTGCGCGGCCATCATCAGGAAGATCATGTGATTGACCACGTCGTCGTCCGAGAACCGTTCGCCTTCTTCGGATTCGACGTGGCAGAACACCGAGAAGATGTCGTCGCCGTCCCCTGCGCGACGCGCGGGGAGGTAGTGCCGGAAGAACTTCTCGAGGCGTGCCCGTCCCACGATGCCGCGACGCCACCGCGTGCCCGGCAGCGGGTAACGCACGATGGCGGTGGCCGCCTGCACACATCCGATGAAAGCCCGGTTCACCTCGTCCATCTCGCGGTCGGACGACCCTTCGGCGCCGCCCATGAAGATCTCCGTCGCGAGGCCCAGGGTCAGTTCCTTGAGTGCCGGGTACACGCGGAAGTCGTCGCGCGGCGTCCATCCGTCGAGGGTCCGTTCGATCGACGGGTGCATGCGGTCGGTGTAGAGGGACAGCCGGTCGCGGGTGAAGGCCTGCGACATGATGCGACGGTGCGCGGTGTGCTCGTCGCCGTCGAGCAGCATGAGTCCACGGTCGAAGAACGGCCCGATCAGGGCACGCCAGCCCGGTCCGTTCAGCAGCGCGCGGTCGCGGTTCTGCAGGGCCGCGCCGACGGCGTCGGGTCCGAGCAGCACCACCCAGGGCCGGCCGGCGAAGCGGAACCACGAGACCGGACCGTGCTCGTGGTACCGATGCGTATATGCCGCAATGGGATCGCGCATGTACTTCAGCGCGTAGCCGACGTAGGGGAGGCCGCTGTCGCCCGGGACGGGAGCGAGGCCTGGAGGTGGGGGAGCAAGCATCTTCGTCACGGGCGCATCTCCGGGTGGTCGGAATCTGACGCTGACTGTTGTCAGATCCAATGTAGCGTGCATCACATCTCGGTTGCGTCGATTCGTCCCACGGGACGGTTGCTGGTCGGGTGTGCGGGTGCGTGCCATGCTGGCGCCATGGACGTCGAACGCCCCAAGCTCGAAGGCACCGTCGCGGTCGGGGAGGGCCGCCGGCTCGGTTTCGCCGAGTTCGGGTCGGCCCAGGGCCGCACGGTGTTCTGGCTGCACGGCACACCGGGTGCGCGTCGCCAGGTTCCCATCGAGGCCCGCGCCTTCGCCGAACGGAACCACGTCCGCCTCATCGGGATCGACCGCCCGGGGATCGGGTCGTCGACGCCGCACATCTACGAGAACGTCCTCGCCTTCAGCGACGATCTGCGCATCGTCGCCGACACCCTCGGGGTCGACCGCATGGCTATCGTCGGACTGTCCGGCGGCGGCCCCTACACCCTCGCGGCGGCCTATGCGCTGCGTGAACGGGTCGTCGCGGCCGCGGTCCTCGGCGGTGTGGCCCCGGTGGCCGGTCCCGAGGCGATCGACAGCAACCTGATGAAGCTGGGCGCCTTCGTCGCGCCGGCACTGCAGACCGCGGGCGTCCCGATCGGTGTGGCGGTGAGCGCGGCGATCCGCGTGGTGCGCCCGTTCGCGTCGCCGATCATCGACCTGTACGGGCGGCTCTCACCCGAGGCCGACCGCCGCCTGCTCGCCCGTCCCGAGTTCAAGGCGATGTTCCTCGACGACCTGCTCAACGGCAGCCGACGTCAGATCTCCGCGCCGTTCTCCGACATCGTCGTGTTCACCCGCGACTGGGGTTTCCGCGTCTCCGACGTGAAGGTTCCCGTGCGGTGGTGGCACGGCGACACCGACCACATCATCCCGATCGAACACGGCCTGCACATGGTGGACCTGCTGCCCGACGCCCAGTTCCACCACCTGCCCGGCGAAAGTCATCTCGGGGGTCTCGGGGCGTCGGAGGAGATCCTCACTACTGTTCTGGGGTTGTGGGACCAGGACTGACCGGGGGCGAACGCCCGCTGCCGAGAGCGCTGCACCTGCGACCGTCGGCGCTGGCGGCGGTCGCCGTGGGTGGTCTACTCGGGACGAGTGCCCGCTACGGCCTCGGCCGGTGGTTGCCCGTCGAGTCCGGCGGTTGGCCGGTCACGACCTTCGCGATCAACGTCCTCGGTGCACTGCTGCTCGGCTTCCTGCTCGAGGCACTGATCCGCCTCGGTCCCGACACCTCCTGGCGGCAGGCGGCCCGGCTCGGAGTGGGTACCGGTGCGCTGGGCTCGTTCACCACCTACAGCGCGCTCGCCGTCGACACCGACCTGCTGCTGCGCGACGGGCATCCGCTCGCCGCGGCGACCTACGCGCTGGGCACCGTGCTCGTCGGCCTTCTCGCGACCGGCGTCGGTGTCGCGCTGGGCGCGTGGTTCGGGAATCGCCGAGGGGCACGGCGATGATCGCGGTGTGGGTGGCGCTGGCGGGCAGCCTCGGCGCGGTCGTCCGCTTCGTCGTCGACAGCGCTCTGCGTGCCCGTTCCGGGTCGTCCCTGCCGTGGCCGACGGTGCTGATCAACGTCACCGGTTCGCTGCTGCTGGGTATACTGGCCGGTGCGGTGCTGTTCCACGACGCCCCCACGGCGATGCTCACGATCGCGGGAGTCGGTTTCTGTGGTGGCTACACGACCTTCAGCACGACCAGCGTCGACTCCGTTCGTCTGATCGTGGCGCGCCGCTACGCCGCCGCCGCGGCGATCGCGTTCGGCACGCTCGCGACCACGCTCGTCGCGGCGGCCGCCGGGCTCGCTCTCGCCGCCGTGTGGTGATCAGAGGGCGCGGTCGATGAGGCCGAGCACCGAGCGCAGTTCCTCGGCGTCGACCTGACCGGGCGCCGAGGCGGTGCCGACCATCCCGAACGTCGCGGCCGATCCGAAGACCTGCCCGGCGATCCGCGACACCACGCCGAGACCGCCCATCGACATGGTGATCAACGGGCGGTCGGCGTGGTCCTCGTGCATGGTGCGGGTCGCGTCGAGCAGCGTGAGCACGTCGGCCGTCGACCGCGGCATGACGGCGATCTTGCAGATGTCGGCGCCGAGCTCCTGCATTTCGCACAGTCGCGCGACGATCTCGTCCTTCGGCGGAGTGGCGTCGAAGTCGTGGTTCGACGCCACCACCGCGACACCGCGGGTGTGCGCCGCCGCGACGATCCGCTCGACGGCGGCACGGTCGCGGCGGTACTCGACGTCCACCAGATCCACCGCGCCGCTCTCGGCGAGCGCGACCGTCAGATCGGCGTACGCCTCGTCGTCGATCGCGATCTCCCCGCCCTCGTTCGCGGTGCGGCAGGTCGCGAGCAGGGGAGTGCCCTGCAACTGCTCGGCCAGGGCGCCGGCCTGCGCGTCCACCGAGGCGACATCGTCGACGGTGTGGAAGAAGTCCACGCGCCATTCGACGACGTCGGCCCGATCGGCGACGGCCGCGATCTGTTCGCGCAGCACCTCGGGGGTGCGGCCGGTGACGGGGACGACGATCGTGGGTGCGCCTTCACCGATCACCACGTCCTTGACGCGAACCGGTGTGATCGTTCGTCCCACGTGCCGTCTCCGTTCCCTCGTCCGATGACCGGACCTATTCGATCACGGCCGCTTCGAACCGCTGTCTGCAGTGTCCGCGCCGGCCTCGGTTCCCTCGACGACCACGACGGCGTCGTCCTTCGCCGTCTTCGACGGGTCGGCGACGGCCTCGCCACGCGCGACCATGAGTGCTTCGTCGGAGAGCGGGATCTCCTTGATGAAGCACGCGAGGACGAACGCGATGAGCAGGAACGGGATGAGGTACCAGAAGACCGGTGCCAGCGAGTCGGCGTAGGCGTCGATGACACCTTCGCGGACGGGATCGGGCAGGAGTTTCATCGCTGCCGGATCGACGGTCGCGGTGGCCTGGCCGGCCTGCTCCGGCGTCGCGCCGGCCGCGGTGAAGACCTCGACGAGCTTCTCCGACAGGCGGTTGGTGAAGATCGTGCCGAAGATCGCCACACCGAGCGCCGCACCGACCTCGCGGAAGTAGTTGTTCGAGCTCGTCGCGGTGCCGATCTCGTCGGCGGGCACGGCGTTCTGCACGATCAGGATGACGACCTGCATGATCAGGCCGAGACCCAGACCGAAGGCGAACAGCATCGAGCAGATCACCCACAGCGGGGTGTCGCCCTCGAGCGTGGTCAGCCACAGCATGCCCGCCGCGGTGATCAGCGAACCCGCGATCGGATAGATCTTGTAGCGCTGGGTCTTGGTGATGGCCAGACCTGAGCCGATCGAGGTGATCATCAGACCGGCCATCATCGGCAGCAGCAACAGGCCCGAGACCGCGGCCGAGGTGCCCGACGACATCTGCAGGAAGGTCGGCATGAAGGCGATCGCGGCGAACATGCCGAGACCGAGGACGAAGCCGATGGCGGTGGCGTTGACGAAGATCGAGTTGCGGAACAGCGACAGCGGGATGATCGGGTCCTGCGCGCGCGACTCGACGAGCACGAACAGGCACACGAACACCACGAGACCCGCGCCGAACGCCCACGTCAGCGGATCGTCCCAGCCGCGGTCGGCGTCGCCGCCGAAGTCGGTGAAGAAGATCAGGCAGGTCGTGGCCAGCGACAGCGTGAGCACGCCGAGGACGTCGATCCGCTTCGTGGGCTTCTTCGACGGCAGGCGCAGTGCGATCCAGGTGATCACGAACGCGATGATCCCGACCGGGATGTTGATGTAGAAGCACCACTCCCACGTCAGATGGTCGACGAAGAAGCCGCCCAGCAACGGGCCGCCGACGGCCGACAGGCCGAAGATCGCACCGAGCGGGCCCATGTACTTACCGCGTTCGCTCGCGGGCACGATATCGGCGATGATCGCCTGCGACAGGATCATCAGACCGCCGCCGCCGAAGCCCTGGATCGCGCGGAAGACGACGAACGTCCAGAAGTCGTCGGTCATCGAGCACGCCGCGGACGCGAGGGTGAACACGCCGATCGCGATGAGGAACAGGTGCCGGCGCCCGAAGACGTCGCCGAACTTGCCGTAGATCGGCATCACGATGGTCACCGCGAGCAGGTAGGCGGTGGTGATCCACGCCTGGTGTTCGACGCCGCCGAGCTGCCCGACGATCGTGGGCATGGCGGTTGAGACGATCGTCTGGTCCAGGCTCGCGAGCATCATGCCCGCGATGAGCGCGGAGAAGATGATCCAGATCCGTCGCTGGGTGAGAACCAGTGGTTCCGAAGTGGTGGTCACGGTGTTCCTGTCGGAATAGGAATATCGAGCTGTTACGTGAAGGTGGCCTGCACAGGAGTGAGGCGATCGAGAATTGTTGCACTCGGTAACTTCTGCTGCAAGGCGATTTCCTCCCGGTCACTCGAACCAGGACCGCACGGGCGGTTTGACCCACATGATCTTCTCGTCCTCGTCGGTGCGGACCGCTGCAGGATGGTCGGGGTGCTTCTGCGCCCACGCCGTCTTCTCGTCCATCAATCTCGCGGCGAGTTCCCAGGTCTCCATCGTGCGCGGCGGATGTGCATCCGCTGCCCGTGCCAGTTTGCGTCGCGTCTCGTCGGTCATGGCGAGCAGTTCGGCTCCCGAGATGCCGCGGTTCCATGCATACCGGGCCAGGGTCACGGCCTTGTCTCGCCGGTTCTTCTCGGCGCGATCGGTGTGGGCGAAGTCGGCGTCGCTCATGCTCCGAAGGTACGCGCCGGCCCGGACAGGCTTCGCCGTCGACGAGGTGCCGGATCCGGCCACCACGACGTTGCTGTCTGCCTACCCTCGATGAGGGGGCTGAGGAGGCGTGATGACGGCCGACGAGATCCCGGACGGCACACCGGACACGGTCGTGGCCCGTGCCGCCGAACCGCCGCGGGTGCCGGTGTTCGACCCGACGCTCGGCATCGACGTTCCCCGGTCCTTCCGCGGCACTCCACCACATCGATTGGTGGCTCTCGGCGATTCCCTGCTGCAGGGCTTCCAGAGCGGCGCGATCTACAACACCGACGTCTCCGTCCCGGCGATCGTCGCCCATGAGCTCGGCGCCGACCTGCGGTACCCGCGCTTCGGCGGGCCGGGCGGACTGCCGCTGAACGTCGAAGTGCTGCTGCGCCGGATCGAGCAGCGGCACGGATCCACGCTCGAACCATGGGAACTGCCGACCGCACTGTTCACCGCGCGGGGTTTCATGGACGAGGTCGAGGACTACTGGGAACGCGGACCCGGTGCGACACCACCGCTCGTCGGATATCTCCACAACCTGTCGTGCTTCGGCTGGGATCTGCGCGACGCGCTGCAGAAGACCGCCCGCGACTGCGCCGACCGCATCGCCACACCCCGCGACGATCTCGTGCGGCAGCTCGTCGAGAACAACGGGGAGCGGGCGGCGCTGTACGTCTACCCCAACGCCGACGACCGGCGTCGCGAGATGACGCTGTTCGACGTCGCCACCGAACTCGGTGCCGAGCATGACGAGGACACCGATGCGGGCATCGAGACCCTCGTCGTTTTCCTCGGTTCCAACAATGCACTGCGGACCATCACCGAACTGCGGGTCGTCTGGAGCGGCGACGACTTCCGCGACCTCGACGCGAAACAGGCCTACACGATCTGGCGACCCGAGCATTTCGACAGCGAGTTCGCGGAGGTCGTCGCGAAGCTCCGGAACATCGGCGCGCGGCACGTGGTGCTGTGCACCGTCCCGCACGTGACCATCGCCCCCATCGCCCGGGGAATCGGGACGAAGAACGGCTCACCGTACTTCCCCTACTACACCCGGCCGTGGGTGGACGCGCGCCGCTTCGACGCGAGCCGCGACGAACACATCACCGGTGCGCAGGCCCGCATGGTCGACGCCGCGATCGATCTGTTCGACGAGACGATCACCCAGGCGGTCGCCGATGCGCGTCGCGCGGGACTGGACTGGTATCTGCTCGACACCGCGGGCATCCTCGACCGCCTGGCCGCCCGCCGCTACGTCGACGACCTCGATGCGCGACCCGCATGGTGGCAGCCGTACCCGCTACCGCCGGCGCTCGCCGCACTCGATCCGGTGCCCGACACACGTTTCCTGTCGGCGGACGGTCACGGCGGTCGCGACAGTGGAGGGTTGTTCTCCCTCGACGGTGTGCACCCGACGACGGTCGCCTACGGGATCCTCGCGCAGGAGATCATCGACGTGATGGTGCGTGCCGGAGTCGAATTCCGATCGCCGAACGGAACGGTGCGAAACGGTCCTGTCGCCGTGGATTTCGATCGGCTGATCCGGCACGACACCCTGGTGTGCACGCCACCGCAGAACATCGATTCGACGCTGTCGATCCTGGGTTGGGTCGACGAGGTGCTCGACGTGTTCCGGGTGCAGTTGCGGTTCGGTCTGTGAGGGATCAGGTCAGGTTGACGACGTGTTCGTGAGATGCGACGGCGTCCTGCATCTTCTTCCGCGAGAGCGTTCGCGGACCGCACGCGCAGCCCGAGGGGATTTCGTCGTCCTCGAACTGGGTTGCCTCGAGGGTGTCCACGAATTCCGAATTGAGTGATGTGCCGTTGTGCGGGGTGGCTTCGCGATCGCGGTTTCCGCGTCCACCCGGGCCACTGCGGGAGACCACCACCTGTCCCTCGGAAGTCTTGTAGACCGCGGCGAGGGTGTGTCCCTTGGGGCAGCGCACCTTGACGACGGCCTTCTCGGTGCGTTGGGGGCCCAGTTCTTTCACCGCGGCGAGTGCGCGCTTGCGACGTTCGGTCGGGGGTGTCGTGGCGATATCCATTTTCCTATTCCACCTCACAGTGTCGGGGTTCACAGGGCCTTCGGCAGAACCGCTTCGGGGTTTGTTTTCAGATGATCTCGTCGGTGAGCCGGTTCGGTGTGCCGAATCGATGAGCGGTGATCGTGACGGACTGTTCGGCCAGGAACGGCAGCATTTCGATTCGTCCGGATCCGGTCGCCGGATGGTCGAACACCGCGATGTCGCATCGGGCGTTCCATTCGCCGGGCGGCGCTGCACCGATCAGACGGACCCGCGCCGGGGCCACGTCGACGATCCGTTCCTCCCATTCCGCATCACTCTCCACGCGCACGCGACCGTCGAAACGTGCTGTAATCGAGCATCTTACGAGATCGACGGCGAAAGCCGAAGAGATTTCGACCGGCGCGCCCGCCCGGGCTGCGGCACCGAGTACGCGCACGAGTTCCTCGGGCCGCCCCGCCTCACCGAGGCGTACGTGTGTGCGAACGGGCCGGTACCGGAACAGGTTCCGCTCTGCCCAGAGCGCTGTGACATCCTGTGCCACAGCGAATTCCGACGTCCATGCTCGCTCGTCGTCCTCGAACGCCCGGCGCAGCGCGTCCTCGTCCCGGACACAGGGTTCCCAGGAACCGAAGCCGAAGAGATAGTTCGGCCCGCCCGCCTTGAAGCCGGCTCCTACCGACGACTTCTTCCAACCGCCGAACGGCTGCCGTCGCACGATGGCACCGGTGATACCGCGATTCACGTACAGATTCCCGGCCTTCACCCGATCGAGCCAGCGGGCGATCTCGTCCGAATCCAGCGAGTGCAGACCCGCCGTGAGTCCGTAGTCCACCTCGTTCTGGATCGCGATCGCCTCGTCCAGATCGGCGGCGGTCATCACCCCCAGTACCGGACCGAAGAACTCGACGAGATGCGTGCGCGACCCGCGTCGCACCCCGGTGCGCACGCCGGGCGTCCACAGCAGACCCTCCTCGTCGAGCCGTCGCGGTTCGACGAGCCACGACTCGCCGTCCTCGAGTTCGGTGAGCGCGGTGAGCAGCTTGCCCCGAGCCGGTTCGATCAACGGCCCCATACGGGTTCGCGGATCGTGCGCAGGACCGACCGGTAGCGACCGCACCGCGTCGACGAGCTGGTCGCGGAACCGGCGGGAGGTCGCGACGGAGCCGACGAGGATCACGAGCGACGACGCCGAGCACTTCTGCCCGGCATGCCCGAACGCCGACTGCACGACGTCGCGCACCGCCAGATCCGGATCGGCGCTCGGCGTCACGACGATCGCGTTCTTGCCGCTCGTCTCGGCCAGCAGCCGCATCCCCGGACGCAGCGAACGGAACAGTTCGGCGGTCTCGTAGGCACCGGTGAGCACCACCCGGTCGACGCGGGGGTCGGAGACGAGCTTCGTGCCCAGCGATCGTTCGTCGGCATGGACGAGGTGCAGGACGTCGCGGGGCACGCCGGCATCCCACATCGCCTCGGCGAGCACCGACCCGCACCGCGCCGTGAGCGTCGCGGGTTTGAGGACCACCGCCGAACCGGAGGCCAGCGCCCCGAGCGTCGACCCTGCCGGGATCGCGACCGGGAAGTTCCAGGGCGGTGTGACGACCGTGAGGGTCGACGGCACGAACCGCGCACCGTCGATCGCGTCGAGCGCGCGGGCCCGCTCGGCGTAGTACCGGGCGAAGTCGATCGCTTCCGAGACCTCCGGATCGGACTGGTCGAGGGTCTTACCGCCCTCGGCCGCCATCACCTCGAGCAGATCGGCGCGACGCGCTTCGAGCACGTCGGCCACCTGTTCGAGGATCCGTGCGCGCTCGGCACCGCTGCGGGCACCCCAGGCGCGACCGGCCGCCGTCGCGTCGACCAGCATGCGCTCGAGTTGTTCCTCGGAGGAGAGGGTGTGCGCACGCACGGTGTCGATGCCGAGCTTCGACGACGGCACCCGCTCGAGGATGCGGCGACCCCACTCCCGGTTCTGCGGCAGGGACGGATCGGTGTCCGGCGTGTTCGTGAACACCTCCGGCGCTGGGATGGGCGGCTCCTGTCGGTTCTGCGTGCGGTTGGGGGAGGGGACGCCCTCGTCGAGCGCCGCCACCGACGCGCGGAACCGCTGCTCCTCGCGTTCGAACAGGGCGGGATCGTCGGCGAGATCGAACACCGCCGACATGAAGTTCTCCTGCCCCGAACCCTCGTCGAGTCGACGCACCAGATACGAGATCGCGACGTCGAACTCGTCGGGGCGGACGACGGGCGTGTAGAGCAGCAGGCTGCCGACGTGTCGACGGATCACCTCGGCCTGGCTCTGCGCCATGCCGAGCAGCATCTCGACGTCGATCCCGTTCCGCACGTGCCGGCGACCGGCGAGCTCCCACGCGTAGGCGATGTCGAAGAGGTTGTGCCCGGCCACCCCGATCCGTACGTTCTCGATCCGCTCGGGTGTGAACGCGTAGTGCAGCAGCCGCTTGTAGTTCGTGTCGGTCTCCTGCTTGGTGTTCCACGTCGCGAGCGGCCACCCGTGCAACGACGCGTCGACTCGTTCCATCGGCAGGTTGGCACCCTTGACCACCCGGATCTTGATCGCGGCGCCGCCGCGTGCGCGTCGCGCCGCCGCCCACCGCTGCAGTTCGATCATGGCGGTCAGGGCGTCGGGTAGATACGCCTGCAGCACGATCCCGGCCTCGAGACGGAGGAACTCGGGACGGTCGAGCAGCGTCGTGAACGCCGCGACCGTCACATCCAGGTCGTGGTACTCCTCCATGTCGAGGTTGACGAATTTCGGCGTCGGTGAGGTCGCGGCGAGGCGGTACAGCGGGGTGAGCCGCTCGACGATGTCCGCGACGGTCTCGTCGAAGGCCCACGGCGAGTGTGGCGCGACGGCCGCCGAGACCTTGAGCGAGACGTAGTCGACGTCGTCGCGTGCCAGGAGTGCGAGGGTGCCCTCGAAACGGCGGCGGGCCTCGTCGTCGCCGAGGACGGCCTCTCCCAGCAGATTGAGGTTGAGCCGGATGCCGGGTCGTTGCAGTCGTGCGATGGCCCGGCCCAGCGCGGCATCGTCGGTGTCGACGACGAGGTGACCCACCATCGCCCGGAGCGCGCGCCGCGCGGCAGGGACGACGAGGTGGGGGAATCGGGGACCGATCGTGCCGCCCGCCCGCACGGCCGCGCGGAGATGGACGGGAAGGAAATCCGGTATGTTCCGGGACAATTCGGCCAGGGCGTGCGCTGCGGTCGCCGGATCCTCGGGGCGGATGACCTCGTCGACGAAGCGCACCGTGAACTCGAGTCCGTGGGGATCCTTCAGGACGTC
This sequence comes from Rhodococcus sp. 5G237, assembly GCF_053764735.1. Lineage (NCBI taxonomy): Bacteria > Bacillati > Actinomycetota > Actinomycetes > Mycobacteriales > Nocardiaceae > Rhodococcus > Rhodococcus sp. 5G237. The sequence continues at coordinate 165,730 of NZ_JBSNCD010000004.1, read as the reverse complement.
GGCGAGCCGGCGGGCCGCACGGTCGGGTGCGACCTCCGACGATTCCTCCACCCACCGGCGGGCCAGGGCGACAGCATCCTCGACGATCCGCACGGTGCGCCTCCGATCGACGGCGTTTCGAACCTGACGCCAATCTACCCACAGGAGCCGGTTCGCGTTTGTGGTCCGCGGTGTCGGGAATACAGCGCGAGGGGACAGTCCCGACCGATGAGGAGACGAGAGTGAACCGTCAGGCCCCGGCATCGCGTGGCGCGGCGTCATCCGCCGAGCGCGTCGCGCAGAACGGTGTGTTCGAGAAGTTCGCCCGTGCCGGCTACGTCGGCAGTGGCATCGTGCACCTGCTCATCGGCTACCTCGCGATCCGCGTCGCGTTCGGCCGCAGCGAGCAGGAGGCATCGCAGTCCGGTGCGATGGCGGAGCTGGGCGAGCAGCCCGGCGGGAAGATCGCGTTGTGGGTCGCCGTCGTCGTCTTCGTGATGATGGGCCTGTGGCGGTTCGCCGAGGCGACCTTCGGCAAGGCGTCCGAGCCGGAACAGCCCGGCGCCGACATGAAGGACAAGGCGTTCGACCGTTTCAAGGCCGCCTGCGTCGGTGTCGTCTACCTCGCCTTCGCGTACACCGCGTTCGGGTTCGCCCGCGGCAGCGGCAAGTCCAGCGGTGAACAGAACGCGGGACTGACGGCGAAGCTGCTGCAGTCCGGCGGCGGCAAGTTCGTCCTCGTCGTCGCGGGACTCGTCATCCTCGGGGTGGGCGCCTACCACGTCTACAAGGGCGCGTCGAAGAACTTCGTCGACGACCTGAAGAGCCACCCGAGCATGTTCGTGAAGCGCCTCGGGCTCGTCGGGTACGTTGCGAAGGGTCTCGCGCTCGGTCTCGTCGGTGTGCTGGTGATCGTCGCGGTCTTCCAGGCCGACCCGCAGAAGGCAGCGGGGCTCGACGGCGCGCTGAAGACGTTGGGCTCGCAGCCTTTCGGCACGGTGCTGCTGGTCCTCATGGGCCTCGGTATCGCGGTCTACGGCCTCTACAGCTTCGTCATGGCCCGCGACGCGAAGATGTGACGCTCAGTCGTCTGCGTCGTCGAACCAGAAGGACTCGGTCGCGACGTAGTGGAGGGTCGGTGGGCCGGGCAGGTCGAATTCGATCGCGCCCACCGGCCGCAGCTCCCCGTCGTTGTCCTCGCAACTGGCGGTCGCGATATTGGGCCCCGCGGCGATCCCCGTGAATTCGATGGTCTGGTAGTTCGCTCCGAAGATCTCCGCGGTTCCGGACTCGCCGGTGCCGAGCGCCGCGACGCAGATGAAGGGGTAGTCCTCGTCCGGTGGAGAGGTATAGATCAGCTTCAGCAGCACGGTGTCTCCGCGGGTGCTGACGGTCCACAGTCCTCGGGTGTCGGTGTCCGCCGCTGCGCTCGCGGCGGGTGCGAAACCGGCGAGCAGTGCGAGCGGTGCGAGCAACGCGACCGTCGCACGCAGGGTCCTGCGATGGTTCATGGGATCTCCTCGGAACGGCGTTGAGCCCCCGACACATTCATCGTCCGCACCCGATATCTGCGGGAACGGGCGAATCGGATGTTCGTGAAGAAGACGTGACGGCGACGAGATCGTCGTACTCGGTCCGTGACTCCCCGGGTCACGAAGTGCTACCACCTCGACCCAACTAGTTGACAACGCAACTAGTTGGGAGCATCCTGGTTGAGAAAGCAACCACATCGGGAGGAAGGTGGATCGATGATCGCCGACGAGCAGCAGCGCTCCGAAGAATTCGAGCGTCGGCGTGCACTCATCCGCGACGCGCACCTGAAGCCCGCCGACGCGCGCCCGCAGTCGTCGGCGCGGGGACTGCACCACACCGCGCTGATCAGCAGCGACGTCGAACGGACCGTGCGCTTCTACCAGGATCTCCTCGAGTTCCCGCTGACGGAGCTGATCGAGAACCGCGACTATCCCGGCTCTTCGCACTTCTTCTTCGACATCGGCAACGGCAATCTGCTGGCCTTCTTCGACTTCCCCGGTCTCGACGTCGGCCCCTATCAGGAGGTCATCGGCGGTCTGCACCACATCGCGATCAGCGTCGCCCTGCCCGCCTGGGAACGCCTGCGCGACAAGCTGATCGACGCGGGTGTCGAGCTCGTCGAACACAGCGACGTCTCGTTGTACTTCCGCGACCCCGACGGTGTTCGTCTCGAGCTGATCGCCGACCCGCTCGGCGAGATGTACGGCTCGAAGGTGCTGTAGCGCGAAGTAAGGGGAGGTTGTGCGCCGAACTCCTACTCCACGATCGGAAAGATCGACTCCCCGTCCTCGGGCGCGCCGCTGACCTGACCGCGGTCGACGCGCGAATCCTCCACGATCACCCCGTCGACCTCGTCCGCGAGTTTCGAGTCTTCGGGCGCGCCGGTGGTGGCGTCGTCGACCACCTCGTCCACGTCTTCGGTCAGTTCGTCCTCCGGCGTCGCCGCGACAGGCTTGTCGAGCGGCTCGGCGGGTTCGACGTCGGGTTCCTCCTCGGCGAGACGCTGGTCGAGCGACTCGCCTTCCTGCTCTTCACGCTGGGTCGTTCCGAACTTGTCGGCTCCACTCCAGTCCTCGGGCGGATCGACGACCTCGTCGCCGTCGTCGTTCCGCACCTCGTCGGCGTCGAGGCCTTCGCTGGGGCTGAGGGTGTCGCCGGGACCGTCTTCGATGCTCATGTCGAGGAGATACCCGGCCGGGCGGGTGCGAAACCGTCGGCGGTTTCACTCCGGGCGGATCAGGCTATGCCGTCGGAACACCACGTCGAGGGAGCCACACATGGACGAGAACGATCTCTTCCAGCACATCGAGGAGCTGGTGGAAGAGGAGAAGACGCTGCGCTCGCGGACGGGCTCGGACGGTCTGAGCGACGAGGATCTGCAGCGCCTGCGCGCCGTCGAGAAGCGACTCGACCAGTGCTGGGACCTGCTGCGTCAGCGTCGCGCGAAGGCCGAGTTCGGTGACGATCCGGACGAAGCGCAGGCACGGCCGGTCGACGAGGTCGAGTCCTATCGGCAGTAGGTGCTCGCCCGCGCGGCGGTCCGGCGCACGAGGTCGACGATGGCCTCGGGGCGGTCGGACTGCGGCGCGTGGCCGGCCCAGGGGAGCGGCACGAACCGTGCCCCGGGGATCAGCGGGACGTACCGCACGGTCTGCGCCGACGCGACGGTGTCGAGGACGCCCTGCGCCAGAGTGACGGGACAGTCGATCCGGTCGAGTCCCGTCGGCACATCGGTCAGGATCGCGTCCCACAGCATCGACCAGAAACCGGCCGAATCGGCGAATCCGCCCTTGACCGCCAGTGCTTCGGCGCGGGTCGTCTTCCACGGTTTCGCGCGTAGACCCGCAGTGAGTGCGGTACGGCCGAGGACGCTGCGCGACATCGGTTCGATGAGCGGCCTGCGGACCTTGTTGAGCAGGCGCGCGGTCGTCATGAGCGCGCCCTGGTAGACGCGTTCCGGCGGCAGTCCGAGTCCGGAGGGTGACAGGGCGACCACAGACAGGGCGCGGTCGCGCACGGCGAGTTCGATCGCGAGTCGTCCACCGAGCGAGTTGCCCAGAACGTGCACCCGGTCGAGTCCGTGGGCGTCGAGTTCCGCCTCGAGAGTGTCGGTGAGGGCGCCGACGGTGGGTCGGCCGCTCTGTCTAGGCGACGAACCGTGGCCGGGTAGGTCGACGTTCAGCACGTCGAAGTGCTCGGCGAGTCGCGGGACGAGGGTGGAGAAGTCGTCCATCGTGGCGCCGATGCCGTGCAGGAGGAGTAGGGGTTCACCGGATCCGGTGCGGCGGTAGCTCGGTCGTGAGTGCATCGGTTCCATTCTTCCCTGTCGGGCGGGCCGGAGTGCCCTGTCGCAAAGGTTGTGTGTTCTGTCACATTTGTGAGGAAGGAAAAGCAACGACCTGGTCGAACGGCGTGTTATAGCCCTTTCTTATCGAACTTCTAGAAACTATCGATTGGCACAATCAATAGTTCGCGGATAACGTCTGAACCGTCAACCCCATCGAGACGAGTGAGGTTCTTACATGTCGCTGATCAACAAGAAGATCAAGCCCTTCAAGGCCGAGGCTTTCAAGGACGGCGCCTTCGTGACCGTGTCCGACGAGGACATCAAGGACAAGTGGGCGATCTTCTTCTTCTACCCCGCAGACTTCACGTTCGTCTGCCCGACGGAGCTCGGCGACCTCGCGGACCACTACGAGGAGCTGCAGAAGCTCGGCGTCGAGGTCTTCTCCGTCTCGACCGACACGCACTTCACGCACAAGGCGTGGCACGGCTCGTCGGAGACCATCGGCAAGATCAAGTACGCCATGATCGGTGACCCGACCCTGCAGATCAGCACCGACTTCGAGGTCCTCCGTGAGGACCAGGGCCTCGCCGACCGCGGCACCTTCCTGGTCGACCCGGACGGCGTCGTCCAGTTCACCGAGGTCACCGCTGAGGGCATCGGCCGCAACGCCGCCGAGCTCGTCCGCAAGGTCAAGGCCGCTCAGTACGTCCGCAGCCACCCGGGCGAGGTCTGCCCGGCCAAGTGGGAAGAGGGCGACGACACCCTCGCTCCGTCGCTGGAGCTCGTCGGCAAGATCTGATTCGTCGACGGAAATTCGTTCCGGTGGCACGGGATCGAACGTCCCGTGCCACCGGGCACCGTCCGGGTCCGCTCGGCTCGAGCTGAGAAGTTCGCCGACTCCCATCTCTTCCGGTCACAGTTCTTCCACCTCTGGAGTGAATCCTCATGCTCGACGCCTCCCTTGCCGCCCAGTTGAAGTCCCTTCTCGAAAAGGTCACCCAGCCGATCGAGCTCGTGTCGGCCCTCGACGACCGGCCGAAGTCGAGGGAACTCGCCGACCTCCTCGATCAGATCGCCGGCATGTCCGATCTGGTCACCCATGTGCGCGACGGTGAAGCCACCCGTCGCCCCTCCTTCCTGATCCGCCGGGTCGGCACCGACATCGCGGTCGAGTTCGCGGGCATCCCGCTCGGCCACGAGTTCACCTCTCTCGTGCTCGCCCTGCTGCAGGTCGGCGGCCACCCCTCGAAGGAGGCCGTGGAACTGCTCGAGCAGGTGCGCGACCTCGAGGGCGACTTCCACTTCGAGACCTACTTCTCGCTGTCGTGCCAGAACTGCCCCGACGTGGTGCAGGCCCTGAACGTGATGTGCGTGACCAACTCGCGCATCAAGCACACCGCGATCGAAGGCTCGCTCTTCCAGGACGAGGTCGATGCACGCCAGGTCATGGCAGTGCCGACCGTCTTCCTCAACGGTGAGCTGTTCGGCTCCGGACGCATGAACCTCGAGCAGATCGTCGGCAAGCTCGACAGCGGCTCCGCCGAGCGCACCGCCGCCGCGATCAGCGAGAAGGATCCCTTCGACGTCCTCGTCGTCGGTGGCGGCCCCGCCGGCGCGACCGCCGCGATCTACGCTTCCCGCAAGGGAATCCGCACCGGCGTTCTCGCCGAGCGCTTCGGCGGCCAGGTGCTCGACACCATGGCCATCGAGAACTTCTCCTCCGTCCCCTACACGGAGGGCCCGAAGTTCGCCGCCGAGCTCGAGAACCACGTGCGCCAGTACGACGTCGACATCATGAACGTCCAGAAGGCCTCGAAGCTCACCCCGGCCCCCACCGAGGGTGGTCTCGTCGAGGTCGAGCTCGAGAACGGCGCCCGGTTGCTTTCGCGCAGCGTCGTTCTCGCGACCGGTGCCCGCTGGCGCGCGATGAACGTGCCGGGCGAGCAGGAGTACCGCAACAAGGGCGTCACCTACTGCCCGCACTGCGACGGCCCGCTGTTCAAGGGCAAGCGCGTCGCGGTCATCGGTGGCGGTAACTCCGGTGTCGAGGCCGCGATCGACCTCGCCGGCGTCGTCGCCCACGTGACCCTCATCGAGTTCGACTCGGTCCTGCGCGCCGACGAGGTGCTGCAGCGCAAGCTCCGCAGCCTGCCCAACGTCGACATCATCGTCAGCGCCCTCACCACCGAGGTCCTCGGCGACGGTTCGAAGGTCACCGGCCTGACCTACACCGACCGCACCACCGACGAGTCGCGCACCCTCGAGCTGGACGGCGTGTTCGTCCAGATCGGCCTGCTGCCGAACACCGAGTGGCTCTCCGGCACGGTCGAACTCAGCCCGCGCGGCGAGATCGTCGTCGACGACCACGGCCGCACCTCGGTGCCCGGCGTGTTCGCTGCCGGCGACTGCACGACCGTCCCGTACAAGCAGATCATCGTCTCCGCAGGTGCGGGTGCGACTGCCGCGCTCGGCGCGTTCGACCACCTCATCCGCACGAGCGCCCCGGCCCAGGCCGAGGAAGCGGTCGCTGCGACCGTCTAGGCGTCACTGCAGCCCCGTGGCCGTCACCCTTCCGGGTGGCGGCCACGCTGCTTTGTCGGGGGCGGTCGTTGCCGAGAATCTCGCGAAAACCGTCCACATCCTCCCCCAATTCACCCCGCGCGGGCATTGACGCACTCTTTACCCCGGCGTTTCACTGAAATACGCACGTGTGTCCCCATCGCGACGGTGTCCCAGGAGGTCGACCTATGCGCAGCACACGGAAGTCCGACCGACGGCACAGACGCGGAGGGAGAGCCGCCACGGTGGTGGCGCTCATGGGGTTGCTCGCCCTGTGGGTCAATCCCGCGGCATCTGCGGACGACGTCACCGGCTTCTCGCTCCCGTTCTCCGGCGCACCGGGTTACGAGCATCTGGCGCCGACGCAGGTCACCGACCCGTCCCGGTTGCACGCCCCGCTCGGCCAGGAGTGGGCCGAGGACATCGCCCGGCAGATCGGGCTGCGTCCGTCGGATGCGTTGTCCGAGCAGCAGGCCCGCGACTTCACCACCGGCGGGGGAGTGGGCGGAAGCAAGGAGGCGGCCGAGATCATCCAGAGCTCCATCGACATCCTCGTCAACACGACCGGCCGCCCCTTGTACTCCGACGTGAACGGTGTCTCCACCCCGTCGGTCCTCGGTAGTTACGGCCTCTACGTGACGCCCGACGGCATACTGCAGAGCCCGGCCAACGCGTCGGCGCCGACACGGCAGATCAACACGCTCATCGCGCCCGGCGGGTACGTCGACACCTGGCTGCGCAACAACGACGCAACGGACACACTGGTGGCGCTGTACCGGTCGGCGTACCCGATCGAGGCGGCCTTCGGTTTTGCGGCGCAACAGATGTCCGGCGCCGCGCAGCTGGTCACCAACACGAAGGGCGACGTCGTCTCGACCGTCGGCATGTCGATGGCGCCGCCGCTGTGGATCGTGAACTTCGCTCTCATCTACGCCGTGAGTCCTTCCCTCGCGGCTGCGATGCCGGCCTACTGGGCTCCCATCCCGCCGGAGGTTGCCGAGGCCATCAAGGCGAGCCCCACTGGTCAGGTGCCCTACGCCGATTACGCGTCGTACCTCGAGTGAACTTCGGGGAGGTCGTGGTCGGGAATTTCGACGAGAGCGACCACAACCTCCCCGAAGTTACGATGTGGCATGGCTGTTGTGGTGATGGGCGTCAGTGGATGTGGCAAAACGACTTTCGCGAAGCAACTCGCGGACGCGATCGGCGGCGCCTTCATCGAGGCGGACGATTACCACAGCGACGCGTCGATCGAGAAGATGCGCTCGGGGCGCGCGCTCGACGACGAGGATCGTGAGCCGTGGTTGCGTGCGGTCGCCGCGGCCGCTGCCGACAGCGTCGAGACCCCGGTGGTCGCGTGCTCGGCACTGAAGCGGTCCTACCGCGACATCCTGCGTGCCGGCACCCCGGCCGTCTTCCTCCATCTGGATGTGCCCGTCGACGTCGTGCGGTCCAGGGTTCGCGGACGCGGCGGCCACTTCTTCTCCGAGTCGCTGGTGGCTTCCCAGTTCGAGACGCTCGAGCCGCTGGGACCCGACGAAGACGGCGTCACCCTGGACGCGACCCGCTCGCTCCCCGAACTCCTCGACACCGCCCGCTCGTACCTCGAAGGCCGCCGGTAGGACTGTCGAGGTAGGTGTTGTTGTCGAAGAACGCGAGAAAATCGACAACAACGACAGACTCGATACGACGAAGGCCCCGACCGTGCGGTCGAGGCCTTCATCTTCAGAAAGATCAGCGCTTCCTGACGTTCGCGACGATCTCAGCCTCGGCCTTGATGCTGGTCCTGGTCTTCTTCTCGGCGCGCTTTTCCTTCAGCGACTTGCCGGACTTCTTGGACATCGAACTGCGAGGCGATTTGTCGGCCATGTTGCCACCCTCAATTGGGGACCTGAACGGTCCCGATTCCCCCACAGTACGGGAAGGTCGGTCGTGATCCGCGCACGAGTCGGCGCCGGGAGCGTCCTGCGGCAGGAACGACGGGCTCGGACCCGCCCCACAACGAAGAAGGCCCCGACCGCGTGTCGGGGCCTTCGTGTGGGAGCCGATGACGGGAATCGAACCCGCGTATTCAGCTTGGGAAGCTGATGTTCTACCATTGAACTACATCGGCACGCTGGGCTTTTGCCGATTCTCACCGACTCCGGCCCGAGCTTTCGGAGCAAACTGTAGCAGACTCTCCGGGTCGATCGCGGGACCCCTAGACCAGGGATCGGCCCGTCCGGATCCGCCACCGCATGTCGGCCAGCAGCACGCGGTAGGGCAGCTCCCGCACCGCGACCGGCAGCCTCTTGTTCACCACACCCAGAGCTCGCATGACGCGGTCGAAGCGACGCTGGTCGCGCGGCGTCCACGGCAGCAGCATCTGCTCGCGGAACAGCTGCGGCAGGAAGCCGGCGGTGAAGAAGAGATTGAGCTTGCCGAACAGGGCCGGGACGGGCTGGGGCAGGAACTCGATCCGGGCGATCGACAGCAGGTGCTCGCGGATCGTGTCGTCGATCTTCACCTTGTGAAGGTTGTCCTCCCAGTACTGCTCGAACGCCGCCCGGTCCTTCGGCCACATGTGCTGCGGCACCTGCAGCGTCGTACCGAAGGTCGCGCCGTTCTGATAGAAGTACTCGATCGCGTCGTCGGGGATCGGCCCGTACAGCGCGCGGTGCACGTCCTCGAATCCGCGGTAGATGCACGACGCCACCCACAGTTGCAGTTCCGGATCCATCGCGTTGTACTCGACCGGGCTCGACTCGGTGGAACGGACCTGCGCGTGCGCCTTGTTGACGCCGCGACGGAACAAGCGCTTCTCGTCGTCGGTGCCCCGCGCTGCGACGGCCAGGTAGGTGAGGGTGGTGCGGGTGCGCTTGATCGGGTGGTCGAACAGCCGTCCCGACTCCACGCGGGATTCGTAGACGCCGTAGCCGACGCCGGGCCACGACAGCTGCATGATGATGTTCGCTGCTCCGGCGGCCAGGCCGAGCCCGTCCATCGTGTCGTCCAGGCCGACGGGCTTGTCGACGGTCGTCGTCATCGGAATTCCCTCCATCGTTCGAAGTGACCACGACTGTACTCAGATGTGCGCCGACGGTAAAGACCGGAGGTTGCGCGGAACGGAGACCGGACGCTGCGAAGATAGGGGCATGGCAACTGGACGGCTCTACGGTGGACGCGCAGGCGAGGAACGACAGGCCGATCGGCGAGCGCAGCTGATCGAGGCCGGTCTCGATCTCCTCGGAGCTGCCGACGGGGAAGCCACGCTGTCGGTGCGCGGTGTCTGCAAGCGCGCCGGTCTGGCATCGCGCTACTTCTACGAGAGCTTCGCCGACCGTGACGAGCTCACGGGTGCCGTCTACGACCACGTCGTCCAGCGCATCGCCGAGAGCACGCTCGCCGCTGTGACCTCGGCACCCGCCGACGACGACCGCGCGATCGTGCGGGCCTGCGTCGAGAACATCGTCCGCGAGATCGACGAGGACCCGCGGCTCGGCCGCATGCTGTTCTCCGTCAGCCAGGCCAACACGCAGCTCGCGAAACGGCGCCTCGACTCGACCCGCATGTTCGCCGGTCTGGTCACCGCTCAGGCCGAGAACATCTACGCCATCACCCCGAGCCCCCGGCTCGATCTCGCGGCGCACTACGTCGTCGGCGGACTCGCCCAGGCGTTGACGGCCTGGCTCGACGGCACCGTGCCGCTGAGTCACGACGACGTCGTCGAGGAGTGCACCGAACTGCTGCTCACGATGTCGGCCCAACTGCGGCGCGACTCGGCCACGTAGAAACCCACGACGGGGAGATTGTTAACCTCTACTCGTGCTGCTCTCCGATCGCGACATCCGCGCTCAGATCGCCTCCGGGCATCTGGGCATCGACCCGTTCGATCCGGAGCTCGTGCAGCCCTCGAGTGTCGACGTCAAACTCGACAGCCTGTTCCGCGTCTTCAACAACACGCGCTACACGCACATCGACCCGGCGAAGCAGCAGGACGAACTGACGTCGCTGGTGCAGGTGCCCGAGGGTGAGCCGTTCGTGCTGCATCCCGGCGAGTTCGTGCTCGGGTCGACGATGGAGCGGTGCACCCTGCCGGCCGATCTCGCCGGTCGCCTCGAAGGCAAGTCGTCGCTGGGCCGGCTCGGTCTGCTCACGCACTCGACGGCCGGGTTCATCGACCCGGGCTTCGACGGGCACATCACCCTCGAGCTGTCCAACGTCGCGAACCTGCCGATCACGCTGTGGCCGGGCATGAAGATCGGTCAGCTGTGCCTGTTCCGGCTGACGAGCCCCGCCGAGCACCCCTACGGCAGCGCGAAGGTCGGGTCCAAGTACCAGGGCCAGCGCGGGCCCACGCCGTCGAAGGCGTACCTGAACTTCGTGCACAAGCACCCCGACGCGCGTCCCAGTTAGTTCTTCCCGTCCCGCGATGCTTTCCGGGACGGCAGCTGCGGGTCCACAATGATCCTCATCCGCACGGAGGAGGGGACCGTGGCGCTGCATGCGAATGACCTCGACGAGGTGCTCGGGATCCTCGACGGCATCGTCGACGAGACCGCGAAGCGCGGTGATCCGCGGGGATGCTTCGCGGCCGTCTATCGGCAGATGACCTTGGCGGTGAAGGCCGGCGTCTTCGCGGACAAGGATCGCATGAACCGCATCGACACCCTGTTCGCGAACCGCTATTTCGAAGCCTACGAAGCGACCGCACCGACCAGAGCGTGGCAGATCGCGTTCGACGCTGCGAAGCGCGACCGGTTGATCGTGCTGCAACACCTGCTGCTGGGGATCAACGCGCACATCAATCTCGATCTCGCCGTCGTCGTGGGTGAGAACCTGTCGGGTGACGAACTGGACGCCTTCCGCACCGACTACGACAAGATCAACGACATCATCGCGGGGGTGATGCCGAAGGTGCGCGACGCCATCGAGTCGTTCTCGCCCCTGATCAAGATCCTCGAACCGGTCGGCGCGGTGCATCCGGTCCTCGACTTCGCCTTCGACCGCGCGCGGGAGACCGCATGGGTGTGGGCCGAGATGCTGTCGCAGATGGATGCGAACCTGCGCCCCGCCGCGATAGACGTCCTCGACCGGAACGTCGCCGTGCTCGGCAGGGTCATCGCACGCCCCGACCCGTTGACGGCGGCCCTCGTCGGCCTCGTCCACAACACCGAGAGCAAGGACATGCGCCGGATCATCCGGACGCTCGACAACCTCTGACGACCCGATGTCCCGGGTGCCTGCGTACACGGCTCCGTGGCGGTTAATCTCTGGACGTGCGCGTCGCTGCGGTCGCCACCATTTTGCTCCTCCTGCTCGCGGCCTGTGCGCAGGACACTTCGTCGCGCCCCTCGCCTCCCGAGGATCTCCCGATGGTCCGCGCCGACGGCGACCGTTTCGTTCTCGACGACCGGCCGTGGTGGCCCGCCGGTCTCAACGCCTACCAGCTCGGCACCCGCTGGGAGGTCAACCACGGATGCGGTGCCGAGGTGGATCTCGACGAGTTCTTCGGCGCACTGGCACCGCGCTCGGTCGTGCGTTTCGACGCCTTCCAGTCCCACGCTGTGCACCGGATCGGCGGCACGCTCGACTTCACCGCGCTCGATGCCGTCTTCGACGCCGCCGAGCGGCACAGGGTGTACCTGATCCCGGTTCTCGCCCCGCAGGACAGCGATTGCGACGCGGGCGGATACAAGCCGGCGGACTGGTACGACACCGGTTGGCGCGACCCGCTGCCGGGCCATGTGCTCGCCTACGACGACTGGGTCGCGACGGCCGTCGAACGGTGGGGGTCGTCGTCGGTGGTTGCGATGTGGGAGTTGATCGGCGAACCCGAGACCGCGACCTGCACCGACGACGAGTGCACCCTCGAACGACGCGAGTGCCTGCCCGGCGGTGCCCGGCTGCTCCGCGATTGGATCGACGACGCGGCCGGCATCGTCCGTGAGCACGACCCGGACCGGCTCGTCACCGTGGGCACCATCGGAGGCGACCAGTGCGGTTCGACCGGCGACGATTTCACGACCGTCACCGGCGCCGAGCAACTCGATGTGGTGCAGTACCACGACTACGACGACGCGCGCTTCCTCGAACAGCGACTCGACGGGTTGCCGAAGCCGATGCTCGTCGCCGAACTCGGTGTCCGGGCCGGCTCGTGCCGTGAGGTGAACGAGCGTGCCGACATCGTCGACCGCACGCTCACGCAGTACCGCGAACTCGGGGCCGACGGCGCACTGATGTGGTCGTTCGTCCCCGATCCACGTACGGACGAATGCACGTACGACATCGGCCCGGACGACCCGGTCCACTACGTCCTACGGCGCCACCACCGCTCAGGCTGAAGCACGGTCGAGTACCCGGAACAGCCGCCAATCGGGTTGGTCGGCACCGTCGTTGGGAATCTCGAGCTCGAGCACCGCGATGTCGCTGCCGGTCTCGTAGATGGTGGGGTAGCGGCGGTTGACGGCGTCCGAGGTTCCCCGGCCCTCGTTGGGGACGGTCAGGATGTACTCGACCCCGGAGACGGAGGGACGGTTGAGTACCGCGGTGAAGTCGGAGTCCGAAGGGATGACGAACGTCTCGGGGCGTTCGGTGGCCGAGAAGATCGCGAACCCGTAGACCGTGTCCATCAGCACCGAGCCCGGCGGCAGGTCCATCGCGTCGAGATATTCGGCGATGCGTCGTTCGGTGGAGAACGCCGCGATCACCCGTCGCTGCTGCTCACGCACCTCGGACGGATCGTCGTTGTCCGGGAACAGGACCGTGCGCAGCGCGTGCTGTTCCTGCGACAGGGTGGGCGAGCCCATCGCGACGAACGTGACGGGCAGACTGCACACCAGGAGCACCGCACCCAACGGTGCCGCGCCGCTACGGTCCTCCGTCCTCGGAACGGCGTGCGGTCCGGGACGTCGTGCCGTGAGCAGTCCGCGTCGCGGTGCCAGCTGCACGACCCACACCGCGAGCAGCGGGATCGCGCAGATGTAGAAGCGCAGGAACGGAAAGGTCATCCCGCGCGCATAGGACAGCGCGGCGAATCCCAGGACCGCGCCGAAGACGACGAACGGCACGAGCGGTTCGAGATCTCGTCGCCGCCACGCGAGCACCGCCACGACCGGGATCAGCAGTGGTAGCGCCGGTCCGAGCACGACGGTCTCGGCGAGCGAGAAGGCGATCGCACCGAGCCCGCCCGACGACCCGCCACCGCTCTGCTCGAGGATGGCAGCGTTGCCGTAGGCCGAGGTGAACTGCGCGAGCCATTCACCGGTGACGAGCCAGCTCGTCACGACGAACGCGACGAAGGCCAGGGCGAGGGGAGCGGCGACGAGGATCGCATCCATGATCGCCGGTTGCCATCCCGAGCCGGGAGCGTAGCGACGCGACCGGTACCGGACGAGCAGCGCGACGAAGACCGTCACCGCCCCTCCGACGGCCAGCGCGTCGTACCGCGCGAGATACCCCAGCGCCAGGGCGATTCCGGTCAGCGCGAGGTCGTGGATGTCGTCGGTGCTGCACCAGCGGATCAGACGACGCGCGGCCCAGCACAATGCGAACAGGAACGGCGCCTCACTCATCCCGTTCGCGCCGTAGTAGACGATCATCGGGTTCAGGGCGAACACCGCCGTCACCGTCCACACGAACCAAGGCGAGCATCCACGATCGCACGCGACCCGGTGGATCTGCACCGCCGCACCGGCCATGAACGGCGCCGACATGAGCACCGCCGTGACGGCATAGGCGGACAGTGCGGGAAACCACGCCGACAGTCCCTGGAGGGGTACCTGGACGAGCGCGGTGAGCGGCGTGAACACGAAGCCGATGGCGGCGAGGTGCGGGTCGCGACTGAGGAGCACCGTCCGCGCGGCGCTCACGCGGCTGAGCGAATCGCCCTGGTAGTACTGCACGTCCAGCGCGAGCCACAGTCCTACCACGAGATAGATCGAGCAGGCGGTCCAGAACACCCACGTGCTGCGGGCCCTCACGACGACAACCCGTGGAAGGTCTTCTCCCAGTAGGAAGGATTACGGATGAGCTGATAGGTGCCCTTGATCGCCGCGATCGACATGAGCACCCAGTAGAACGGCACGGTCAGGCACGGCCACCACAGGTTCGCGTGCCCCGTCTCGCGACACGCGACGAAATTCATGTACATCACGGCGACGTTGCCGAACACGAGCGAGATCAACGCGGGGAAGTAGGCGTACCACGGGAAGATCTCCTCGATGAGATCCGCCTGTCCGAGCAGCCACGACAGCGTCGTCATCCAGAACACCATGTTCAGGCACGCGATGATCGGTGTGCCCGCGAGCAGGGTGGTGAACCGCAGCATTCCTACGGTGCCGATGACCCGCCACAGTCGGACGGGCCGGCGCATGTGGACCAGCCAGGTCTGCAGATAACCCTTGTACCACCGGGATCGCTGCCGCACCCAGTTGATCGGATCGCTGTTCGCCTCCTCGAGCGTGGTCGAGTCGAGAACCGCGGTGGAGTAGCCGGATTCGGCGATCCGGACGCCGAGGTCGGCGTCCTCGGTGACGTTGTACGGATCCCACGCGCCGATCTCGTCGAAGACCGACCGGCGGATGTGGTTCGACGTGCCTCCCAGTGGGATCGGTGAGTGCGACTTCATCAGTCCGGGGAGGATGAAGTTGAACCACAGTGCGTAGTCGGCGGTGAACCAGCCGGTCAGCAGGTTCTGGGTTCCGTTGTGGAAGGCCAGCTTCGCCTGCACGCACGCCACGTCGTCGCCGAGGCGGTCGAAGACGACGACCACGCGGCGCAGCTGCAAGGGTTCGGGGAGGTCCTCGGCGTCGAAGATCGTCACGATCTCGCCCGTCGTGAAGTGCAGTCCGTAATTGCACGCCTTCGGTTTGGTCCGTGGGTCGGCGGCCGGGACGAGCAGGATCTCGACGCTCTCGCCGAGCCCGGCCTTCTCCGCGGCCTCGATGGTGACGGTGTCGTCCTCCTCGAGCAGCAACAGCACCTGGAGCTTGTCGGCCGGATAGTCGAGCGCGGCCATCGCAGCGAGCAGATCGCCGACCACCTCGGGTTCGTTGTAAGCGGGGACGAGCACCGTGTACGGCGGCAACCGGTCGTCGGTGAGGGCGAGCGCTTCCTCGTCGTCGACGATGAACTGCGCGTCGCGCGCCATGCCGCGGGTGAACAGCAGCAGCCGGTCGGCGAGGGTCGCGATGTACCCGAAGGTGCACAGCACGGTGAAGACGATCAGGGTAGGTTTCGTCGCTACGACGAGCGAGGCAACGAAGGCCCCGGCGAGCGCGAATCCGAGATACTTCTGCCACGGCACGAACGCGACCGACGCCGACGAGACGGGGCTGCGTTCGCGCAGTCCGTGCACCGCTTCGTGCAGGGCCGCGGTCCGGTAGGCGTCGAACTCGACGGTGTCTTCGGGCGGAACATCGTGTCCCGAGCCGACGTTCACTCGGCCTGCCATTGCGCCTCCACGAGTTCGCGACCCACGTCGATGAGCATGGAACGGTCCTTGTACTCGGGATCGGTGTCCTCGACGGTGCCGTTGCCGCGCAGCAACACTCGCATCAGAGTGCGTGCGTTGGCGACAGTGTTCGGCTCGGGCTGTGGGAACGGCGCATCGAGTTCGTGGTTGTCCACCGTCAGCAGGCTCACCCGCTGGGCGACGGTGTCGCTGCGGGTCCACACGAAGCTGAGCAGGCTCCACGTCAGGAGCAGGTTGTCGTCGACGACGGTGAAGTACTCGGCGGTGACGCCGCGACCCAGATCGACATATTCCTTCGGGCTCACCCGTGATTTGCCCAGTGCGTACATCGATTCGGTGGGGTACACCGCGAACGAACCGACACGACGCACCTGCAGGGTCTGCACGGCGACGGTGCGGGGACGCAGCAGCCGATCCCACTCCGGGTTCGGTTCCTCCGCCCGGAGCATCTGCCGGCGCAGCACCGATCCCTGACGGAAGTATGCGCGGGGCCAGTCGTAGTCGACGGACGACAACTGCACCCATCCGGATGGGACGACCTGGGTGGCGGTGCCCGAGTAAGGAGGCCCGACCGAGACCGGCGTCAGGCGCTGGTCGGGAAGCGGCAGGAGTGCGGCGAGCAGGGCGGCCACCGCGACGCACATCGCTCCGCGCACGGCCTGGGGAACCGACACCGGATTCGGTGGCAGCGTGCGTGGCGCGAGCCCGCGGTAGGTCCACAGATAGGCACCGGCCCCGACGACCACCGTCGCGACCACCGCCGGCACGTACTGCGACACGGCGATGGGTGCGTCCGGCCACCGCTGATCGACCAGGACGAGCACCATCAGACCGGTCACGAATGTCGCGGAGCCGTAGAAGAATCCGCGGGCCCGGGTGCGGCGCGTGGCGAGTCCGATCGCCGATGCGGCGAGCACGAGGGTGATCTGTCCTGCGGCGAGTTTCGTGCCACCGAACTCGATGAGCACCATGCGGTACACGACAGGTGAGCTCAGGAAGAGCATCATCCACGCTTCCCAGTACGCCGCGGTCACCCGCAGGCCGAACATCGCGACACACGCACCGCACACGAACACCCACGCGGCGAGCACGTCGAGGTGCATCACTTGGTAGTTCGTCGCGTATCTCGGCATCAGCAAGCCTTTGATCGCCAGCGCGATCAGCAGCAGGAGCACCGACGTGATGATGTCGGTCTGCCGGTCGTGGATGGGCAGTTCGTTCCTGCGCCTGCGCGTGACGCCGATCGCGACCACCGCGACCAGCGGCGGCACGATCAGCACGTAACCGCCGGTGGTGCCCGCGCGGATCTCTCCGATCAGTTGCAGCCAGGTGGAGTGGAAGCCGATCAGCGTCGCGGCGACGATCACGATCCACCGGCGGGTGGTATGCCGCAGCGCGCTCGTGAAGAACCGTTCGGTGAACGACGGTTGCTCCACTGTCGCGGTCATGGCGTTCACCGTGACTGGGGGCGGCGGCGGGGGCGCGCCCACACCACGGCGCCCGCCGCGCCGACGACGAGCAGGACGACACCCGCGACGACCACCACGGTCACCGCGCTGTTCGTTCCCGGCGACGCCGCGTCGACGTCGTCGTCGTCCTCGGTCCGGGGATCGATGAGGGCGACCGGATCGCGGTCGGGTGCGGTGAACAGCACGCTGCCCTCGAGTTCGAACCAGCGGCCGGGCTCGGCGGAGAGCCAGTCGATCGTCCGATCGAGTTCCTCGGGGACGTCGGTGGACGTGGCGACCAGCACGGTGCGTCCGTCGTCGCGCACGACCTGCAGGGAGGCGAAGTCCACCTCGGTGCCGAAAGTGAGGCTGGTGTTCTCGCCGGTGGCGTTGCGGACCTCGAACCGGCGGTCCTCGGTGCGGACGAGCGGCAACTCCGACTGCAGTCGCTCGGGGATGACGCCGTTCGCCGCCACGACCAGCGCGGGCGCCGACGAGGCGAGCGCGTCGTCGATCGACACCCAGGTCGGATCCAGCGGGCGCGTGGTGAGCGACTGGAGCCCGGCGACGAGTTCGACGGCACGTCCGACGTCGACGAGCGTGCGACCCGCGGTGGCGACGTTCAGCTGTGGCATCAGAGTCTGGGGCAGCGACGGGAAGCCGACGGGAACGGGCGGGTCGGCGACGGTGCTCGACACGCGACTGTTGCCGTCGATGCTGAGGGTGACGGGCTGCTGGAGACCGCACTGCTCCTGGGAACCGGTCGTGCGGAGCGCGACGGTGACGTCGGTGAGACGCCCCAGGGAGGAGTTCGGCACCGTGACCACGCGGTCGATGACGCCGCTCGCGTCGGCTGCCCACGCGTCGAGTTGGACG
The DNA here is from genome assembly GCF_053764735.1 of Rhodococcus sp. 5G237. NCBI lineage: Bacteria > Bacillati > Actinomycetota > Actinomycetes > Mycobacteriales > Nocardiaceae > Rhodococcus > Rhodococcus sp. 5G237. The sequence continues at coordinate 147,594 of NZ_JBSNCD010000004.1, read as the reverse complement.
TCACCGGCCGAGACGGTGATCAGCCCACCCTGGTCGGCGGGAAGGGGGGTGTAGGAGCCCTTCAGATCGATGGCGACATCCCGGACGGGGCGGCCGAACTCGGCCTGGTCGAGGAACAGGTGTACGTCGGCGAGGCCGAGACCGCTCGTCTCGAGGTCGGATACTCGTAGGTCGTACAGGGTGGTCGAGTCCGGAGCGAGGATGGGCGGGACGTCGAAGGTGCCGACGGCGACGTCGGAACCGACGGCAATACCGGACAGGATGCTGTTCACCAGGCCTCCCTGGTCGAGGAGGGTCTGGGCGTCGCCTCGGACGTACAGGGCGGGAGGCCCGTCGGGCACCGGCACGACCTCGACTCCCGTCTCCTCGCCTTCACGGACGACGATCTGCCGGACGAACGGACCGTCGGCGGCCGGGGGAATGCCGTTCGGTGGCAGTTCACGTACGTCCACCGGCACCTGACGTCCGGAATAGCGCGCGGTCACGTCGGCGGCGAGATCCAGGGCGACGGTCGACTCGGCGTCCGTCGGTCCTTCCGTCAGATACAGCTCGAGTCGTTCGAGGACGGGTGGCAGAAAGTCGGCGACCACGGACGGGAGCGTGGGGGTGCCAGCGTACCGGACCACACCGTCGCGCAACCGCACCGAACCGAGGGTCCAGTCCTGGGGGCAGATGTTGTCGACGGCGCTCAGGCTCAGATCCAGCGAGATCACCGCGGCGTCGTTCTCCACCTTCGCGCCGGCGAGTGGAATCGACAGGGGCACGATGTCGCCACCGGCCGGCAGTTCCACCCGGGTGAGCAAGCGTCCGTCCGAGGTGACGTCGATCGATCCGCGCGCGATATTCGTGGGCAACTGGGCGGTGGTGTCCAGGAAAGCGGGAGTATTACCGTCGGGGACGGGAACCGTGAGCGTGACGATATCGGAATTGCCACGGAATTCGATGTCCGGGCCGAGGCCGAGATTGCGGGTCGGGAAGGTCACCTCGTTCGGACCGGTCGCTCCTGTCGGCTCGGGCTCCTGCGCTGCAGCGGTAATCGGGTTCGCGCACAACGTCATCGAGACGGCAAGGGCCAGCATCAGGCTGCGTCGGGAACGGCGACCGGTTCGGTGGGATGTCACCCGAACAGCGTATTGCGTCGGGTCACGAGAATATTGCAGACGCGGCGAGAATTCGATGTGACGTTGTGCTGTTGTAACAAAAACAGGCGCGGCATCGATTTCAGCCGACGACCATGAATCGGGTGAAACAGGAGGTCCCGTGGCGGAACCGGCGAGCGATCGGACGGTTGTTGCGCCGTGAGTCGTTCGTTGTTGTTCGTCGGGCACACCGGTGAGCGGTCGGGTGCCGAGAAGGTCATGCTGATGCTCGTCAGCGTCGCCCTCGCACAGGGTCGTCGGGTCGTCGTGGCATGTCCCGACGGACCGCTCGCCGAATCCCTTCCGGCCGGGTGCATCCATGTCCGGTTACCGCGGCTGGGCATGTGGGGACAGACGGGAGTCGGGCGGATCGCGGGACTGGCAGGCCTTTCGGTGCGGTGGCTGGTGGGAGCGTGCAGACTCCGTTGCGTGCTCGCCGCGGAGCGGCCTCGGATCGTGTGCAACTCGTTGTTCGCGTTGCCTTCCCTGCGACTCGCGGTACTCGGCACGTCCCATCGGGAACGTGCCAGGTGGCTGGTGCACGACACTCTGTCCTCCCGGAAGCAACGCATCGTCGCCCGGATGGGCAGGGGAGCCGTGGGGGGAGCGGTCGCCGTCTCGCGGGCCTCGGCGGTCCCGGTGCGTGAATGCGGATATCCGGTGGTCGTCGCACCGCACGGGGTTCCGATCCCGCCGCCCCCTCCGTCCAGGCCGGCATCTCCTGCGGGCTCGACCGCGCGGGTGGGCATCCTCGCGTCGGTGACGGAGTGGAAGGGGCACCGCGTCCTTCTCGAGGCGGTGGCCGAGGTGCCCGGCACCCACCTCGACGTGGCGGGGGAGCCGTTCCCCGGCGACGAAGCCTTCCTCGCCGAGTTGCGGCGTCGCGCAGACGCCCCCGACCTGCGCGGACGAGTGTCGTTCCTGGGTCGCGTCGATCCCGCCGAGGTCTTCGCGGTCTGGGACGTGATGGTCTCGGCGAGCACCTCACCCGAGGCGGGGCCGCTGGTCGCTCTCGAGGCGATGGCGCACGGTGTGCCCGTCGTCGGTACCGATCACGGAGGGACCGCCGAGCACTTGGCCGACGGTGCGGGAGTGCTCGTTCCACCCGGTGATGCGAAGGCCATGGCAGTGGCGTTGCAGCGACTGATATCCGATCCCGACCTGCGGAACGAACTCGTCGTCACCGCGCGCCGCCGGGTAGAGGAGCATCACGACCTCGAGACGACAGTGCCCGCGATGGTGAACGCCTTGTGGGAGACGGGCGTCACATTGTGAGGAGTCCTCGAGTATTGCTTTTGCAACCATGTTGTGATCTCCGATGTTTGGTGTTCGCGGCGGATTCGCGCACACTGTGAGCCATGTGGGTGTGGATCGCATCGGCGCTGGCGGCGTGGCTGGGCCTCTCGGCTCTCGGCGCGCTCGCGGTCGGTCGGTTCCTGTTCGTCTCCGAGAGGGAGGAACAACTCGTCGAGATGCAGCGGGAACAGCGTGATTCTGCGAATCCTCCCGTCGCTTCCTGACACGCCGGACGTCCGCCTGCGCGATACTCGCGAGTAACAATTTCTCGTGTCTAGACTCGGTTCCGCGTCGTCCTCCTGTCCCCCCATGTGAGGACGGCCGCACGGGTCGGTTACCCCCCATCACCGGTCCGTGCAGAAGCCCCGGCCGATCCACCACCACGATTGCCGGGGCTTCACCTATTTCCGGCGGAGATATCCTGTCGCTCATGACCGAGCAGGCTCCCCGTGTCGCGATCACCTACTGCACGCAGTGCAAATGGCTGCTGCGCGCCGGTTGGATGGCGCAGGAACTGCTGAACACTTTCGGTCCCGCGCTCGGCGAGGTCGCGCTCGTTCCCGGGACCGGTGGGGTGTTCCGTATCGTCGTAGACGACACGGTCGTGTGGGACCGCAAGGAGGACAAGGGTTTTCCCGAAATCGCCGCGCTCAAGCAGCGGGTCCGTGATCTCGTGGAGCCGGATCGTGATCTCGGGCATGTGGATCGGGCCGCCCGGGCCGATGCCCCACCTCGTCGCGACAGCAACGACATCTAGCGGTAACGTTCTCGCATATGTGCCCGCGTTCTACGCGCGTCGGGCACGGTCGACGGCGTGCCGCTCACGAAAGTGGTCGCCGACATCGAAATACGGGGAGGAAAATCGATGAATTCTGTTGCGAAGAAGGCTGCAGTCGCGGCCTCCGGTGCCGCACTGCTGGCACTGGTCGTTCCGGGCGTCTCGTCCGCTGCGGGTCCGAGCGTCTCGGCGAAGGCGGAGAACGGCGCCATCGTCGTCGACTTCGATCTGACGCGCGCCGACGTCGACCGCGGCGTCACCTGCGTCACCTACGTCCTGAAGCCGGGCACCGTCGACACGGCCGATCCGTCGGGCCGCATCGACGCGCAGCCCGCCGGCACGAGCTTCTCGGTGACCAACACGAGCACCTCGAGCGCGCTGTACATCAAGGACGGCGCACCCTCGCAGGCCGGCCCGGAGTCGATCACCGACGGCACCTACAACGTCTTCTGGGGCTGCCAGGACGCCTCGGGTGCGCAGTACGAGAACATCTTCGACGCGTCCGGTCGCCCCTTCACCGGTGGCATCTCCGTGACGGTCGGCGGCGGCGAGTCCGCACCGCAGGGCGAGTCGGCTCCGCAGGCACAGTCCGCGCCGCAGGCCGAGGCCGCGCCCGCACCGCAGGGCGAGGCCGCGCCCCAGGCCGATAATGTTCCGCCGGCCCCCCAGTCGCAGCCGGAGCCGGTCGACCCGCTCCAGTTCGTGATCAAGTTCCTGCGCGATCTGATCGGCGCCTACCTCTGATCGGAGTCCACACTCCGATCTGCACGTAACGGCATCGGCGGCACCTCCAGCGGGTGCCGTCGATGCCGTTTCTGCACCGACGCTGTAGATGTGGTCCCGCCCGCGCCGGCTGCTCGGCAACTGACGTACGGATCGGTAACATTTGCCCGATTCGTCGCGACACACTGGCGACATGCCCACTCCCCGGGGCGACAGCGAAAGGCCTGTGCATCGTGTCCGAACGAAGCATCCGCGACGCCGAACTGCGTCGTGAGCTCGGTGTTCCTCCCACCGTCGATCTCGTGGGGCATGCCCGCGATCTCGCCCGCGTGGCCGTGCCCGCCGCGCTCGTCGCCGCGCTCGCCGCGATCGCGGTCTTCTTCGTCCGCGACAGCGGTCCCGGGGTGTACGAATCGTCGCTCGTCGCGGAAATCCGTTCGTCGTCCTCGGTGTCCGGCAACGACGCGACCCTCGGGCAGCTCATCGCCCCGTACGTCGCGCTGTCGCAGGACTCGGCGGTCGTGGCCGCAATCGCAACCGAGACGAACGAGGATCCCGCGAAGCTGCCGTCGAGGATCGACGTCGGCTACGGCTCGTCGCCCACTCTGCTCACCGTGACCGCCCGCGACGACTCGCAGGTCGATGCCGACCGGCTCGCGCAGACGATCGTCACGCAGCTCGACCGCGCGCAGACCGAACGCAATCGCGTCGCCCTCGACGCGCGCATCGCCGAACTGGACGCCGTCGTCGCCGGTCTGCGTGCCGACCTCGCCGCGAGTATCGCGGCCGACGAGGAGAGCGCAGCCGATCCGGTGGTGCAGGCCGAACTCGATGCGCGGCTCGAGCAGCTCCGGCAGGCACGCTCGGGCGCGAGCCTCGAATACCTCCAGGTGCTGTCGATGCCCGCCGGTACCGGGACGAAGGTGTCCCCGATGCCGCGTGCCGAGGCTGCGGTCGCGTTCCTCGCCGTGTTCGTCCTCGTCGCGGAGTTGCTGGTCGCGCTGAACGGACGCTTCGGAGCATCGAACAGTCCGGCCTGGGCACGGCGGGTCGCGCGTCGACACCGGGCGGCCGTGCAGGTCGAGCGCGACGACCGGGAGGCACTTCCGCTCGACACGATCGTCATGCTGCAGCAGCGCGCCTCGCTCGGCGACCACATCCTCCTCCTGAGCGGGGAGGGCGTGACCGTGGAGACCGACTCGTTCGGCGATGCCCGCGACCGGATCGTGTGCTGCGGTATCGGGGAGCAGTGGTGGACCAGGGCGAACACCGAGGGACTCGCGCTCGCCGTGATCGTGCTGCAGGCCGGTGCCGAGGAGCGAGCGCAGGCTGAGGACACACTTCGTGCTCTGGCCGAGATCGAGGTGCCCACTCGGCTCGTCGTGCTCGGTGCCGGGCGCGAGTTGGTGCCCGTCCTTCCGGCCCGTCGTCGCGAGACGGCCGTGGAGACGACTCCCGAACCTCCGGCGCCTGCGAGCCCGGCTGCCACACCCCAGCCGGCACCCGTACCCGCGGCGCCGGCACCGCGCCCGGTGCCCGACGACCGTCATCGGGCCCCGCAACCGGTGTCGTCACAGCCGGTGTCGACGCCACCGGTGTCTTCACAGCCCGAGTCGCTGTTCGTCCCGCCCGAGGATCGGTCCTATCAGCAGTACCGCTACGACGAGGGATACGACTACGGATACGCCGACCGCCCGGGCCACCGGGACGGGCACGGTTACTCCGAGCAGAACGGTTACGGCGAACCTCGGGAGACGTCGCGCTACTGATCGGGTTCTTGCCCGAGTTGAAGCTTCGCGCCGACAAGCTATAGTGATGGCGGTCACTCCAGGGGATGGGTGTGGCCTGCGCAGCCGAGCACATCGGCGTCACGATGAGGGAAACAATTTGTCTATCTGCATTGCCGGCACCCCGCAGCACAGCACCGCGACGCCGGGAAGCACCGAATGGATCAAGGCTCATCTCGCCCGCATGGACGACAGCGCGAGCTCTGTATCGTCCTCCGAGGACGTCGCCGTAGAGAGCGTCGTCGACGCGCGTCGTTAGGCTCCTTCCGAGGACTGCAACGAGGATCAGCCGGGTACACGTGCCGTGAACCGGGCGACGGAGGGAGCGAGACATGAGGGAGTTGTTCCGAGGACAGCTCGACGACCTGGTCGGACGCCTCGGTGAGCTTGCAGCGGTTGCCGCCGAAGGGCTCGACCTGGCCACTCGCGCCCTGTTCGACACCGATCTCGACGCAGCCCAGGCCGCCCTCGATCTCGACGCGCGGATCGCCGAACTCGACACCGACTGTTCCGAGCGGGCGGTGCGGATCCTCGCCCTGCAGGGGCCCGTGGCCGCCGACCTGCGGTTGGTGTTCTCCGCGGTTCGTATCACGAGCGATCTCACCAGGATGGGCGAACTGAGCCTGCACATCGCGCGCGTTGTACGGCGTCGCCATCCCGAGTCGCTGGTGTCCGATCTCCTGCGCGACGATCTTCGCCGGATGGCCGATCTCGCGGCGCAGATCGTCGCGATCCTGCGCGACGCGTTCACGGACTTCGACCTCGAGACGATCAAGGGCACGCACGCCATCGAGACCGAACTCGATGTGGTGCACTCGCGACTGCTCTCCCTGCTCGAGAGCCCCGAATGGGACGGCGACATCCGGACCGCGGTCGACACCGCCCTGCTCGCGCGTTTCTACGGGCGGTTCGGCGACCAGGCCGTCGACGTCGCGGATCGGTTGATCTTCTTCGTCACGGGCCAGCGACCGGCCGCCTGACTTCGGCGCGCGGAGCGCCGCGAACCGTGCGATTCTCATCCACATGACCAGCGACGAGCGCCTCTCGGTCGGCGGTCCTGGGGTGCCCGCGTTCGACGACCTCGACTTCGACGTCCTGTCGGCGCGGTCCGGTGCCAAATGGGCACGAGCGGCAGCCGACGGGCTGGCCCCGCATGGGTCGCCGACATGGATTTCCCGGTCGCACCTCCGATCGCGCGTGCGCTGCACGAGTTGGTCGACCGCAACGATCTCGGCTATCCCGACTGGTTCCACGGCACGCCGCTGCGCGAGGAGTTCGCGCAACGCATGCGCACGCGCTACGGCTGGGAACCCGATCCCGGTGCGGTCCGCGAGCAGACGGATCTCATCCAGGCATTGCAGCTCGTGCTGCACCTGAGCACCACGCGCGGCGATGCGGTGGCGATCCAGACGCCCAACTACCCACCGTTCCTCGCGTCGCTGCGACGGATGGGTCTGCAACAGATCGACTTTCCGTTCGTCGATCGAGGCGACGGGTGGGTGCTCGACTTCGATGCGTTCGAGTCGTTGGTGGCGCGGCGTCGTCCGCGGGTGCTGGTGCTCGTCAACCCGCACAATCCCACCGGTCGGGTGCTCACGCGAGAGGAACTCGAACGGATCGCCGATCTCGCCGAACGGTTCGACATGCTCGTCGTCAGCGACGAGATCCATGCCGAGCTGATCTACGAACCGCACCGGCACATCCCGTTCGCCTCGCTCGGGCCGGAGGCCGCTGCCCGCACGGTGACACTGACCTCGGCCAGCAAAGCGTTCAACCTCGCAGGGATGCGGTGCGCGGTGGTGCACTACGGTTCCGAGACCCTGCTGAAGCGCCGGGACGCGGAACCGTTCGACCTGTACGGGACGGTCTCGGTTCCGGGAGTCGTCGCGACGCTCGCCGCGTGGCGCGAGGGCGACGCGTGGCAGCGCGACCTGCTGCAGGTCCTCGACCGGAATCGCCGACGGGTGGACGAGGTTCTGCGCGAACGGATCCCGGCCCTGCGGCATCACCTGCCGCAGGGCACCTACCTGACCTGGTTGAACACCGGGCCGCTCGGCATCGACGATCCGGTGTCGGCCGTCCGCGATCGGGGACGCGTCCTCGCCGACGGTGGGGTGCGATTCGGGTCGGAGGCACGCAACTTCCTGCGCATCAACTTCGCGACGTCGGGGCCGATCCTCGATCGGATCCTCGACGGCGTCACCGACGCGCTCGGCGCCTGACCGTCACTACATCCATTCACCACACCGGGTCGGCCGGCGTGTTCGTGGATTCGAGTGTGTCGTTCGCGGCCGCACAACCCGAAGCGGCCGAAGCGACCACGGCGCGTGAGGGTTTGGTCGAGAAGTTCTGGTAGAGCAATCCGAAGTTCTGCTCGACGTCGGCGCGGTTCGTCCCGCGGTCGCGCATCGAGTAGACGAACACCTTCTGCACCCAGCCGAGTCGGCGGGCCTCCGCGATGCCGTCGGCGATGATGTCGGCCTGTCGTTGCGTGCTCACCGCGTTCGCGGCGGTTCCGGTGGGAGCACCGAACTCGGTGGCCCACACCGGTGTCGCGGCGTCGCCGTACTGCACCATGGTGTCGCGCATCAGACGCATGCGGTAGAAGGTGTTCCAGCTCTGCGTGCTCGCATCGGACGGCAGCGCCGGATAGCTGTAGGGGTGCACCGAGAGGATGTCGAAGTACTGGTGCGCCCCGCGCGCGTAGAGCTGCTGCACGAAGGTGACGGGGGAGATGTCGGATCCGTTGTCCACCGCCGGTGCGAGTCCGCCGTTGAGGATCCGGGCATTCGGCTGCACGGACTTGACGGCCGGAGCGGCCGCGGCGAGCAACTCGACGTACCTGCCGACATCGGGACGGGGACGGAAGAAGTTCGTCAGATTCGGTTCGTTCCAGATCTCCCAGTGGGTCACACGGGTCGAATAGCGCTGTGCCGCCTGCCGAGCGAAGCCGGCGAAGGCCGCCGGGTCGGCGGGATATCCGTGCGTGTCGCCGCCACCTGCGACGCGTGCCCAAACCGGGGTGTACGCGATGACGCCGACCACCTCCAGTCCGCGTACCCGAGCGCGATCCACCACGCGATCGGGCACCGACCAGTTCTGTTGCCCGCGGTTCGGTTCGATCACCGACCAGTCGATGTCCACCCGCAGCCACCGGGCGCCGACCGCGCGGATCGCGTCGAGTTCGCGGTCGAGTTCGGAGTCCGGCAGGTACATCAGCGGTGCGCCGGCGGCGATTCCGATGTCGTCGGTCGTGCAGGTCGTCGGTGGAGGCGGTTGGGTCGGTGGGGCGCACGCCGCGAGTGCTGCGAGGGAGCACGAGAGGGCGGTGACCAGTGCGGCGCGTGCGAGACGACCCATCGATTCTCCTGGAGTAGAATCCCGACAATTCCGGCATCGGTCGTAACGCCGCGCCGCCGACCTGCGATTTTTTCGGTGGAGCGAGCGGCAGACCGACGCCGCGAATTCACTCTAACGAGCAGGAGGCCGGAAGATGCGGGATTTGTGGACCGAAGGTTCCGGTGCATGCGCACCATGAGTTTCGAGATCCACGACGAGGCGTCGGCCGTTCGGCTCTCCGCGGAATGGGACGACCTCGCACAGGAGACGGGGCGACGCGTCGCGACCCGCCCCTCCTACGCACTGGCCTGGAATCGGATGGGACGCGGCCGATCGGCCGTGTGCACCGTCCGGCGCGGCGGGCGTCTCGTCGGACTCGCGCCCCTGCATACCCGCACCCGGCTCGGGGTCACCGCGCTACGGCTCCCGGCCCACGGTCTCGCCACGATAGGAACCTTCCTCGCGACCGACGACGCCGCGCTTGCCGACCTGCTCGGCGGCATCGCCGACCGGAACATGGCACTGCAACTCGACCACGTCGATCTCACCGACCCTCTGGTGGAGATGCTGCAGGCCTCGCCTCGATGGAGCGTCGACATCGCCGGAACCGAACGGTGCCTGACCGTCGATGTCGCCACCGGTGACGGCGCCGAATCGTTGCGTGGACGACGCACACTGAAGACGCTGTCCCGGCTCGAACGATCGCTGGAACGGGAGGGCACACCGGCCTCCGTCGAAGTGGTGTGCGATCCGGACCATCTCGCGCAGAGATGGCACGACATCACTGCGGTTGCCGCGGCCGCCGACGAACACCGCGGACGCGACAACTTCTGTGCGCCGCCGTTCGCCGCGTTCACTCGGCCGCTGCTCGACGCCGAAGCCCGCGCCGGCCGTTTGCTCGTCGTGGGCCTGCTCATCGGCGACCGGTGGATGGCCCACGAGATCATGTTCCGCACCGGAACCACGGCCGAGATGTGGTTGAGCCGCTTCCATCCCGAGGTGCGCCGCTACCAGCCCGGACAATTGCTGCAGCGCCACCTCGCCGACCGGCACGACGAACTGGGCATCGACCGCTTCGACTACCTCCTCGGCACGACGGAATTCAAGGAGCAGTGGGCGAACGGTGAATACCGGGTCGGGCGGATCGTCGCCGTCCCCACCTCGCGACCGCACCATAGGTGGACCCTCCGCGCCGCAGATCTCGGAGCCGACCTCGTCCGTCCCCTGCGCCTGGCGGCGCGCGACGCCCTCACCTCGAGTCGCTGCTGATCAGAGGCAACCCGGAGTGACCGCGGCCGTGCGCAGCACGTCCCAGGCCGGTTTGGGTGCCCCGTCGTGCGCGAGGACCCCGAAGTTCTGTTCGCGATCGGCCACCTCGGTGCCCCGGTCGAGGAGACTGTAGACGAACAGCTTGTCGACGAATCCCAACGCGCGCTGCTCGGTGATCCCGTCGCGCAGGATGTCGGCCTGTTCCGTGGGCCCGACCGCGTCGGTGTCCGTGCCCGTCGGCGCCCCGAACTCCGTTGCCCAGATCGGCTTGTCGGAATCCCCCCGCTCGACCATGACGGTGCGCATCTCGCGCATGCGGTAGAAGGAGTTCCACTCGGACGTCGACGCGTCGGACGGCAGAGCGGGATAACTGTAGGGATGCATCCCCACGACGTCGAAAGCCGACGACACGCCCTCGTCGTACAACTCGGTGAGGAAGGTCGTCGGGGCGATGTCCGATCCGTTGTCGGTGCCGGGGGACAGGCCGCCGGTGATCACCACCGCCCCGGGGTCGACGTTGCGGATCGCGTCCGACGCCGCCACGAGCAGGTCGGCGTACGCGCCGACATCGGGTTGCGGGGTGAAGAAAGCCGTCAGGTTCGGCTCGTTCCAGATCTCCCAGTGCGTGACGCTGTCGGAGTAGCGATCGGCGACGTCGCCTGCGAAGCGACCGAATTCGCCGGGGTCGGCGGGCATCCCGTGCGGATCACCGGGGTCGGCCTCCGACGTCCGCGCCCAGCGCGGAGTGTGAGTGAGCAGGCCCAGCACCTGCAGGTCGTGTGCGTCGGCCGCGGCGACGACCCGGTCGGTGCCCCTCCAGTCGAAGCGGCCGCGCGCAGGTTCGATGATCGACCAGTCCATGTCGAACCGGATCCAGCCGGCGCCGCTGTCGGCGACCGTCGACATGTACGCGTCGAGGTCGGCGGAGTCGAGGGAGTCGAGGCCGGCTCCCGTCGCGACCCCGAGACTGTCGGCGGTCAGATCGGTTCGGCAGTCGCGTGGCTCGGTGCTCTGGGTACACGACAGAGCGAACACACCGACAAGGGTGAGAACGGCGCGGAGCGGCATGGACCGCGACACGCGACGCGGCATCGACCGCGAAAGGGACACTGCAACCTCAACGGGACTTGACGAGACCGGCGAGGCCGAGCCCGCCGGTGATGGGAAGGACATGGGTTCCGGCCAGAACACAGACAGCCGAGAGAGCAGCGGTGACGGGCCAGGGAAGATCGTAGCGTTCCGCGAAGAGCGACATCCACACGGCCACCGCAACACCCAGCATCGCGATCGCCATGGTCTGGGTGAAGGGGAACAGGCCCCTGATCCGGACGCTCCGGATCACCACGATCCAGATCGCGACGAGCATCGCGGCCTCGGTGAGCACCGTCGCCAGCGCCGCCCCGTCGAACGACATGCGGGGGATGAGGACGAGGTTCGCACCGATGTTCCCGGCGAGCGCAGCCAGTGCCACCCACGGGTAGACACGGTGGCGTCCGGTCGCGATGAGCACCATGAGCCCGAGTTCGGTGAGCATCGACAGAGCGCTGCCGAGCACCAGCATGCGCGAGGCGCCGGCCGCCTCGGCGAATCGCTCGCCGTAGAGGAGGGACAGCACGCCGTCCGCCGCCGACCAGAAGGCCGCGGTGGCGGTCGCGCCCAGCACCGCGAGGAGCATCGCCGCTTCCCGCGTGCGCTGCCGGAACTGGTTGCTCTGCGCGGGCCAGGTGGCGACCAGCAGCGTGGTCACCGGGCCCACGACGGTCGACGACACCATCGACAGCAGGTCGGCGAACTTGTATCCGACGGTGTAGAGACCTACCGAGTCGAAGGTGTCCATCCGCCCGAGCATCAGCACGTCGATCTTCGACAGCAGGGTGAGCAGAGCGAAACCGATGCTGAGGGGGATCGCCTCGACGAGCATCTCGCGCCACCGCCACAACTGGGCACGTGCGGCGGGCAAGGGTCCGGCCTTGCCCGCTCGCACGCCGCGCACGAGGATGCCTGCGCCGACGACCTCGTTGATCACGGCCGGCACGACGAGCACGAGCAGCACGGGATTCCACAGCACCGCGGCGATGGTCGCGATCAGCTGCGCGAGCTGGCCGAAGGTCTCGGCGATCGCGACCGACGCCATGCGCAGGCGACTCTGATACATCACCGACAGGGCGTTGTTGGGCGTCGCGATCACCACGACGAGACCCGCGATCACCGTCGCCCAGACGACATCGGACGAGTATCCGAGCAGCACCACGTACCCGACGGCCAGCGCGTACCCGAGCAGACCGAGTACACCGCGCAATGCAATGAACGCGGTGGTGACGTAGGAGACCTCCCACGGATTGCATTCGACGAGCTTGGCGAGCACCACTCGGCCCACGCCGAGATCGGTAACGACGGACAGCAACCCGAGTAGCCCGAAGACGAAGGAGAACTTGCCGAAGTCGTCCGGTGCCAGTGCGCGGGCGACGATCATCGAACCGGCCCAGCCCATCGAGGCGACGGCCAGCCGGCTGCCGAGCATCACGACGGTGTTGCGTCGCGCGGCCCGCCCGTCGAGTTCGGGGGTCTGCGGTTCGTGGAGGGTGCCACCGGGGTCGTGCGCCGCGACGATCCGCTCCATCACGACGGTTTCGGCCATCCGGTCGGCCAGCGAATGTCTACCCACGCGACGGCCCTGTCAGATTCTCAGGCCTGCGGTGCGATAGGCATCGCGCGTGAGCTCGGCGGTGCGCGTCCATGTCGAGCCCGACGAGACCTCACGTCCTCGGGTGCGCAGCGCATCCGCGGTATCGCGGTCGTGGACGACGACGCGCAGGGCCGCGGTCCACGACGTCACGGTGTGTTCGGTGACGAGCAGCGCCCCGTCGTCGACGACGTCGGGCAGTGCGCCGACGGCGCTCGTCACCACCGCCCCACCGCACGCCATCGCCTCGAGCGGCGGTAACCCGAAACCCTCGTAGCGTGAGGCGTATGCGACGGCGGTCGCTGCGGCGTACAGCGCGGGGAGATGCGCGGTGGGAACGTAACCGAGACCGATCGAACCGGCCGGTGCGTGCGGTCCGGTGGATCCGGCTCCGGCCAGCACCAGCGGGATATCGAGGATGCGGCACGCGTCGGCGACGAGTGCGACGTCCTTGCGGGGTTCGACGGTGCCGACCTGCAGGACGAACCGTTCGGGCAGCCGGTAGGCCCTGCGGATGTCCCGTACCTCTTCGGGGGTGGGAGGTTTCGCCCACGCCGCGGGGGCGAGCGGGGTGACCACGGCGTCGCGGCCGCACAGCGCGTGGAGACGTTCGGCGGTGAAGTTCGAGACCGCGACGAGCACGTCGGCCCGCCGCATGGCATCGCGCAGCAGTGCGCGTTCACCGGCGGCCCGGTGCCTGCTGAACGCCCACGGGGTGTCGAAGACGGCGAGGTCGTGGAACGTCGAGACGGTGACACCGGAGCACAGGACGGGCAGGTCGACGTCGAGGCTGTGGAACAGGTCGACCCCGCGGACGGGCATCTTGGCGTACAGCATCCGTCGCACCCCGTCGGCGACCGGCCGCACCGACGGGGTCACGCGTGGGGGCAGTTCACCCGTGGCATCGCACTGCACCGTCGCGCGCAGCGCAGCCGAGGGGAGCAGCGGGTCGAGCGCGGTCAGCAGCTCGCGGACGTAGGTCTGGACTCCACTGCCGGACGGACGGAGTGCGAGGGCGCCGAATCCGATGCGGTGAGCGAGCTTCGGTGAGGTGACCAGTGTTGCGTCAGTGCGCATCCGACAGTTCCTAACAGTAACCAGAAATAGACGTCGAGAGGGAAGATCTCGAGATAGGTCGCCACCGTGGAGGCGACCGCCGCAGCGACGATCGTGCCGCTCACCCCGAGTGCGAGTGCGGCGTCCTGCCCGCTCAGCACCCGCGATGCACGCAGCGTCGAAACCGCGGCGCACACGAGTACGAGGACGAACAGCCACACGCCGATCGGGCCGAGTTCCACGGCGAGCTTCATGTAGTAGTTGTCGGGCTGATAGGGCATGAACCCGAACTGCACGGCTGCCGTGTACGACAGTTCCGACAGCATCGGGTTGCTCTGCGCCACCGTGTCGGCGGCAGCCGAGCCGGTCGCGCCGAGACCCTGACCGAAGGGGTGCACCCACAGCGACGACAGGGTCTGCGACCAGCCGTCCCCGCGCTCACCGAGGCTCGACGAAGAGAACAGCGGAGCGAGAATCGAACTGGGCACGGCGAAGAGGACGAGCGGTGCGAGCGCCGCGGCGGCGCCGAAGCCGAGGAACAGGGCTCGGTAGCGGTGGACCGCCAGCCACAGCAGTGCGACGGCGAGCCCGATGTAGCTGGCGCGCACGATCGTCACACCCATGCCGAGCACCATGACCGGTGTCGCGCACAGGAACAGCTTGTTGCGGAGCCGGTGCGGATCGGCGAAGGAAACCGAACACCCCACGATCAGCCCGATCATCACGAACAGGCCGAAGGCGAAGGGGGTCGTGAACGTGCTGAAACTGCGCAGGATTCCGCCGCTGATACGCAGATGTTCGTCCCAGCGGTATCCGAGTTCGGCGAGTCGCTCACCGCCGATCACCTGTTGCGCGAGTCCGACGACGGCGGTGATTGCCGTGGTGCCCATGAGGATCGACACCAGGTGGTCGCGGTCGCGGGCGTCGAACGGTGCTCGCCACAGGATCACCGGGATGACGAGATAGAAGTAGGTGATCTTGATGGCGATGATGCCGGCGAGTCCCGAGACCAGCAGCGCCGACAGAACCCCGATCGCCACCCACGCGACCACGGCCGGCCACCACGGATAGGACGGGGCCGGCAGCCGGCGTCGGTACGGGCTTACGAAGGTCGCGGCGAGGGTGAGGAGCAACAGCCCCTCCTTCCACGGCGACAGGGACTCACCGCCGGGGACGATCGCGAGCAGGCCGTGGAACGGGGTGAGCGCAGCGATCGCCAGCAACCCGCGTTGGGGGCGCTGCCGGAGCAGCACTCCCAGCACGAGCACGGCGGGAACGGCGAGCAGCAGCAGGAAAGTCATGAGACGTACTCGCCTGCAGCGGGATCCGCGGTGCGGGACCGGAACCGGGAGAGCACGGTCGAGGTGATCGCCGTGCGGAGGAATTCGCGGCCGTCCCGCTGCCGACCGCTGTGCTCACCGACCTCACCGGTGAGGATGTCCCCGGTGAAGCCACGTCGGCGTACCCGGCGAAGTCCTTCCTCTCCGCGCTGGGACAGGAACCATCGGTGGTCCTCGGCGGACAGCACGACCGTGGTCGACACACCCGCGCGACGCAGTGCCTCCAGTCCGACCTCGGGCACCTGGGTCACGCCGAGTCGGCCGAGCAGCAGCCACAACGGATAGGGCAGGTACTTCTGCGCCCACGGCTTGATGCGGGCACGCAGGGACGCCGTCTGCGGTTCCGCCGGAGCTGCGATCGCCGGAACGTCGGGCGCGTTCGGACCGAGGTCTGCCCGCAACGACTTCCGGCGGTGGGTGCACCACAGGATCACGTTCACGAGCACGGCGGAGTGCGCTGCACCCCGGAGGGCGACCCATGACGAGTACCACGCACCCGAGCACAACCCGATCACCACGAGGTCCTGCGGATCGACGCCGAGCGCGGCGACAGCATCGAGGGCGTCGCGGTCGGAGTCGCCGGAGTACAGCGGCGTGGGAGTCGCCCCGTGTGCCGTGCCGGTATCGCCGACCCCGGTGCGGTCGAACCGGATCGTGTAGATGCCGTGCGCGGCGAACTCGCGAGCGAGCTCGACCCAGAGACGACTCGGGCCGAGTCGGTGCTCGTAGGCGGTGCCGAAGAACAACACCGTCGGGGTGGAGGGGCGCGGTACGCCGAACCCCTCGGTACCGACACCGTGCGTGCGCAGCGCGAACATCTCGTTCGGGCCGAGATACTCGACGCTCTCGTGGATCGGGAGCCCGGAGTCGGTGGTCGTGACGACCGCGCGGTCGCGGCCGGGGAAGTGGACCTCGTGGGTGGCGGCCGGCGCGCCCGCGGCGACCCAGTCGGCGATCCGAGTGAGCGGCTCCGTCGGCATCGCGGAGTGGAGTGTGCTGGGAGTGACGAAGGATTCGTGGGCGCCGAGGGAGATCTCGTCACCGCCGAGAGCGGCGGCGAGCGCCGACACCGCGGCGGTCTCGCGGGCCGTGGGCCGGGTCGCGAGCAGGGACCGTGCGCCGGTCAGCGCCCGCGGATCGATCTTCGAGGTGCCGAGTGCTTCGGCGGCCTCGGGGGCAAGGACACCGCCGACGATCGAGACCCGGGGGTCCTCGGGCTCGTCGGCGCCGAGGGCGAGCCGGTACAGAGCGCGTTGTTCGCGCAACATCGCTCGGCCCGACACGATCGGATCCCACAGCACGACGGCGTCGACCTGCCCGCACTCCGGCAGCGCCGTCGCCGCGATCAATGCGCCGGCGCGCAATCCTACGACGGTGATGTGCTCGGCGCCGCTCGCACGGACCGTCTCCACCGCGGTGACGACACTGCGCTGCCATGCCGCGACCGCGTCGGGCGAGTCCTGATCGCCGGCGGAGTCTCCGGTGCCCGCGTAGTCGAAGCGCAACGCCGCCAGCCCGCGCTCGGCTAGCTGCTCGGCGAGAGCCTTGACGCCCCGATAGGTGTCGAGATGTTCCTTGCCGAGAGGCGGGCACAGCACCACCGCGCCGCGCGCGCGGCGATCGGCGGGAAGGTGGACGTGGCCGAGGAGTGGGCTCGCTGGGTCGCCGAACCACGACGCCTGTCGCACATCCACTCCGTGACCTCCACTGTCGAGGGGGTGAAAGAGGGGGTGATTTCCCGACCCCATCTTCGACCCTGAATCTTCTTGTCGTTCGGACGTATTCGTATCGAAGGATTGTGCCGACCCGTTACCTCTCGGCGCCGGCAGGGTCATAAAGTACCTTCCCGATCGGCTCGGGGTATTCGGAAGGATGGTTGTGCCCGGAATCTTGGTGCACGAATGGATCGCGCGCGACGGAGGTTCGGAGAAGGTTCTCGACGAGTTCGTTCGCACCTTTCCCGACGCCGACGTGCTGTGCCTGTGGGACGACGCCGACCGGTATCCGGGGCGGACGGTGTACGAGAGCGGGCTGGCGCGCACGCCGCTGCGCCGGAGCAAGGCGCTGGCGCTGTCGGCCATGCCGTACGTCTGGCGTCGCCGGCCCGGATCGTACGACTTTGCCCTGGTCAGCTCGCATTGCTTTGCTCATCATGTGACCTTCCGGCGCGCACCGAGCGGGTTCGAGAAGTTCGTCTACGTACACACTCCGGCGCGCTACCTGTGGAATCCGGAGCTGGACGATCGGGGTGCCTCGCTCGCGGTGCGGTGCGCGGCACCTCCGTTGCGGGTCCTCGATCGGCGTCGTGCCCGGGAGGGTGCGCACTTCGCCGCGAACAGCGATTTCGTGCGCCGCCGCATCGAGCGGGCCTGGGATGTCGAGGCGCGTGTGATCTTTCCTCCCGTCGAGACGGCCCGTATCTCGTCGGTGCCCGACTGGCGTGACGAACTGTCCACAGCCGAAACCGCCCTGCTGGAGGGGCTTCCGGAGACCTTCGTACTGGGAGCGTCGAGGTTCGTACCGTACAAGCGACTGGATTGGGTGATCCGTGCCGCCGACCTCGCCGGAGTACCGGCGGTGATCGCGGGATCCGGGCCGAAGGAGAGCCGGCTGCGGCAACTCGCCGCCGAGGCGACGGTGCCGGTCCACGTGCTCGCGCGGCCGTCGGACGCCCTGCTCTACGCGCTCTACCAGCAGGCCCACGTCTACGTCTTTCCTGCGGTGGAGGACTTCGGGATCATGCCCGTCGAGGCACGTGCGGCGGGAGCGCGCGTGATCGTCAATGCGCTCGGAGGTGCTGGTGAGACGGTTGCCGAAGGGGTCGACGGATTGTGCTTCCGCGAGGACAGGGTGGAGGCGGTCGCCGAGTGCATCGCCGCGATCGACGGCGTGCCGAAGGGACGTAACGATGCCGTCGCCGCGCTGTCCTCGGAGAACTTTCGACGGCGCATCCGCGACTGGGTCGGGGAGGAGGTCGGCCGGGCGTGACTCACGTCATACTACCGACGAGTAGTCGGCCTCTTGTCGGCGGTTCGTCCCTGTTGTACCTTTTTCCCGGGTCGGGAGCCTGCTGATGGGGTTCGATGGGGGATCGTCATGGCTCATTGTCGCCGACCGAGTTGCGTTCGTCGCTGCTCCCTGGATGTGTTCTTCGTTGAAGTAGCTACGCGCACAAGCAATTCGAGTTGCGTGTAGCTTCGCCCTCCGTGGGTGGAATCAACTACGTCACTGTGATCCGTTGCACTGGAACGTAATTCGCGTTCTCGTGTTGAAACGGACATAATCACCAAATCGTTCATCTGGCTGTCGGGGCCACTTCGCGTGGAGTAGGCAAGCAGGAGAAGCATGGGGATCGGACCCGAGTTGGCGCGTCGCCGCGCGCCGGCCCACGACACGAGCGATGGCCACGGAAGTGTCCCGCGCAGACAATGGCAGCGCACCTACCTACGATCGCTGGCGATCACCGACACGACGATCGTCGTCGCGATCGTCGTCCTGGCGCAGGGGGCCGGGACGATGATCGGCGGACCCGTCGGCGCGGTGTCCTCGGTGCCTCGCGGACTCGCGTCTGCGATCGTGGTGGCCGGTCTGTGGCTTGCGATTCTGGCGCTCAAAGGAACTCGTAAGAAGCCGGTCGTGGGCAGCGGAGAGGAGGAGTACCGGCTCGTCACGAGAGCGACCCTGCAGACCTTCGGCCTGCTCGCGATCGCCTCGTTCGTCGTCGACTCGTTCGCCACCGACCTCGACACCATCCGGGTCTACCTGTTGCTGGCCATGCCGGTCGGTCTGGTCGTTCTCCCGCTCGGACGCCGGTGGTGCCGTCGTTCGATCGAACGACGCCGTGTCCGGGGTGAGTTCCGGACCTCGGTGCTCGTCGTCGGCTCGGAACATGCGGTGGACGCGATGGCCGGATCGTTCGTCCGCGACACCTCGGCCGGTTACCGCGTCGTCGGTGTCTGCACCACCGGATACACCGGGGAGAGCGGTCGCACCATCACCGTCGCCGGCCAGGAGATCCCGGTACTCGGTGCGGAGACCGACGTGATCAACGCCGTCAAGCTCTCCGGAGCCGACACCGTCGCGATTGCGGCCGGAACCCAATGGGGCAACGGCGACATCGGCGAACTCGCATGGGAACTCGAGCCCTACCGCGTCGATCTCGTAGTGGCTCCCGGCGTCACCGACATCGCTCTGCCGCGACTGTCGATGCACCCCGTGGGTGGGCTGCCGTTCGTGCACGTCGAGGAGCCGCAGTACCGGGGGTCTCACCGACTCGCCAAGACGGTCTTCGACCTCGTGTGCGCGGTGCTCGCCCTCACTGTCGCGGCACCGGTCATGCTCGTGGTCGCCGGGCTGATCAAACTCCAGGACGGTGGCCCGGTCTTCTACCGGCAGGAACGTGTCGGACTGGGGGGAAGCGTCTTCCGGATGTGGAAGTTCCGGTCCATGGTCGTCGATGCCGACCGGATGGTCGATACGGTCCGCGCGCAGACCGGTCAGGAGGACGCGACCTTCTACAAGTCCGCCCGCGACCCGCGGATCACGCCCGTGGGGCGGTTCATCCGCCGCACGAGCATCGACGAACTGCCGCAATTGTTCAACGTCCTCGCTCGCGACATGAGTCTCGTGGGGCCGCGTCCCCTCGCGGTCGGCGAGGGCGAGACGATCCCGGGCTTCGTTCCGCGCCGCATCCTCGTGCGTCCCGGCATGACGGGACTGTGGCAGGTTTCCGGCCGATCCGATCTGTCCGAGGCCGACCGCATCCGCCTCGACCTGTTCTACGTGGCGAACTGGTCGATGGTGCAGGATCTGCTCATCGTCGTGAAGACGGTGCGGGCGGTGCTCGCCAGCGACGGTGCCTACTGACCCGACCGAGCTGACCCGACCGCGGTGCGGGGTTTCGCGGCAGGGGAGCGGGGAACTCTTCGAATTCGTCCTGGAGTATCGGCAGGAGGAGGAGAAGGTGAGCACGTCCGTCCGAAGTTTCCATCCCGATCCCGACGACATCCCGCTGATCACCTCACTCGACCAGCTCGCCGATCTGGCGACGGATCCGCTGCTCTACCTGCGGTACTCGAAGGGGCCGGCGGCGGACGCCGAGGACGGACCGAGCCGCGACTACGAGGCGAACGTGACCCTGCCGGGGCTCTCGGCCACCACACTCTCTCCCGAACCATGGTGGCGACGGCCCGTCAAGGACTGGGTCGCCCGTCGCGTCTGCAAGTACTCGGAGCTCGCCGAGGAGGACGGACGGTTCGCGTGGCTTCTGACCGGCAGGATGGTCGGGCGCGGTCCCGACCACGAGCCGCTGCTCGTCGACGTCCGGCCTCATGCCCGTCTGAGCAGGGGTGTGCTCGACGAGGCGAAGAAGTGGTACGACGAGCACTTCGACGTCGGCAACGATTCGCGCAGGAGCGCGTGAACACGGTTCGCGCAGAACGCAGGAAGCCCACCCCGCGCCACGTCGCGGGGTGGGCTTCCGTTGTGATTCCGTCAGACCGGATCACCGTCGTCAGACCAGATCGCGTGGAATCCGGCGCTGCCAGCTCTCCGAGTGGACCCGTCGATCGCCGTGATCGTCGTCGAGTTCGAAGGCATCGAGCTCGGCGTTGATCACGAACTCCTCCGGGGTGGACGTGAGGATCGTGCGGGTACGGACCTCGGTGCGCCAGTCGTCCCGCTCGTAGCGGCGCAGGGTCTGCGTCTCGCCGCGCACCGAGTTGGGATCGTTGCCCCCGAAACTGAACCACTCCTGGGTGCGACGCCGGATGACCGTACCGGTCTCGTCGATCCGGAACGATCCCTGGTCGTCGAGGATGTCGAGGGTCGACACGCCGGTCGCGAGGTCGCGCGTGGTCCGCCAGTGGTGCTCGCCCGGCTGCAGCAGGGTGATCCCGAGTTCCGGGGCGGCCTCCGGTTCGCCGAATTCGCGCAGGTGCGCGTCCTCCGGTCGGGGCGGGCGCACCGGCAGATGCAGACCACCACCGGTGTACACCGTGACCTCCGCGGGTGTCGGCGACGGCCACGCCAGCGGGAAATAGGAGGTGGACAGCGACAGGCGCAGACGGTGCCCGGCCGGGAACACGTGGCCCATGCCGTTGAGTTCGATCCGGACGCGGTAGCGCCGTCCCGGCTCGAGGGCTTCCGGCTTCTCGCTGCTGTCGCGGTGCGTGAGATTGAGCAACCCGTAGGTCACGCGCGTCGCCTCGCCGTTGGGCGCGACGTCGGACAGCCGAGCGGCGAGCATCGCCACCGGTCTATCGGACGAGACCTCGAGTTCCAACTCGGGACGGCCGAGAACCTCCGTCGTGGTGTCGAGCGCCTCGGTCTCGAAGACGAGCGCACCGCCGTCCTCCTCGCGCTGATCCGACGGCAGGTCGGGAGTCGCGGCGTAGGACGCCCACTTGCCGGCGAACATGCCGACACTCAAAGGGGATTGCAGTGCCAGGGGACGTTCGTCGACGGTGAGGGTGCCGTCGTCGTCGGGGTGCAGCGCGTACCGGTCGAAGGTGTAGCGGCGGTTCTCGATGTTCGGTGACGGCCACGATGGTTCGGCCACCCAGCGGCCCGGACGTTCCGCGTAGGACGGGTTCGGTTCGATGGAGTCCTGCATCCAGGCGCGCACCATCGGTTCGTCCATCACCCCGGTGTCGATGCCCTTGAGCCAGTGGTCCCACCACCGCACGACCTCCTGCAGGAAGCCGATCTCCGGGCCGGGGACCCCGAGATGCGGGTACTTGTGGCCCCACGGTCCGATCAGTCCCTTGCGGGGGACGTCGAGATGTTCCATCAACCGGAAGATGGCGTTGGTGTAACCGTCGGCCCAGCCACCCACGGCGAGAACCGGGCACTGCACCGAGGAGTAGTCCTCGTTGACGGAGGCGCGTTTCCAGTAGTCGTCCCGATGCTGGTGTTCGAGCCACTTCTCGATCCACAGGCCGCTGCCCTCGAGACGTTCGTGCCACATCTCGCGCCAGCGGTCACCGACGATGGCGGGATCGGGAGGCAGGCTGTTGAAGGCGAACATCACCGTCGCCTCGGAGAGATTGTCGGACAACAGGCAACCACCCATGTAGTGCATGTTGTCGACGTAGAGGTCCTCGGTGGCCGAGGCACTGACGATGGCCTTCAGTGCCGGTGGTCGACGCGCCGCGACCTGCAGGCTGTTGAAGCCGCCCCACGAGATGCCCATCATGCCGACCGAACCGTCGCACCACGGCTGGGCGGCCAGCCATTCGATGACCTCGCAGGCGTCGTCGTGCTCGTCGGCGAGGTACTCGTCGCGCAACACCCCGTCGGAGTCGCCGCTGCCGCGCATGTCCACTCGCACGCAGGCGTAGCCGTGGCCGGTCATGTAGGGATGGTTCAGCGCGTCCCGTCCACGCGTGGAATCCCGCTTGCGGTACGGAATGTATTCCAGCACAGCGGGTACCGGATTCGCTTCGGCATCGACGGGCAGCCAGATCCGCGCCGCGAGCCGTACACCGTCGCGCATCGGGATGAAGACGTTCTCGATGACACGGACCTCGTGGGGGAGGTCTGTGATCGTACGCATGTAGTCCTCCTAGTCCTCGGGCACCGGATCGAACGTGAACGGAAGTGCTTCGAGCCCTTCGTGATAGCGCTGCTCGAGCTGTTCGACACTGTCGGCGCCGATGTACATCGTGCCCAGTTCGTAGCGGTAGGCGTCCTGGTTGGGCAGATCGGCGAGCCGGTCACCGGGAGCGACGTCGATGCACACCAGGGCGCCGGGGATCCGTTCGCGCAGACGGGCGATGTCCGCTTCCGAGGGCACCGACGTGACGATACCGTCCTCGTAGTGCGGGATGATGCACTTCGCCGCGACGGCGTATTCGCCCTGCCGGTGCGGCATCCGGGGCTGCCGGCCGAGGGCGATGTCGATGGCCACCTCGTGGTTGGAGCTGCCGTCGACCTTGGCGAACAATTCGCTGTGCGACTGGGAGATCCGGGTGTTGACCTCGATCAGCCAGAGCTTGTCGTTCTCCTCGTCCCACATGAACTCGGAGTTGAAGCAGCCGTTGTCGAAGCCGACGTGGCGCAGGTAGCGCTCGGTGATGTCGATCATGCGTGCCTGCACGTCCTCGGGCACGGTGCTCGCCGGGTAGTCGAGACGTTCGAAGCTGTGCCCGGCGGCGTCCTTGCGCATGTCGAACACGCCGTGGACGTTGAACTGTCCCTGGAACATCGTGCCCTCGGGGGCGGCCTGGATACCGCTGACGACCTGCTCGGCGAGGCAGGTGGTGCCCGAGCTCTTCCCGATCTCGTCGGGGAGGTCGACGCGGCGCAGGACCTCGTCGAAGGCGTTACCGACGAGTCCGATCTTCTCGCGGATCTCGACGAGGGCGTCGGCGAACTCCTGCTCGTTGTGGATCTCGAATCCGAGTTGCGACGAATGCGACTTCACCGGCTTGACCCAGAACGGGAAGTCGAGCTCGATGCTGTCGAGGGCGTTGTCGTCGAAGGGGTCGAACGAGTTGAACTGCGGGACGCACTCGG
The DNA here is from genome assembly GCF_053764735.1 of Rhodococcus sp. 5G237. Taxonomy (NCBI): domain Bacteria; kingdom Bacillati; phylum Actinomycetota; class Actinomycetes; order Mycobacteriales; family Nocardiaceae; genus Rhodococcus; species Rhodococcus sp. 5G237. Next base: position 123,667 of record NZ_JBSNCD010000004.1, on the reverse strand, counting down.
GAACCGATTCCTTCTGGGCGAGACGGCTCCAGTACTTGTGTTCGGTGGCGACGATGCTGCGCAGCGACGGCGAGGGGATGTTCCGTTCGGCGGCGAGGATCGGGGCGAGGACGCTCGTGGGGAAGTCCCAGTGGGCGATGATCCCGTCCACGCTGCCGGGGAAGTCGTCGAGTTCGCGCCGGCAGGCGTCGAGAAGATCGTCGAACACGTATTCGTCGGGCTCCACCAATGTTTCGTAGTCGAGGAGGCCGTGGAAGCTCAGCTGGTCGGCGCCGCGTACGGTCTCCAGTTCCTTGCGCTGGATGTCGGTGAGTCCGAGGACGAAGATGTTGGTGCTCATTGATGAAGCCTTCCCGCTCCCTTGCGTCACAAAACAAACCGGTAACGAAACAAACCGCGGGGAAGGTACTTTCACGCGCAACCGCCCCGGCTCGCGGGGAGCCGGGGCGGTCGGGTCGCAACGATCGATCAGGGGTTGTCGGGGTCGAGGGCGTCCTTCATCTTGCCCATGAGGCCCTTCTCCGTTCCCATTGCGGCAGAACGGGGCTTGCCCTGCGATCCGTCGTAGGTCGCGTACAGCTTCGGGTCCGGCGGCGGGGCGCTCGCCACATCGCCCAGCGGGACCGGGTCGGCGAGGAACGACATGGGTGTCGTGCCGTCGGGGCCGGTTCCGTGCGCCCAGCGGCCCTGATCGGCGGCCGCGCCATCCGACAGGTGCCACAGGCTCGACGCGTGCTCGGAATGCTCCTCGTCGAACAATGCGTTCGGTGCGATCGGGCTGGGCTCGATGCCGTCGGCCTTCAGTTCCTCGATCGCCGCGAGCCACAGGTTCTGGTGGTAGGTGTCGCGGGCGAGGTTGAACCGGAGCATGTCCTTGACACCCGGATCGTCCGTCATGTTGTACAGGCGTGCGGTCTGCACCCTGCCCTGCGCTTCGGCGGCGACATTGGCATGGAAGTCGGCGAGGAGGTTACCGCTGGCCACGATGAAGCGCCCGTTCCAGGGCACACCGTTGCTGTCGGAAAGAGTGGGGCCGCCACCGGAGATGATGGCCTGCTGCGGATCCATGCCGCCGAGTACGGCTGCGACCACGGGGTCGGCGGCGGCGTTCTTGGTCGACTCCGTGGCGGGTGCGCCTTCGAGGAGACGCGCCACCATGGTGGCGATCATTTCGACGTGCCCGATCTCCTCGGTGGCGACGTCCATGATCATGTCCTTGTACTTCCCGGGCATTCGACAGTTCCAGCCCTGGAACAGGTACTGCATGGTCACGGTCATCTCACCGTACGCACCGCCGATCAGCTCCTGGAGCTTGCGGGCGTAGACGGGATCGGGCTTCTCCGGCTTGACGTCGAACTGCAGATGGTCTGTGTGACGAAACATGTTGCTCCCTCGAATGCCGATTGTCGTGCGGGGACGCGTCGCGCGAGAAGACGCGCCCGTGAAGACACCCCGTGACGCCTGGTCTCGACGCCGCCTCGGTTGGCCCGTGGTGCTACGTGCGACTACCCCTGCTTGTGCAGCTCAAACGCCCTATGGATATCCACCGTTTGTCACCGGTTCTGTGTCAACGTGGAGAGATGGAGAACAGGCGTCCTCGGAGACCGCGGGGGACGGTTCGGCCTAACTGACCTTCGATCCGCCACCCGGCGACGAGTTCACCTTCGCGCTCGACGTACGGATCCAGGCCGGGAGGCAATGGGGCGAATCGGGCTCCGTCTCGGTGATGGACGGCGAGAAATCGGCGGTGACAATCTATTTCGATACCTGGCTGGTGCCCTGATGGAAATCGTGATCCGTGCGCTCGTCCTGTTCCTACGCTCAGGTATTGCGTCCGGTCAGTGCGTCGCGCAGTCGGTCCACCATGCCGACCCCCGGTCCGATGGTCTTGTGGAACAGTTCGGAATGCGGCGCGGACGGATGCGGTCGGGTCGGGGCCAGTTTCTTGGCGGCCTGTACCTTGGTGCCGACCTCCACGAGGGTGTCCTGCCCGAGATGCGTCCTCAACGCCGGGAACTGTTCGGATTCTTCGTCGTTCGCGTGGTGACGCAGTAGATCCTGTAACTTCTTCACCAACGTCGTGAACTCCGCACTCGATGCTTCCGCGCCCTCGAGTTGCTTCATCACCTGCACGATCTCGTCGTGCTCCTTCTTGTCGTGTTCGACGGCTTCCGTGCCCCCGGGGAGGTGCTTCTCCATCTCCGGATAGACGAACATCTCCTCGGCGACCGAGTGCCTCATCACCTCGGCGATCGCCGCATCGGTGAGATCGCGGCGCTCCTCCGCGTCGAGTGTGATCTCCGCTCGGCCCAGAAGTTCGAGCATCTCCCGGTGGTCCTCGGTGAGGATGGTGACGACATCCGTGCCGCCGGAATTCGGGCCCTCGTGGGCTGTTTCGGTCATCGGGATCTCCTTCGGATCGTCAGGAATGTCCGGTATCGCCGGTCTCGTCCGGTTCGTCCTCGCCCTCCGCTTGGTCGGGCTGTTGCGGAGCCTTGGAGAGGAGGTTGTCGGGGTCGGCGTCGGGATCTTCGGCTGCGTCGTACGGATCGGCAGAACCGTCTGTGCTGCTCATGTATGAAGGAGTTCACCGGTGCCGACATCGGCAAACACAGGAAGATCGACAGATACGCGGGAGGCGAGAGCCGTGGACGAGCCCCGATCGATGCGAGCGTGGCGCGTGGTGGAGCCCGGCCCCGTCGCCGGTCACCCTGTGCGGTTCGAATCCGTCCCGCTTCCGGAGACGGGACCGAACGATCTGCTGGTGCGTGTGCTGGCGTGCGGTGTGTGCCGCACCGACCTGCATGTCGCCGAGGGCGATCTCCCCGTCCACCGGGCGGGTGTCGTCCCGGGGCACGAGGTGGTCGGTGTGGTCCATCGGGTGGGGGAGGCGGTCGAGGGGTTCGCCGCCGGCGACCGCGTCGGCGTTGCCTGGCTGCGGTCGACCTGTGGGCAGTGCCGCTACTGTCGTCGTGGCGACGAGAACCTCTGCCCGAATTCGAGATACACCGGTTGGGACGAGGACGGCGGGTACGCCGAGTTCGTCGCCGTACCGGCGGCATACGCCCTCCCGCTGCCCGACGGATACGACGACGTCGAACTCGCTCCGCTTCTCTGCGCCGGCATCATCGGCTACCGCGCGCTGAAGCGCGCCTCGGTCCCCGACGGCGGCAGGCTCGGCATCTACGGCTTCGGCGGCAGCGCCCATATCGCGGCGCAGGTCGCCCTGGCGCGAGGTGCCGAGGTGCACGTCATGACGAGGAGCGAGGACGCGCGGAATCTCGCCCGCGAACTCGGGGCCGCGTCGGTGCAGGGCGCCGCGGACGCACCGCCGGTGCCCCTCGATGCCGCCATCCTCTTCGCACCCGTCGGCGACCTCGTGCCGCCCGCACTCGAAGCGCTCGACCGTGGCGGCATCCTCTCGATCGCCGGCATCCACCTGACCGACGTACCGCAGCTGAACTATCAGCGGCACCTGTTCCACGAGCGCGAGATCCGATCGGTGACCGCCAACACCCGTAAGGATTCCCGGGAGTTCCTCGCGTTCGCCGGACAGCACCGCATCAGGGTCGCGACGATGCGCTACGAGCTGGACGAAGCCGACCGTGCGCTGGCGGATCTCGCCGGCGATCGCGTGCGCGGTGCTGCCGTCCTCGTCCCCTGAGGGGCCGGATCGATACGGTTCTTCCCGCCCGAGATCGCCAAGTCGGGACTTTCTACCCTACGGCAACATCCCGCCCGGGGCGACGATAATGGTGTCGGACCCAGGAGGGCCCCTCGGACTTCTCACCCACGAGGAGATGAGGACAATGTCGACATCATCGGCTCATTCTGCAATGCACACCCATCCCGACATCGTCGAGATGCGCGAACGTTACGACCGGATGGGTGAACAGCCCACAGCTCAGGTCACCGACGGATTGATGATGGTTGCCGGTCTGTACGCGGCGGCATCCGCCTGGATCATCGGATTCGCCGATCAGACGGCACTCGCCACCACCAATCTGATCTGCGGCCTCGCGGTCGCACTGCTCGCCCTGGCACTCGGTTCGGCCTACGGCCGCACCCACGGCCTGGCGTTCGTCGCGCCGTTGCTCGGTCTGTGGCTGTTCGTGTCGCCGTGGCTGGTCAGCGGCGTCGACACCAGTACGTCCATGATCTGGTCCCACGTCATCGTGGGTGCGATCGTGTTCGTCCTGGGCGTGGCCACGGCGGCGATGGGAACCGGTCTGATGGACCGTTCGCGCTGACCGGTTCGGCGGCGTAGCCCGGACGGTGCTGCCGGCTGCAGGTCTGAACCGGCAGCACCTCACCGGGTGCGGCGTCCGGACCCCGCTTCCGGCTACCGAGGGATTTACCCTCCCGGCGGCGATGGCAACCCGGTCCACCCCTCGGCGGGTTCGTGAACCGGGGGGAGAGGTGGAACCGCCTGCGTCCGCCGCGGGCGATGATTCTGAGCACCGTGCACACTTCATGTGTGTGCGGTGCATCACATTTGAGCGAAATGATGCGCTCGAAAATCTTTTGTTGACGAGTTCGCCTAGTTCAATCAACCATTGCTGTACCAAATGACGCGATCGAAGCGGCGCAGACACAATCGGACGCCGCGACGAAGGACGGGTGGTACGCAATGACCGAGACCGTAATCCGCGAAAGCGAACGACTTCCCTACGACCTCGACGACCGATATCGCTCGGGCTCCGGCACCGTGCTGCTCACCGGCGTCCAGGCCATCGCCCGCCTGTTCGTCGAACAGCAGGTGCGGGCCATGCGGGACGGTCGCCGAGTCGCGACCTTCGTCTCCGGATACCAGGGCAGCCCCCTCGGTGGTCTCGACAAGATGCTCCACGGCATGCCGAAGGTCCTCGCCGAGCACGACATCACCTTCGTACCCGGATTCAACGAGGAACTCGCCGCCACCGCCGTGTGGGGCAGCCAGGGACAGCTCGGCGCCGGCACACCGACCCACGACGGCGTCGTCGGCGTCTGGTACGGCAAGGGCCCCGGCCTCGACCGCGCCACCGACGCACTGCGTCACGCCAACATGTACGGGGTGAACCCGAACGGTGGCGTGCTGCTCATGGTGGGCGACGACCCCGCGTCGAAGTCGTCGACCGTGCCCGCCGTCAGCGAGCGGTCCCTCGCCGCCCTCGGCATCCCGGTCCTGTTCCCGCGCAACGCCGCCGAGATCGTCACGATGGGCCTGCACGGCGTCGCGCTGTCGCGTGCCTCGGGATGCCTCGTCGCCCTCAAGATCGTCGCGGACGTCGCCGACGGCGCCTGGTCCGTCGACGGCTCCATCTCCGACCTGCCCATCACGGTCCCCGAGATCGAATGGGAAGGACGGCCGTTCGTCTACAAGCAGCGCCCCATGGCCGCGCCCGGCGACAGCGTCATCGCCGAGGCCGACCTCTACGGGCCGCGCTGGAAGATCGTCCAGGAATACGGCCGCCTCAACGGCCTCGACGTGATCGAGGTCGACCCGCCGCAGGCCCGTGTCGGCCTCGCCGCCACCGGCACCACCTTCGACGCCCTGCGCCAGGCGTTGCTCGACCTCGGCGTCGACGACGCCGCGCTGCACCGCGCCGGCATCCGCCTGCTCCGCATCGGCATGCCGTACCCCATCGGCCCCGAGATCGTCCGCGAATTCGCCCGCGGCCTCGACGAACTGATCGTGGTCGAGGACAAGACCGCCTTCGTCGAGACTCAGATCCGCGAGATCCTCTACGGCACCGCGAACGCCCCGCAGATCGTCGGCAAGAAGGACGCCGACGGTCGCCCGCTCGTGCCCGTCGACGGTGAGCTCACCGCCGGTCGCCTGCGCGGCCCGCTGCGTCGCGTGCTGCGCGGCCACGTCGAACTCGGCCCCGCACCCCTGCCGCAGTTGTCGCTCGAGGTGCTGTCGACCCAGCGCACTCCCTACTTCTGCAGCGGCTGCCCGCACAACCGCTCCACCGCTCTGCCGGAGGGGTCGATCGGCGGCGGCGGTATCGGCTGCCACACCCTCGTCACCCTCTCGGGCCGCAAGGACAGCGCCGTCACCGGCCTGACCCAGATGGGCGGCGAAGGTGCGCAGTGGATCGGCCAGGCGCCGTTCACCGACATCGGCCACATGTTCCAGAACCTCGGCGACGGAACCTATTTCCACTCCGGCCAGCTCGCCGTGCAGGCGTGCGTCGCCGCCGGTGTGAACATCACCTTCAAGCTGCTCTACAACGACGTCGTCGCGATGACCGGCGCGCAGGACGCCGAAGGCGCCCTGAAGATCCCGGCGCTGACCCACAAGCTCACCACCGAGGGCGTCCGCAAGATCATCATCTGCTCCGACGAGCCGAAGCGTCTGCGCAAGCGCACCCTCGCGCGCGGCACCGAGGTCTGGCACCGCGACCGGCTCGACGAGGCACAGAAGCTGCTGCGCGAGATCGAGGGCGTCACCGTGCTCATCTACGACCAGCACTGCGCCGCCGATGCACGCCGTCAGCGCAAGCGCGGCACCCTGCCCGCCCGCACCACCCGCGTCGTCATCAACGAAGCGGTGTGCGAGGGCTGCGGCGACTGCGGCGTCAAGAGCAATTGCCTGTCGGTGCAGCCGGTCGAGACCGAGTTCGGTTCGAAGACCCGCATCGACCAGACCTCCTGCAACACCGACTACTCGTGCCTCGACGGCGACTGCCCGTCCTTCGTGACCGTCGAGACGTCGCCCGAGAAGCCGAAGCGGCGCAAGGCTCCGACCCCGCCCCGCATCCCGGACGCCGCCATCGACACCCCCAAGGGAACCCGCAACGTCTTCCTCGCGGGCATCGGCGGCACCGGCATCGTCACCGTCAACCAGGTGCTCGCCACCGCAGCCCTGCGCGCCGGATTCGAGGTCGAGTCGCTCGACCAGATCGGCATGAGCCAGAAGGCCGGTCCGGTGGTCTCCCACCTGCGCTTCGCCGCCGACGGACTCGAGCCCGGCAACCGCGTCGGCCCGGGCGGTGCCACCGCTCTGCTCGCGCTCGACCTGCTCACCGCGACCGAGCCGAAGAACCTCGCCTACGCGAACCGGGAGGAGACCGTCGCGGTCGCCTCGACGAGCCGCGTCCCCACGGGCGACATGGTCTACGACCGCTCGGTCCGGCACCCCGACGAGCAGGACCTGCTCGCCCGCCTCGACACCGCGACCCGCACGACCGTCTCCTTCGACGCCCTCGCCGCAGCGCAGGCGCTGTTCGGTGAGACCTCGGCCGCGAACTTCCTCGTCGTGGGCGCCGCCCATCAGCTCGGTGGACTCGAGATCCCCGCCGAGGCCATCGAGGAGGCCATCGAGATCAACGGTGTGGCCGTCGCGACCAACATCGCCGCCTTCCGGTGGGGCCGGGTGGCCGTCGCGGATCCCGCGGCCTTCGCCGCCGCGACCGAACCGGCCCGCCCGGAGCGTGCCGCCACCGTCGCGCCGGAGCGTCTGTTCGCCGGCACCACCTTCACCGGTGAGGTCGAGCGACTCGTGCGCATCCGCGCCGCGTCGCTGATCGACTTCCAGAGCGAAGCGCTCGCCGCCCGCTACATCGGGCAGGTGCAGGCAGCCTGGGAAGCCGAGCGGCGCGTCACGAACCGCACGGACTTCAGCGAGGCCGTCGCCCGTGGGCTGTTCAAGTTCACCGCCTACAAGGACGAGTACGAGGTCGCCCGCATGCTCGTCGACCCGGCCTTCCTCGACGAGGTGCAGGGCCAGGTCCCCGGTGGGCACAAGCTCACCTACCGCCTGCACCCGCCGGCGTTGCGTGCACTCGGCCGCGAGAAGAAGGTCGGCTTCGGACCGAAATCGCATGTCGTGCTGAAGGCTCTGGCCAAGGCGAAGCGTCTGCGCGGCACGAAGCTTGATCCCTTCGGCTACGCCCACGTCCGCCGCGTCGAGCGTGCTCTGCTCGCCCACTACACCGCAACGATCCAGCGGTTCGCCGCCGACCTGCACGTCGACTCCTACGACCGCGCCGTCGAGATCGCGGCTCTGCCCGACATGGTGCGCGGCTACGAGGACGTCAAGCTCCGCTCCGTGGAGCAGTACCGGGCCCGCCTCGCCGAGCTCGGCGTCGACACCGACTTCTGACGCACGAACACCGTCTGCTGCAAAGGAACCCACCGATGACCACTTCTGCCCTCGACCTCCCCGAGTTCACCACGTCCGACGGCGTGTTCGGCCGCTCCGCCCGCCTGACCGACCGTCCCCACGAGCGGGTCGTCTTCCACCACGACGCGGCCACCGGGCTGCGCGCGATCGTCGCGATCCACTCCACCGCACTCGGTCCCGCCCTGGGCGGCACCCGCTTCTATCCCTATGCGGACGAGATGTCGGCGCTCGAGGACGTGCTGCGACTGTCGTGGGGCATGACCTACAAGGCCGCGGTGTCGGGCGTGGACCTCGGGGGCGGCAAGGCCGTCATCATCGGGGATCCGAAGACGGACAAGACCGACGAACTGCTCGCCGCCTACGGACGATTCGTCGAGTCGCTCGGTGGTCGCTACATCACCGCCGCCGACGTGGGAACCCGCGCGGAGGACCTCGACGTGGTGGGCCGGCACACCGCCCATGCCGTGGGGCGCACCGTCGCTGCCGGCGGATCCGGCGACAGCTCACCGCTGACCGCACTCGGTGTCTTCCAGGCCATGCGCGCCGGAGCGCAGACGGTCTGGGGCCAAACGACTCTCGCGGGTCGTACGGTCGGCGTCGAGGGGCTCGGCAAGGTCGGATACGAACTCGTGAAGTTGCTCGTCGCAGACGGTGCCGAGGTGATCGTCTCCGACGTGAACCCCGCTGCGATCGCCCGCGTGGTCGACGAGTTCCCGGCGCAGGTCACCGACAACGTCGTCGCTTCGTCCGCCGACGTCTACGCCCCGTGCGCGCTCGGTGGCACGCTGACCTCGACCACCGCTGCCCACCTCGACGCACGTCTCGTGTGCGGTGCGGCCAACAACCAGCTCGCGCAGCCCGAGGTGGAGGGACTGCTCGGTAAGCGCGGAATCGTCTGGGTGCCCGACTATGTCGCGAACGCGGGCGGACTGATCCAGGTCGCCGGTGAGGTCGACGGATCCGCCGCCGAGGTCGTCCGCGAGCGGGTGGAGTCGATCTTCGACCGCACCGCCGAGATCTTCGACGTCTCCGGCACTCTCGGCGTCACGCCGGGCGCCGCCGCCAACCGCATCGCCGAGCGGCGCATCGATACTGCCTGATCCGCACAGAGAACTGATCCGCACAGGGGAACAAGGGGAGGCACCGCGAGGTGCCTCCCCTTCTCGTGCTGTCAGGATTGCCCGGGCGACGACGAACGGCCGTGCCCCGCATCGCGGGTGATGTGCTCGACGAGCGGCTGCGTCCGGTACTCGATCGGCGTGGTGAGCGCGAGCGTCGTGGTGGTGTGCGCGACGCCCTCGATGGCGTGGATCCGCTCGAGGACCAGCAGGAGGTCCTCCTGGGACTGCGCGGCCATCCGGATCAGGAGGTCCTCCCGGCCCGTCGTCGCGTGTACTTCCAATACCTCGGGGAATCGCCCCAATTGGGCGATCACGTGTCCCATCCGTGCCTGGACGAGTTCGGCGCCGATGAACGCCTGCAGCGGCACGCCGAGCTTCGGCAGGTCGACGACCGGTCGGTATCCGGTGACGGCACCGGACTCCTCGAGTTTCCTGATGCGCGACTGCACGGTGTTGCGGGCGACACCGAGCTTCGCCGACAGATCGACGATTCCTGCCCGGGGGTTGCGAGTGAGCTCTCCGAGGAGAGCTGCGTCGAGCCGGTCGAGACTGAACACGATGACACCCTTTCCGTTGTGATGCGCGTCACCACTCGAGCATAATGCTCAGCCGAACAGAAAGATATTGACACTTCACGAGCCAGTGCCATGATTGCTGCATCAAATGCTCACGCAAACACGGCTTGCTGCAACGTAATGCGCGCGAAGTGAGCGACATGCCTACCCCTCGCCCGGACCGGGCGTGGTGGGCGCCGCAATCACCCCGAGGAGCACACAATGCCCGGAGTCGGCATCTGGCGGACCAAATCCGTCGAACAGTCGATCGCGGATACCGATGAACCCGGTTCGCGGCTACGACGAGAACTGACCGCCAAGGATCTGACCGTGTTCGGCGTCGCCGTCGTGGTCGGAGCCGGAATCTTCACCCTCACCGCCCGCACCGCCGGCAATCTCGCCGGACCGTCCATCTCGCTGGCGTTCGTCCTCGCCGCGATCGCGTGCGGTCTCGCCGCCCTGTGTTACGCGGAGTTCGCCTCCGCAGTACCGGTCGCCGGCAGCGCGTACACCTTCTCCTATGCCACCTTCGGTGAATTCGTCGCCTGGATCATCGGATGGGATCTGATCCTCGAGTTCGCCCTCGCCTCCGCGGTCGTCGCCAAGGGATGGTCGATGTATCTCGGGGGCATGTTCGGCGGAGACGCGTCGATCGACCTCGGACCGATCACGGTGGACTGGGGATCGCTGCTCATCGTCGGCGCCATCACGATCATCCTCGCGATCGGCACCAAGGTCTCGTCGCGGGTCTCCGCGGTCGTCACCGCCATCAAGGTCGCGGTGGTCCTGCTCGTCATCGTCGTCGGCATCTTCTACATCGACAAGTCCAACTACTCGCCGTACGTCCCGCAGCCCGAGGAAGCGGAGAGCACCGCGTCCGGTCTGCACCAGTCGCTGTTCTCGGCGCTCACCGGCGCGGGCGGCAGCACCTACGGCTGGTACGGCCTCCTCGCCGCGGCGAGCCTGGTCTTCTTCGCCTTCATCGGCTTCGACGTCGTCGCCACCACCGCCGAGGAGACCAAGAACCCCCAGAAGGCACTGCCCCGAGGCATCTTCGGTTCGCTGGCGATCGTCACCGTCCTCTACGTCGGCGTCACCCTCGTGCTCACCGGCATGGTGAAGTACACCGACCTGCGCACCGGCAGCGAGCTGGTCGGTGACGGCAGCGCGACGCTGGCCACGGCCTTCGAGGCCCACGGCATCACCTGGGCGCAGATGGCCATCAACATCGGCGGTCTCGCCGGCCTCACCACCGTCGTGATGGTGATGATGCTCGGCCAGACCCGCGTGCTGTTCGCGATGTCCCGTGACGGACTCGTCACCCGCAAGCTCGCCGTCACGAACCACAAGGGTGTGCCCGTGCGCATCACCCTGATGGTCGGTGGTGTCGTGGCCGTCCTCGCCGCGGTGTTCCCCATGGGTGTGCTCGAGGAGATGGTCAACATCGGCACCCTGTTCGCCTTCGTTCTGGTGTGCGTCGGCGTGATGGTGCTCCGTCGCACCCGCCCCGACCTGCCCCGCGGATTCCGGGTGCCGCTCGTGCCGCTGGTCCCGATCCTCGCGGTCCTCGCCTGCGGCTGGCTCATGCTCAACCTCTCGGTCGAGACGTGGATCCGATTCACCGTCTGGATGGTCCTGGGCGTGGCGATCTACTTCGTCTACGGTCGCCGCAAGTCGGTGCTCGGACAGCGCCTGAAGCTCGAGGCCGCGCAGCAGGAAGCTGCGAAGCACGAAGCGAAGGAACCCGAACCGGTATAGATCCGTCGTCCACGAGCCCGCCCGCACCGAATCGGTGCGGGCGGGCTCGTGTGTTCCGGCGGTTGCGGGTACCCGATCGGAAGGAGACCGGACGCCGTCCGGTCGCGATGCCGGAAGAGGAGGAGAGTCATGGCCACCTGCGACACGTGCGGCAACGACTACGACAAGACCTTCACCCTCACGCGTGGGGATGTCTCGGGCACCTTCGACAGTTTCGAGTGCGCGATCACCGCGATGGCACCGCAGTGCGCCCACTGCCACTGCCGCATCCTCGGGCACGGCGTGGAGTCGGCGGAGGCCGTCTACTGCTGCGCGCACTGCGCACGTCAGGCCGGGCACACGGAACTGACGGATCGCGCCTGAGGAAAGTGTACGAAGCGCGCGAAAGTTGCAGAACAGACTCTGCGACTCGACCTTCGGTGAATTCCGAGAAAGATCTATGCACGCAAGTGAGCAGATTGCTCTATGCTGTGAACAGCGCCGCAGAGACGAAGGTCACAGGGTTGCCCGGCGTTTCGTCCCAACACAGGACGAATCGGACGAGGGGACCCGATTACCATTCGATCTGCCCCTGTCGTCGGGGAGGCAGACAGGGAAGGGCCCCGCCAGCGAATCGAGGGGAGGAGCCGGCGGGGCCTCGCGCTGTATCTCCTGTGTCGGGGAGGACTCTAGGGAGACACGGCCACCTACGCCGTGGCCGCTTTGGAGCTTAGGTGACGTCTGGGCACTCGTCCAGGGTCGATACTGAAACGAGACCTGAGAAATCTTCTCGGACCCGAACCGGAACGTTCATCCTGCTTTGCGACGGATGGGACCGGTTTCGGTATCGCTCTGCGCAGGAAAGACGGGGGTCGGCATCGCTCGGGACCCGTCCGGATGCCGGCGGTACGACGACGGCCGCTGCGAACGCCGACGACGTCGGCGGTTCCGCGTCGCCCAGAGCCCCCAGGCGGCAATGCACACACCCACTCCCGAGAGCAGATCGGCTTCGGTCAACCCGTGGTTCGGGGTCACCGAGTACAGCACGCGCCCCTCGAGAGGGCCGTTCATCAGCACCCAGAGTCCGGAGGCCACGAGCGCGGCCGCGCTCGACAGCAGATGAGGGCGCGAAAGACACCAGGTCGACGAGGCGAACAACGAGCACATCGCGACGAGCGAGTAGAACACGGCATTCTGCACGGTCGACTCCTCTCGCTCCTGCCGGATATCGATCAACTGTACTGGCGGAGGAACCGGGCCCACCGAGTCGCAAGTCGTGACTCTCGCAACATGGGTATCAGCTCAGGCGTTGCAGGGTGACCGTCGTCAGGGCGAGCACCTGATCGTCGGCTCCGGCGTCCACGAGGCGGACGTCGACGACCGCGTGGTCCTTCGTCTCACGGACCACTGTGACGTGCGACCGTGCCGGCCCCACCTTCACCTGCGACAGGTAGTGGGCCTGGATGTCGGTGGCCACGAAACCCGGGAGGACGGTGTGCGCCGCGTGCTCGGCGAGCAGTGCCTGGGCGCCACCCTGGATGGTGCCGATCATATTGGCCACGAACGGAGTGAGGTCGAGCTCGAGTACGCCGGTCTGTGCGTCGAGGGTGCGCATCCCCAGACGGGAGTAGATCGATCCTTCGACGTGTTCGCTGGGATACTCGCGGATGGCGCCCACCCACTCGCCGGGGTTGTAGTGGTCCGAGCCGGCCGCTGCGGCGCGGGGGAGTCGCGCGAAGGTGACGAGGCCGCGTCCTGCCGGGCGCAGCGCGCCGTCGTCGAGGGCGGTGACGAGCTCACCCATGTCGGTGATGCCGCACCCGTCGAAGATCTCCGCGGCGACGTGCACGGTCTTCTTGCCGATGCGCACCAGGTGGGTATCGACGACGACCGGCCCTTCGGTGAGGGGTTCGGAGGTGTGGATGGACAGGTCCTGCGTCGCCGTCCAGTCCGGGCTGCACGCGGCGAGAGCGGGGGTGGACGTGACGATGTCGACCACGGTGGTGAGCATCCCGAGTGCTGCGGCGCCGGCGTCGTTGCGCAGCTTGTCGTGCAGGTCGACGCGCATGACGGCGCGTTCCTTGCTCACCTGGAGCGACGTCAGGCCGAAGTCGGCGGTGAAGGTGTGCTGACTCATGGTCACCGACGGCCCCAGGCTTGCGGAAATGCTATTCTCGCTCATGAGAGTGATATTGCCATTATGCGAGCGCCGACGGAAGAGTTGCCTCGTCCCGAGGTTCACAACGCGCAGGTGAGGCTCACAACCCTGGTGGTCGACCCATGGCGTTGTGAGCCTCACTTTTCGGTTGTGAGCTTATTCGGGCCTCGGGGGCTCCGCGAACGAGTCGCGCTGCTGCACCATCCACACCGGCGCGATGAAGATGCCCTCTGCTTCCACGCAGATCCCCTCCGAGTCGGCGATGTGCCCGACGACGAACGCCTTGCGCCCTTCGACGCGGTCGAGTTTCGCCTCCACGCGCAGAGCGCCGAGAGGGGTGCGCTTGCGGTAGCGGATGGTGAGCGTGCCCGTCATCCCCGGATATCCCGAGATGCGCGCGGCGTCGCCGAGGATCTGGTCGAGCAGCAGCGCGGAGACCCCGCCGTGCACGTGCCCGGCCGGCCCCTCGTAGACGGGACCGAGGTGGACCTCCGTCCACACACGTCCGTCGTCGTCCTCGTGGATGTCGCCGATCGGGGCGATGGCGTTGCGCAGGCCAATTGCGGCGTTTCCCCAGTTACGGAATCGGCCCGAGTCGTTGAACCGGGTGCCGTACGGGCCGTTCTCCCGGTCGCGTTCGAGGATCTCGCGCGCGGCTGCGAGATGTTCCCGTGCCCGCTCGACATCGTCGGCATCCACACGGGTCTGCAGTGCGAGCTGGATCAGCTCGCGCACGTCCTCGGTGAGCGGACCGTAGGTGGCCCTCTGCTGATCGATTTCCTCGTCGGACAGTCCGTCGTCGACGTAGAGCTCGAGGATGGAATCGGTCATCGGGGTTCTCCGGATCGTGAGCGTGGTGAAGGAAAGCAGTCGACCGCGCGCACGGTGAAGGAGTCAAGTTCTGCTGCCGCTGCACGGGATCACCGCAAAATCCGTAAAACGGACCGTTCTGTACGAAAACGTGTGAACCGCCATACGGGCGGGAATCAATGAGAGAACCCCGTCGGCTTAACGAGGGGAGGGGCCGACGGGGTCCGTCCGTGCCGTGTCAAAGGGGAGGAGACGCGGCACGCTTTGTTGCGAGGAGCAACAACGACTCCACGCTACCCACGATTCTTTCATCTGCCAACGTTGCCGACGGGTGATCGACGGGGTGAATTCGCTCTATCTGCACCCGTGGCGAGCGTGGTAATACAAGCGTACCGTTCGCTTCTGCGTGCGCGGGTATGCGCCGGACAGGAGTCGATGGTCGTGGCCGTAACCATCCACAAGGGCCGTGACAACGTCACCAAACGGATGTTGCTGGGAAGGCCGCTGCGCAGCGACACCCTCGGCCACACTCTGTTGCCGAAACGCGTAGCCCTGCCGGTGTTCGCGTCCGACGCCCTGTCGTCCGTCGCCTATGCACCGGAGGAAATCTTCCTCGTGCTGTCGGTGGCGGGCCTGTCCGCCTACGCGTTCTCCGGTTGGATCGGTCTCGCCGTCGCCGTCGTCCTGGTCGTCGTGGTCGCGAGCTATCGGCAGAACGTGCATGCCTACCCGTCCGGGGGTGGCGACTACGAGGTAGCGACGAAGAACCTCGGAGCGATGGCCGGCCTGACGGTGGGCAGCGCGCTCATCGTCGACTACGTGCTGACCGTCGCCGTGTCGATCTCGTCGGCGGCCCAGAACATCGGGTCGGCGATCCCCTTCGTCGAACACCACAAGGTGCTGTTCGCGATCGTCGCGATCACTCTCCTCACCGCAGTCAATCTGCGGGGACTCCGCGAAGCGGGCACAGCTTTCGCCATCCCCACCTACGCATTCATGTTCTGCATCGGGGTGATGCTCGTCTGGGGTTTCGTGCGTCTCGTCGTGTTCGACGCCCCGCTGCGCGCCGAGTCGTCGCACTACGAACTGGCCGCCGAACAATCACACCTGGCCGGACTGGCCTTCGCGTTTCTTCTCGCCCGCGCGTTCTCGTCGGGATGCGCGGCCCTGACGGGAGTGGAGGCCATCAGCAACGGGGTGCCGGCCTTCCGGAAACCGAAATCGCACAACGCCGCCACCACGCTGCTGATGCTGGGTGCCATCGCGATCACGCTGCTGATGGGCATCATCGTCCTCGCCGAGCGGCTGGGCGTCGTCGTCGCCGCCGACCCCGCGACGCAAGTGCTCGGGGCGCCGGAGGGATACCATCAGAAGACGCTGGTCGCGCAGGTCGCCGAGACGGTCTTCACCGGCTTCCCCCTCGGCTTCTACCTCGTCACCGCCGTGACCGCGTTGATCCTCGTCCTCGCCGCCAACACCGCATTCAACGGTTTCCCGGTCCTTGCGTCGATCCTCGCGCAGGACAAACACCTGCCGACGCAACTGCGCACCCGAGGCGACAGGCTGGCGTTCAGTAACGGCATCGTCTTCCTGGCCCTCGCGGCGATCGTGCTCGTCTGGGTGTTCGACGCCGAGGTCACCCATCTCATCCAGCTCTACATCGTCGGGGTGTTCGTCTCCTTCACGTTGAGCCAGACCGGCATGGTGCGTCATTGGACCCGCCTGTTGGTCACCGAAACCGACCCACGTCACCGCCGGAGAATGCAGCGCTCGCGCGTCGTCAACGGTATGGGTCTGGTGATGACGGGGACCGTCCTGGTCATCGTGCTCATCACGAAATTCGTTGCCGGTGCGTGGATCGCGATCCTCGCCATGGTGGCCGTCTTCGTGACGATGCGGGCCGTGAACCACCATTACCGACGCGTGGCCGTCGAACTCGACGCCGGCAACTGGGACGGCCTGCTGCCCAGCCGCACGTATTCGATCGTGCTCGTGGCCAAACTGCATCACCCGACTCGTCGCGCGCTCGCGTACGCCTCGGCCACCCATCCCGACACCCTCGAAGCGATCACCGTCGACGTCGACGAGGAGGACACCCGTGCTCTCGTGCGCGAATGGGAGGCCAGCGACATCACGATTCCGCTGAAGGTCCTGGAATCGCCGTATCGGGAGATCACACGACCGGTGCTCGACTACGTCAGACGGGTGCGGGGCAACTCACCGCGTGATGTGGTCACCGTCTTCATCCCCGAATACGTCGTCGGGCACTGGTGGGAGAACCTGCTCCACAATCAGAGCGCGCTGAGGCTCAAGAGTCGCCTGTTGTTCCAGCCCGGGGTGATGGTGACGAGTGTGCCGTGGCGGTTGCACTCGTCGGATTCGAGTTAGGCGAGCGCGGAGTCCGATTCCCGATCCGGATCGCTCTCGAAGAACGACGTCACGGTGTCGACGGTGAAGCGGTGACGCAGACGGCACGCCGAGTTCTGGTTCGCGAACAGGCCCGGGATGCGGAAGGCATCCTCGCGTGCGACGGTGTGCGTCCACTGCACCGGTACGATCCACTCGCGGTGGTCCTCGTGCGGGTCCGTGCCCTCGCTCTCGTGGATGTACGGCGCCTTCAGGTCGAGGCTGCGGAACGGTACCGGCCGACCGTCGACGACGAGCGTCGCCTCGTCGGCCGGAGCCGCCGGGCCGGTCACGACGCCGATGCCCACGTACCCACTCCTCGGGATGTAGACGAAGACGTGGCCACCGACCGGCAACTCCTGCAAGGAATCCGAATACCAGCGGCCACCGCCGGCGGCGACGAAACCGTAACGGCGGCCGTCGTCCCAATTCCGTGACGGGCTGCGCTCGCCGAAGTTCACGTACCAATCCCGGCCGTTCCATTCGGACTCGGGACGATTCGACCCGGACGATTCCGCCACGCACACTCCTTCGTCGGGAACACCTCGTTCCACGGTAGGCGCGCGGCACCGTCGGTGTGACCAGTACCGGTCGCGGATGGTCAGTGCCAGTTGCCCTGCCTCCCGAGGGTCTCGACGGGAGTCGCACCGGGCCGGATCCACTGCGGCACCGGGCGGCTCGTCTCGTCCCATGTCGCGTTGCCGTCGGCGTCGGCGCGCCAGAACCAGCACGGGTCGTTCCCCTCCGGCCACCCCTCGGGTTTGTCCTCCCACCTCTCGCCGCGCCCGTACGGGGTCATGTCGAGCAGGCCGGCCGAGCTGTTGGCCCGTTCGGTGCCGCGACCCGTCGTGGAGTAGGTGAGGAAGGTCCGGTCTCCGTCCCGGAGATAGGAGGTGAGATAACCCATCGCTCCGCCCACGGGTTCGTCGAGGTCGCGCACCGAATACCAGGGCTGCGTGTAGCCCATGAACTCGACGAACGCTGCCACTTCCTCCCACGGGCCGGTGGTGACGAATGCGAGCGACACGCCGCGAGCATTGAGGTAGACGGCGTCGCGGACGTGCCAGGCCGTGGTGGTGCACCCCTCGCACTGCCCCTGCGGGGGTGCGCCGTCGTACCACATGTGCTTGTAGACGACGAGTTCGTTGCGACCCTGGAAGAGGTCGAGGAAGGGGACCGGGCCGTCGGGCCCGACCACCTCGACCGTTCCGTCGAACTCCACCATCGGGAGTCGTCGGCGAGCCGCGGCGATGGCGTCGCCTTCCTCGGTGTGGGCTTTCTCGCGAACGAGGAGTTCGTCGCGCGCGGCCTGCCAGGTCGCGAGGTCGACCACGGGTGGACGGCCGGAGTGCGGTTCGGTCATGGTGACCTCCGGAAAGCGGGAACCGCGACGCGCGCGGGAGCGGATCGGGCGGATTACACGCGGCTCGGTTGGAGCACGTCGCGGAGCACGGCGGCGAAAGCTTCAGGATCGCCGGGCATACCCTCTGAGGCGCCCATGAAGCCACCGTGATCGCCGGGGAACAGCGTCGGATTCGTGCCGAGCCGCTCGGCGAGCGCTGCCGAGGCGCGGCCGCACAGTTGGCGTACCGACTCGCGACCACCTGCGACGACGATGTGCGTGGACGCGTTCGCCAGAGCATCGAGATCGGGGTGGTAACCCGTGCACGACATCCAGTTCTGGCCCAGCAACACGTCGTCGCGGGTCCCGTCGTCCTCGGTGGGCAGGCCGAAGTCGGACGGGTTCGGAGCGGGCCGGTCGAGATAATCGGAGGTCAGCTCACCTTCATAACTGACCAGGGCGATGAACTTGGCCATGGCCGGCCCGAGGCCGCTGCGCTGATAGGTATCGCGGATGTCGTCGCACACCGCTTCGGCCCCGATGCGATCGGGCAGCAGTTCGACGATCGGCGGTTCGTGCGCGACCAGCGTGCGCACCTGCTCCGGATAGCGCGAGACGAGTTCGAGCGCGTTGACTGCGCCGCCGCTGCTGGCGAAGACGTCGACGGGACCGAGATCGAGTTCGACGAGGATCCGGTGCAGATCGTCGGCGTGCAGGGCGGGGGTGGACTGCATCGACGTGTCGGTGCGTGTGCCGCGGCCTGTGCCGCGCGGGTCGTAGGTGATCACCGTCCGGTCGTCGAGGTAGGAGACGAGGCCGGTGAAGCCGCTCGCGTCCATCGGGGATCCGGCGAGCAGCAGCGGGGTGGTGTCGCCGGGGACGGTGCGGATGTCGTAGACGAGAGTCGCGCCGGGGACGTCGATCGAGTGGGTGACGAATTCGGGCATGTCGGCTCCTTCTGGGTCGGTGACCATACCGACCCGCGCCGCCCGAGAAATTCATCGCACAGAAAATTCATCGCACATACGACCGCGTCCGCACCCATCACGGATGCGGACGCGGCGTGCGCCGGCTCAGTGGGCGATGCCCGGTTTCGCAGGCAGTCCGCCGAGGAGCGCAAGAGATCCAAAGTGCATATGTGTTCCTCCTGTCGTTCGGTTATCCGGACTGCGTCCGCACCGGGACGCTGAGCCAGGAGTACCCACCGCCTCGGCGCGAAACACTGCCGCGGATCGAAAATCCACTTCGTTATGTTTTCGTGCCCTCGGGGAGTTTTCGCGCGGTCGGACCCGGCCGGGTCTGCGATTCGCTCGGCCGTAGCGGACCGTGGCCGTGGGCGCATTGCACGACCGTTTCGACCGGAGCGCCGCAGTCGCGGTGTTCGATGAGCAGCGACGGACCCTCAGGGTCGGCGCAATACTTGTCCCCCCATTGGAGCAGGGCGACGAGGATCGGGTAGAGATCGCGGCCCTTGTCGGTGAGCCGGTACTCGTTGCGCGTGCGGCGGCCTTCCTCGCGGTAGGGGACGGTGTCGAGGATTCCGGCGTCTACGAGGGTGCGCAGCCGGGCCGACAGCACGGGGTCGGAGATGCCGGTGTGCCGACGCATCTGCTCGAAACGTCGCACGCCGTTGAACACTTCGCGGAGAACGATCATCGTCCATTTCTCGCCGATGACGTCCATCGTGCGCTGGACCGAGCAGTTGTCGGTGCTGTAGTCGAGCCACTGCATGCCCACAGGGTAGCTGACTTAATCCTTGACAGTCAGACCTCTGCGGTGGCTAACTGTGGTTATCGAAGTCAGCGTGAACGAGGAGTTGTCATGACCGGAACTACCGAGGCCCGTCCGACCATCGAGGACTACGGGCAGAAGCCGCCGAGCCGCTTCGTCGAGGCGAGTGGCTTCGTCGTCGAGGAAGCCACCGGAACGAAGGTCACCGGATACGTCGACCTGGGCCCCGACCACCACACCCCGTGGGGAGTCGTGCACGGTGGGCTCTACGCGACCATCGTCGAAACTGCCGGCAGCATCGGCGCAAGCGCTGCGGTACTCGAGCGCGGTCAGTTCGCCGTCGGCGTCAACAACTCGACCGACTTCCTGCGCTCGACGACAGGATGCCGCGCGTCGGTCACGGCAGAACCGTTGCAGCAGGGCAGGACTCAGCAGCTGTGGCTGGTGATCATCACCGACACCGCGACCGGCAAGGTCCTTGCTCGCGGTCAGCTGCGACTGCAGAACGTTCCGTTGCCGGAGTAATTGTTTGCGCGCATCGGTGTCGGGAATCCGTATCCATGGCAAGCATGGAACCTTTTCTCCCGATCAAGAACACCGGCTCGAACGAGATCGACGCGGCCGATCCCGGTCAGGGCGCGCCGGCCACAGATCCCGGACCCGTCCCGGGTGAGGACGTCGACCCCGAGATGGCGCAGCGCGAGAAGGACGAACTCGAGAAGCGGATGTCCGAAAAGCGTGACGAGGACACGGTTTTTCGGACTCCTGAGGTGGATCCGTCCGAATAGATCGAACCGCGCCCGCACACAGGGGGAGTGCGGGCGCGGAGTCGATCCGGGCGGATATCAGAGAATGATGCCGAGGCCCGCGAGCAGACCGAGGACCGGGGTCAGAAGGCCGGCGACGGCAGCACCGACGGTGGCGGCGAGAGAACCGAGCAGCATAGGAATACCTCCGTGTTGATGTGGATGGGCACGCCCGCGAACGGACGCGGGAAGTGAAAGATCCGCAAGATCAATTCACTTCCGTCCCATACTTCGCGAAGGTGTCAGAGCCTGTTACCTGCCGTCACTAGTTGTTATCCTTCCGTGATAAATCTGTCCGATTAACCCGGAATGTCCTTTAATTATGGGCGTTTCAGGACTTGGGATTCACGGCGTTCTGGGACTTTCCGCGTTCTATCACCGCAGCCCGTCGCTCGGCGACCCGCGACGGCGAGAACTCCCGCATCCACGCTTCCGAGGTCTGCTGCTCCACTCGCAGAGCAGGTTCGACGACGTGCTCCTCCGCGCGCCGGTACGACGCGAGCAACGCCCGCACACCCGGCTGGTCGTTGCCTGCGATCGTCCGCGCGAGCTCCACCGCGGTGTCGAGCAGTTCGTCGTGCGCGACGACCTGTGTCACCAGGCCCGCGCGCAGCGCCTCTTCGGCTCCGACGAAGTTGCCGGACAGACTCATGCGACGCGCGAAGCCAGGACCCACCGCCGCGGGCAGGCGCTGGGTGAGTCCCCACCCCGGCAGGACACCGACGCGCGCGTGGGTGTCGGCGAAGCGGGCGCGCTCGGACGCGATGAGGAAGTCGCACGCGAGCGCCATTTCGAGACCGCCGGTGATGGCGGCACCGTTCACCGCACCGATGATCGGCTTGGAGATGGGCTTCCATGGATGACCGACGGGGAGGTCGGCGCCGGAGACCAGCGACAGGTTGCCTCCGCTTTCTCCGAGTTCCTGCAGGTCGAGTCCGGCGCAGAAGGCCGGGTCGGTGCCGGTGAGGACCACGACGTTCGTCTCGTCATCCACCTCCGCGGCGGCGATCTCGGTGCGCAGGGCATCGATGAGCGCCGAGCTCAGCGCATTCCGCGCCTCCGGGCGGTTGAAGGTGAGAATGCGGACGGAATCGCGCTGCTCGACGAGCAGGATCTCTTCGGAAGTCATGGGCCGACAGTATCCGTAACTTCGGTGGATCCGACCCCGCTCAGCGGGGCTGGATCCACTGAAGCTGTGCCTGGGTGCGTTCCTCGATCCACGAGCGCATCGAGTCGACGCTCTCCTGCAGCGCCGCGGCGGTGAGTCCGTCGGAGGTCGGCACCGACGCCGCCACCTCGTCGAGGACCTCGAGCGCCAGACCGTTGCCGTAGATCTGCTCGGACAGTTCCTGGTACGCCTGGCGGTAGATCTCCGCGAAGGCGTCGGAGTCGAGGAAACGGGTCTTCAAGGTATTGCCGCCGCCTGGGCTGCGACCTCCACCGTCGCCTCCCGGTATTCCGGGTGGCATGCCCTGAGGCATCCCCTCGGGTGGCGCGCCGCCCGGCATGCCCTGTGGGGGACCACCCGGCCCTGTGCCGCCCATCATGGAGATGGTGTCGTCGGGGCCGGCGGACGTATCGCCCTGCATGGCCATGTTCAGATCCCACGAGACCACCGACAGTTTCTTCGTGTCGAGGTCGTACCAGAGGTAGTAGTTCTGACCGGGTCCGGCCATGTCGTCGAAGTTGACGAGCAGGTTCTGGGTGGCGACGTACCGGGCGAAGGACTCGACGTCGACCCAGTCGGCGAGGTGCGCGTCGAACTCGGCGTCGTCGGCAGAGTCCATCCACTTCAGGAAGCTGATGATCGGTTGCAGCGTCCCGGAATCGGCGGCATTGATCTCCTCGAACTGGTCGGCGTAGTCCGACTGGTCGTCGCCGACGTACTCGAACCGCGACGACGCATCGGCCTTGTAGAGATAGCCGGGGGAGTCGAACAGCGAGTTGGCGTACTGCTCGTCGGGATGCTCGAGCACCAGTCGCGTCGCGGTGGCGCTGTCGTTGACCGAGTACACCGTGTACGCGTACCGCTGGGTGGGCTGATCGGTCTCGGCGGTGAGCGACAACGCCATCGCCTCGTTGAGCACCGGTGAGCCGGGCCGCACCGACAGCTCGGTCATGCCCTGATAGGCGCGACCGTCGACGTACTTGTCGAAACGGATCAGCAAGGGCAGCGAGGTCGGATCCTCCGGGTCCACCTGAGTCATGCCCTCCATCTCGGGTGGGCCTTGTGCCGGATCGAAGCCTTCGGGCAACTCGAAGCCTTCGGGCAGTTCGAATCCTTCCGGGGGTCCGAAGCCGCCCGGGCCTTCACCGTTCTCGCCCTGCAGGCCGCGCAGCGTCGAGTTGCCCTTCAGTCGCACACCGACGTCGTCGATGCGGGTGCCGTCGATGATCACATCGGCGACCACCCACTCCTTGTCGCCGTCCTTCTCGTATGCGGAGATCATGTCGTCGTACTCGGCGTCGCCGATCTCGATCGACAACTCGTGTGTGACGGAGGTGTCGAACAAATCGACTGTGCCGGAGACGTTCTCGGTGATATCCGAGGAAATGATCGTCGGGTCGCCGGTGATGTAGGGCCGCACGCGTGTCGTTCCGAATGCCGTGGCCACGATCGCGACGAACGCGATGAACGCCACCGGCAGTTTCCAGTGCCGACGCAGTGAGGTCGGTATCCGGTGCCGCAAACGGCGCCGCGGGGTCGGTGCCGTCATCACAGGTCGGTCTGGTCGTATCCGGTCAGGACGCTCACCCGCTGGCCGGCGTTGACGGCGCTCAGAGCGGCGATCAGGTCGTTCGAGCTCGTGCCCTTCTTCAACTGAGCCGTGTAGTACAGCTCCACCAGGGCGCCGGCGCGGACGGATTCGGTGGACACCAGCTCGTATTCACTGCAGTGCTTGATGAGAACGTCCTCGACGGTGCTGGTGTAGGCGGGCTCCGGCGGCACCTGCACCTTGACCACCTGACGCTGCACGTCGAGCTTGAACCAGTTGAACTTGTTCATGATCAGCAGTACGAGGCAGATCGCGACGGTCGCCGCGATGGCGAGCACGTAGAAGCGGGTACCGGTGGTCATGCCGATGGCCATCACCAGGAAGATGAACCCGACATCACGGGTTTCCTTGATGGCGTTGCGGAATCGCACCACCGACAACGCGCCGACGAGAGCGAACGCCCGGGCGATGTTCGATCCGACCACCAGCATGATGAGTGCGATGACCATGCCGACCAGCACCAGCGTCTGCACGTAGGACTGGCTGTAGGAGACGTTCTTGTGCGTGTAGCGGTAGACCCACGCGATCACACTCGACAGCACGAACGACAACGCCAGCGACACCACGATGTCGAAGGTCGTGAACGTGCCACTGAGATCCTGGAAATCGAAATTCATATCCGTCCTTGTTTCGGAAAAGGGAAAGTCAGCGAACCGGAATCGGTTCGGTGGAAAGAAGATCTGCGGGTACCCGCGCATCGAAGCCGTCCGGCAGCACCAATTCCGGTGCGCCGAAACGGGACCGGGGTGCGAGCCCGAACGCCTCGACCGACTGGCAGTACTTCGACACCCGGATCACCGACATGTCCAGCCGCGCCGTCAGATCCGTCGCCCAGTAGGGCACCCGCTCGTTGGCCTTGAGTTCCACGATGGCCAGCTTCGGCGGGATGATGAAGCGGTTCTCGGCGCCGGACGCGAAGTGGAAGTCGCGGTCGCGGCCGTGCACCTTGTGGTCGATCGTCACGCGCAGGCCGAGGTCGGCGTCGCGTCCGACGAACGCCTCGCGCAGATAGCCGGTCGTCACGATCGGTCGCAGATCCAGATTCCCCATGAGGCCGGAGACCTCGTTCACGAACGGCCGCTGCGAGTCGTCGCACTCGATGTCCTCACGTCCGTTCAGCCATCGCAGGGCGACGCCGTAGGGGAGGGCGGTGCGACGCTTCTGGGTCACCCGGTTGACGCGCTGCTTGATTTCGACCTGCACGGGAGTGTCGTCGGTGCACGCGGCCGGATCTCCGTACAGCCGCATGCGCACCTTGCGGCGGAACTTCAGGCCCTCGATCTTCTCCCAGTAGAACCGCAGATCCGGGGTGTCGTAGTAGAGCGACGTCACCGGATACCCGCCGTGTGGGGAGTGCGGATCGGTGTCCATCCGGGCGGCGAGCTCGCGCCGCAGCTCGGGCACCTTCATCTCGTCGACGAAGTACTTGATCTCGTACCGGTTGAACGCGTGCAGTTTGCTCGCGGTCTGCTGGAAGCCGTTGTTCACCCCGACAGCACACACCCGTCACCTCGAGGAGCCTTGGAGGTTTCCTGGCAGTTCGCTGGCAATCGGGAGACTCACAGGAAACTGCCAGGCTTCCTCGAGCGGGGCGTCAGCCTCACCCGCGACAATCGATGCGTGACCGACCGGATTCCCGAAGCGCGCGTGCTCGTCGTCGACGACGAGCCCAGCATCGTCGAACTGCTGTCCGTGAGCCTGAAGTTCCAGGGCTTCGAGGTGGAGACCGCGAGCAACGGCGCCGAAGGACTCGACAAGGCGCGTCGCTTCCGGCCCGACGCGGTGATCCTCGACGTGATGATGCCCGGGATGGACGGCATGGGCATGCTGCGTCGCCTGCGCGCCGACGGCATCGACGCGCCCGTTCTGTTCCTCACCGCGAAGGACGCCGTGGAGGACAAGGTCGCGGGGCTGACGCTCGGCGCCGACGACTACGTCACCAAACCGTTCAGCCTCGAAGAGGTCATCGCCCGGCTGCGCACGATCCTGCGTCGCGCCGGCAAGGTGTCCGAGGCCGAACGCAGCTCGCGCATCACCTTCGCCGACCTCGAACTCGACGAGGACACCCACGAGGTCTTCAAGGCCGGCAAACCCGTGTCGCTGTCGCCCACCGAGTTCACGTTGCTGCGGTACTTGATGCTCAACGCCGGGACGGTGCTGAGCAAGCCCCGCATCCTCGAACACGTGTGGAACTACGACTTCGGCGGTGAGGTCGGGGTGGTCGAGTCGTACGTGTCGTATCTGCGACGCAAGGTCGACACCGGCGACGTCCCCCTCATCCACACCGTGCGCGGCGTCGGCTATGTGATGCGGGAACCCCGCACATGAACCGCCTACGGGCGCTGCCACTCCGTTGGACGCTGGTGGCCGCCCTGGTGCTCCTGGCCGGCATAGGTCTGCTCGCGTCGGGTGTCGCGGTCACGTCGGCTCTGCAGAACTCCCTGCTCTCGCGTGTCGACCGCGACCTCGAGGAGGCCGCACGCACCTGGGCGCGACCCGACCGACCACCACCGGCGCCCCCGCTGGACGCCCCCAACTCCCGGCGACCACCGAGCCCCTTCTACGTGCAGGCCGTCGACGCCGACGGCCGGGTGCTGTTCGTCGTCAACGACGAGTCGACCGCCCCCGACGTGGCGAACGACCCGACGGGCAGGCCGGTCACCGTCGGGGCCGTGGGCGACGACGGTCCGCACTGGCGGGTGATGAGCACCGAGAACGCGTCGGGTGTCGTGACGACGGTCGGCATGAGCCTCGCCGAGACCGAAGAGACGGTGGACAGGCTCGTCGTGCTGCAGACGGTGATCGGTGCCGTCGTGCTGGTCGCGCTGGCGGTGGCCGGCGGCGTCGTTGTGCGTATGAGTCTGCGTCCGTTGGACGAGGTCGAGCGCACCGCTGCAGCGATCGCCGAAGGCGACCTCAGCGAGCGGGTACCCGAGGGCGATCCCCGTACCGAGATCGGCCGGTTGTCGGTGACCTTCAACGCGATGCTGGGCAGGATCGAATCGGCATTCGCAGCGACCGCGGCATCCGAGGAGTCGGCGAGACGCTCGGAGGAGAAGATGCGTCGCTTCGTCGCCGACGCCGGTCACGAACTCCGCACCCCGCTCACCACCATCCGCGGTTTCGCCGAGCTGTACCGGCAGGGCGCGAGCACCGACACCGGCATGCTCATGGAACGCATCGAACGCGAGGCCCGCCGCATGGGTCTGCTCGTCGAAGACCTGCTCATGCTCGCGCGACTCGACGAACAACGCCCGCTCGACCGCTCCCCGGTGGACCTGCTCGCCGTCGCCGCCGACGCGGTGCACAACGCGCGTGCCGTCGCACCCGAACGGGCCATCACCCTCGACATCATCGACGGCCCAGGCACTCCCGAGGTTCTCGGTGACGACGCCCGTCTGCGTCAGGTGCTGAGTAATCTCGTCACCAACGCGCTGACCCACACCCCACCCGACGCCGATGTCACCGTTCGGGTGGGTACCGCGGACACCGATGCTGTTCTGGAAGTCGCCGACACCGGCCCGGGCCTCGACCCCGACGACCGCGAGCGCGTCTTCGAACGCTTCTACCGCGCTGACGCCTCCCGCACCCGCGCATCAGGCGGGAGCGGTCTGGGTCTGTCCATCGTCGCAGCGCTGGTCGCGGCGCACGGCGGGAAGGTGGAGGTGGAGTCGGAGAAGGGCGCCGGCTCGACCTTCCGCGTCCGCATCCCCCGCCTACTCCCACGTTGACGCAGTCGCCGGGAGATCGGTGGAAGAGCGATTGTCCCGCTGGGCTGAAAAGCTGTGTCGCCGCCCACATCGCGGTTCCTACTCTCGACTCATCCGAGGAAGGGAACCGGAAACAATGCAGTCGCTCGCCTGTCACACCTGTGACGCTCGCGTGCTCGTCGCGAAGTACAGCCCCGCTCATACCAGTATCCAGTGGTCCGACGAGGCCAGGCAGGCATGCCGCGAGATCGCGGCCGCCGCCGCGTGCGGTCCCGGTGCCTACGTGATGCGCTGTGAGGCACTCGACCGCACGGTGGACGAGGCGGTGTCCGACGGGGTGATCCGGACCGGCCACCGAGTCGACCCCGCCATCGCTCCTCTCGCTTCCACGGAGGCAGTCACCTCAGCCCGGTGACCGCCGTTCGCCTTCACCCCTTGCCAGCCCAGGAGAAACCATGACCGTCCCCCAGGAGCGGATCGAGATCCGCAACATCGATCCCGGTACCAACCCCACCCGCTTCGCGCGCGGATGGCACTGCATCGGCCTCGCCAAGAACTTCCGTGACGGAAAGCCGCATCAGGTCAAGGTGTTCGGCACCGACCTGGTGGTCTTCGCCGACACGGCAGGAAAGCTGCACGTGCTCGACGCCTTCTGCCGGCACATGGGCGGCAACCTCGCGCGCGGCGAGATCAAGGGCGACACCATCGCGTGCCCGTTCCACGACTGGCGCTGGAACGGCCAGGGCCGTTGCGAAGCGGTGCCGTACGCGCGCCGCACGCCGAAGCTCGGCCGTACCAAGGCGTGGACGACGATGGAGCGCAACGGCGTTCTGTTCGTCTGGCACTGCCCGCAGGGTAGTGAGCCCACTCCCGAGCTCGCGATCCCCGAGATCGAGGGCTACGAGGACGGGCAGTGGAGCGACTGGACGTGGACGACCATCCACGTCGAGGGATCGCACTGCCGTGAGATCGTCGACAACGTCGTCGATATGGCGCACTTCTTCTACGTGCACTTCCAGATGCCCGAGTACTTCAAGAACGTCTTCGACGGGCACATCGCCGGCCAGCACATGCGCTCCTACGGGCGCGACGACATCAAGACCGGTGTGCAGATGGATCTGCCGGAGGCGCAGACGATCTCGGACGCCTTCTACTACGGTCCGTCCTTCATGCTCGATACGATCTACACGGTCTCCGAGGGCACGACCATCGAGTCGAAGCTGATCAACTGCCACTACCCGGTCACGAACAACTCGTTCGTGCTGCAGTTCGGCACGATCGTCAAGAAGATCGAGGGCATGTCCGAGGAGCAGGCCGCCGAGATGGCGAAGATGTTCACCGACGGTCTCGAGGAGCAGTTCGCCCAGGACATCGAGATCTGGAAGCACAAGTCCCGCATCGAGAATCCGCTCCTCACGGAGGAGGACGGCCCGGTCTACCAGCTGCGTCGCTGGTACAACCAGTTCTACGTCGACCTCGAGGACGTCACGCCGGACATGACGCAGCGTTTCGAGTTCGAGGTGGACACCTCCCGTGCGCTCGAGTCGTGGCACAAGGAGGTCGAGGAGAACCTCAGCGGTTCGGCGGAGTGATCCGATGATCCGTCCCGCCGTACGCGGCGGGGCGGATCATGTGTCGCGTCGGCGGAAGCCGTCGACGAACAACGACACGATGGTGCGCGAGAGATCGGCGAGGGTGCGGTTCGGTCCGGGCCGGTACCAGCGGGAGGCATGCCAGACCGCGTCGTAGATCAGTTCCCGGAACGCTTCGGGATCGATGTCGGTGCGGAAGACCCCTTCCGCGATGCCGTCCCGGATGGCCTCGCGCCATGCGACTTCCATGGCGTCGGCAGAGGAGACCATGTCGGCCTCGACGACGCGCTCGCGCATGTACTCGCCCTCGCGTCGCCAGATGGAGGTCGCGCCGTGATAGTCCTCGGAGGTTTCCAGCGCGATCTGTGTGAAGGCCTCGAGTCGCTCGACCGGCGGTAGCGACCGGGCGAGCACCTCGCGGCACCGTTCGTTGAGGTCGGTGATGTACTCGCGGATGAGCTCGGTGACGATCGCTTCCTTGGACGGGAAGTAGTGGTAGAGCGCTCCGGAGTAGACACCGACCGCATCGGCGATCTCGCGGATGGTGGTGGCGGTGACACCCTTGCGGGCGAAGATCTCCGCCGACCTGTCGAGTATCTGTCTCTTACGCTCCTGCGGGTCCACCGTCGTCCTCTCGTAAGGCCTGGGTGAGGCCTGTTCCGGACCGTATTCTGCCACATTCATTGATCAACCGATCAATGGAGTCCCGTCCCGACGTCTTCAGGAGTATGCATGGCCGTGACCCGCATGGACCCGATCGTTCCCACCACCCCCCTCGCGGGTGGCACCGCCCTCGTGACCGGCGCCGGCCAGGGCATCGGGCGAGGGATCGCACTTGCGCTCGCCGCGGCCGGCGCCTCGGTCGCCGTCGTGGGGCGCACCGCGGAGACGATCGGTGCCACCGCGGTCGAGATCGAAGCTCGGGGCGGCCGTGCGGTGCCGTACGTGTGCGACGTGACCGACGCGGCGGCCGTGGAGGCGACCGTCGCGGACGTGGTGAAGGAGTTCGGTGGCCTGAACATCCTGGTGAACAACGCGCAATCACCCGCTCCGGGAACGCTGCTCGAACTCGACGAGGCCGTGTACCGCGACGGGATGGAGTCCGGCCCGACCGCCACCTGGCGGATGATGCGGGCGTGCCACCCGCACCTGCGCGGCGGTGGTTCGATCGTCAATCTCGGATCGGCGGCCGGTATCCGGTGGAACCCCTCGGGCACGGGTGGATACGCCGCCGCGAAGGAAGCGATCCGGGTTCTCACCCGCACCGCCGCCTGTGAGTGGGCGGCGGACGGGATCCGCGTCAATTCGATTCTTCCGCTCGCCGATTCGGTGGCCATGCAGGAGTGGGCGGAACGCGAGCCGGACGAAGCTGCCGCATACGCGAGTTCGATCCCGCTCGGTCGACTCGGTGATCCCGAGACCGATATCGGGCCCGCGGTCGTCTTCCTGTGCAGCGAGGCGGCCCGCTACATCACGGGCCATTCGCTTCCGGTGGACGGAGGTCAGGCGCTGGTGCGCTGAGCCATCGGCCGGCCGAGGTGTGGCTGGGAATCGGCCGGGGACAGGGAGCGCCAGACGGCCCGTGCCGCGAGCCGGACCGGGGTGGCCAGGCTGACGGTGTCGACGATGTCGACGGGTCCGGTCACGGACAGCGCTCCCACGCACATCTGCCCGTTTCCGATCGGCGCCGCCACGCATGCGATACCCGGCAACGATTCCCCGCACTCGTGCGCGACGTGGCGTTCGCGGATACGTGCGATCTCGTTGCGGGAGAGCAAATTCTCAGCCCTCGGAGCAGTGGCGTACGTGCATCCGGTCGCAGGATAGGCGGCGTGCATCCGGGTGTGGGCCAGAAGGGCCTTTCCGAGTGCGGTGCGATGCGCCGGCTGCCGTCCGCCGATGCGGGAGGGGAGTGCGACAGGTCCGCGGCCGACCTTGTCGACGTAGCGCACATCGCCACCTTCGAGAACCGCCAGGTGTACGACGAGACCTGTCGCCGAATGCAGGTCGTGCAGGACGGGATGGGCCGCTCGGTGCAGGCGGTCGTGGTTCCTCGCCAGCGCGCCCCACTCGAGCGGTGTGCGTCCGAGCGCGTAGGTCTTGCCGCGCTTGCTCACCCAGCCGTGCTCGGCGAGCTGGGTGAGCAGCCGGTGGGTGGACGAGCGGGGCAGGCCCGTGCGCGTCGACAGTTCGGAGAGGGTGAGGCGATCGCCGGTGTGGAACTCGTCCAGGAGCCCGGCCACGCGGGCGATGAAGGCGTTGGAGAAGTCGTCGGTGTGTGTCATGGCATCCTCACGATGTGCCGGAACCGTCCGTTGATCGATTGATCAACGGGGCTGTGGACAGGGCGTGGTGTCACGCGGTCAGGGTCGCTTCCAGGTGGTCGGCTGCCCGACGCAGCCGCCGGGTCGCGTCTTCGCCGAGCGCCTCGACGGGGCCGGCAAGTGAGAGTGCGGCGATCTCCCCGTCCCCTGCGGCGAAAGCGGCGACGGCGTGCCGGAAGCATTCACCGCCGTACACGACACCACCGGCGAGCGTGTATCCGTCGGGGCCGCTCAGCGCAGGATGGTGCCCGTCGCGTCGGGCGAGCAGCGCCAGGCCGGCGACGGTGTCCTCGGCGGGACGCCGCTGGCCCGCCCAGGTGGTGTCGGTGAACTGCGCGCCGCTCACCTTCTCCAGGTAGACGACCTGGTCGTCGTCGAGAACGGTCAGGTGGACGGCGAGACCGGTCTCTCTGTGAAGGTCGTACATCGAGCGGAGGGCGGCGCTGTGGATCCGGTCGTGTGCCTGCGCGAGGGCGCCGAGCTCGACGATCTTCGGGCCGAGGTGATAGGTGGTGCCGCTGCGACGCATCCATCCGACCCGCACGAGCTGGAGAAGCATGCGATGGGCCGACGAGCGGGGGAAGCCCGTTCGTCGGCACAGTTCGGTGAGGGTCAGTCCGTCCGTGTCGCGGAACGGTTCGAGCAGGAGGCCGACGCGGTCCATGACGGACGAGGGGGTGGGGAGGACTTCGGACATGGTCTTCTCCGTGGCGTGTCGTTGATTGATCGACCGATCAATGAGTATCTACGACTGTAGCGCCACTCGGAGCTCTGCGGAAGAACGAATTTCAAGACCGACGAAAAATGCACCGCGACCGGAAGTCGCGGTGCATTCGTCGGACAGGCCCGTGGGATGTCAGGCAATGGGAGGCAGGAACGCCTTCAGCGGCTCGGATCCCGACTGGTCGTGGCCCCAATACGCATCCGCCGTGATCTCCTCGGACGTGTAGTGACGCTCGTCGACGAGCATGCCTTCGGTACCGAACTCGAGATCCCAGCCGCCGGGTGCGCGGACGTAGAACGAGATCATCTTGTCGTTGGTGTGCCGGCCGAGCGTCGACGAGATCGAGAAGTCGAGCTTGTTCACCCGATCGAGGGCCTGGCCGACCGCGTCGAGAGTGTCGACCTCGGTCATCAGGTGCACCAGGCCGGGTTCCTCGTTCGGCGGAGCCGGGCACAGCGCGAGGCTGTGGTGGCGTTCGTTGATACCGAGGAAGCGGACCCGCACGAGGCCGTCCTCGTCGAGACGGATCGAGCCGCGCGGCAGGAAACCGAGAACCTGCGTGTAGAACTCGTACGTCTCGGCGAAGTTCGCCGTCGGCAGCACGACGTGACCCAGGCCGAGGCCGCCGGTCACCCAACGTCCGCCGAACCGCGTCACCACCGGGCTGTGGTCGAGAACCGGCCCGAAGAACACTTCGAGGCGGGTTCCGGCCGGATCCTCGAACGCGATGGCGCCCTCGGCGTCGATGTAGGTCGCTTCCTTGTGCGAGAGCACCTCGACGGTGCGTCCCGACTTCTCGACGGCCTCGCGCACTCGCTGGAGCGCGAACTCGTCACGCACCTCCCAGCCCACGGCCAGGGCCTTGTCGGAATCGCCGGGCAGCACCTGGATGCGGGAGCGGCGCTCGTCGATGCGGGCGTAGAAGCCGTCGGCCTCGGGGCCGGTTCCCTCGGCCATGCCGAGCCCGTCGAGGAGCAGGGCGCGCCAACGCGGCACGTCCTGCGTCTGGATGCGGAGGTAGCCGAGACCTCTCAGTTCAGTCATGTCATCGTCCTCGAAAGTGAAGGGGGGAATCAGATCATCGCGCGGTAGGGACCCTGCGGGTCGCCACCGAGCTGCGTCAGGGCTGCGGAGTGGTAGATCATGCCGGGCACGTGGATGGCGTGCGTCAGGCCGACGTGTGCGTCGCGCCAGAAACGCTGCATCGGAGTCTTCAGGTGCACCGCTGCACCGCCGGCACGCGCGAAGATCTCGTCCATCGCCCGCACGGCGCGCCACGCGGCCGAGATCTGGGTGCGACGTCCGATGGCGCGCTCCTCGAAGCTGATCTCCTCACCGCGGTCCGTCTTGTCCCAGAAGCGGTCGACGGTCTCGAGCAGCGCGAGTCGCGACGCGGAGATCTCGGAAGCGGCCTCGCTGATGGCGTACAGGACGTACGGGTCCTCCTTGATGGGGACACCGGTGACCTGGACGCGCTCCTTCTGCGCTGCGATGTAGCAGGCCAGTGCGCCCTCGGTCATGCCGATCAGCGACGAGGTGATGCCCAGCGGGAAGATGTACGAGAACGGGAACTTGTACAGCGTCTCGTCGCGACCCGCGTGGCGCCAGCCGTTGCCGCTGAGCACGATGTCGGCGTCGATCGTGCGGTGCTCGGGGATGAAGGCGTCCTTGATGATCAGGTCCTTCGAACCCGTGCCGCGCAGGCCGATGACGTTCCAGCTGTCCTGGTCGATCTCGTAATCGGAGCGGGGGAGCACGACGTGCAGCACCTTGCCGGTACGGTTGCCGTCCTTGTCGCCGACTGCGGCGCCGATCATGATCCAGCCGCAGTGGTCGGTGCCGGACGAGAACGACCAGCGGCCGTTGAGGATGTATCCGCCGTCGACGGGCACCGCGACACCCATCGGTGCGTACGGCGAGGCCATCCACATGTCGTTGTCCTCGCCCCAGATCTCCTCCTGGGCCTTGGGGTCGAAGAAGGCGAGCTCCCACGGATGAACGCCGACGATGCCGGCGACCCAGCCCGTCGCGCCGTCGAGTGCACCGAGCGCCATGATGGTCTCGGCCGCCTCACGCGGGTGGCCTTCGAAACCGCCGTACTCTTTCGGCTGGAAGGTGCGGATGATGCCGGAGTCACGCAGGCGCTTCGCGGTGGTGTCGGTGAGGCGCATGAGCTTGTCGCCCTCGACACCCTCGGCGCGGATCTCGTCCGCGTGCTGCATGATCCTGTCCAATACCTGACCCATGACGGTGACTCTTCCTGGGATCGGCTGCTGTGAGCCGGGACTGTGTGGGAGGGGGTGCTCCGCGTAACGGAGCGACCTGCGCTGTGCAGGTGTGGCGTATCGAACAGTCCCAGCCCGTGATGTGATCGCGCACCGATGTTTCCGTTGAACGGGACATCCGGGCAACACGGATGGGGTCCGCCCCCTTCGACGGACCGACTGTTGTTCCGATCAGCGGGACGTTGCAGGAGATTGCGTCCGAGGGCCGGTAGACAGGCCGGTGACCGCCTGCTCCGGAAGGATCGCCATGACCGAGACCACGGCCCGCCCGATCAGTGATCTGTCTGCGGCCGAACAGCTTCTCGCCATCCACGAGATCCAGCAGGTCTTCGCAGCTCGGCTGCGGGTGATGGACACCAAGCAGTGGGAGCTGTACCCGACTCTGCACACCGAGGACGTGGTGAGCGAGACGTGGGGCGGACTCCCCAGCGACAAGCAGCCCCGCACCGGTGAAGAGGCCGGTCGCGTGGTGGGTCGCGAGGCGCTCACCCGCGCCATCAGCAACTTCCTCGACGGGCCCGTGTCGATCACCTCGGCGCACCACGGCCACTGCCCGGAGATCGTCCTCGAATCCGCCACCACGGCCCGCGGCATCTGGGCGATGGAGGACCAGCTGTGGTGGGACAACGACGGCGTCGAGGAGTCGCTGCACGGGTGGGGTCACTACCACGAGGAATACCGCAAGGTCGACGGTGTCTGGTTGATCTCCTACCGCAAGCTCACCCGCCTGCGTGAGGTGCACACGCCGGGCTTCTTCAGTTTCCTGAAGGGACTCTGAACAACGCCCGTCAGGGCAGTTCCGGTAGAGGGCGCGTCGCCACTTCCTCGGCTTCGGCGGGATCCATCCCGACCATGCACAGCATCGCCCGCGCGTAGATCTCGTCGATGTTGTCGGGGGTCTGTGCCGACACCACGTGGTGCAGCGTCGACAGCAGAGAACCGAACACACACGCGGTCGCGATGTCGATATCGGTGATGGTGAAACGTCCGGCGTCGACGCCGTAGCGCAGGTCGCGGGCGGCGCGCGGGCCGAGGATGCCGATGAGTTTCGGGTGCGCGATTCCGAGCCGGACGACGAACCATCCCCACAGTGGGTCGCTCATCGCGTGCCGCACGAGGTGCCGCAGCGACGACGCGAACCTCTCTGCCGTATCCGGCATGTCCTCCGTCATCGAATCCATTCGGGAGCCGAGGGATTCGATGGATTCTTCGGCGACGGCTTCGACGATCTCGTCGCGGGACGCGAAGTAGTTGTAGAACGTGCCGACACCGAGGTCGGCGGCTTCGGTGATGTCGGACAGTCCTACCGCGTCCACACCTCGTTCGGCGACCAGTGTGCGTGCGGCCTCGATGAGGCGCGCGCGGGTCTTCTCGCGTCGGCGCTGGTGGCGCGACGCGGCAGGCGTTGCGGCTTCGTTCGACAGGTCGGGCACGTCCGTACCGTACGTCATCCGAACGGACGTCTGAGCATGTAATCAAAACTGAGGGATTGCTCAATATTGAGTTCCGTGTCACCATGGTGTCGGTCGGTATGACGCAGATCACCCCGAAAGGCGCATCGCCATGAAGAACATCCACAATCTCCCCGCTGACGGCGTCCGGCAGTTCGACACCGATGTCGCCGTCGTCGGATGCGGACCGGTCGGCACCCTCCTGGCGGTCCTCCTCGGCCGGCAGGGGCACCGCGTCACAGTCGTCGACAAGTGGCCCACCCCCTACGACCAGCCGCGCGCCGTGACGTTCGACCACGAGATCGCGCGCATTCTCGCCGTTCTCGGCATCGATTCGGACGACGATCCGGCCATCGAGTTCCACGACGACCTCTACTACTGGCGCAACGCCGCCGGGGAGACCCTGCTCGAAGTGGACTGGAAGTCCGTTGCCGCCTCGGGGTGGCGTACGCGCTACTGGTTCTCCCAGCCCGCGCTCGAGAAGCGTCTGCGCGAGGTCGCGGCCGAACTTCCCACCGTGACCATCCATCGTGGTTGGACCGCTGTAGGACTCGACGAAGACGAGAACGGCATCACGGTCAGCGGCATCGTGACGGACGTGGCCGGCAGCTCCACACAGGAACGGATCCGCGCCCAGTACGTCGTGGGTGCCGACGGTGCCAACAGCTTCGTTCGCGACGCGCTCGGCCTGGACTTCACCGACCACGGATTCTTCTTCGACTGGCTGATCCTCGACATGATCCCGAAGGGGGACCTGCCCGACCTCGGTCCCACCCATTGGCAGCTGTGCGACCCGGCGCGACCGACGACCATCGTCCCGGGCGGTCCGGGCCGTCGTCGCTGGGAGTACATGGTGCTGCCCGGCGAGGACCCGACCGAACTCGCATCGGAGGAATCCGCCTGGCGGTTGCTCGAGCCGTGGGGCGTCGATCCGGGCAATGCGGAGCTCGAACGCTCCGCGGTCTACCGCTTCCAGGCGCGATGGGCCGAAACATGGCGTCGCGGAAGGGGTTTGATTGCAGGTGACGCCGCGCATCTGATGCCGCCCTTCGCAGGTGAGGGCATGTGTGCCGGCCTGCGCGATTCCGTCGCCCTGGCGTGGCGCCTCGACCTGGTGCTGTCGGGGCGGGCTGGCGACGCCGTCCTCGACTCGTACGGCACCGAACGCAAAGGCCACGTGCGCCACTACATCGACTTCTCGATGCGTCTCGGCCAGGTCATCTGCATCGCCGGCGCAGAAGAAGCGGCCGAGCGAGATCGCCGCATGATCGCGGAGGCCGCATCGTCCGACGGCGTCCCGGTCGACACGGACATCGCCTCCCTGGGCCCGGGCATCTGGCATGCCGGCACCGCGCACGCAGGAGAACTGTCGGTGCAGGGCATCGTGAAGACGAAGGGCCGCGCCGGACGGTTCGACGACGTGGTCGGGCGCGGATGGATCATCCTGGGCCGTGGCGCATCGCCGGCGGACCTGCTGAGCGACGAACAGACGCAGCGGTGGGCCGCTCTCGACGGTCGCTGCGTGCGTATCGGAGAAGCGGAGGGCGACGTGACGGACGTGGACGGAACGTACAACGCATGGCTGGACGAGATCGGAGCGGAGTTCGTGATCCTGCGCCCCGACTTCTATGTCGCGGCCACCGCGTCGGACGCTGCCGGGCTGCAGACGTCGCTCGACACGATTCTCGCCGGCCTCCACCTGACCGTCGACGCGACCGCTCCGGTCGCGTGAAAGGAAGATCGACCATGGCTATGGATTTCCACCACGTCACCCTCGGCCAACGCGTGTTGTTCGGGGCGGGACGGTCGGCAGAGAATGTTGCCGGTGAAGTGTCCCGCCTCGGCGCGACCCGCGTGATGGTCGTGGCCTCACCCGCCGAAAAGGCCGTGGCGCAGCAGGTGTGCCGCGACATCGACGTCGCCGTCTTCCACGACGGTGTCGCCCCGCACGTGCCGATCGAACGTGCGGAGGCTGCCCGGGCCGTCGCAACAATGCACGGAATCGATCTGCTCGTGAGTGTCGGAGGTGGTTCGACCACCGGACTCGCCAAGGCCGTCGCGCTCACGTCAGGTATCCCGATCGTCGCGGTGCCCACCACCTACGCCGGATCCGAGGCGACGGACGTGTGGGGTCTGACCGAGGCGTCGCGCAAGACCACCGGTGTGGATGCAGCGGTGCTGCCCGTCAGCGTCGTCTACGACGCGCAGCTGACCCTGTCGCTGCCGGCGGAATTGTCGGTGGCGTCGGGCCTCAATGCCATCGCACACTGCGTCGATTCCATGTGGGCGCCGCGCGCCGACCCGATCAACCGTGCCCTCGGCGCCGAAGGCATCCGGGCGCTCACCGGAGGCCTGCCGGCGATCCAAGCCGATCCTTCGAATCTCGACGGGCGCGAGCAGGCCCTCTACGGCGCCTACCTTTCGGCAGTGGCATTCGCTTCCGCCGGCTCGGGCCTGCACCACAAGATCTGTCATGTTCTCGGCGGCGCCTACGACCTGCCGCACGCCCAGACCCACGCCACGGTGCTGCCCTACGTGCTGGCGTTCAACGCACCGGCTGCGCTCGACGCCGAACGCCGGATGGCCGCGGCCTTCGGTGCCGACACCGCCGTCGCGGGCCTGAACGCGCTGCGCGCCGAGCTGAACGCTCCGCGCGCACTGAAGGATTACGGCTTCGACGAAGCCGACATCGACGAAGCGGTCGAACTGATCCTGCCCGTCGTACCCCCGTCGAATCCCCGCTCCGTCTCCGCCGACGACCTGCGCGACCTGCTCCGCAGAGCGCACTCCGGCGACAACCTCCCGTCGTAGAAAGGACACCGGTCATGACCGCCGAACCCGCTACCCGCACCACCCCCGCCCAGCAGGCGCTCGAGGAAGAACTGATCGGCCGGGTGCTGGCGTCCTTCGACAACACCCCCGACCCGCGGCTGAAGCAGATCATGCAGTCGCTGACGACGCACCTGCACGCCTTCATCCGCGACGTGCGTCTGACCGAGACCGAATGGAACAAGGCCATCGAATTCCTCACCGCCGTCGGACACATCACCGACGACAAGCGTCAGGAATTCGTCCTGCTCTCCGACGTTCTCGGCGCGTCGATGCAGACCATCGCGGTGAACAACCAGGCGTACAAGGGAGCGACGGACGCGACCGTCTTCGGTCCGTTCTTCGTCGAGGACGCACCCGAGATCCCGCTCGGCGGCGATATGGCCGGCGGCGCTGCGGGCCAGCCGTGCTGGATCGAGGGCACCGTCACCGACACCGACGGCAACCCGGTGCCGAACGCCCGCATCGAGGTGTGGGAGTGCGACGAGGACGGCTTCTACGACGTGCAGTACACCGACGGGCGTATTGCGGGTCGCGCGCATCTGTTCACCGACGACCAGGGTGCCTACCGATTCTGGGCACTGACGCCCGTCCCGTATCCGATCCCCCACGACGGTCCGGTAGGGAAGATGCTCGAGGCCACCGGCCGCCTACCCATGCGTGCCGCGCACCTGCACTTCATGGTCAGCGCCGATGAGCTGCGGACCCTGGTCACCCACATCTTCGTCGACGGCGACCCGCAGCTCGAGATCGGCGACAGCGTTTTCGGCGTGAAGGACTCGCTCGTCAAGGAATTCGCGCAGCAGGCGCCGGGCACGCCGACGCCGGACGGACGCGATCTGGGGGACCGATCCTGGGCGAAGGCCCGGTTCGACATCGTGCTCGCGCCCGAGGGCGTCTGACCCCCACAGGTTGACGCGGTGAAACGAGATTCGCCCCTGCAACAGGCTGGGCGAATCCCGTTTCAGCGCGTCAACTTTCGCCGGTCAGCCGCTTCCGTACGGAAGGATGTCTGCGACGTAGGTGTGGCCACAGTCGTCGGTCGTGCGCTGCGAACCTGGAACGTCCTCACCGCATTCCCAGTGAGATCCTTCAGAGCGCCAGTCGTGAGGTCCATCGACTGGCGGGACATCGGTGCGCAGATATACCCCGCGGGTCGCGGATGCACTTCTGCTCGTGCCGGAATGTGTACGAACCTCGTGTCGTCCGGACGCAGGACAGATTGCAATGCACTTCTCGTGCAAACATTTCCGTGTCGTTCATCGTCCGGTTCGAAGTTGGTTCGGACGCTCGTACACTGAAAGGACTGAAGAACGTGGAACTCTTCATCGGAGTCGCGATCTACGTCATGGTCGGAATGGCCGTCGGCAAGTGGTACTGGCAGCGCCGCCACGGCGTGTACAAGAAGGTCATCAACGGCGGAGCGGACGCGATCTTCAGCAGCGTGTTTCCGATCTCGTTCGTGTGGCCGATCCTGCTCTTTCTCCCCAAGTTCCGGAATCCTGACCTGTGCAGGTGCCCGGATCATGTGATGACGCGAGACCGGGCTCGCCAGGATGCAGAAGCCTACGCAGCTGCCTTGGCTCGTGAGAACGGTTTCGGCTGATCGACCGCATGCCTGCGGTAATTCCGAAGCTCACCGATCCGACCTGATCGGTGAGCTTCGGAGCTGTACGGAGTTCCTGGGTCATCCTGTCGGCCTTCCCAGATCGGCGGGATGACCCTTCGTGCAGGTGCGATCATTCGTCATGTCGGAGTATCCGGCCAGGATCAACACGAGCGTTCCTCGGGACCACGATATTCATCGTGGTCCCGAGGAACGCCGGCTGTGCAGGAGTGCAGATCAACGGTGGCGAGCGCAGGGCCTACCGCCCTGTCCTCGGCACGAGGTGCAATTCCCGAACGCGCCCCAGATCTTCCCCTCACCTTTGCAGGTCGAGCACCGTCCGGCCTGGCAATCCCGGCAGCGTGGTTCGTACGGCATAGTCGAATCCTTTGTCTCGAAGTAACTTCGGCCCGTGGTGACGGTAGGCCGGAAGTGTCCTCGGTGTGTATCGGTCGAATGTACGACAGTACGAATCTTCGGGGTTCGGTTTCCGAGGCGTAAGCCACCGCAAGTCGGTGGTCCTTCGGACCGAAAGGTTCTTCGCCATGAACGCTACTTCTCACCGCACGATGTGGATGCGCGCCCTCGCGGCGCCGGTCATCATGGGAGCGGTCTTCTCGGCCGGCATCGCTCTCGCCCCGCCCGCCGATGCCAACCCCAGGACGGTCACGGTCACCACGGGTGCCGGTCCCATCAACGTCCGTGAGGGCGCCGGGACGAACACCCGGATCATCCGCACCATTCCCAACAAGACCCGTGTCACGATCGTGTGCCACGTGCGTGGTCGGAGCTTCAGCGGTGGCCCCTTCGGGGTCACCACGAACATCTGGAACAAGCTCGACGGCGGCGGGTACGTCACGGACGCGATGCTCGAAACCGGCTCCAACAACCCGGTGGTGCCGGCGTGCTCGAGCGCAGCTCCGGCTACAGCGGGTCGTGCGACGGGGCAGACCCGCGGCACCAACACGGGTGTCTCGGGTCAATGCACGTGGGGTGCCTACCACAAGTGGTTCGTCGCCTCGGGCAATCGTCATTACCCGGCATTGTCGGGTAACGCGAAGGACTGGGCGGCATCGGCGAGGGCGACCGGTTGGACGGTCGTCGCCGATGCCCAGCCCCGATCGATCGTGGTGTTCCAGCCGGGCGTCCACTACGCCGATCGTACGTACGGGCACGTCGCGTGGGTTGACCGCGTCGAACACCGTGCCGACGGTGTCTACGTGACGATCACGGAGATGAACTACGGCGGCAGGGTCGGCCAGTGGAACACGCGGACGGTCAAGGATATTCCGGGAATGTCCTTCATCTTGCTTCCGTAGGGAGAAGCACCGGCGGGCCCATTTCGAGGGGATGGACCTGCCGGTGCAGTTCTTCGGCAATCGTGGAATCATGTTGCGCACTCGGAGAACGATTCCGGGATTTTCCTTGGAGGTATCGTGACGTCTTCCGATGAGGCCGCTCTGTCTCTTCCTGCGCCGTTCCATCTAGCCCTGGAGATGCTCGACGAGGGTGACGTGCAGCGCGGGATCGGGCTGTTGCGCGACGCGCTCGAGGAGTGCAGGGGCGGGGATCCGGAAGCAGTGGCGCTGTGCACGGCAGTGCTGGCCGAGGCGTACGAGGAGGCCGGTCGCGACAACGATGCCCTGCAAGCCTTCCGCGCTGCCGTAGAGCTGTACAGGGACTGCAGGAACCTCGAACAGTTCGCGATCTGCAGCATGGAAGCCGGACGTCTTCTTCTCGCAAGCGGTGACGTGGAGGAATCCGCGCGACTGCTCGACGAGGCGCGATGGCATCTCGTGGATGTTGCGGACGTCGCCTTGTGCCTGAACATGCTCGGAGTCGCGTGGTGCCGAAGCGACCGCGATGCCGAAGCCGCCGAGGTACTTCAGGAGGCAGTTCGACTGTTCGAGAGTCTCGAAGAGAGCGGTCGTGCCGCGGTGTGCCGAGTCGATTCGGCAGCAGCGCTTCTCGCACTCGGGCGGACGTGGGATGCGGAGGCTGCGCTGCGAACTGCCAGGCAGGAGTTTGCGGGTCTCGGCGATCATGAGTCCGTCGTCGGATGCGAGATCGATCTGCTGCATCTCCATCGCGTTCGCGAGGATGTACCTGCAATCCTCCTGTCCCTGGAGACGACCGCGAGTGCCCTGCGCGTTGTCGGCGACGACGAACTGGCGGCGGCATTCGACGTCGAGCGCGCACGACACCTCGGTGATC
This sequence comes from Rhodococcus sp. 5G237, assembly GCF_053764735.1. Taxonomy (NCBI): domain Bacteria; kingdom Bacillati; phylum Actinomycetota; class Actinomycetes; order Mycobacteriales; family Nocardiaceae; genus Rhodococcus; species Rhodococcus sp. 5G237. The sequence goes on along the minus strand of NZ_JBSNCD010000004.1, from coordinate 81,380 downwards.
TCGGAGAGTTCGACCGAGCCGACACGCTGTACAGAGCAGCACGCGACTATTTCGCAACGAACGACCTCGCCCTCGAGGTCGCAGAATGCGACGTCTATCGGGCCGGCACGCTCCTGGATGCGGGGCGGCTCGATACGGCCGAAACTCTTCTCGAGTCGGCTAGTCGTGTCTTCGACAAAGAGGGTCATGTCGACGCCATGCCGGTGTATCACCGACTCGTCGGCGCGCTCCATCGCGCGAGAGGGCGATTCGGGCAGGCGGTGGACGCATTTCGTGCTGCGATCCGCATCGGGCAGACCGCCGAGGATTCGGGGGAGTTCGTCGCAGATTGCCGCAGTGAACTCGGTGCTACGCACACGCTCGCCGGAGAGTACGTCGAAGCACAACGAGAACTCGACGTGGCCGATCGGTACTACCGCGAGTCCGGGCCCGTGGTGAAGCGGGCCGCAGTGCTGCAGTCTCTGGGGATCGGGCAGTACCGCACCGGTGGTTATGCGCGCGCTGCAGAATTGTTCGACGAGGCGCACTCGATATATGCGACCTACGGCGACACCTACAGGTACCAGATGGGAGTTCTCGACTCCCATCGCGCTGTCGTCTACATGATGCTGCAGCAGTGGGCTGCCGCCGAAACAGCGACCCTCGCGGCGCGTGCAATCTGTGAGACTGCGGGCATCGCTCATCAGGTCTCGATCTGCGATGCGAACCTCGGCTGCATCTATTTCGGCATGAAGGACTACCCCCGGGCAGAGACGCAGTTGCGTAGAGCGGCGACGGCACTGGCAGAAATGTACGACGAGGGCGCGGCTCAGTGCCTCCAGAACCTTGCGGCGGTCTACATACTCACCGGCCGGTACGCAGAGGCAGAGGCCGAGTTCGCTGCGGCCCAGGCGGTATACGGCGATCGTCCGGAATTCGCATGGCAGAACGCCATCTCGACAACCAACCAGGGCATGCTCGCGGTCTCGTCGAGAAGATATGACGAGGCTCTTCACTACCTTCGGTCCGCGCGCAGGATGTTCGCCGTCCAGGACGCACTTCCCCAGGTGGCCCGGTGCGACTTCCTGGTAGCCGCAGCGGAGTTGGAACAATCGCGAGGAACCGGTTCGCCGGACTACGCTCGAGCACTCGAGCGGGGCCTACCGCCACTTCTGTTCATCGACGCGCAGAGGTTCTCGTTCGCGTCCGCCCGCGACCGAGCCGGGTGGGCGGAGACGACGCGTGTGTTCATGGCGGCCGTCTTCGAGTGGGCGACCGAGGCGGGAAATACCGCGTTGTTGGCGGACCTTGTGGAGTCGATCGTGAACTCCGGAATCCACTCGTCGGAACGCGATCTGGATAGGGATAGCAATTCGGACGCCGAGACCGGAATCGCCGGTATGACTCGCGCGGTGCTCGACGCAAGCATTGTCGAGGGGATACGGCCCATCGACGGCTCGGAGGGTTCCCGAGGTCCGGATGCAGATTCAGGGCCTGCGCGCATACTGTCACCTGCCGGCTCGGCAGCCCTCATCGATCCACGTTTGCCGCTACTTCCTCCGCCGAGGTTACGAATGCCCGACGGTCACATTGCACTCGGTCCCCAGTTGGATGCCGCTGAATCCGCGTACGGAGCTGTGCGTCGTGACGGAGTTGTCGCCGTGAGATAACCGTCGGGGTTCGGTTTCTGTGATGTAAGGGCACATCGGAGGCACCGCCGACTGATGTGCCGTAGTACATCGCGAAAGGCGCACCCATGTTCGATACGGCTCACGAACCGGCCCTGGTAGTAGTCGGCACGCCTTCGCTCCTGCGGGACGGCATCGCCGCTATCGCCACCGAACTCGGTTACCCGACTCGGGTTGCGGACGCTGCTGCGTTGCCTGTCCCGGCCGGAGCGTTGCTCTTCATGTCCCGCGCCGACCTTCTTCGCCATCGTCGTGCGGCTGCCTTCCACCGCAGCAAGGTGATCGTGTTCGCAGAACCGGAACCGATCCCCGGTGTCCCGGTCGACGGATTCCTTCCGCCGCAGGCGGGGCGCGCCCAGCTCGACGCGCTGCTGCGTTGCTTGCTCGCTCCGCCGCCTTCGTCGGGGGTTGCTCTGTCTCCCGTGGAGCGTCGGATCGTCGCCGGCTACGTATCGGGTCTGACGCGGTCCCAGCTGGCGGAGACGAACTTTCTGGCGCAGTGCACCGTCGCGACGCATCTGCAACGTGCGCGGGACAAGTACCGCAACGCCGGCCGGGCCGCGGGTTCGAAGATCGATCTGCTGAAGCGGGCTGTCGAGGACGGCATCGTCGAGTGCCCCTGCTCGGGCAAGCACGACGACCGGAAGTGTGAAGGTCGCGAACCGGCGTGATCGCGCCTACCTCGGGCGCGACGAGTGCCCCTGGCCGCCGACCTCCGAACGGTCAGCGGGCGGGGGCACTCGTGTGCGTCAGTGAGGCCCAGACAAGGGGAGACTCCCCGATACTTCCGTGTCTCCGCCATTCGTCGAGCTGCGCACGTTGCCATCGATTCAACTCCGCGACCGGATCGTCGGTCATGTGGGCGCGATCGACCTCGAGCGCGAGGGCAGTAGTCGGCCGCACGTCGGCGGCCAGTGTCGGGTACGCCGCATGGAAGGCTGCGTCCGTAGGCATCGTCCATCGTGTGGTCGATACGAGTTCGGCACCGGAGTCGATCATGGCGATTACCAGACCAAACGTTTCGATCGCACGGTAGTCGGCACCACCCTCGCATCCGATCACAGCCACCCGGGGCGGCATCTTCCACCCGTGAGCTGCAAGGGCTCCCGCTCGGGACCCGGACGACACTTCCGCGCCGAGAAGGATATCGAGGGCACTGAGCGGTGCAGGCTCGTCCGACAGCAGCAGCGCCGCAGATCCGGGCGTGTCGGGTTCGGAGTCCACATGCCCGAAGTAGAACAGGCGCGACCGTTCGGTTCGCAGCGCCGAGGCAAGCTCCAGTCGTGTCACGCGACCGTTGATCGGTGCAACGGCTTCCTCGTCCTCCCACAGGGCGTGCCCGGCATCTCGGAGTTCCTCGAGACGTCGGACGAATGGCGCACGGTCGGAATGCGAGACCAGAACCTGGCTCGCCGGAGTGCTCGGAGCCAGAAGAGGATCGATCACGAGCAATGCAGGGCGATCGCACACCTGCCGCCATGATTTCGGTCGAACACTGCGCCGGGCATGCACAGTTGCCGGTGGGTCGTAACGGATCTCGGCCAACTCGACGAGACGCCGACCGTCGTCGGTCATCAGGATCTCCCACGGCACTCGTGCGAGACGGGGACTCGGTGTCAGACGGATGCGTACTCGCTCTCCGGCGGTGACGTATCGCAGAATCTGCGCGAGCAGGTGTCCGGGAAGAAGAGCGTCGGCGAGACGACGTGCGAGAGTGGCCTCCCGGTCTCGGTCTGCCAATGCGCCCGTGCGAAGGGCCCGCAGTACAGCGACTTCGGGGTCCTCACCGACGAGAGGGGCCGGCAGCGCATCGTCCAACTCTCCGAGGACGGCGTCGAGGATGTCCGTCTCGAACCGGTGGGCATTCGAGATGAACGGTTCCGTCATCCATGTCCACGAGAGGTAGGTCGGACCGACGTCTGCTGACCGGAGGAGAACTTCGTGTACTTTCGTCGCGGTCGTCACAGATTGTCGTCCCACGGTTCGATCGGGAGCATTTCGGCGAGTAAGGGACGCATGCCGTCGTCGGGGATCGCTGTTCGTCGCAGACTCACGACGTATCGCTGTATCGCGTCGAGCCGCGCGACGAGCAAATCGGCAATCGCCGTGGCGTCCGAGGGCAGGGAAGCGATCGTCGCCTGGATGCGGTTACGCGCGTTCACCGCGCTCGCGCGGGCCTGGGCCATCAGAGCTGTGGCGGAGTCCTGGGCCGAATCGATGGTGCTATCCCCTGCAGATGAATCCAGGGAGTGGAGTAATGCGAGCGCCGTCCGGTGGTGTGTCCAGGCGTCGATCATGAGCCGATCGATGTACGCGAGTTCGCGATTCAATGGGGTGGTGCGGAGCGCACGGATGTCGGTGTCCGATTCGAAGACACCGAACACCAAGGAGTCGAACTCGTGTCCGAAGAGCGGCAGGGTCGCGACGAGCATCCGGTCGTCGTCGTTCGTCATCGGCTCCGTGGAGACGAGCCGGCCGGTGGTTCTGTCGGCTGCATAGGCAAGAAATTGCCCCTCGTAGAGCACTCCCGGGTCGAGGTGATCTGCCAGTCGCAACGAGACGAGAACGTGTGCATCCCCGCGCTGATATTCGGCGAACATCTCGGGCGATTCGGCTCCGGCCCAGCCGAATACGCGTGCCGGAACTACATGTGGGTCTATCCGATGAGAACGTACGACGAACATCGGTTCGGGTTCGGGTTCACCACGTGTGTCCGCGGACAACGCCAGTGCCGAGGCGCCGGTCTGTTCGTCGATCAGTCCATGTGCCCAACGATCGACCTCATCGGTCGAAGGGACCTCAGCTCGGAGTCGGTCGGCGAGAACACGTACTTCTGCGCCCCAGAACTTGTCCGAAACCGAGTCGGCGGCCAATTGTGCGATCGCGGTGAGTTCGTTGCCCGGTCCACCGGCCAGGAGTCCTTCCAGTCTTCGGTGACCGAGATTCTCCAGTAGCGGTGTCGTCAAGGCGACCAGGCGGGCTGCGGCGATTCTGTTACCGGTCTGCTGGTGCGCTGCTGCTTCATCGAGAAGAAGTGCTGCCTCGTTCATCGGTTTCGGAGACCACCTCGAGACGGCAATGGTGAGAGCGAGGCGGGCCCAATTCTCGGCGAGTCGGAGAGCAGAAAGGGAGGCGGACGTACCTGCTCGAGCATTCCTCACCTCTGCGGACACCGTCGCATCCCCGACGGCATTGGCGAGTATCGACGGCTCGGCATGGCTGTCGAGTTCCCAAGCCAGGATATGTGCAGGGGTTGCAGCATCGACCTCAACCCGAATGCCGGGCGCGAGGGTTACAGCCACTTCCGCGACCGCCGGCGCAACAGGGGAGTGCCAGTAGACCGTCCCGTCTTCGGCCCTCAGCACAGGATGGCGCTCGGTGGATGGAGTGCTCATGATGTTGCCGTCCCGCTCATCGTGATTCGGCGATTGTACGCATCGATGGACTCGGTCACGCGACGAGCGATCGAAGGCCGGATCCCCGGTCTGCTGGTGGCATCGATCCGTGCAGCATTGATCGATTCCAGTACAAGCGCCACCACGAGGGCTGCGGATTCCTCATCCGTGGAACGGATCGTGTCGGACGGGTCGTCCGCGTCGAATCGTTGCAGCGTATAGGCGCGTACAGCGGGCCCGATAGTGCGCGTGGATACTGCGAGCGTCGCCGCCTGCCCGAGCATTGTGGTGAAGAAGCCGCTGGCGACGGTTTTCTCCCAGCATCCGTCAGGACCTGCATAGGTGCCGCCAACGGCCTTGAACTCGCGGAGGGGTGTATGACGGAGGTATTCCAGTGCGTCGACGAGGTTGTATTCGCGTCCTCCACGAGGCGAATGCTCCGTGCGGGTCGGGGTGTGACGATCACTGGAAGTGATGACCGGAGTCGTGTTGCGGGTCCTTTCACGCACGATCTCTCGCCGGACATCGCGTGCTGCGAACCGCACACTCGACCAGAAGATGCTCGCGGCCAGCGACCGTTCTGCGCGATTGTGGAGGACCACCCCGTCCGGAGCCGGGCTGAAGTGGAGATTGTCCTGCCCTACGGCCTTCCGCAAAGCCTTCCCCGTGCGCTCCACAGCACGGGAGAGGATATCGGGCCAGTGTTCGCTTGTTCGCGAGCTGACGGTGCCGGTCGAATCCTCACCTGCAAGCCACCGGCTCGGCGCGGTCTTCATGTACTCGCGTACAAGAGTGTCCTCTTCGGGCGTGAGCCGACGCGGGGGTTCGTCGAGGTCACCGAACTCGTCGCGGATTCGCTCAGCCGTGTCGGCGAGCAGATCAACGGCTTCGCGGACCGTATCGTCGAACAGATCATGGTCGTCGACTCGCGCAACGAGTTCGAGGAGCTTGGATCCGTAGGCGCGCATGACCGCGGCGGCGATCGCAGGACGGTAGGGTTCGGGATCGGCGAGGAAACGATCGGCGTTCGCGCGACTCTCGAACACGAGTCCGCCTTCGTCGTCGTGGATCATCGCCCACTTCACCGCCGTGACAACCGGACTCCGAGACGCTTCGTCGAGGAGCAGACTCAATGCCTGCCGTCGCGCAGTCTGTGTCCGCCCCGGGAAGTACGTCTTCGGTAGTGCGCTGGGCCTGTACGACTTGGCGAGGGACGCAAAGCCGAGAGAGAAACGGGTGAAGGAGTCGAGATACTCGGCGATCAGCGCAGAGACACGGTTCCAGCCGTTCACATCCTCGACCACATGGGACTGCTTGTCCCTCAAGCGCGCAACCGCGTAGGCCGTGTACCTTTCACGAACCCACTCGACGGTGGCCGCATCGGTGCACCATCCGTTGAGCGGGTCTCGGAATGTACTGCCGTTGGGGGGTGGAGGTTGCTTCACCCATAGCGTGATCAATTCCTGGCGGGAGATGTCGGTTCGTCTGCCATTGAGGGGCACCCACCATTCGGGAACGACCCAGTCGAGGTGGTCGGGACGGATCGCCGTCGAGCTTTCCAGCGCAGAACCGATCAACGAGGCCGGAACCTGGTTGCGGGAGGGCGTCATCGTATTCCTCGGTTCGTCGGAACGGTTGCTGTACGAACCGAACCCCGGGATCTTCTGTGTCATCGCTGTACCACGCGACTTGCGAGGACGTACGCGACGGCAAACCCGCCGACCGTCGTTGCAGCGGCCCACGACGTTGTGGACCCGCAGCCGGGTGTCGGTGAAACCGTGACCTCCACCAGACTTGCCAGGGCCAGGAAGCCGCCGGTGACGGCAAGTACGAGGCGTGGCCGGTAGCCGGTCAGAGCCCCGAGTGCTATCGACGCCACAATGAACAGACTGATGAGGATCCCGTCGCGTTGCACCGTCGTCACCCCGATCGGCCCTGCGAGCATGGCCAGAACCTCGATCGAACCGAAAACGCCGAGGCCCATGGACGCGAAGATCGTGTGCGGGGCGCGTCTACTGAGCACTGTGGCAACGAGGCTGAGCAGCCACAGGGAACCGAACAGTAACAATGCCGCGATCCTGAGGGTCCGATCGACCGGACCATAGCAATCCTCGGACGCGACGAGCGCTTGTAGTGCGGGAACGGTCGCGACGACTCCGACGAGGGTATAGCAGAACTCGACTCCGGTCCGGAGAGGTGATTCCACGTGAGTCGCCGAGACGAGTGCGGTGATGACACCCACGAGTGCACCGGCGATCAACCCCGCAAACCCTTGTCCGGTCACGGCGAAGACCGTCGCAACCGCCAGGGCTGCCAGCACGCCGGCGAAGATGTCCTCGAACGAGAATGTCGCGCCACCAGCTCCGGTACTTACACGGGAAGGAACGTGGGGTACCAACGATCTGCCGAGGAGCAGGCGGTATACGAAGACCATTCCTACCAGGACCAGGACGACACCCAGCGCTTCCACACGGATCCTTCCTTGTCGAACCGTTGCGACCCTTGCTTTCGCGACCTTTCACACTTGCATTTCCATGCATGGTTTTCTGTCGTCCGTTCATGCGACAGGGCAGCCGTGTAGCGCGTATGTCCTCCGAACGGAGTACTGCATCGCGCGAACGGAAACGGTAATTGTGGTGAGCCCGATACTTTCGACGTCCGGAACGAGGATGCGCATGAGATCTTCCGATGGGTCGAACAGCTCCTCGGGCAGCGTGAACCAGGCATGACCACCGCAGGTCTGACGCCCGAACACATTCGCGATCTGCCCAACTGGTTGCGGGAAGTCGATGTGGCACTGGCGGCCAATCCACAGATCGCCATCACGGGGAATCTCCGCGATTACGTCGTACTTCCCCGGCCGGGCGTGCCCCACCCGCGGTTCGCAACGGTGCTCGATGCAGTCGGAACCCTACTGTCGATCGCAGGACATACCGCGCAGATCGTGTTCGACATCGTCGGAGGTCCCCGCGTACTCGGCACAGATCCCTCAGGGGTGGCAGCCGCTGTTCTGGCTCAGGCGCGTTCGACGGCCGGCTCGAACGACTCCGATCTTGCCCTACTGCAGAGGTTGCTGGAATCGGTCACTCAGTCCGAACAGGCGGTGTGCCTCGTCGTCGAGAACGCGTCGCGTCTCACCCCGGGGCCGGACTTCACCGACCCGGATTTCCACCGCGTCCTTGTTACAGCGGAAAAGCTGGTCACCACTGCTCGTCGGAATGCCGTGGCAGGTCCTCACCTCACCCCCCTCTACAACCCTGTGTTCTGGTTGATCGACCAGGAGAACGATCTCCCTCACTGGTTGGTGAGCACGGATGCAGTCCGGGTGATCTCCATCCCCGCACCGACCTTCGGGAACCGTCGTACCGTGGCCGCAAGTCTTGTGTCGTCCCTACCGGGGGCCTCGGAGATGGACGCTGCCACCCGTGAGTCCGTCGTCGAGCGGTACGCCGCTCACACGAACGGACTTACTCTGCGGTCCCTCATGGAGATCAACCGTCTCGCAATCGATCGGCGGATTCCGGCCACCTCGATCGAGGACGCCGTCCGGACGTTCCGTGTGGGCGTCCCCGACAACCCATGGCAGGATCCGGCGTTGAAACAACGTATTCGGGACGGTGCCAGGTATCTCGGCGAACGTGTGCTGGGCCAGGGTCCTGCCGTTCGGAAATCTGTCGACATCCTGATCCGCTCGACGACCGGTCTGACCGGCGCCCAGGGGTCCGGCGACAGTTCGCGACCGCAGGGCATCCTGTTCTTCGCCGGCCCGACCGGCGTAGGCAAGACGGAACTGGCAAAGTCCATGGCCGAGCTGGTTTTCGGCCGTAAGGATGCGTTCGTTCGTTTCGACATGAGCGAGTTCTCCTCCGAGCATGCCGAAGCCAGGTTGATCGGTGCTCCTCCTGGATATGTCGGGCACAACAGCGGCGGGGAACTGACCAACGCCGTGCGTCACAACCCGTTCAGTTTGCTCTTGTTCGATGAAATCGAGAAGGCCCACCCGCGGATTCTCGACAAGTTCCTGCAGATCCTCGAAGACGGTCGCTTGACCGACGGCAACGGATCGACGGTCTACTTCTCGGAAACCTTGATCGTCTTCACGTCCAATCTCGGTGTCTATCGCACGGACGAGTACGGAGAGCGCGTACCTGTGGTTGCCCGTGGCCGACCGTACACCGAGGTGGATTCGACCATTCGCGCCGCGGTCTCCGAGCATTTCACGAAGGAGATCGGGCGCCCCGAACTTCTCAATCGTATCGGCGACAATATCGTGGTGTTCGACTTCATCTCGCCCGAGACAGCAGAGGCCTTGGTCCCCCTGTTCGTACGCAACGTGGTCGAACGTGTTCACAGCATCACCGGCGTGCAGGTCACGGTATCGGACGTCGTCATCAAGCAGTTGATTGCGGCTGCCTGCGAGCGCCTGGACTTCGGTGGCCGGGGAGTCGGCACGGTCGTCGAGACGATGCTGATCAATCCGTTGTCGCGAGCACTGTTCGAACGTGACGACGAACCGGGGTGCGTGACCGTGGCATCCCTGGACGAACAGTCGACGGGTTGGGTGGTGTCCCTGTCGTGACCAAGATGCTGTTGTCGCGTTTGCACTATCCCGTCACCACCCTCGGCTACGGGCGTCGGGCAGGAATCTGGTTCCAGGGGTGCACGGTGTATTGCCGAGGATGCATATCGCGGGACACGTGGCCCGCGGACCGGTCCATGGAGTGCGACGTGGACCATGTGCTGGACTGGCTCGGCGCACTCGACGATGACGTCGACGGCGTGACGATTTCCGGTGGAGAACCCACCGATCAACCGGACGCGCTCGCCTACCTGCTGGACGGCATCGACGTCTGGCGGCGTGACCGGCCGCGTCTCCTCGACGTCCTGGTGTACACCGGGCGGGACGCAGACGATGCCGATGCGCGTGTACCACGCCTCCTCGGGGCGGATGTTCTCGTCAGCGGACCGTACGAGAGGGACTCGGCAGCCGGAACCGCCTTGCGTGGATCGTCGAACCAGGTCGTCGACGCCCGCACCGATCTCGGTCGCCGGCGGTACGCGATGACAACTCTGGAAGAAACCTACGGTGTGCAACGGAAACAGATCGGAGTACATGTGGACGACAACACGATCTGGATGGTGGGGATCCCGCTCGACGGGGACATGTCCCTGCTCCGGAAGAACCTTGCCGAACGCGGAATCGTTCTCGATCGAACGTCGTGGCTCTCATGAGTGCCGACATCGTCACGTGCTTGTGCGGCGCTGCCGCCGACAGGATGCTCTATGCACAATGTCCTTCTTGCGGAAGTGATCTCTGGGACCTCCCGGAGCCGAATGAAGACGTGTCTGCAGCTTCCCCCGAGCCCGGACCCTCCGGACCCGCCACAAGAATCGACGGACCGAGTAGAGAGTCGTCGAGGAGTGCCTCGGTCGTTGTCGCAGGACACAGCACACTCGAGATTTCCTCTGGGGGCACGTTGCTGTTGGGGCGCGACGAGGCCTACCCGACATCCTCGGTCTTCGCCCGCCACACGAATGTCTCTCGCATGCACGGTATTCTGCGATTCGACGGAACGGCCTTCTTCGTCACCGATAGCGATTCGGCAAACGGGACCTTCGTCGGTGGAATCCGCATCGAACCGCAGCGAGAGTACGAGATCCGCCCGGGTCAGGAGCTACGCCTCGCCGCCGATGTCGTGCTCGAACTGCGAAACCACCAGTGACCCATAGACGTGAGGACTTGACGTGACCGTCGACCACAACTTGTTGGCACGCGCTGTCCTGGCCGATGCCACAGCCGTGCACGCGGCTCAACTCGAAGTGGAACGTCGTAACCAGGTGGCGGAGGAGCGCAGACGAGCGCAGGAGGCCGAGCGGCAACGCCTCGAAGCCGAACGTCGTGCTGCAGAGGAAGCATCTCTTCGCCGACGTCGCTCGATCGACTCGAACGTGATGGGGGTGGCAGGCTTTGCGGCGATAACCCTGGTCGTGCCGTGGTTGATCGGCCACTTTCTGTTGCGCGGATGGTTTCTCCAAGAGGATTCTCGCGTGTTCGACGCCGAGATCCGGCCGATTCTGCCGTACTTCTGGGCCGAACTTCTGGCCGGTTGGGCGATCCTCGGACTTCTCGCCGGAGCAGTGCTCGCACTACGTCCGTGGACCGGGCGAGTTGTAGCTGCAGTCCTCGGTGTGGTTCTCGTGATCGGTGGCTTCTGGCTGGCGTCGACGGCCTCCTCGCTTTTCGATTCCGCCGAGGCAGAGTCGGTTGCAAAGCTGCGGTCGACGGAGTTCCCATTCGAGTCGAGGTACTTCAACTGTGGGTACGGATTCGAGTTCGACGAGTACCCCACCGAAGCCGATCAACTTGCAGGAACCAATCTTACGAAGTGGCAGATGTATCTCGGCAGCGAAATGGGTTACGCCGGCGACGGATGCAACCGGTTTCTTGTCTATGCCGGCTGGCAATTCATGGGGGAGTTCACTCTCCGCGACGGCACCGAGTTCCAGGACACCGGTAATGACTACATGTGGGTGTACCTCCCCCAGACGAACGACACATATTTCGACTCGGGTCTCGAGATCTGGGCCTACGATCGCTCTCAGGTGTGGCTCAACGCCCGTACTACCGACGGACGCGTCGTGTCGACGAACCTCGCCGAGGCGGGCAACGGCGGACTTGCCGTCAGGTGACGAACGCCGGCCGCATCGACGTCGACGCGGCCGGCGGAGTCCCGATTCTTAATTGCAGGGCGATCGCTCAAGCGAACACGGTTCCTTCGCATATTGCGGCGAACCATCCGGTGTCCTTCGCCGGGTGTAGATCCGGTTGGGAGAGCCTGTTCCGGACACTCTCGACGTACTGGTCGGCCACCGTGCCGGGAGACGCTGCGAGGAGTAGCGCGCGGCGCAGGATATGCGTGCGTTCACCCGTCGTGAGGGGAATTCCTGTGGTGGCGGCCAGGTCCAGTGCTTCGCTCACAATATCGTGCCAGTTCGCATTCGTGAGTTTGTAACCGCTGCGGGGTGAGTCCGCAACACCCAACCCGGCGATCAACGCCGAGTCGAACAGTTTGGTGATCACGTCATCCGCGTCTTCCGCGTCGGCGAGGGAACGGAGATCTGCGGGGGTCGTAACGGCATGGCCGCGGTACATGACCGGAGATTCCGGGCTCAGTTGGGATATGAAGTATGCCCCTACTTCGTCCGGTCCCCATTCATCCTTGTAGACCTTCAGATCCGAATAGGGAGCACCGGTCTTTGCTTCGTCGGTCAACCATGCGAGCAATGCCTGGAGACCGCGCCCACTGACCGCTCGAGCCGTATTCTTGGGGTTCTCCGCCATCGCCCGTCCGAGTTCAGCGGGATCGAAGAACTCACCGACGCCTGGCAGCACGAACGGTTCGGATGCGCGTCCCGAGGGCGTCGGTGTGCCGACACCGAATTCGACCCCTCCGTCGACGTCGATGAGACGGTGAACCGTGGGTGACTGGCCCTCGAGCCAGGCTTCGATCTGGCTCCACCCCCAGCGATAATCTCGATCGCGTGTGAGCAGCCCGGCAAGTAACAACTTCCACCGCTGCTTGTCGTCGTCCTTCATGCTCAAGTCGTCGATCGCCCCGAGCGATATGTCACGGATGTTGAGTTCGTTCTCGATCCGATCCTCGCTGACCCAGTGGCCGTCCTCGAGTTGGAAGTAATTGCGACCCACCAGAACTTGGTACATCGTCATTCCGACGCTCCACCAATCAGCGGCCTGGGTGAAGTCCTTCAGCGCGCCAGGGGCACTGTACGCGATGGTGCCCTTGCCGGTGTTCGACAGGCGTGAGCGTCCCGCGAGATCGACGCTGAGTCCGAAGTCGGTGAGAACGAGGTCGAGGGGAGCGACCGAACGAACGAGAATGTTCTTCGGATTGATATCTCCGTGCACCAACCGTCGTCCACTGACTGGTGTCTGCATCCCGTGGAGAGAGGTAGCGATTTGCGACACGATGTCCCGTGCTGCCTTGTGGGAAGCCTTCCCGCCCAACCGGGTCATGTGATCTTCGAGAGTGCCGTAGTCGCAGTACTCCATGATCTCGTAGAAAACACCGTGGGAGGAACCGCGTTCGTAGACTTTCACAGACCAATCGGGTCGAAACTGTGCCTCGTACTCGGGTGTTCCGAAGTCCGTCCGGTAGGTCGGTGGATGGTGGAAGAGCTTGATGGCGACTTCGGTGCCGTTCTCGTCCTCGCACAGCCAGACGTTCGCTTCGCCACCGCGGCCGAGTTCGCGGCGCATACGGAAGCGCTCGGCGAGGGCAGGCGGAAGTCGATCTCGATGGTATTCACTTTCCCCTGCTGGGGTTGGCGTCGGCCCGTCGATCCTGGTCGCCGCGCTCGCGGGCGGCGCGACGCCGTCCAAGCGGGTCCGAGCCGGCTCCGCATTCCCACCCGAATCCAGTCTTGTCACGTCAGTCATGGTCGTCTCCTGGGGTCGTGGGGGCGGGAGAGTAATCGTTCGAAGTGCAAGTCAGCTGAACCACAGTGACGTTGTCGCCTCCACCGCCGGCGAAGGCAAGATCGCGTAGAACGAGCGGTAGGTCGACCGGATTCTCGACGCACGCGGTTTCCATCGCCGCTTGATCTGCGTAATCATCGAGACCGTCCGTGCAGAGAACGAGACCGGGACCGTCCGGAATGTGGCAGTCGAAGAAGTCCGGTTCGAGGACGACTCGGCGTCCGCCACCCAGAGCTTGGGTGAGGGCGTTGCTCGATGACGATCGATGGTCCACTGTGAGTTGGGCGAGATACTCACCTTCGACGCGATAGACCCGCGAGTCGCCGACATTGAATACCAGGACCGAACCGTTCGGGTGTACGACGACTCCTGCGACCGTGCATCCCATTCCGTGAAGCTCTCGGTTTTCCTCTGCTGCAGAGTTGATCGTGTCGGACGCTTCCTGGATCAGCGCGCGTATCGGCTCGCGCGTCGCCGCCGCGGACTCACTGTGCACGAGTGCTCCCGGAGCAGTGAGCACTTCGCACGCTATGCGGCTGGCCTCTTCACCGCCGGCATGTCCACCCATTCCGTCCGCTACGACGATGACCGTGGGCCGCTCGATGCGGATCTCGAGAGCCAGCGGTGCGGGGGCGCGCCCGCGGAGCGACCAGCCGTTCCAGCCGATGCAGTCTTCGTTGTTCGTGCGGACCAGGCCTCGATCGGTGGTTCCGGTGAAACGCACCGTCGTCGACTCGTTCATCTACCACCTTCAGTGTTCCGTTCGGCAGGTCTGCGTTGTGTTTGGCGGGTGCCGTTCCCCGCAGCGATGGTGGTCGACCTCCGTACATGCTGTGGGGAAACCAGCCCGGCCGGCGTCCGGCGGATACGGCCGGCCTCGATCCCTCTCTCGTTCAACGAATCGAGGAGGGGGTCGAGTGCGGAGCACAGTGCCTCGTCTGCTGCCTTGTCTGCGACCGCCTCGGTGTCGTCGAAAGCAACCGTCCTGAGGTTGATCTCGTCGGCCGTGACGTGAGCTCGGATCCCGTGTCCTCCGTTTCCGGCACGTTGCAGGACGACAGTGTGGGCTTCTTCGACGTCCACCGGGCTCACCGTGTAACCGAGGTTCTCCAACGACGCGGTGACCGACTCCAGGACGAACTTCCGGTTCCGTTCTGCGCGATGTTGCTCGAGTAGAGAGGTGACGAGTTGAGAGGCATTGTCCAATACCGATGTCGTGGTTCGACCATTCTCGGTTTCTCGGGCAGCGTGACGCAGCAGTGCTTCGAGCGCGGGGGTGGGGGGAAGTACTTCCGATTCGTTCCGAAGAGCATCAAGACGTTGTCGGTCTCGTTGGATCTGCTCGGTTGTTCGATTGAAAGCAGATATGCGTGAGTCGAGATCGTCCAGCAGCATCGGTGCACGGTCGACGTCGCCCTGCAGAATGCCTTTCGCCCGTGCTTCGAGCTCCGAGCTGGGTGCGATGAGTCGGTGCAGTCTTCGAGCTACCTGCTCGGCGATGCGCGTTCGTTTTTCTGTCTCCCGCGACGGGTCGAGGGCGTTGTTCGCTTGATGATGCCGATCGTGAGCTGCTGCACGGTATGTCTTCTCTTCTTCACGTGCGAGTTGCTCGAGGACGTGCTGCAGGTCGTGTTCGATTCTGCGATTCCGCTCTTGCATCAATCGAGCGTCGAGTTCCCGTTGTGCCTCATCCAACCTGCTTTGCAGGTGCATCTGTGCAGCGTTTACCTCGGTCGAGCTACCGCTGGGTGGCGCGCCGGCGGTGAAGGTGAGATCCGGATGTCCCAGAGCACGCGCCCGTGTGCAGAAGTACTCGACGTTACCGAAAGTGAGGCGCCAGTTGCGAAGGGCTGTCTCCCTGAGCTCCGATTCAGGTACGACTCGGTAGGAGACTCCTTTGGGACCGCTCATGTGTGCTCCAAGAGTTCATCTGTTCGCCGACGTGGCCGGCCCGGCTTCGTTCAACTTGCGGATCAGGCCGTATGCGAGGTGGAAGACGACTGCAAGCATCGGTGGCCACCACCAGCTCGATTCGGAGCCGGAGCCGGTGAAGACTTCGGACAGCAGGATCAAAAGTCCGATCGCGCCCCCACCGAGGGCGGGAACGGACAAGACTTCGCCTCCACGCGGAAAGGGAAGAGTCAGACCGATCATCATCAACGACGCGACCATGAACAGAAGGAGTATCGCCAACAGCTTGTAGAGGGCGAAGGGGCCGCTTCCCGAGGTATCACCGGTGTCGCCATCGAGGAACACCATCCTGTCGATAGTCTCGCTGAAGGCCGCTCCTATCGATCCGACGATCGGAGTGATCAACCAAACCACGATCGAGCACCCGAGCAGCGCACCCCCTTGGCCCAGAACCCGTCGGACCTTGTCCCGGCGTTCGCGTTCCTCTTGCGCGCGGAGTTCCGCCCGCTTCCGGACCTCGGCGGCTTGCCGTTGACGTTCCCTCTCTTCATCGGCGATGCGCTCGTCGACTGCTTGTTGCCGAGCGCGTACCACGACAGCGTCGAGAAGCATGCCAAGAGCGATGTCTTGCGCGTTGTTCGCCACGGCGTCTCCGTTCTGATCGGGCAGGGCACAGGGCGCGACGGCTCACTGTCGCATTTCGGTTCTCGGGTCGTCTGTACGTTGAATGGGGGACAGAACGGCCTCGATCGACCCAAAGGTGCATTACGAGGCCCCTCGTCCAACTACGCGGGCACTCGAATTGCGCAACCTGAAGTAACAGAAACACGCTTTCCATATAGCTGGCGAAGCCGAATTTTAGGCACTACATAAACGTGATTAACGTCACTCAGGATGCCTCCGCTGTTCGGGTTACATGCAGGTATACGCGCTCGAAGCCCAAGAGATTCAACCGAACACAGGACACAACCCCACGATCGTCTCGGACGATGGGTCTGGATTTCCCGGCTGATCTGCGACAAGACTTCAGTTCACACGTAACGCTCAGCTATTTCTCAGAGATAGTTCGGGTAACGCTCGCTCGAGTCCGGTTCCAACGCCGGGGCTGGACTCGTCGGGAAAGTTTTGTCTCGGGGAGGAGACACCACTTATGGGGAGGACTGCGGGATGACGACGGTCGATGATCGAGGGGTCGACCCGTTCGACGCTCCGCGGGGTGCACAGAACCGTGCCCCCGCGGACGCGTCGCCCGGCACCGGCGTCAACCGGTGGAGGTGGCAGGACGCCTACGTCAAGCGGCTCTACGTCACGGACGCGCTTGCCGTGGTGCTGTCCGTGTTGCTGGCGCAGTGGGTGCGGTTCGGATCCGAGGAACTCTTGCTGGCCGGGGAGGGCGCAGCACTCGAGTACTCGTTGACGTCCGTGACCATCATCGTCGCGTGGTTGGGCGCACTGAGCCTGTTCCGCACGCGGTCGCGTCGAGTGATCGGTGCCGGCTACGACGAGTATCAGCGAGTCATTTCGGCGACGCTCGCCATGTTCGGCACCATCGCCATCATCGCGCTCATCGCCAACCAGCAGATCGCGCGCGGCTTTCTTGCTATCGCGTTGCCGGTGGGTCTTGCCGGTTTGTTGCTGTCGCGGTGGTTGTGGCGGAAGGTGGTCGCGCGTAAGCGTGCTCGGGGTGAGTTCCAGACGTCGGTGCTGGTGGTCGGTGGTGCGCGGGCGGTGCGGCACATGGCGAGCACCTTCTCCCGGAAGGACGGAGAGGGTTACCGCGTGGTCGGTGTCTGTGTGCCCCGCTATTCGGGTGCGGCCGGGGATGTGATCGATGTCGACGGCCGGGAGATCACTATCTACGGTGACGAGCATTCAGTGGTCGAGGCGCTCAAGTTGTCGGGGGCGGACACGGTGGTGGTCACCGCCACCGAGACCCTGGGCAGCGATGGTCTGCACGATCTGGTCTGGCAGCTCGAGCCGCTCGACACCGACCTGGTCGTCGCCACCGGTGTGGTCGATGTCGCGGGTCCGCGGATCGAGATGCGCCCGGTGGCCGGTCTGCCGTTGATCCATGTGGAGAAGCCGAGCTATCACGGGGCGAAGCGGTCGGGGAAGCGGATCTTCGATCTGGTCTTCGCCGGCGCGGCGCTGGTGGCGTTGGCGCCGGTGTTCGCGGTGGTCGCGCTGTTGATCAAGCTCGAGGATCGGGGTCCGATCTTCTACAAGGCCGAGCGCATCGGTATCGATGGCACGCCGTTCGGGATGATCAAGTTCCGGTCGATGGTCACCAACGCCGACAAGATGGTCGACACCCTGTTGGCGCAGAACGAGGGTGCGGGTCCGTTGTTCAAGATGAAGGACGACCCCCGCGTCACCCGTATCGGCAAGATCATGCGCCGGTTCAGCATCGACGAACTCCCTCAGTTCCTCAACGTCATTCGCGGGGAGATGAGTGTGGTGGGTCCGCGTCCGCCGTTGCGGCGGGAGGTGGAGGCCTACGACGGTCGGGTCAAGCGTCGTCTGCTGGTGCGTCCGGGTGTGACCGGGCTCTGGCAGGTCAGTGGCCGGTCGGATCTGTCGTGGGACGAGTCGGTGCGCCTGGACCTGTCGTATGTGGAGAACTGGTCGATGGTCTCGGATGTGTTGATCATCGGTAAGACCGTCAAGGCAGTGCTCGCCAGCGACGGCGCCTACTGAGCAAGCGCGAAGAGAACGGCCTCGGAGTTCGACTCCGGGGCCGTTCTCGTATGGGACCGTCCGAACCGCCATGCGTCCACGCATATGCCGATACCGTGGGACGAAACAGTTCGGAGGTAGCCGCATGTGCACAGCCGCCAACTACACCGCCAAGGACCACTATTTCGGCCGGAATCTCGACCTCGAATACTCCTACCGGGAAGCGGTGACGGTCACGCCGCGGAACTTCCCGTTCGAGTTCCGTAAGGCACCGCCACTGAACACGCATCACGCCATGATCGGCATGGCGACGGTTGCCGAGGGTTATCCGCTCTACTACGACGCGACCAACGAGAAGGGCTTGAGCATGGCGGGGCTGAACTTCCCCGACAATGCCGACTACAAGCCCGTTTCGGAGGACGGGACGAATGTCGCGTCGTTCGAGTTCATCCCCTGGGTGCTCGGGCAGTTCGAGACCGTCGCGCAGGTGCGGGACGCGCTTGCGGACGTGCGCATCGTCGACATTGCGTTCAGTGAGGAGTTCCCGCCGTCTCCGCTGCACTGGATCATTTCCGACCGGGACGAGTCCATCACCGTCGAATCCGTCGCCGAGGGCTTGAAGGTCCACGACAACCCGATCCAGGTCCTCACGAACAATCCGACCTTCGACATCCAGTTGTTCAACATCAACAACTACATGAGTCTGTCGGTCGATCCACCCGAGCCGCGCTTCTCGAAGGAGATCCCCTTCGATACCTACAGTCGCGGCCTCGGTGCTGTGGGGTTGCCGGGAGACCTGTCGTCGATGTCGCGCTTCGTCAAGGCCGCCTTCACCAAGGTGAATTCGGTATCAGGCGACTCGGAGTCCGAGGCGATCAGCCAGTTCTTCCACATCCTCGGCTCCGTAGAGCAGCAGCGGGGATGTGTGCGGCTCGACGACAAGTACGAGATCACCATCTACTCGTCGTGCTGCAACACCCGCAGGGGCATCTACTACTACCGCACCTACGAGAACAGTCAGATCACCGGTGTGGACATGCACAAAGAGGACCTCGACGGGAGCGAACTGGCGTCGTATCCGCTGGTGAAGAGCCAGCAGGTCCTCATGCAGAACTGACCGCAGCTCGATCGGAACGGCCTCGGGGTTTCGACTCCGAGGCTGTTCTCGATCTCCGACACGCAACCGTGATTTGACTTTCCGCTGTGATGACCCGCACAGTATGTACGCACAGCGTTCACTACGTACGCAGTGCGTACAGAATCTCTCGTTCCCTTGGAAGGAACCTTCGGTGTCACGACGCTCATTCGAATTCGGCCGGATCCGCACGGCGGCAGTAGTGGTGTCGGGTGTTCTCGCGCTCGCACTCACGGGCTGCAGCTCCGGTGAATCTGCAGCTCAGGAGACACCCGCAGCCCAGGAAACGACGGCGTCGGATGGTTGGCCCACGGACTCCGCTCACCCGGCCTCCGAAGCTCCCGCCGAGGGCGAGATGCGCGTGACGCTGCTCGGCACGGGCAGCCCGGTGCCGAGCACCGAGCGCTACGGCATGTCCACGCTGGTCCAGGCCAACGGACTGAACCTCGTCTTCGATGCGGGACGCGGAGCCACAGTGCGCCTGACGCAGGCCGGCGTTCCGGTCGGTCAGGTCGACGCCGTCTTCCTCACCCACTTCCACTCCGACCACATCAACGGCCTGTCCGACCTCTGGATGAGCAGCTACGTCCCGGCGCTCGGTGGGCGCGAGGGTGCCTTCCAGCTCTACGGACCCGTCGGCGTCCGGAACATCGGCGACGGAATGCAGAGCACCTACCGCAACGACATCGACGTGCGCGTCGCGGACAAGGAAGTCGATCCCGCGACCACGCCGATCGAATCGCACGAGTTCGCGGAAGACGGCGTCGTCTTCGATCAGGACGGCGTCACCGTCACCATGTTCACCGTGGAGCACGATCCGGTCGGTGCCATCCAGCCGGCGGTCGGCTATCGCGTCGACTATGCGGGCAAGTCGGTGCTCATCAGCGGCGACACCGTGCCCACCGAGAACGTCCTGAAGTTCGGCGAAGGTGTCGACGTGCTGGTGCACGAGGTGGCCGACTTCGAGGATCCGTCTGCGCTGCCCAGCGTGTACGCGCACCATACGAACCCGCAGCAGGCAGGCGACATCTTCGAGCAGACCCAGCCGAAGATGGCCGTGTACAGCCACATCGTCAACGGCATCCCGGGCCGCGTCCCCGGGATCTCCGATGAGATGCTCGTCGAACGCACCCGGGAGAACTACGACGGCCCGCTGACCGTCGGCACCGACCTGATGACCTTCCTCATCACCGGCGACGAGGTGCGCGTCGACAGCTGATCGACAGCGCGGCCCGAACCCCGCCGGCACCGTCGGCGGGGTTTCGGCGTGGGGCATCCGGGGTCATCTGGTGGATGTACCGCGTTTCCGACGAGGAGGACCCGACATGGCGGCCAGCGTCTCCGATCGATTCGACATTGAGGCCACACCCGAGCAGGTGATGCGCGCCCTGAAGGATGTCGAGCGCATTCCCGAGTGGTCGTCGGCGCACAAGAGCGTCGAGGTGCTCACCCGGGACGATGACGGCCGGCCGCTCCGGATCCGCATGACCCTGTCGCTGCTCGGCTTCTCCGACACCCAGACCATCGAGCACGATTGGACCGAGCGGTCGACGTCGTGGACGCTCGTCGAGAGCGCGATGCAGCGCAGTCAGGACGGCGAATACGCGCTGGAGCAGATCGCGCGCGGCACCCGGGTGCACGTCACCATGTCGCTCGAACCGAAGGTTCCGGTTCCCGGCTTCGTGCTGAAGCGCGGGCAGAAGCACGCGGTCGAAGCGGTCCGGAAGGGGCTGACCGAGTTCGTCCTGTCCAATTACGCCTGACTCGCCGTCGGCAGTTCCAGAGTGAACCGGGCTCCACAACCCGGTCCGTCACTGTGCGCGTGGATGCGACCGTCGTGGGCTTCGACGAGTGCCCGCGCGATCGTCAGGCCGATGCCGCTGCCGCCGTGATTCCGGTCGCGGGCGGTGTCCGCGCGGTAGAACCGGTCGAAGAGGTGGTCGAGGTGATCGGGCGCGATGCCGGCGCCCGTGTCGGTCACGGTGATCTCCGTTCGGCCGCGGCCCAGGATGCGAGTGGCGACGGTGACGTTTCCTCCTACCGGTGTGTGCCGTAGGGCGTTGTCCAGCAGGTTCGCCAGTACCTGCCCGAGCCGGTCGGGATCGACCGTCACCGGCGCAGATTCGACGACCTCGGCCTGCAACGTCACGCCTTTGCCGTCGTACTGCTCGCGCACCGCGTCGACCGCCGTGGCGACGAGGGCGCCGGTGGTCGTGGGCACCCGATGGATGCGGGTGAGGTGCTCTTCCGCCCGGGAGACTGCGGTGATGTCCTGTGCCAGGCGGTTCAGCCGGTGGGTGGCGGCTCGCAGAATCTGCCGGGTGTCGTCGTCGAGAGTGCGGACGCCGTCCTCGAGTGCTTCCAGATAGGAGTCGAGTGTGGCGATGGGTGTGCGCATTTCGTGCCCGAGGTCGGCGAGCATTCTGCGCCTTGTGATTTCGGTGGCTTCGAGGCGTCGTGCCAGCTCGTTGAAACTGGTTGCCAGTTCGTCGAATTCGTGGCCGAGCTCGGGGCTGGGGACGCGGGTGTCGTAGCGACCTCCGGCGATCTGTGCGGTGGAGGTGGTCACCGTGTCGAGCGAACGCTGGATCCGTCGCGCGATGTACCAACTGACCGCCGAGGCCAACAGCACCGCGATCGCGACCGCCAGACCCCACGCGAGGACGATGGCCCAGGTGAAGGCTTCTTCGACGTGGGCGGCCTGGCTCGAATCGTGATCGATGCCCGCTTGTCCGAGATGGTCGTGGAAGATCCCGGGAGCGAGAGCGGACGCGACCAGCCATGCGCTGACGGCACATCCGACGACGACGGCGACGAGCGCGAGGAACAGGCGGGTGCCGAAACTCGTCGCGGTGGGGGAGCCGGACGTCATCGTCCTGTACCCATCCGGTAGCCGACGCCGCGGACGGTGCGCACGAAACGTCCCTGGTTCGCATCGTCGCCGAGTTTGCGGCGCAGATGGCCGATGTGCACGTCCACGAGGTGGTCGTCGCCGACCCAGTTCTGTCCCCACACGGCCGCGATGAGCTGCGCCCGGGTGAACACGACTCCTGGGTCCTGCGCCAGGGCAGCGAGGATGTCGAACTCGGTGCGGGTGAGCGCGACCGGTGTGCCGCGCACGGCGACCTCCCGTCCGTCGACATCGATGGACAGCTCCCCGAACGTCCGGGTCTGCCGACTCGCGGACGCTACGACCCGCGCGGTGGTCCGAGGACGACGCAGCATCGCTTGGATGCGGGCCATCAGTTCGCGCGGGCTGAACGGCTTCGTCAGGTAGTCGTCTGCCCCGACGGACAGACCGATCAGGGTGTCGACTTCCTCGGTGCGCGCGGTGAGCATCACGACGTACGCGTCGGAGAAGGTTCGCAGCTGCCGGCACACCTCGACACCGTCGAGTCCAGGTAGGCCGAGGTCGAGCACCAGGATGTCGGGGTCGACCTGCCGCGCGAGGGTCACGGCCTCGGATCCGTCGCCGGTGATCGTCACGTCGAAGCCGTCGCGTTCGAGATACGAACCCACGAGCTTCGCCAACGACTCCTCGTCCTCGACGACCATGGCTCGCATCCGGCCGGTCGAGCTCGGGGCGGGTGTGGATCCGCCGGATGGTCCCGTCGGGCGAACAGAGGAAGGCATGGGATCCATCATCGTCACCCGCCGTGGTGCTGACGATGTGCCCGCACTTCTTGAGCAAATCTTCATGAGATCTCCACCGGAACCCGGGAGCGCACACGCGAGGGTGGATGCCATGAACAAGAAGGCTCTGGCCGCCGGTGCGATCGCGCTGGCAGTGGCATTCACGACGTCTGCGTGCAGTGATTCCAGTGGCAACGAAGCAACCACGGCGACCGCCACTTCGGCTCCGACATCCGCCGAGGCGAACTCCGCGCGGTTCGACCAGGACGATGTGATGTTCTCGCGCATGATGATCCCGCACCATGCGCAGGCCATCGAGATGAGCGACATGCTGCTGGCAAAGGACGGCATCCCGGAGCCGGTGAGGGCGCTGGCCGAGCAGATCAAGGCAGAGCAACAACCCGAGATCGAGCAGTTCGAGGCGTGGCTCGACGAGTGGGGCATGCCGCCCATGCACAGGGAGGACACTCCCCGGATGGACAGACTCGACATGCCCGGCATGCCGCACATGGACGACATGCCGCACATGGACGGGATGATGAGCGAGCAGGACATGCAGGCACTGTCCGACGCGCAGGGTGTCGACGCGGCCCGCCTGTATCTGGAGCAGATGATCGTCCACCACGAGGGAGCGATCGAGATGGCGCAGGACGAGATCGAGGACGGGCAGTACCCCGATACCGTCGAGCTGGCCCGCACCATCGCCGACACCCAGCAGAAGGAAATCGACACGATGCGTCAGTTGTTGACCACTCTGTAGCCGATCCGCGTCGCGGGTTCGTCCCGCCGGCCGAGTCAGGAGCTGTCGATGTCCCAGCATGTGCACGAACACACTCACGAGCACGCCGGTCACGATCGTCACGCAGGGCACGGCGCGCACGGTGAGATGTTCCGGCGACGGTTCTGGGTCAGTTTGATCCTGTCGGTGCCGGTCGTGGTCTTCAGCCACATGGTCGCCGAGCTCTTCGGTTATCACCTCCCGGATGTTCCGGGCGTCGAGTGGATCCCACCCGTGCTGGGCACCGTCATCTTCTTCTATGGCGGCGTGCCGTTCCTGACCGGCGGCTGGGCCGAACTACGTTCCCGCCGACCGGGGATGATGCTGCTCATCGCCATGGCGATCACGGTGGCCTTCGTCGCGTCGTGGGCCACGACTCTCGAGGTCGGCGGTTTCGACCTGGACTTCTGGTGGGAACTGGCACTGCTGATCGTCATCATGCTGCTTGGTCACTGGCTCGAGATGCGAGCGCTGGGTTCGGCCTCCGGAGCACTCGAAGCACTGGCCGCGATGTTGCCCGACACCGCCGAGAAGGTCACCGACGACGGCGTGGTCGAGGTGCCGTTGCACGAAGTGACCCTCGACGACGTGGTGCTCGTGCGCGCGGGAGCACGCGTGCCCGCCGATGGCACGGTCATCAACGGCACTGCCGAAGTCGACGAGTCGATGGTCACCGGCGAGTCCAAGACCGTCACCCGCGATGTCGGCGACACGGTGGTCGCCGGCACGGTCGCCACCGACAGCGCGTTGCGGGTGCGGATCACGGCGGTGGGGGAGGACACCGCGTTGGCCGGCATCCAGCGCATGGTCGCCGACGCCCAGGCATCCTCGTCCCGCGCGCAGGCGTTGGCGGATCGCGCCGCGGCCTTCCTCTTCTATTTCGCCGCAATCACGGGTGCCCTCACCTTCCTGGTATGGACGTTGCTCGGCAATCTCGACGAAGCCGTGGTGCGCACCGTGACCGTCCTGGTCATCGCGTGCCCCCACGCGCTGGGTCTTGCGATTCCGCTGGTGATCGCGATCTCGACCGAGCGCGCGGCGCGGGCGGGTGTGCTCGTCAAGGATCGGCTGGCGCTCGAACGCATGCGCACCGTCGACGCGGTGCTGTTCGACAAGACCGGCACCCTCACGCAGGGCAAGCACGAGGTCACCGGTGTCGTCGCGACGGCGGGGACCGACGAGGAGCACCTGCTTGCCCTGGCAGCAGCGGTCGAAGCCGACAGTGAGCACCCGGTCGCGCGAGCGATCTTGGCGGCTGCCGATGCCCGCGTGCCGTCGGCAGAGCGGACGGCAGTGACGGACTTCCGCTCGTTGCCCGGCCGTGGCGTGCGTGGACTGGTCGACGGAGTGGAGGTGACGATCGGCGGACCGTCCATGCTGAGCTCCCTGCAACTGTCGGTGCCCGACGACGTCGCCGCTGTCACTGACGGATGGGTACGACGCGGCGCATCGGTGCTGCACGTCGCCTCCGACGGGCGGGTACTCGGGGCAGTGGCGCTCGAGGACACCGTGCGCGACGAATCCCGCCAGGCCGTCGACGCGCTGCATGCGCGTGGCGTGACGGTCGCGATGATCACCGGTGATGCCCAGCAGGTGGCCGATGCCGTGGCCGCCGATCTGGGCATCGACGAAGTGTTCGCCGAAGTGTTGCCGGAGAACAAGGACGCGAAGGTCGCCGAGCTGCAGAAGCGCGGGCACACCGTCGCGATGGTCGGTGACGGGGTCAACGACGCGCCTGCCCTCGCGCGGGCCGACGTAGGCATCGCGATCGGAGCGGGCACGGACGTCGCGATCGAGTCGGCCGGCGTCGTCCTTGCGGCGAACGATCCGCGGGCGGTGTTGTCGATCGTCGAGCTCTCGCACGCGAGCTATCGCAAGATGTGGCAGAACCTGCTCTGGGCAACCGGATACAACGTCGTCGCCGTTCCGCTGGCGGCCGGGGTGCTCGCTTTCGCCGGTGTCGCGATCTCCCCGGCCGTGGCTGCGGTGCTCATGTCGGCGTCGACGATCGTCGTGGCGCTCAACGCCCAGACGCTCCGGCGCCTCGATCTCGACCCCGAGCACGCTACTCACGGATAAGTTTCTCGATAACTTCCCTTTTGTTGTCGCGCGCACGCAACAGTTCTGTGAGACGATCTCAATCGCATAACGTATCGGGGCCGCTACGGAGGACGCGGCTTCGATATACGGGGTTGTCGACGTCCGAGTGCAGGGAGGTGCTCGAGCGTCGACGCGTCTCGGGGAGGAGACACACTGTGAGGGTTCTTCCGTCATGACCACAGTTCGTCACACGAACTACGATGCTGTGCAAAGTATTTCCGGTCTCGACAGCAGTGCCGGCGAGTCGGTCGTCGGTGGACCATCCAACAGGTGGAGCTGGCAGAAGTCCTACGTCAACACTCTGTTCCTGACCGATAGTGCGGTCGTCGTGCTGGCTATCGTGCTCGCGCACGTGACGCGGTTCGGGCAGGATTCGCTCGTCACCATGGACGGCGTCGGAACGCTGAGTTACACGCTCATCTCCATCGCGTTCGGCATCGCGTGGATCGCATTTCTTTCACTGTTCCGTACGCGGTCCAGACGAGTGATCGGCGCCGGCTTCGAGGAGTACCAGCGCGTCGTCTCTGCGACGCTCAATCTCTTCGGCCTCGTCGCCATCGTGGCGCTCATCTTCCGGATGGAGCTTGCCCGCGGCTATCTCGCCATCGCTCTGCCCGTCGGTCTGGCGGGTCTGCTGTTCTTCCGGTGGGTCTGGCGGAGGGCTGTCGCACGTCGGCGCCGGAAGGGCGAGTTCACGACGTCGGTGCTGGTGGTGGGCGGTGCTCGCGCAGTTCGTCACATGGCCAGCACGTTCCAGCGTCGCAGTGGTGAGGGTTATCGCGTGGTGGGCGTGTGCGTGCCGCGCTATTCCGGTGTGCCGGGCGAGAGCATCGATGTGGACGGTCGGCAGATCCCGATCCACGGCGACGAGAACACCGTCGTCGAAGCGTTGCGTGCCTCGGGGGCCGACACCGTCGCGGTGACCGCCACCGAGACCCTCGGCCACGAGGGCATCCGCGACCTGCTGTGGCAGCTCGAACCCGAGCGCGCCGATCTGGTGGTGGCGACCGGCGTCGTCGACGTCGCCGGCCCGCGCATCGAAATGCGCCCGGTTGCCGGCTTGCCGCTGATCCATGTGGAGAAGCCGAGCTATCACGGTGCGAAGCGCAGCGGGAAGCGTCTGTTCGACCTCGCGTTCTCGCTCACCGCGCTGCTGTGCCTGGCTCCGGTCTTCGCTGTCGTAGCGCTGCTCATCAAGCTCGAGGACGGCGGCCCGATCTTCTACAGGTCCGAGCGCATCGGACTCGACGGAACTCCGTTCGGAATGATCAAGTTCCGCTCGATGGTGCAGAACGCCGACAAGCTGGTCGACCAATTGCTCGATCAGAACGAGGGCGCAGGCCTGCTCTTCAAGATGAAGGAGGATCCGCGCGTCACCCGTGTGGGTCGGGTCCTGCGTCGGTTCAGCATCGACGAGCTGCCGCAGTTCATCAACGTCGTGCGCGGGGAGATGAGCGTGGTGGGTCCGCGCCCGCCGCTGCGTCGCGAGGTGGAGAGTTACGACGGTCGGGTCAAGCGTCGCCTGCTGGTGCGTCCGGGTGTCACGGGCCTGTGGCAGGTCAGTGGCCGGTCGGATCTGTCGTGGGACGAGTCGGTGCGTCTGGACCTGTCGTACGTGGAGAACTGGTCCATGGTCTCCGACGTGCTGATCATCATGAAGACCGTGAAGGCGGTCGCCGCCAGCGAAGGCGCGTACTGACCTTCGATCGAGCGATTCTCGCCCCAAGATCAACTTCACGGTAGTGTTTCAGGCTGTCGCCGTCCCCTGCACGGTGACGTCGAGCCCCGCCGGAAGGTTACTCGCATGCCCTTCCGGCGGGGTCTCTCTGTTCTTCGGCGCACTCTCTCCGAGTTCGGAAGCGTTCGAGGGCTCCTCATGGGGTGAATTTCGGGGTGAAGTCCGCGTGATGGCGTAACAATGGTGAGACTTGGACCGTTGTCCAGGTCGTGCATTGGATTCTCTGGGCTCTGCTCGGCTGGATCGTCGTCTCCGTTGCCGTCGCGATGATTCTCGGTCGAATCATCCGCACGCGTGACGAACGCGAATCCCCTGTCGAGCGCTGGTCGGCTCTCGACGTGGCTGCCCGTCCCGTCCTACGAGACGCGCAGTCGCCGGTCGAGGGGGAGCGCGCGTCACCGAAGGGGATTCGACGTCGGAGGCGTGGCACCAAGCGACGCAGATACACCTTCACGAAGCATGCGCGTCGCGTGGACAAGCCCTGATCGTTCTCGGTGAGCGCTCGTCGTGTCAACGGCAATCGAAGACTGACCCCCTAGCGGCAGATGAAATCTGACCCGTTGCGTATGGGGTCAGGAATCACCGGGTCCGCGATTCTCGGGGTCACTTGTGGTGTGGTCGCCGAAGAAGTCGCTGCGGGCATGTGCGAACAACTCGGGATAGTCCATCCCGTAGGTCTGCGCGGCGTGCCGCAGCGCTTCGATCGCCGACTCGAGCGGTATCGCCTCGGAATACATGCTCCGTGCGTACGCCTGCATCGCCTCGTACTGCTGAACGAGCTCCGCACTCGCAGGTAGCCCGGATACGAGGGTGAGCCGGATCCGCGGGTCGGTGTCGAGTCGGTTGCGGGCGTTGGTGCTGGCGATGAAGTCCGGGTGGGCGGGTTGTCCTGCATCCATGTCGGCGAGCCGTTGGCGGAACCACGGGGACCGTACGAGTCCGGCGCGTTCCCATGCTTGGTGCACGCACCAGCGGGCGAAGGCGCGTTGCCGGTCGGCGTCGAGTGCTTCGACGCGGTCAATGAGGTCGCGGTCCAGTCCGGCGACGTGCCGGGCGGCATAGATCGCCTCGAGAGCCGGCGTGAGCGGTTTTCCGCCGAAGGTGTGCAGGACGGAGCGCACGGCCAGCGCTTCGCGGCTGCGCGGGGGCACGGTGATCACCTTCCCGGATTCGTCCCGGACGTAGACATACTCCCGGGACGGTTCCGGGCGGTCGACCTGCGGCTGCGGTGACCACGCGGTGTCGGTCTTACGCAGTGTTCGTACCTGCGCATCCGTGGTGCGGGTGCTGGTGGGCCACAGGCAGATCAGATAATCCTCGACGATCTCGTCGACGTCGAGACCGAAATGAGCGTCGCGGCCACGAGCGTGTGCTCGCAGCTGATAGGTGCCCGCCGGTACCGGATCGATGGTGGTGCAGACGGTGCCGTCGAGAGCGGAGACGACCATCGCCTGTGTCGCCGAGAGGGTGGTTTCCTCGATGACCTCCCAGTCCTCCTGCGGAGGATCGGTCGGAGGTTGATCGAGTAGCTCGACACCGACGCGGACCGGGCCGTAGGCGATGCCGGTGTAGAACGAGACGGCCCCGTCACCGACATCGATCAAGGTGCCCTGCGCGATCGGATCGAGGGTGTCGACCGTGGGGTCGCCGAAGCTGAACTGGTGATGGTCGACCTGGACCACGCCGTTGGACTGCACCGGATGATCATCGCGTATCGGATCCTGCTGCGCCGGGTCTCATGCTTCGTCCGGCGTGGCGGTGGGGACGCGGCCGAGGTCGCGGTCCTTGAGCCGGTAGGAGTCGCCTTTGAGGGCGACGACCTCGGCGTGGTGGACGAGCCGGTCGATCATCGCGGCGGCGACGATGTCGTCACCGAAGACTTCACCCCACCGACCGAACGGCTTGTTGGAGGTGACTACCAGCGAGGCCCGCTCGTAGCGCGAGGACACGAGCTGGAAGAACAGATTCGCCGCCTCCGGCTCGAACGGGATGTAGCCGACCTCGTCGACGATCACCAGCGGATAGCGGCCCAGACGAACCAGTTCCTGCTGCAGCCGGTCCTGGTGGTGTGCTTCGGCCAACCGCGCGACCCATTCGGCGGCGGTGGCGAACAAGGTGCGGTAGCCGGCCTGGCACGCCCGAATCCCCAGCCCGATCGCCAGATGCGTCTTGCCGGTCCCCGGTGGCCCGAGGAAGACCACATTGTCCTTGGCCGCGACGAAATCCAAGGTGCCCAGATGCGCAAGCACCTCCCGGCGCAGACCACGGGCGTAGTCGAAGTCGAACTCCTCGAGGCTCTTGCGGGCCGGGAACCGGGCACTGCGAATACGTCCTTCCCCGCCGTGGGCTTCGCGGGCGGCGACCTCGCGTTGCAGGCACGCGACGAGAAACTCGACGTGACTCCACGATTCGGTACGGGCACGATCGGCGAGCCGATCAACCGAGTCCCGCAGCGTCGGCGCCTTCAACGCTCGGGTGAGATAGGCGATCTCGGCGGTCAGCTCCGCCGCCGTGCGATGGGTGCTCATCCCGATGCCTCGTCGTCGAGTCCGAACAGCGTGTCGTAGTCGCGGAGCCGGCGTTGCTCGACCTCCACCGAGGTCGGGTCCGGGACGATCGACAGTCGGCTGCGGCGCAGCGCCCGGGCGGCGTCCGCATGGTCGGGATCGGTGATCGACTGGTGGGTGGCCCAGCAGCGGGAATGGTCGGCCACGATCCGGCCGTCGCAGAATGCCTGCACCCGGTCGAGTCCGGCGACGAGCTCGATGCGTCGGCCGATCGCGGCCGGATGCACCGAATAGTCGTTGGCGTCGAGCCGGATGTAATGATCGCGTGGGAGCCGCAACGATCGGCGCCATCCGACCGTCGGGGCGATCGGCGGCAACGGCAGCATCGCCGCCCGATCGGCGGCGATCCGGTCGGCGGGAGCGCAGCCGAGCACCCGCATCCGCCTCCGATTCGCCGTCTCCAACCATCGCTGCAGTTGGGTGTTGAAGTCCTGCGGGCCGGTGAAGGTGCGGCCGGGCAGAAACGAGGTTTCGAGGTAGCCGTTGGCGCGTTCGACCAGCCCTTTGGTTTCGGGGTCGGCGGGTTTGCAGATCACCACCTGGGCGCCGAGGGTGCCGCGGAACGCCTGGCACTCACCGGTCAGCTCGGCGCCACCGCGCCGCCATCGCCCGATCGCGCCTTCCCCGTCCCACACCAGCGTCCGGGGCACTGCTCCGAGCCCACGGCATAACTGCCACCAGCCGGCGAACAGGTCCTCGGCGCGCCGGGACGGCAGCAGCCGGGCCGAGAGGGTACGGGAGTAGCCGGTGACCATCACCAACACCGGCAGCCGGGGAGCGGTGCGGTGCTGGCCGTAACCCACCGGCACGGTGATGTCGGGGAACCACAGATCACACTGCCCGATCTCGCCGGGCTGATAGGTGGTACGCGAGACCGGATCCGGCGGCAAATACGCCGGACGCAGTTCACGGACGCGATCGCGCAGGATGCGGATCGAATGCTGCCAGCCGAGGCGTTCGGCGATGACCGTGGCCGGCATCGTCGGCCACACCGTCAGCAGTTCCCGGATTCGGGGTTCGACCTCGTCGACGAGAGAGCCTTTCGGGGCCCGCCGATATCTCGGGGGTCCTGCCGATCGCAGAGCCTGCTTGACGGTGTTCTTCGAGCATCCCATCGTCCGGGCGATCGCTTTGATCGGCATTGCTTCGGCTCGGTGCAGTCGCCGGATCTCGGCCCAGTCCTCCACAGACAACACCCGCTTCCTCCTGACCTCGACTGAGGTCAGCATCTCCGAGGGGATCAGTTTTCGATTGCCGTCTGGGGGTCAGTCTTCACCCGCCGTCGACACGTCCGAGTCCCTGTCGTGGAAGAAGTCGTAGCGGGTGCCGGGGTTTGCGGGTCTATCGCCCCGGGAAGCCACTTGCAACAAGCTTTCGAGCACTTCGAACCACACCGATTCACAGGCGGTACTCATGGCTGAACAAGACGTGCACACCAATAAGACCGATCAACTGAAGTTCCAGGATCCGACTACTCGCTACCCGTCCATCTCACCGCCGAAGCAGGATCAGCCCGAGCCGGGACTCGACGCCGACATGGTGCCCAAGGCCGACATCGGCGAGTTCTCGTATCGAGGCACGGGCCGACTCGAAGGACGTAAGGCACTGATCACCGGTGGTGACTCGGGCATCGGTGCCGCCACTGCCATCGCCTTCGCACGGGAGGGCGCCGACGTCGCGATCTCGTACCTGCCGGACGAGGAACCTGACGCAAAGAACGTCGCTCGCATCATCAGCGAGAGCGGTCGTAAGGCGATCACGCTTCCCGGTGATCTGAAGGACGCCTCGTTCTGCTCCGACGTCGTCGACCAGGCGGTCGAGCAGCTCGGCGGACTGGACGTCCTGGTCAACAATGCCGGAAAGCAGATTGCGGTCGAAGGGCTGGACGACCTGCCCGACGATCAGCTCGAGCAGACCTTCCAGGTGAACATCCTCGCGATGTTCCGCACCACGCGTGCGGCGTTGAAGCATCTGCAGCCGGGTTCGACGATCATCAACACCACATCGATCGTGGCGTACCAGCCGTCGCCGGCGTTGATCGACTACTCGTCGACGAAGGCCGCCATCAACAACTTCACGAAGAACATGGCGACCCAGCTGGCGGAAAAGGGCATCCGTGTGAATGCGGTTGCGCCCGGACCGATCTGGACGCCCCTGCAGCCGTCGGACGGTCAGCCGAAGGAAGAGCTGCCCGAGTTCGGGCAGAACACCCCGCTCGGACGTGCGGGGCAGCCGACCGAACTGGCGCCGGCCTACGTGTTCCTGGCATCGCCCGAATCGAGCTACGTGGTGGGTGCGACGATCCACGTCAACGGCGGGATGCCGTCGCCGTAGAACGAGCCGTAATCAACGAGTCGTGCGCGCCAGTGAATCTCCACTAGCGCGCACGACTCGTTCTGGAGTTTCAGACTGCGCTGGATACAGCGTGCCGATAAGTGCTTCCCCGGGCTGCCGAGATCGGCACGACAGAAGCAACGTCGGCCGAGGTTTCCGCCAGCGCGGCGAGGATCTGCTCGGGGCCGGCGCATGTGCTTGCGCACGTGATCCCACGAGCACGGAGCTTCTGAAGAATGAGAGCTTCGGCGGCGGTGCAGTAGCCGTCGAGGATGTCCTCGGTGAGGATCGCGTAGTCCACCTCGCCTTCGAAAGCGGTGGTGGTCTCGATCCCCGCGAGGTCGAGGCGCTCCTGCAGTTCTGTCCACCTGTCGAGTGCGACGGTGCTGGAAGGGGTGCCGAGGAAAAGTACCCGTGCCGGTCGGTCCGAAAGCGATGATGTCGTCACAGGCTGCTCCAGGGTGCGAGTAGGTCAGGTGAAACCGAATTGCCACTCCCGGTAGGGAGTTACACCTTCACCTGCGAAATGTGGTGTTTCACACTGTGTACAGCACCCGTTCACGCGCCGCTACCCAGGCAACCATCAGGAAACCCGAATGTGACAGAAGTGGTTACGATTCCGCCCGGGCGCCTGGGACTTTCGTCCCGAAATTCTGCTCCAAGCACGCGAAAGCGACAATCGCCCTCGTTGAGTGTTCGGATCCTCTTGGGTCGGCTACGACCTACGGGAAGGCCCGATGACGACCGCGCCCGGACCGATCCCGAGCGGTAGCGCAGCAAGCACCTCGATCACCGACCAGGCAGTGATCGAAGACGTCCGTCCACTCGACGCCGGGTCGATCGCGTTCTCGAACGTCAACTCGTACCGGCCGAGCGGCGACTCCCACTCGACGACGTGGCGTGTGCTCGCAGCGGCGGGGTCGGCAATGACCACCACCTCGACCCGATCGAGCCCGAGCGTCGCAAGGGCGAGAGCCACCGACGAATTCGAGGTTCGCGGAAAGGCCAGCGCAGCCTCTCGGGCAGATCCTCGGAATACGGTACGTTCTGCGTCCAGATGTTCTTCGATGCCGAGTGCACTGGGTCGTTTGATCGTGGTGTGGGTCAGGCGTGCGCCGCCGGTTCCTGCTCGTGTCGCTGCGGCCAAAACATCGAAACCGCCGATCGCACCCGTCGGGAGCAGTACACGGCCTGGTCCGGAGCCGAACGATTCCACCTCGAAGCCGCGGTCGGCGAAGACTCCACACGAACAGACGATGACGTCCTTACCGCGTTTCACCACTTCGGCTAGCACTGTCCGGGCTGCATCGACCGTGGCAGCTTCGACCACGATGTCGGCAGCGTCGAACGCAGCAGCGGCTTCCTCAGGGCTGCTTCGTGAGTTCAACACGGCCGTGAGGCTTACTTCCGGCACTGAGCCGGCGTGCAGAGCGTCGATCAACGTCTGCCCGATCGCGCCAGTCCCAACCACGCACACTGCGATCGGACGATGTTCGATTTCCTCGGGTGCCAGTTGCCTCACATCCTCCGCGGCATGCCGCCGCTCGTTTCCACGAAATACGGGCTCATGGTACCGAGAGAAGGAATCGGCGATGTCTGATTCGCGACGTCGTCGTATCGCTCGCAGCACCAATCAAGGGATCGGAATGCGTTGCTATGAGGGCAACTACGGCGCCAGCGCACGGCCGACAGCGGCAGTGTGCTCATGCTGCCAAGAGCATCGTCTCCCGGGGTGAAGTGGCAATCCTGTGCGACGCCACTTGGCGGCATGGACACCGCACTGCACGTCCGAGTTCGTCGTCGGGCAACCAGCCGTACTCATCGCACCGACCGCATCGTGGCGGGAGTTTCGGACGGGGTGGTTGCAGCGACTGCCAGATCGGGATCCAGGCCGCTGCGGAGCGAGCTGGGTCCCACGGTCGATGACGTTCGAGCGCGGCACGGACGAGAGCATCTACGCCGTGAGTGTCAATCGATTGCTCGACGAGGGTGCACTTCGCCTGCGTCAGGGTGTCGAACCGGGCAGACAGGCCGGCCCGGCGGCACGCCGTGGCCAATCGGTCGATGGGAGATGGTTGCTGCGCGCGTGTTGCATCGCGGGTGTGATGTGTCGGGTGGGGGAGTGCAGCAGGTTCATCTGTTGGTTCAAGGACGGTTCGGGTGACCGGGGTGTCACCCCGCTCGGTCGTTCCTGTCACCCCGTAGCGCTTCGTCTTGTCACCTCGTTCAGAGCTGCGGGGTGACGACGTGTCACCTCGCTTCATCGAGAGGTTGTACAGGACGGGGCGGCGGTCTTCGCGAGGAATTGTCGCCGCGATCCGCTCCTGGTCGCCTGTGGAAATGAGGCCGAGAGCGGCGAGTGCCTTCAAACAACGCTGCACCTGGCGTTCGCTGATGCGGGCGTACCCGGCAAGCTTCCGCACGGACGGATACGCATCCGCGCCATGCCGGGACGCATGATTTGCCAGGCCGAGTAGCACCACTGTCAGCGCCGGCGCCGATGGCATGCCGGGAGGAGTTGGGGACGGAATGTCGGCGCGTTCGAGCGCCCAGGTGATGGCTTCGATGCTCACGATGTCACCTGCACGTGGGTATGCTGACGCATGTTCGACTCCTCCATAGTCGGACATCCGGCCCGTCGCGATGCCAGTCGCGGCGGGCCATCTGTTTTCAGTTTTTCGCACACGCATTCGAGTACGTAGTTGATCATCTTGGCACCCATGCGGAGGGGCGTCAACGCCTATAGGTATCCCCAAGCAGCGCGAGCCCCGCTGGCAGAGGGGAGGAGCCAGCGGGGCTCAGGTGCCGCCGATTCCCGGGGAGGGGAAGGGGCATGTTGCGGGGAGGCAACACACTTGAGGATTTAACCAGAACCGGGGTCATACGGCATATCGAGGAAGGGACCTAAGTCCCATCGATGTGATTCGACCGCATCCTGCTCAGTCGGCGTCCAAGTCCAGCCGCTGGTGGAGCCATTTACGGAGGCCGTCGCCGTATTCCTCGCTGTCGAGAGCGGTATCGATCGCTGCCCGGAGATATCCACCCGGGTTGCCCAAGTCGTGGCGAGTCCCGCGATGCACGACGACGTGGACCGGGTGACCTTCCTCGATCAGCAGTGCGATCGCGTCGGTGAGTTGAAGTTCCCCGCCTGCGCCCGGCTTGATCCGACGCAAGGCTTCGAAGATCTCACGATCCAGCAGATAGCGGCCGGCGGCGGCAAGTGTGGACGGAGCATCGGCAAGAGCCGGCTTCTCCACCATGCCGCGGACTCGTAAAACGTCCGGATTCGCGACGTTGGGAACTTCCTCGACCTCGAATACGCCGTATGAGCTCACCTGGCTCTTCGGAACGTCGATGGCGCACAGCACGCTTCCTCCGCGCTTGGCGCGGACACGAGCCATCGTTTCCAGGATGCCGCTCGGTTGCACGAGGTCGTCCGGCAGGAGAACAGCGATCGCGTCCTCGTCCGGTTCCAGAGCAGCTTCCGCGCAACCGACAGCATGACCCAGGCCGAGTGGCTTCTCCTGGACAACCGATTCCACCGTGAGCAGATTGGGCGCCCGTCGTACTTTCTTGAGCAGTTTGAGCTTGCCCTTCGCTTCGAGGTGCTTCTCAAGGTCGAAGTCGTCGACGAAATGCGCGACGACTCCGTCCTTTCCGGGAGCCGTCACGATGAGAAGTCGTTGAGCTCCCGACTGGGCGGCTTCCGTCGCGACGAGTTCGATGCCCGGTGTGTCCACCACCGGCAAGAGCTCCTTCGGCACAGTCTTTGTGGCCGGCAGGAACCTAGTCCCCATCCCTGCCGCCGGTACCACCGCCGTCCGGATCACATTGCACTCTCTAGCTGCGTCTTCCATAGTGGTGATGTCGCCTCCCCTCTAGAGCTGATGCGAGCTGAATCCTCATGCAAGTTCGGTACACGGTTGTTGAGCTTCAGCGAGCACTTCGATGAGGTGACCGCTCGAATGTGGCTGCAAAAGTCTGCTCGGGACTCTACCGGATGTGTGTAGTGTCGACCGACTGTGAGGCGCCGAAGGTTATCTAATTTGTGGCAGTTTAATTGGTGCACCATTAGTCAACAGGATAATCTGCCTAGATCTCGATGAGATGGTTCCGTCGAGCAACGGTTGATCAGCGCACGCAGGGAGGATCCTGATGGGAGAGGCAAGGTGCTAATGGATATGGAGGGCGCAAAAATGCATCTCGGTGAGCGACAGGTGTGCCTCGGCCTTCTGGCGATCATATGACGCTCCTTCAGCGGTTCTGGCCGGGACTTTGGCGAGATATCGTACTCAATCGATTCATAGCGTCGTCGCTGATTCCTAAACCATTTCGCGCCCATATTCTTCGTCTTTATGGGATGCGCATTGGTTCGGCGTCGATTTCTCCTCATGTATGGTTTGGGAGTAACAAGATCAGCATTGGAGACGGAACTTTTGTAAATTATGATTGCATGTTCAATACAAGTGCCCCAATCGAAATTGGAGACAATTGCGCTATCGGTATGCGCGTGACCTTCGTGACTAGTTCCCACGAGGTTGGTAGCGCCACCCGTAGGGCAGGTGATGCAGTGTCCCGCCCAATCGTAGTGAAGAACGGGGTGTGGATAGGAGCGTGCGCTGTTATTCTTCCCGGTGTAACGATCGGTGAAGGCGCAATTATTGCTGCAGGAGCGGTCGTTTCCAGCGATTGTAAGGCTAATACGGTCTATGGGGGTATACCCGCGAAAGCGATCAAAAATATTTGAATAAAAACGAAGTGCTAACGTTCGCGCATCAGCAATGTCATCCGAAGTATAATTATAAGAGTTGCGGGCGCCTAGGGTGAGTGGGTTGCAATCTAGCAGTGAATCTTGATGTGACTGGCGCGCAGTATGCAGTCTCGTGACCAGATTCCTAAGCGCGCTCGTCCACCTGTACGTCTTGCTCGACCCCCCCATGCGTTAGTTAGACAGGCACATAGACCCTAGAAACAACGGCCAGTGGCTAAGCTCAAAGGCAATCAAGTTGGTCTTCAAGATCGCATTCGTGGCTGCAGTACACAATGACGAGTCCCGGGTAACGGCGTCGAACGCCATTTCCCGGCTCGACGATTTTCCGGCATCTGTCGCAGGGCCACGGTTCATGCAGAGGTCGACGAGTCTGCGCAATGAGTTCTCGCCACATAGTAATTAAGCGAACAAGGGTCACGCCCTCACGTCGAGATTAGGTGACCAAGCGTTACGCTCGATCTCGGGTTTCATCTGTTCGGATGACATCGCCGGATGCGGTCGGGCGAGGCTGGCCGACTTGCTTCCGTGCTGTCCCAGGAATGTGGGGAGCCTGGAAGAGCCACTTGATTGGAGGGGTCCGGTACCACCGCGCCATTGCCCACCCGACAGTCAAAGAGATTAATATCCCGGAAATGGAAATTAGTTCGATATTGCCAACGCCTAGTTCTTTAAAAATGTAAAACATCCCTAGCATGAGGGGGAAGTGAGTAACATAGTAAACGATTGAACGCTCACCGATAAAAGAAATAGCACTGATCCGGTCACGTTTCTGAATTGACTTGACGGCCCAGATGATGAATACAACCCCGCCCATGCTGAAAATCGCGAGCTCAGCTCGGTAAGCAAGGGATTTGCCAAATATGGACGACGCTGCACCTATCGAGAGGGCCAATAGTCCCGCAATGGCTACCCACCTTTTGCTGGCAAGAATCCTCTCAAACCTTTCCGAATGCACACCTGCCCAATGTCCCGCGAAGAAAAATGTGCCAAAATACAGAAAGTGATTAATCAATCCTTCGGGTGCGACAAGTGATCCAAGTGCCATTGCAATTGCAACTAGGCCGGGATTTATTGAGCGAACAATAGGAGCAACGAAGTAGAAGCACGTGATGTAGAAGAGAAACCAAAGGTACCCAGTGGCAATCCAACTTCGTGGATTAAAGAGTGCTGTTTGATACTCGTACATGTTTAAATGTATCAACGCCCAGATCAAGTAGGGCCAGACAAGCATCTTTAACTTGCCAGTGTAGTAGGACTTAAGGGGCTTTTTGAGGGATTTTTGAAGCAGGAATCCCGACAAGAACATCAATGCGGGCATTCGGAACGGCAAGAAAAAATCGTTAATGGATCGTAGCCATACCGGCATATCGTATCCAAAGAGTGCTGGGATGGCTACGGAGTGCCAGACAATTACCAGAAGAATAGCGAGTCCTCGGACCGTATCCATCCATCTGAGCCGGGACTTAGAGTCCGTCATGCGCATCAATCCCCTGAAGTTCGAGTCTGTTCCAGCCTAATTTTTGTTCAACCCCTACGAGGAGCGGTGCCTCATTGCTCCGTTTTAGTCGCGAGGTTCGACTGTGTTCGTTTATGTGACAGCGAAGTTTCGAATCAGTCAGTTGTGCGACCAATTAAGTTTTACCTCGTGCATGCCCCAATTTAGGTATTTATCCCGGGCGGGCTTTCAAAGTTGCCGGGTCGCAAAATTAGTTACCAAAAAGTATCTTTTCAATGGATCCGTAGGCAGTTTCGGTGGCGTGCTTGTGTGGCGTCCACCACTGCTCGTTGGCGCGGTACCAGTCGATGGTCGCGGCCAGGCCTTCACGGAAGTCGCGGTAGCGGGGCTGCCAGCCCAGTTCGGTGCGCAGGCGGGTCGCGTCGATGGCATAGCGCAGGTCGTGGCCGGGGCGGTCGGTGACGAAATCGAACTCGCTGCGGTCCTTGCCGCACAGCTCGAGGACGGTTTCGACGACGGTGCGGTTGTCGGTCTCCCCGTCCGCTCCGATCAGATAGGTCTCCCCGAGTTGTCCGTGTTCGATGATCGTCCACACGGCACTGTTGTGGTCGTCGACGTGGATCCAGTCCCGCACGTTGGTGCCGGTGCCGTAGAGCTTGGGGCGTACGCCGGTGAGCACGTTGGTGATCTGGCGGGGGATGAACTTCTCCACGTGCTGGTACGGGCCGTAGTTGTTCGAGCAGTTGGAGATGGTCGCGCGGACGCCGAACGAGCGCACCCAGGCGCGTACCAGCAGATCCGAACCGGCCTTGGTCGACGAGTAGGGGCTCGACGGGTTGTAGGCGGTGGCCTCGGTGAAGCGAGCGGGGTCGTCGAGGGCGAGGTCGCCGTACACCTCGTCGGTGGAGATGTGGTGATAGCGCACGTCGTACTTGCGGACGGCCTCGAGCAGCGTGAAGGTGCCCACGAGATTGGTCTGCACGAACGGCGCCGGGTTCGCCAGCGAGTTGTCGTTGTGGGATTCGGCGGCGAAGTGCACCACCAGATCGGTGTCGGCGACGAGCCGGTCGACGAGGTCGGCGTCGGCGACATCGCCCTGGACGAAGGTGATCGTGTCGGCGACGGGGTCGAGGGAGGCGCGGTTGCCGGCGTAGGTGAGCTTGTCGAGCACGGTGACCTGAGTGTCGGGTCGTTCCGCGACGGTCTGATGGACGAAATTTGCACCGATGAATCCGGCACCGCCGGTGACGAGCAGCCTCATGCACGCAGACCCTACCGGGAGTGAGACGAGTTTGTTACTTGACGGATGTACAACTACGCGCTTTGCGATCCATGGGCCGCGGCTGTAGTTCACGGTCGATTCGCCGCAAGCGTGTTGAGATGAAACACTGTTCGTCATGCGTGGAATCATCTTGGCCGGGGGAACCGGTTCGCGGTTGCATCCGATCACTGTTGGGATAAGCAAGCAGCTGACGCCCGTCTATGACAAGCCGATGATTTACTACCCACTGTCAACGCTTATAGCCGCGGGGATTCGGGACATCCTGATGATCACAACCCCGCATGATGCGGAGCAATTTCGAAGACTGCTCGGTGACGGATCCAAATTCGGTGTAAACCTTGATTACACAATTCAGGAGACACCGAACGGTTTGGCGCAAGCATTTTTGCTTGGTGCGGACCACATCGGTAGTGAGCCAGCGGCTTTGATTCTCGGCGATAATATCTTCTACGGTCCCGGCTTGGGCACGCAGCTCACTCGATTCGGAAATATCGACGGCGGAGCAGTATTTGCCTATTGGGTCTCGGATCCGACCGCTTATGGTGTTGTCGAATTCGACGATGGCGGGCGAGCGCTCTCCCTTGAAGAAAAGCCAGCCGACCCCAAGTCTAACTATGCCGTGCCAGGTCTGTATTTCTACGACAACGACGTCATCGAGATTGCCAGATCGTTGAAGCCGTCAGCGCGAGGCGAGTATGAGATTACCGATATAAATCGCGCTTATCTTGAGACAGGGAAACTGCAAGTAGAGGTGCTTCCGAGGGGCACAGCCTGGCTCGACACCGGCACCTTTGACTCGCTGCTTGATGCGTCAAATTACGTGCGCACAATCGAGCAACGCCAGGGACTGAAGATCGGTGCGCCTGAAGAGGTGGCATGGCGGCGCGGATTCATCACAGACGATGAATTATCTGAACTGGCACAACCTCTACTTAAGTCGGGATACGGGAATTATCTACTTGATTTGCTCAATCGAGGAAAGGGTTAGAAGTAGATGCGATACCGCGAACTGAAAATTGCGGGCTCCTGGGAAATCACGCCTCAACTGTTTGGTGACGACCGAGGCGTGTTCCTTGAGTGGTTTAAACAAGCCACATTTTCCGACGCCGCTGGACGAACCCTGCATGTGGCCCAAGCAAACTGCTCGGTCTCGGCTGCTGGGGTGCTCCGCGGCATCCATTACGCAGATGTACCGCCTGGTCAAGCCAAATACGTGACCTGCGTATCCGGATCTGTGCTCGATGTGGTCGTGGACCTGCGCATGGGATCGCCCACCTACGGGCAGTGGGATTCGGTCTTGCTCGACACGCGAGACCGACGTGCCATTTTCCTGTCCGAGGGACTTGGACATGGCTTCCTTGCGTTGGAAGACAACTCGACAGTGATGTACCTGTGCTCGACTCCTTATGATCCCGACCACGAACACGAGATCAATCCTCTCGATCCGGACTTAGGTATCGAGTGGCCAACCGTCGGGCGTGACGGAGCGCTTCTCGAATATGAGCTGTCTTCGAAGGACCGCGCGGCTCCGACGCTTGCGCAAGCCGCTGCCGGGCGAATGCTGCCCCGTTGGTGATGAGTAAGTCGTGCAGCCGAACCGAGTCCTCGGCATCAGCACCTCATGCGGTTACAAGTATTAATCCGCCCCGGTAGGTCGGTGGGCGCTCTCGTTCAACCGAGTCGTCTTGAGGCGCGTCGGCGGCCTGCCGGCCACCCTAGAAGTCGCAGAGAACCACATTGAACTGTGATTCTGGACACAGTAAGGGCGTTTGACCAACAGTCCTAAGACGACCACGGTGACGCCTCATACAGGGAACCTCGCTTAGAACTGCGGTTATTTGGAGAGTCGAGTCCCGGCCGCACCACAGGTCTGCTCGCCATCAGCATGGGGGACGCGAACTGAGCAGGCTATAAGATGCGAACTGGCACCAGATGCCTAAGGATATGGATCTACGGCCCACCGGCCGTGTCGCCACACAAGCAACGCCTGGGGAGGAAGTTGCGTGTCGTTGGCGACCGAGCCCATCAGGTATGAGCGGAGTGGCATCCGCAGCGGATTTCGGGGAGGAACCGCATGCCAAGAACGTTCGCACGATTGGAGTGGGAGGCGCGCCGACTCCTGCTACACGTCCCGACTGAGCCGTCGCCATCGCGGCCGAAGGGGTGTTGTAAAAGGCGAGCCGACAGAGATCTCTCGGGCTCGTACGACGCCTATTTATCGTGTACGCAGCCGCAAATCGAGGCGCAAACGCAAAACTCAGAATGCAGAGTTTTTGGGTCTTCCGCCGGTCGAGCCTGGCTCGGGGGCGGGATTATTTCCTATCACGATCGCACGGCCCCAAACCACGCACCGCCATGCCTCCGCGGTCAGCTGACGCGGCCGGAGACAGCGGTCATGCCTACAAGGCGTATGGCCGCAAACACCACACTATGGTATTCGCCAAGTATCGATCGGGATTGCATTAGTGGGTCGAGATGAAAAACGTGCCGGTGCAGAAGGTCGTAAAACCGAAACGATGGAGCGAATGAACGATTCAGTTTCTGTTCGACATCCTAACTCCGTACAGGCGCAGAACAATTCCTACGGTGCTGTAGTTCTGTATTACCGACTCGGCCCGTCGATCGCCAAAACGATCCATGCGCTTGAAGGCCAGACTTCCGCGCCGTCGCGGATCGTAGTCGTAGATAACGCATCCGGCGATGGCGTCATCGAGGAGCTATTTTCGGGTAGCTCTAATGTATTGACGGTTACCTTATCCGAGAATAAAGGGTACGCAGGGGGAATGAATGCCGGCTTCCAGGCCCTCGGGCAAGAGTATCCTCTTGTATTGTTTATGACCCACGAAGTAATTCTTGAGCGCGATTGTGTCGAGCGATTAGTCGAAGGCTTACGTTCTGGCTCTCACGCACTCGCTGGCCCAATCTTGCGTCGCGGAGAGACCCAGACAATCTGGTCCGCTGGAGGCGGAATAGGCGTCAAAGGTAATGTATATCATCGTCTGACGCCGCCCGAGCCAACCAGCACCGATTGGCTAGATGGAGCCTGTCTCCTTGTTGAATCCACTGCTTATCGCGAGGTCAAAGGATTCGACGAGGACTACTTCCTCTATTGGGAAGATGTCGATCTCGGATCTCGCATAAGGGCGATCGGAACTGTAGCCTGCATCCGGAACGCGTACGCGTCACAGGATACCAACACCACCCCGATATATTTTGGCACTAGAAACCAAATAATGTACTGGCGAAAGAGAAAAGGCATGAAAAACGTACTTCTTTCATGCCTGAGTTCCGCTGCGAAGATGGTGCTCAGAGATCTCCCATCCATGAGCACGGAGCGTCTAAGGGCCCGCGCCTGGGGAATCTTCGATGGTTTAACCGGACGGTTGAGGCTGCAGCACGGATCAATCCGAGAGGGGTAACTTGATCTATGTCGAATACCGCTGCAGTGGTGATCGTGAATCCGCTCCCACTTACATTGGCTCATTATCAAGCCGAATTAGCAGACACCCTTCGTAGGGTTAAAGTCGAGCGTATCGAAATTATTTCTGAGCCAGGCGACGGGCAAGTCGGTATCCTCAAGAAGGTCAGAGTTGCGACGGCAATATTATGCCGACGGATTAGAATGGCTACACGCCACCAAAATCAAGTTATCCTCGTAGTATGGCCGTTGTTTGGATACCTGGATATAATTACGTGGATATTTTTGGCCAAGCGAAATCATGTAATCTTGATCCACCACGATCCCACGCC
Source organism: Rhodococcus sp. 5G237 (assembly GCF_053764735.1). Lineage (NCBI taxonomy): Bacteria > Bacillati > Actinomycetota > Actinomycetes > Mycobacteriales > Nocardiaceae > Rhodococcus > Rhodococcus sp. 5G237. The sequence goes on along the minus strand of NZ_JBSNCD010000004.1, from coordinate 37,690 downwards.
ACTACGAGCTCAGCTAGGTCATTCGCGCCCTGCAAAGCGGGCTTTTTCTTGGATCAGTTCGCGTTTTCATATCACTGCCCTATGTCACACGAGGCACGCAGCTGAGGCATTGTGGGATAATTCCCGGGTAAAGGCGATCATCGCGAGCCATCCGTTGTCGGTTCCTTCCACGGAAGGCCCGGAAGGTGCTGAAGAGGCGGCAGTTCGAGTTCTCGGGCAGTATAAGGAAGCACGTACACTGTGGCCACTCGTAGCTATCGCAGCGAGTTGGGAAAACCTGCGTGCCCCTCTGGAGATCCATGGGAGGCAATGGCCAAGCGTGGATGGCTGGTTCGTTTCGGACAAATTCTTGCCAGAACAGGAGTTCGATCACCTCATCAAAACGGCCGGCTGCATCGTAGTCCCGTATTCAAATTTCTTTCAAAGTGGCGTCGCAGTGCGCGCTTTTGAGTCCGGGGTTCCAGTGGTGGCACCACGACATGAACATATCGAAGAACTTTTCGGTGAGGATTGGCCAGGCTTCGTCCAGGACGACGAGGACTGGCCTCAAGCTGTCCGACGGGTTTTAGCACTCGACAAACAAACAATTTACGACCGGCGCCACCATGCGACGAAAATCATCGACGAGGGATGGATTCGGGTGGCCCAAGAAAACAGCCTTGGGGGATCATGATGACAACAAAATGGTCGCTAGGGTCCCTCGCTATCGGATTGCTCTTAGCTATTGCGACCCCGTTCTTCGGGCCCTATATGAGTATCCTCCTCATCGGGACTCTCGCAGTCGCGTTGTTGTTGGTCTCCTTGAGGGATAAGCCTAATGCGATCCTCTCCGTATGGATTCTTAGTGTCGCGCTGGTTCCACCGTGGATTTCATTTCAGTTTGTCGGATACAGAATCCCATTTGCGGCAATAATCTCATTTGGAATTGTGCTAGTCCTACTCGGGCGACGAAAAGTTACCTGGCACTGGTGCGACACCTCGGTCCTTGCGTTAGCGATCACTGCGATAGTAGCAACAGCTCTATTTTCGTCGCCGCTTCACTTGACAACTCAAGTACTATTTGAATGGGTCTCCTGCTATGCGGCTGGCCGGTTCATGTTCGCCGGGGCTAATTTTTCTCGCGTTGCAAATCGCTTAGGGGGAATACTCGGCTGGTTAGCCTTAGTTCAAATGCTGCTGAAGTTTAATGTGTCGACCTTATTCATCTTTAGGCTCGGAAGTGGAGACGGGCCCTGGATGGGGCTGCAGGAACGCGGCGGCCAGATCAGGGCTGAGCTGACGTTTGGTCACTCAATTTCGCTGGGCGCTACGCTGTGCCTTCTCCTTCCCTTTGCCTTGGCCATGAGATCAAGAATCTCTGACAAAGTGATGATCGCAGGGATTCTTTTAGGCATTGTCGCTACGTCAAGCCGTAGCTCTATGGTCGCAGGAGTCATTGTACTAATTCTTACACTGGTCGCCTCCAATGCTTCGGGGATTGCGAAGTTCGCTGGTTCAGTCGGGATGGGACTAGCGACGTGGATTGGCAGCAACTTATTCCTCCAACGCATCTCTAAGGCCGAGAATAGCGCTGAACTAACCGACAGTACTGCGTACCGAGAAGGTTTACTCGATCTAATGAACATAGTCAGACTCATAGGTCTGGCTCCCGGGGGGGTACCAGCTCCGGATGGCGTAACATATGTGTGGTCGAGCTTTTATTCCATCGACAATGGTGTTTTGTACGTAGGGTTGTACCTGGGATGGTTCGCGGCAGCGTGCTATATAGCCGGTGTGATATTTGTTGCGTGGCGAGGGTATAAAGATGGCTCGAAGCCGTTCTCTATCGCCTTAATAGCTCAGATTCCACTAATTCTCACTGTTGCACCTATTACTCAGTACCAAAATTACTACTGGATGGTGTTAGGCGCCGGCGTCAGTGCCGTAATTGCAAACCGCAACCTAAACCGTCTTGTGCAACCCGAACCGAGTATCGGCCAATACCAGGCTTCAATAGGGCCAGGTTTGGCGCTTGCCGCTCCAGGAAGAGGACAATTTGCGCGACGTTAACGACTTCCAACGGATATTGGTGTTGTGGGCTGATCAGAACAGCACGAATTTGGGTGTCCAGGCACTAGCGGCGGGAACTCGGCAACTAGCAAGACGGCTGGCGCCCGAAGCGAGCGTCGAATTTCTGAGCTATGGCGGCATAGGCGGAAGTCCTCGATTGGGTCTGAAGTCAATCGTTGGTGCTTCTATTGGTGGCTCGTCGACCCTCACACGATTTTTGTCGCAATTCGACCTCGTGATCGATACGGGCGCCGGCGACAGCTTCGCAGACATATATGGAATGCGCCGTCACGTGGAAATGAGCTTGCTGCGCAATCTGGTGTCTAGGCTTGGCATCCCGCTCGTTATGGGTCCTCAGACAGTTGGTCCTTTTGAGCATAAGATGGCCACGGCGTTGGCTAGTTGGTCAATACGCAATGCCGCGCTTGTCATCGGACGTGATTCGGTCAGCGTCAACACTGCCAGGAGAATTCATAGCGGAGTGATTACGCATGGTTCCGATGTGGTTTTTCTGATCGAACAGCCGACCGATAAGTGTCGGCACGACGTGATCTTGAATGTCTCGGGGCTTCTTTGGAATGAGAATCCGCACGTCGACGCGGTCTACTACCGTTCTGTAGTTACCCGCCTGGTCGCATCTATTAAAGAAAGTGGTCACGAGTTAACATTGCTGGCGCACGTCCTTGATTCGGACAACGCCGATAATGACATGGTCGCGATCAGGGAGCTTCAGAAATCCACCGGAGAAGACTTTCGGGTTGTGCAGCCAACTGATCTAGATCATGCGAGGGCAGAGATTTCGGGTGCTAACGTGCTTATTGCGTCGCGCATGCACGCGGCATTAAACGCCTTATCAACGGGAGTCCCCGCAATTCCTTGGGCCTACTCTCGGAAGTTCGAACCTCTTCTTGCCGACTTAGGTTGGGAATACTATTTTGATCTACGTCGGCGCGATCCACGCATCGTGGAAGATACCATTGCGGTCCTCCCCAAGGTAATGGGTACGGATTCGATCGCGCAAGATATACGCGACCTTGCGGTGCGTCGGGTACTAGACGCCAGTCATACGCTTTCACGATAGGATTATATATGAATTACCTTCGCAAGCTTGCCGACATCCTACGAGGGTTTCGGCTGTATTGCATATTTTTAGTAGGTCGTGTGCCTAATCATCGGTTCCGATTATTTGTGTATCGCAATCTGTTTGGAGTCAAGATCGGGACCGGAACGTCGATGCATTGGAGGACGGTGTTTTTTGCACCGGAAGGAATTTGTATTGGCGAGAACTCGATCGTGGGAAACGATTGCTTCCTTGACGGACGCCGTGGAATCAAAATCGGGTCGAATGTCAATATTAGCGGACATGTTCAAATCTTTACGCTTGAGCACGATCCAAATGCGCCGGATTTTGGCGTGGTAGGTGGGGAAGTTCAAATTCAAGACCGCGCCTATATCGCCTCCCGTTCCACGCTGCTTCCTGGAGTTACGGTCGGGGAAGGCGCGGTGGTCGCGGCTGGGGCGGTCGTCACGCGCGATGTATCCGCGTACACAATCGTCGGTGGGGTTCCTGCTCGGCCGATAGGTGAACGCTCTCGCGAACTTACCTACGAATTGGGCTATCACCTTCCTTTCCAATAGTGGGTGAGTCAACAGATTTGGTGAATTTGAATTGTGCATTGGAAGGCTCTGGGCGTGGTAGACAAGCTTGGCAGATCAATTCGTCGGGTAGTCAGGAACGGGAACTGCACTGGGTGCGGCGCTTGCTCGTTGATTTCTCCGAGAGTCTCTATGGACCTTAGTGAAGATGGTTTTCTGAGGCCTTTTGTCGTCGAAGAAGGTGCGGATAGAAGGCAAGTAAGGGAAGAGGCATCGACGTTTAGGGCTGTGTGTCCGGGAATAAGGCTGGACGCACCCAAGCATGGAGACGAGAAGTCTCATGCTGTATTTGGCGCCTATATTTCCGCCTGGGAGGGGTATGCTTCGGATCCCACCATACGGTATCGCGGGAGCAGTGGCGGTGTGCTGACGGCCCTGAGTGCTTGGCTCCTGACGAGAGATGACATTAATTCGGTGACGGCAAGTGTTAGCGGCACCAGTGATCCCAAGCGAACGATGCCTACCCGGATTACAGAGTCGACGTCCGCGATTTCTGCGGCTGGATCCCGCTATGCTCCCGTATCGAACCTTTTAGCGTTTGACCCCTATGACGCGAATAGTGTGCTCGTTGCGAAGCCGTGTGAAGTTTCGGCCGTTTCTCGATTAAACCGAGCGGTCGGCATCTCCGATGATGCCCGACCGTTACGGCTTTCTTTCTTTTGTGCAGGTACTCCAAGTCAAACTGGAACGGAAAAATTGGTTGAGTTCCTAGGTATTCCTGCCCCGGTAGTGAGCGAGGTTCGCTATCGAGGGCAGGGTTGGCCCGGGGAGTTCGTTGCCGTAGGTGGTGGAAAACGCGTCTCAATGTCCTACGACGAGTCCTGGGGTCGTCACATCGGTAGGGATATTCAGTGGCGTTGTAAGCTATGTGTCGATGGTACCGGTTCCGACGCAGATATATCCGTCGGAGATTATTGGCTGGCTGACGAGAGTGGGTATCCGAAGTTTGATGACGATGACGGGAACTCGGTTGTAATCGCGCGGTCAGCGCGAGGTCACCAAATTCTGATGGAGGCAGCCGAGGATGGCATAATTGTCCTATCGCGCGTTAATTTGGATGATGTTGCCAAGATTCAGCCCTTGCAGGTTGAGAGAAAGTTTTTCTTGCTCGGGAGATTGATGGGGCGGCTCCTGTCCGGCAAGCGGATTCCGCGATACTACGGATACGAACTCTTACGACTTTCGCTACGGAATCCGGTTGGAACCCTTCGGGCGATTGTCGGTACGGCAAGAAGATCGATTGCGCTCGGAAGCATTGGCCAGCGGCCGTGAAGGTGGGCTTGGTCGCCGGCTATGGGCGAGTGAGGACGCTAGTCGGCACAAATTCAGTTTCGCTGATTGCCTTGAGTCGGATTGTGGCTATGTTTCTGACGCTTATTACGGCGCCGGTGATTGCGCGAGCGTTGGGCCCTGAAGGTCGAGGAGAAGCGGCTACGGCGCTGGCTGCATTCGCTCTTGTTCCCATTCTGGTGTCGCTCGGAGTACCGCTTGAAGTTCGCCGTGCATCGGTGAAAGGTGATTGGTCGAGGATTATCCGGGCATCACGAGATTTAAGCGTCATGATGTTTGTGCCGTCCGGATTGATTGCGTTTCTGTTGAGCGTCTTTATTTTTAGGTCGATGTCTTCAGAAGCGGCGTTGGTAGCGTTTACCGGGGCGCTATGTGCCCCTTTGACCGTCAGCTGGCTTTGCGATCAAAGTGCTCTAATAGCTTTGTCGCGCTATCGTGCCGTAGCTGCAATTCAGGTGGCACAATCGATAGTATATGTGCTTCTAGTTGCGCTTGCCTTCGCATTCAGTGTTCTGTCCGTGCCCGTCGTGCTGTGTGCTAATATTCTGGGTTCGTTGGTGACCTGTGGTCTCGGGATATATCTAACTCGCGTTACGTTTCTTGGTCCACGCGCGAGTCGGCGGTCTCTACTTGCGGGTGGAATAAAATATGCGGGCAGTGGGATCGCCGAGGCGGCGTCGAATCGACTTGATCAACTACTGGTCCTCCCTCTGATTGGCGCTTATGGCGCCGGCCTTTATTCTGTGGCAGTTACCATTAGCTCGATTCCGTTGAGCGTGGGACATGCCCTAGGTGCGCATTTCTTCAACGAATCCGCTAAGGCGGAGGCGAAGGATTTGAGTGGCCTGTCAGGGTTTGGATTGCGCTCGGGTTTTCTCGCGTCGTTCATGGTGTCGTTGAGTCTTGGGGTGCTTAGTCCATTTGTCGTGCCGTTGGTCTTTGGTGCCGAGTTCTCGGGATCGATTCCAGTAGTGGTGGTTTCGCTAATCGGATCGGTCGCAATGACGACAGCTTATGTGGGTTCCATGATGCTCGCGGCACGTGGAAGAGGAGGGATGATGACGAGTAGTCAGGTCGTCTCGTTGGTCGTTGGTCTCTGTGGGTTGTATCTGTTGGCTCCTCGGTTGGGTGCTCCTGGCGTTGCATTTGCGTCCACGATTGCTTACTTCTCGCTACTTGTGATAGTCCTGTTGGCGCTTAGGATAAGAGGGTCCGACCTTTTACTTCGACGTTCGGATTTCGTTCAGTTGGTTCGGGTCTTGAAGTGAGACAAGCGGAGATCGACGGCGCGGTTTTCGCGGTATGGCGTCGTGGTGCGGGGAGAGAGCCCAAGTTTCTTTTGTCTGCGACTGGATTCGCCGATTGCCCGTTCTAGTACGCCAGCGCTGCCCAAGGATTCGTTCTTTCTGGAACATCTGCCTGCCTGCGCGGGGTTCCCGTTCGCACGTCGGGTTCGGTCGCATCGCGTCTTGCAATCGGGGCGCCTCAGTCCTGAGTCGCACCACGCGAATCGGTTTTCGGTGTAGTCGGTGTATCTGCGCAGGTAGCGGCGGTTCGTGTTCGTAAAACGGTACAGTAACGGCTCGGTCGACTCCGCCTCGTGGCCGCTTGTATCCGCGCAAGGTCCGCACCGCCTCGGGAGAGACCGCGGTGCAGATCGTGGTCAAGCAAGGCCGCCGTGACAAGGTCCTCGAGCGCCTCGGATCGGCCCGTATCGATAGCGAACTCGCCGCCCCGCTCCCGAGTTAAGACCCGAGTTAGGATATTTGGCTTAGTGTCCCGATTCGAACCCGAGACGGGTGAGAACCTCCTGTTCAGCGGCCGAGATCTCCATAGTTGGCTCATATCGGTAGTGCGTGAGTTCAGGCCGCGAAATCCGGTCGAGCAGGGTCTGCCTGTCGGCGTCGACGTCGGGTGGGGAGGTGTGTCGGGTTCCGTTGATCGCGATGGTTGCCGACCGTAGCGGTCGCAGCAGTTAGACGACCTTGCCGATCGCGGGGCCGCTGCGGTCCTGGACCACCCGTGAGATAGCCAAGGCCGCGAACACCACGTGAGGTGCGCCTCGATTGCGTCGCGGGTGCGGTGGAAGATCGGCCGTGCCCGCAGATCCGTCTTCGACATCCGAAACGTCGGCTCCACATGCCACAACTCGTGATACTTACCGATGAATTCGCCCGGATTCATCAGTGAGACAGGAAGATTGCTGACATATCCCTTCAGCCCGACGAGCATCCGGGCTCGTTCGAGCGACGCAGTATCCAGTCGCCGGCCTTTCGCAGTCGTCTTCACCAATCCCGTTGACTTCGGTGCGGTGTCCCCGTCGACCACGGCCCCGGGCGCGGGCTTCCTGCGCGTTGAGTGTCTTCTCGTCCCGGGCGGCGCGGGTGCGCGAGTACTGCCACACCGCCCGCCACGCATTCGGATGCGCCGCCCGAGCCCATACCGGTTCGGCGCGCTTGCGAGAGTTGTCGACCACGGAGGGGCCGTGCCGTGACGTGATCGTGTCGATGATCTGCCCGTCGGTGAAAACATTGCCGTTCCAATGAAAGTAGGAGGCGAGATCACCGGGCGCTTTCGTGGCGCGGGAGCCGACGATGAACTTCAGCCCGGCCTCGTCCAACGCTGCGAGATGGACGCGGACAGCATCCCGGCGTCGGCGGCGACGACCATCTCGACTCCGTCGAGGTCGTGGCGGGCCTGGAACTGCCGCACGATCGGGTCGATGGTGTGTGTTTCGGCGGAGTTGCCTTCGTAGCAGCCGATCTCGAGCGGGGACCTGTGCGATCCACCAGCAATCCGACGACGATTTGCGGGTCGACTCGACGTTCTTTCGAGTACCCGACTTTGCGCAGGTCATCTTCTTTCTCGGCCTCGAAGTACAAGGTCGTCACGTCGTACAACAACAGGCTCAGGCCGCCGGTTTTGGCGGCATGAGCAAAGCACTTCTCGGCGATGCGGTCCCGGTAGTTTCGCTCAACGACGTGCTTGAGGTGACGTTTGATCGTCGCGTAGCTCGGCGGGTCCGCGCCGAGATCCTGCAGGACTCGGCCGCCGTCGAGTTTCGAACCGGGTTCGACGATGCGGGCGATCACCAGATCCCGGAACACCGCATCTTCGACGATCCCGAAGCCGAGCTGGTCGTACACCTCGGCCAGCACCTGCCGCAGCAGCACCGCCCCGGTCGATTCGGTACGTCCCGGCGCATCAACCTGCATAGGTTCAGCTGCAGGTTCGAGCAGTGCGCTCTGCCCGGTGACCAGCGGCTTTTTCCACGGGAATCTGGGGCGTGACGTCCGGTCGAGGGCCTGCTGGCCGGCTTCGAGCGAGGCACGAGCGCGTTCGAGAAGCATCCCGAGTTCGACGTCGGTGTAGGCGGAACTGATGTGTTTGAGAATCTCTTGCCGGCCACCCACATATCAGGCGACCTGCACAGCCGTGGCCCCGGACTTGGTGCGCACCTTACTGACAAACGCCACCCGCCGAGCCTAGAACCAGCGTCGTTAGTGCGTGAAATCAGACCGATCCCGACGAGAAACTGCAGTTCACAGACGTAAGCCATCGTTCATCCCGAAGATGTGAGCTAACTCAGACATCCCCTGGCGTATCTGTGTCAAGCCGCGGCTTGTGTGGGAACTTGGGGCCAGGCGGTGCTTTCGTCGTAGATCGTGCCGGTCTTGAGACATCCGTGGAGGATCCCGACGAGCCGGTTACCGAGCTGACGAAGCGCGCCATGGTGGCCGACCTCCCGGGCCCGCAGAGCGTCGTAATAGGCGCGAGCCCGGTGAGGTATTCATCGAGCAGAACGCCCACTGGTGACACGCATCGGCCAGGTGCTTGTTGCGGGCGTAGCGCGCCGACACCGTCTTCCTCTTCCCCGATGCTCGGGTGATCGGGGAGGTCCCGGCGTAGTTCTTGCGGGCTTTGGCATTGCGGTATCGGTGCGGATCGTCGCCGAATTCTGCCAGCACCCGGGCGCCCAGCACATCCCCCAGACCGGGACAGCTGCGGACGATCTCAGCGGCCGGGTGCCCACGAAAACTGCGCTTCACCTCCTGCTCGAGCTCCTCGATCTGCTCGGCCAGGTGCTCGAGCATGCGCGCTTGCCCGGCCACGACGACCGCGTAGGCATGTTCGATTGCAGCCGGCTGCCGCAGCGACGGTGCCCGCAGCGCATCGCGGATGCGGGTGGCCCTGGTGGTACGGTCCCCGCGCCGATGCGCCCGGGCCAGTTCCGCGGTGATCTGCGCGGTGGTCAGTCGTGCTGCGCGATCCGGATCGGGAGCCTTGCGCAGCAATGCCAGAGTGTCCGGGGCGGCGAGGTTGTCGAACGCGGTCAATGCGGCCGGGAAGTACTCGCGGAGCGCCGACCGCATCCGCTGCAGGTGCCGGGTCCGGTCCCAGATCAGGCCTTGGTGGGCCCGGGCAAGCAGTTTCAGGGCTTCGACCTGCGGGGAATCCCCGGCGATCTGGCGGTGATGGCCGCGGTCCAGCCGGACGATCTCGGCGAGAACGTGAGCGTCGCCGGCGTCGGATTTGGCTCCCGAGGTGCCGTGCCGTTCCCGATATCGTGCCGCCGACATCGGGTTGATCGCATAGACCTGATAGCCACAGGCCAGCAGCGCCGACACCCACACCCCACGATCGGTTTCGATCCCGACCACGACCGCACCCTCGGGGAGGTCACTGCTGCCGGTCCTGTCAGGATCGAGATGTTCGGCCACCACCTCGTGCAATCGGGCCAGCCCCTCGACGCCCTCGGGCAGCCGTATCCGCGCCAACCGGCGGCCGACGTCGTCTTCGACCTCGATGTCGTGATGGCCTTCCGCCCAGTCATCGCCGATGAACAACATGGAGTGACCCTCCGAACAGGCTGCTATCCACTATTTTTCGGTCCGGTAGCGGAGGAAAGCAGTCGGCGACCTCATGGCTCGAGTACTCACCGACACGCACGGCATCGGGGTACGTCATCCCATCAGCGATCACCGCTTCCCTCACGACCGGCGGGTACACGGGCTGAGTTCAGGCATCAGCCCGACTGCTCGGGGACGGCCACGCCTGGTCTTGAGAGTGTTATCCACCGGTCGCCACCTACACCGAACCTTGCCACAGTCGTGGGGATCGGTAGCTCCCATTAGCCTCGGGCTTTCGTGCTGATCGAGCGGACACCCGTGTCGAATACGAAGAATGGTGCCCTGAACTGGGATAATTCGACTTGCTGAGGGTCGAGTTTCAACCAGTTCGAGGAGCACCATTCAGGTGAGCAAGTCTACGTCCCCCTACCCACGCGTGTCCGCATCGGCCACCGGGACCGGCGTCGTGTCGCAGGCCGGAACGGTCCTGCTGCTGCGCACCGCGGAGAAGACCGGCCTCGCTGCGGCGTTGACGACCGAGCTCGCACCGTATCGAAAACCGCTGGCCCGACACGATCCCGGCAAGATCGTGCTCGATCTCGCGACAGCATTGGCGATCGGTGGGGACTGCCTCGCCGACATCGCACAACTGCGGGCTCACCCGGAGATCTTCGGCGCAGTGGCCTCCGACCCGACCGTCTCCCGCCTGATCAGCGTGTTGGCCACCGACGCCGACACCGCGCTCGCCGCGATCGGACGCGCCCGCGCCACCGCCCGCTCCCACGCCTGGGCCGCCGCCGGCACGTCGGCACCGGACCACGCCATCGACGAAGCGCATCCGCTGGTCCTCGACATCGATGCGACGCTGGTCACCGCGCACTCCGAGAAGGAACAGGCCGCCCCGACGTTCAAGCGAGGCTTCGGTTTCCACCCGCTGTGCGCGTTCGTCGACCACGGCACAGGCGGCACCGGTGAACCCGTCGCGATGCTGCTGCGGCCGGGTAACTCGGGGTCGAATACCGCCGCCGATCACATCACCGTGGTGCAGGACGCCCTCGCACAGTTGCCGGTCGACCCGGCATATCGGGTCGGGAAGAAGGTGCTGGTGCGTATCGACGGGGCCGGCGGCACCCACGGGTTGATCGAGTATCTGACCAAACGGCGGCTGTCGTATTCGGTGGGGTTCGGATTGACCGAGACGATGGTCGCCGCACTCGAACTCGTCCCGGACCAGGCATGGACCCCGGCCTACGACTCGGACGGACAGGTCCGCGACGGCGCCTGGGTGACGGAGTTGACCGGCCTGCTCGATCTGTCGTCGTGGCCGAAAGGCATGCGGGTAATCGTCAGGAAGGAGCGCCCGCATCCGGGTGCGCAGTTACGGTTCACCGACCGTGACGGCCTACGCCTGACCGCGTTCGTGACCAATACCCGCCGAGGGCAACTCCCGGATCTGGAGCTGCGACATCGGCGTCGGGCTCGGTGCGAGGACCGGATTCGGACAGCCAAAGTCACCGGGCTGCAGAATCTTCCGCTGCACGGTTTCGATCAGAATCGGATCTGGTTGGCGCTCGTGCAACTCGCATGTGAACTGATCGCGTGGATGCAGATGCTCGCGTTGACCGATGTCGCGGCCCGGCGGTGGGAGCCGAAGCGGCTGCGGCTGCGATTGTTGTCGATCGCCGGTCGCGTCGCCCGGCATGCCCGCCGTGTTCGGCTGCGGCTGGCCGCGACAGCTCCCGATATCGATGTCCTCGTGGCCGGCCTGAACCGGCTGGAGGCACTTCCTGCGCCTGCGTGACCTGCACGTATCTGTCCGATCAAGACGAAAGGAAACCATTTTCGAGGCCGTGGACCTCGGCGTCACCCGACCGTGTCGGGCAGTCGACCGTGGATGCACACCGGATCCACGGTCTCCGTATCCAATCCGAATCCGCTCAGGCCGGCACGTGATCCGCGCGAAAGATTGAGGTTAGGTCGGACCGGATAAGCAGAGTAAAGCCGTCCATGCACTGCCGGGACCACCCTTTGAACTCTGAAATCTATGACTGATTACGCGTTAGTCATGCTTCATGGCTCTAATAAGCGACGTCTCATAGTTCTTGCAAACAATTTCCCAGGTGTACTCGGCAGCCTGGCGGTCGAACGCGTTGGCTCGCAATCGATTTTGCAGATTTCTGTCGTTAATTACTGAAAGCAGGGAGGCTGCAATGTTAGCGGAATCAAGTGCGACGAATTTTCCGTCCGGACCAAGCACTTCACGGTTAAATACAGTATCGCGAGCGACGATGGGAGCTCCGCAAGCCATGGCTTGTACAAGAGCGGGGTTAGTTCCTCCAACGCTATGACCGTGGAAGTATGCACCTGCGTGCTGCCACAGAGAGAATAGTTTTCTATCATCGCTCACATGGCCCATCCAATGAATTCGCGAAGAGTTCCTAGACAACTGGTCGGCTCTCTCATCGAGTTCACCACCGTACCCGGAGGAGCCAACAATAACCACGTCTCGGTCCTTCGCTATCTCCTCGGTAGCATCAAAGAATTCTTCCACCGAATTTTCTGGAACAAACCTGGCAACCATAAGCGCATAGGTGCCAGGGGTAAGATCTGCTACTGGCTCTAGAGTGCCGGGGCGCGAGCCTCCGTAAGGAATGAAATCGCCGTAACGGCCGAATTCTTCTTCCCAACGCTTACCGATCGCGCGGGAGTCAACTACGATTCGATCTGCAAATTTAGCAGTTAGGCGAGCGCCCACCTTGAAAGCTGTCTTTGCCTTCTTCCCCCACTTTGCGCGTTCCCACTCGATGCCATCGACGTTGACCACCGTAGGAATACCGCGAGCCTTGAGGATGGGGAGCCAATAGCCGTTTGCCACATTCATAACCAAGGCGACATCAGGACGCTTGATGGTCGCATGAACGCTGGAGGACAGTCCATAAGAAAGGGTGCTGAGCGATTTCGACTCGATTCCTTTCGTGACAACAGTTTTTACGGTTGGGTCAACTTCAGGATCGTCGGCCTTGGTGGCGCCGTCCCGTCCGTAGACGGTGACGTCCCATCCTTGGTCTGATAGGTAAGGGGCTAGTTGCCTGATGAGAGTCTCGAAGCCGCCGTAATAGCTCGGGTATCCTCGGGTTCCGATGATGGCAACTGACTTTTTCATGACTTTCCTTCGAAATACTCAATCTTGGACGAGGTTTGCTGCGCTTATTGGCGTATTTGGTGGACGGTTATCCACATGTTGGCGCATTGAGGATGACGCTTGGTTCGTCGATGAGCGGCTGTATAGGCATTTGAGGTTCGCCGACGGATACGGGTTCGGTGAGTTCGTAGACGACTTCCACCGTCTCGCCTTGGGGAATTGCGGCTTGAATATTGAACATCGGGTGCCCACGCTCCGTGGAAGTATACGCGAACCCTGGGCGGCCGTTAATTGTGACCTTTTTAAGCTGGGCACCCTGTGTGGCGAGTAGGCCCAGGTCAGTGAGATTTGTGCCTACAGGGGCGTCGACGGGATTGTCGAACATGCCGGCGACATAATTGGTGTAATCACCGTCTGGTAATGAGTTCGTTAAGCGCACAGTGACTTTGGAATCGCGAGTCTCATCGTCACACGGTCCGGCGGTGTACTCGATCGCTCTTTGCAGGTAGTAATCGAGCTTGTTTCCGCCGAGATTGTTGACTACGACGCCGACGTACGGAGCCGGGTCGTCGGGGACGATGTGGCCGAGCGGGGTTGTTTCCAGTACCGCTTGCTCGTCCGGAGCTGAACTCCATACGGCGAGCCGTCCCTCGCCCGCAGCGCGCCCCAGTGCTTCGAGCAGCGCCTGCGGACGGGTGATGCTTCCTGTGAGTTTCTGAACTACAGTCTTCGCCACGGTCTCCAGGTAGCGCTTACGGGCCGTCTGATCGTCGCCGAAGCGGGCGTACGCTGTGGATTCGGTCAGTTCGACCACGTTCTCCGCGGTGATCTTCTCTCCGCTCGGGAGCGTGACGTCACCGACCACATCGAGGACGTAGCTCAACGCCACCGGATCGGTCGCGATCGCTCCGTCCATGCGTTGGCCCGTTTCCTGCTGCCACATCGATTGCCAGATCTGGCCCGCATACGGGAAGTGCGGACTCACATTGCTGTTGCGGAAGTCCTGCGTGGGCCGGCTGTGACCGTAGGCGCGCTGAAAATCAGGGCCGAGGTCGATCGGGTCATAGTCGAACCGGAGTTCCCGGTTGCTCGTGACGTCGTCGACGGAGACGGCCCCGTCGTTCGCGCGAATGACAGCAAAACCGCCAAGGAGTCCACCCGTACCGCGTGCCTCTGCGTTCGTCTGGAAACCGACGAAATAACTGCGCGGACCGTCCGCGCCCAGCATCGCCGGCGCGACCTGTGCCGCGAGCGAGGTGTTGTTCAGCAGGCCGGACAACTCGGACACCTGGTCCTGCAGATCGACCCGCGCGTCGTCGATCAGCCCGAGCCACGTGCTGTCGACGTTCTGGGCCTGCTCGTCGAGGTCGGTGATCGCCGCAGAGGTCGTCTCGAGGACGGGCGCGGCATCGCGGAGAGCCGCAAGATTGATTCGTGCACCGTCCAAAATCAACTGATCGGGGGACACGGCGCTACCTGCGTCGACCGCGGGGAGGAGAACCTGCTCTGTGAGACCGCTCACAATGGTGGTCATCTGGCGGGTGGAATCGAACGGGCTCCCCAAGAATGGAACAGCGCCGGCAATACGCCACGGCACCGAGTCGACCGAACTCTGGGCGTCCTGGGCGTAACGATCGGCGTCGCCTGCGACGACGCGGGCCTTATCGGTATCGCCTGCGAGCAGTGCGTCTTTCGCCTGCGTCGCGAAGTTCTGTGCCTTTTCCAGGTTCGACTTCGCCTGTAGGCCTTCATAACCCAGCCAGCCGATGAATCCGACGACAACGAGTGCGCCTACGCCGCAGCCGATCTGCACGCGCCGGCGCTTCTTGCGCTGAGCTGCGATCTCCTCGTCCGACAGGCGCCTACGCACCTTGCGTCGACGCGGTTCGGGCGAAACTGACTCACCGGTAACATCGTTCACGCCGCTTGTGCCCCCTTCGTGGTTTCCGCTCGAGACGATAACCCGATTCGATCTGGCCGACCGTTCAAGTGGTGGGTAACAGTGACTGTAAGTAAACTTCTGCACGGTGATCGTGACCGTGGAGTTGGGAGGCTCCGTCCACGATCGCATGACAGGGGAGGGTTCTGCACTTCCCGTGTCCTGAATTGTGTCGGGAGGACGAGGGGAGCGTGGTGCATCTACTTCCGCTGTCCCCGAGTCAGCGGGGCCTGTGGTTCGCGCAGCAACTGAATCCCGACATACCGTTCACCACGGCGCAGTACGTGGAGTTCCGTGGTGATCTCGACGCGGACCTGGTTCGGGACGCCTGTAATCAGGCTGCGCGCGAGGTCGAGTCGGGCACTCTCGTGCTCGTCGAACAGGACGGCAAGCCGTTTCAGAAGGTCGTCCCCGATATCGAGGACTCGCCGCGTTATCTGGACCTGCGGTCCGAGAAGGACCCAGAAGCTGCAGCTCATCGCTGGATGACCGAGCAGTACACGAAGCCCCTCGACCTGCTGAGCGACCGACTCATCGCCACCACGGTGCTGCGCATCGCGGACGACCGCTATTTCCTGTCGAGCTACGTCCACCACATCGCGCTCGACGGTCAGGGCGCGGTCAACATGCTCAACCGCGCCGCCGAGTTGTATTCGGCGTGGGTCTCGGGCTCCGACGCGCCGCCGCTCAAGGCGATGCCGATTGCCGACATTCTCGATGTCGAGGCCGCCTATGTGGGCTCGAAGCGTCAGGACACCGATCGCCAGCACTGGCTCGAGCGCCTCGCCGACCTGCCCGAATCCGTGTCGTTCGTCGATCACGAAGCCCCTCTCGGGGTGCCGGCGCGGCGGACGAACTCCGAACTCGACGCCGACACGGCTGCCGCGGTCTCGGCGCTCGCCCACGACGCGAACTCCACCAACGTGCCGATCGTCCTCGCGGCGTTCGGCGCGTTCCTCGCCCGGACGACGGGCGTGGTCGACGTCGTACTCAGCCTGCCCGTCTCCGCTCGCACCACCGCCGCGCTGCGTCGGTCTGCAGGTGTGCTCGCCAACGTCGTGCCGTTGCGCCTGTGCGTGGATCCTGCAACCACACCCGTCGAGCTCATCCGCGACGTGCAGGTGGAACTGAGCAGCACCCTGCGCCACCAGCGGTATCGGTACGAAGACATGCTCGCGGATCTGCGCAGCCTCGGCCGCTCCCGCGACGAGGCGGCGAGCCCGTTCGGCCCCACCGTCAACTTGATGATGTTTCATCCCGAGATCGCCTTCGGCGACGTGACGGGGGAGTACCACCACCAGTCCAGCGGTCCGATCGACGATCTCGCCGTCAACGTCTACCCGGGCGTCGCCGGCCGCACGATGCGCGTCGACTTCGAGGCCAACCCCAATCTCTACAGCGACGAGCACCTCTCGTCGCTGCACAGCCGTTTCCGCGGCTTCCTGAAGGAATTCGTGCAGAACGCGGGCGTCGCGGTGGGCGATCTCGCCCTCGCCGACCCGGCCGAACTCGACGGCCTGGCTCCCGCCCACGGACGCACCGCGCCGGAGCCGGAACTGCTGCCCGACGTCCTCACCCGCCACGCCGCGAGCGACACCGTCGCCGTCGTGGACGGAAACGACAGCATCACCTACCGCGAACTCGACGCTCGCTCCGACGCGCTCGCACATGCGCTGGTCGCGGCCGGTGCCGGCCCCGAAGAGCGCGTCGCGGTGCTGCTGCCCCGTTCGATCGATTCGGTGGTCGCACTGTGGGCCGTCGCCAAGACCGGCGCCGCCTACACCCCGCTCGACCCCGAACTTCCCGCCCGTCGCCTCGAGCAGGTGCTGCGCGACGTGCGGATCGCTGTCGCTCACGACCACCCGGCGTTGCCCGAGCACGTCACCCGCATCGCGCCGCCTGTCGACGGCTCCGCTGAGACCTTCACGGCCGAGCATCGCCTGCGGCCGCTGCACGTCGACAACACGGCGTGGGTCATCCACACATCCGGTTCCACCGGCACCCCGAAGGCCGTCGCGGTGGGCCACCGCGGTGTGTCGGCGCTCGTGTCGACGCTGCGCGATCGCTACGGCGCCGACGAGACATCGCGGGTGCTGCACCTCGCGTCGCCGTCCTTCGACGCGTCGCTCCAGGAACTGCTTCTCGCCTTCGACTCCGGCGCCACTCTGGTGATCTGCCCGCCCGACGCCGTCGGCGGACCGGCCCTGGCCACCCTGCTGCGCAGCGAAGCGGTCACCCACGCGATCACCGCACCCGCGATCCTCGCCGTCACCCCCGACGACGGCCTGCCCGACCTGCAGGTTCTCGACGCCGGTGGCGAAGCACTGCCGCAGGCCGTGGCCGACCGCTGGTCCACCGGCCGCACGATGCTCAACGCCTACGGGCCCACCGAGACCACGATCCTCGCGACGCTCAGCGACCCGCTGCAGCCCGGCGCGGGTGTGCCGATCGGCCGGCCGATCGACGGCATGACCGCCGTCGTCCTCGATTCCCGTCTGCATCCCGTGCCCGCCGGAGTGATCGGCGAGCTGTATCTCGGGGGACCGGGCGTTGCGCGCGGCTACCTCGGCGCACCGGCCCTCACCGCCGAACGCTTCGTCGCCTCACCGTTCGGTGGGCGCATGTACCGTACGGGCGACCGCGCCCGCTGGACCACCGACGGTCACCTCGAGTTCCTCGGCCGCGCCGACCAGCAGGTGAAGATCCGCGGCTACCGCATCGAACTCGGCGAGATCGAAGCCGCGCTCGTCTCCTTCGACGAGGTGCAGGCCGCGACCGTCACGGTCCACGGCGAGCACATCGCCGCCTACGTCGTGGGCGACGTCGACCCCGCCGACCTCACCGTCCGTCTCGCCGACGATCTGCCCACCTATCTGCGTCCGTCGTCGATCACGGTGCTCGACGCGCTGCCGCTCACGCCGGGCGGCAAGGTCGACCGGCGCGCGCTGCCCGCACCCGAGCGCGCCGTGGCCGTCGGATCGCGGCCGCCCAACGGCCCGACCGAGAAGATCGTCGCTGAGCTGTTCGCCGAACTCACCGGCATCGACGACGTCGGAGCCGACGACGACTTCTTCGCGCTCGGCGGTCACTCGCTCGGTGCCGCGCAACTCGCTGCCCGTCTCGGTGCCGCACTGGGCCGCGACGTGCAGCTGCGCGACGTGTTCGCCCACCCGACCGTCGCCCGCCTCGCGGCCGCCGCGGCGAAACGACCCGAATCGGAATCGCGACCTGTCGCCACCCCCGACATCGGACCGTCGCCGCTCGCTCCCGCGCAGCGCCGACTGTTCCTGCTTGCCCGGGCACACGGCGACCCGGCCGCCTACCACCTGCCGTTCGCGTTGCACCTCGACGGCGCCCTCGACCTGCCGGCGCTGCAGGCCGCGGTGGTGGACGTCCTCGACCGGCACGAAACCCTCCGCACACTGTTCCGCCTCGAGCTCGACGGCCCGGTGCAGGACGTGCTGCCGCTCAAGCGTGCCGTCACCGGTCTCGCACTCGAACCCGAAGCGGCCGACGGCGACGTCGAAGCGCTCATCACCGAGTGGGCCGCCGAACCGTTCGACCTCACCGCGCAGATCCCGTTCCGCATCCGCCTGCTGCGACTCGCCGACGACAAGCACGTGCTCGCCGTCGTCGCCCATCACATCGCGCTAGACGGTGCGTCGTTCGTGCCGCTCACCGTCGATGTCGCTACCGCCTACCTCGCCCGCACGACCGGGGAGGCGCCCGCGTGGACGCCGCTGCCGCTGCACTACCGGCACTACGCGCAGTGGCATCTCGATCGCCTCGGCGATCCGGCGGCACCCGACACCCGCGCCGGTCGCGAGATCGACTACTGGACACGCACACTCGACGGCCTCGTCGACGCGGCGCCGCTACCCACCGACCGTCCTCGCAACGGCGGCTTCGGTCCCGCTGCGGCCGTGGACTTCACGGTGCCGGCCGAGCAGGTCGCGTCACTGCGGTCCGTTGCCGCCGCGCACGACGCCACCACCTTCATGGCCGTGCACGCCGCCGTCGCCGTGTGGCTCGCCGCCTGGACCTCCGGGCACGACATCGCCATCGGCACCGGAACGGCCGGTCGCGACCACCCCGACCTCGACGCACTCGTCGGCATGTTCGTCGGCACCGTCACGCTGCGAACGAATGTCGACCCGGCACAGCCGTTCACGTCGCTGCTCGCGCAGGCCCGCGACACCGACCTCGACGCCTTCGCGCACGCCACGGTGCCGTTCGACTACGTCGTCGACGCCCTCGGTTTCTCGCCCTTCCACGTGATGCTCGCCTACGACAACGTGGACGTGCCCGACCTCGAACTGCCCGGCCTCACGGTGCGGCCGCAGGAGATCGCCTCGTCGCAGGCACGATTCGACCTCGAGATCTCGCTGCGCGAACTGCGCGACGGATCGCTCACCGGCCGTCTCGTCTACGACACGAAACTGTTCGACGACGACACCATCGCCCGCTGGGTGACCCGCCTGAGCGGAGTGCTCGAGCAGGTCGCGCAGCATCCGTCGCTGCCCGTCGGCGACCTCGACCTCGGCACCCTCTCCGTCGAACCGGCCGAACCCGGCCCGGAGGCAACCTTCGCCGAGATCATCGACCGCTCGCCGGCCTGCGTGACCGAACCCGGTGGACAGGCCGTCGAGATCCGCACCGCGGCACGCCCGCTCGCGTGGACGCTGATCGAGCGGGGCATCGGGACGGAAGACCGCGTGGCCGTCGTGCTCTCGCGGTCGACGCGGTCGGTGCTCGCCGCCGCGGCCGTCGCGCTGAGCGGCGCGGCCTTCGTGCCCGTCGACCCCAGCCAGCCCGCCGCGCGCATCGCCCAGCTGCTCGGCGCATCCGGTGCGCGGTACGCGATCGTCGACGGCGATGTCGCGCTGCCCGACGGGGTCGAGCCGATCACCTTCACCGTCGAGGGCGAGACCCGCCCGATCACCGACACGGATCGCGTGCGCCCGCTACATGTCGACAACACTGCCTACGTCGTCTACACCTCGGGCTCCACCGGCCGGCCCAAGGGCGTGGTGGTCTCGCACCGTGGACTCGGCCCGCTCGCGCAGTCGTTCGTGGAACGTTTCGACCTGCCCGCCGTCTCCGACACCGCCACCGAAGCGCGGGTGCTGCACTTCGCTACACCTGCCTTCGACGGTGCGGTGCTCGAATACGTCCTGGCGCTCACCTCCGGCGGCACGCTGGTAGTTGCGCCCCCCGACCTGTTCGGTGGCGACGAACTCGTGGAACTGCTTCGCACCGAAGGCATCACCCACTGGTTCTCGACGCCCTCGGTACCCACCCAGCTCGACCCCACCGGACTCGACGCCCTGCGCACCATCGCGATCGGCGGCGAGGCATGGCCTGTCGAGACCGCCGAACGCTGGGCACCCGGCCGCACCCTGCTCAACGTCTACGGCCCCACCGAGACGACGGTGCTTGCCACGTCGAGCGAACCCTTCGAACCCGGCGACCGGCTCACCATCGGCACCGGCCTCGTCGGCGTCACCGCGGTGGTGCTCAGCGAACGTCTGCGGCCCGTGCCCGAGGGTGTGACCGGCGAGCTGTATCTCGGGGGACAGGGCGTCGCCCGCGGATACCTCGACGCACCCGCGCTCACCGCCGACCGGTTCGTCGCCAACCCGTTCGGCACCGGACGTCTCTACCGCACCGGCGATCTCGTGCGCTGGACGGGACACGACGACGACCGCGCTCTCGAATTCGTCGGCCGCAGCGACCACCAGGTCAAGATCCGCGGCTTCCGCATCGAACTCGGCGAGATCGACGCGACCCTGCAGACCCACCCGGGCATCGGCACCGCCGTGACCGTGGTGCGCGGCGACACCCTCGCCACCTATGTGCACAGCCGCAACGGCCGCCTCGACCCGCACGAGATCCGCGAGTGGGCCGCCGAGCGGCTGCCCCGGCACATGGTGCCCGCGACCGTCACCGTGCTCGACGCGTTCCCGCTCACCAGCACCGGCAAGATCGACCGCGCCGCGCTGCCCGAGCCGGTGGTCACCGCGACCCGCACCGACGGATATCGCAGCGCCACCGAAGAACTCGTCGCCGGTGTCGTCGCCGACCTGCTCGACCTGCCGAGCGTCGCCGGATCCGACGACTTCTTCGCCGTCGGCGGCAACTCGCTGCTCGCGACCCAGCTCGCCGCGCGTCTGCGGGGAGTCGCGGGTCGCCGGGTGGGTGTGCGCGACATCTTCGAGCACCCCACCGTCGCCGAACTCGCGAACCTGCTCGCCGAGGAACCCACCGGCGAGCACCTGCCGCTCGTGCACATCGACGACGACAGCGACGCGCCGCTCGCACCGGCGCAGCAGCGCATGTGGCTGCTCAATCGGTTCGACGTGGCAGACCGCATCGACGGCGGCGACCACATCGCCTTCGCGCTCGACCTCGACGCCGACACCGATCTCGACGCCGTGCGCGCGGCCGCCGCCACCGTGCTGACCCGCCACGACTCGCTGCGCACGGTCTTCCCCGACAGCCCGTCCGGCCCGCGCCAGCACGTGCTGTCGTCGGTGACGCTCGATCTCGAGCCCGTCGACGCCGGCACCGACCTCGACGCGGAGCTGGCCGAATTCGCTCGCGCGCGTTTCGATCTCACCGTCGATCCGCCGATCCGCACCCGGCTGTACCGGACGGATTCCGGCTACGTGCTCGCCGTGGTGATCGACCACATCGCTGCCGACGGCCTGTCGCTGCTACCGCTCGGCCGCGACGCCGTCGCCGCCTACCGTGCCCACCGCGACGGGGAGTCGTTGGACCTGCCGGCACCGGCGGTCACCTACCGCGACTACGCGCGCTGGCACCGGGTCGTGCTCGGCGACGAGAACGACCCCGACAGCCTCGTGGCCCGGCAGCTCGCCTTCTGGAAGCAGACCCTCGACGACGCGTCGCCGCTGCTCGCGTTGCCCACCGACCGTCCCCGCACCGCGGCGACCACCGGTACCGCGGGTCGCGCGAGCTTCACGATCCCCGCCGAACTGCACGCCGCGATCGACAAGCTCGCCCGCGCCCACGACGTCACGCCGTTCATGGTGATGCACGCGGCCTTCGCGACGCTGCTGTCGGCGCTCGCCGCCACCGACGACGTCACCATCGGCACGCCGGTCTCCGGACGCAGCGACGCCGCGGTCGACGACGTGGTGGGCATGTTCGTCGGCACCGTGCCGCTGCGGTTGCGGGTGCATCCGCGCCGCACCTTCGCCGACCTCCTCGCCGATACCCGCCGCGCCGATCTCGACGCCTTCGCCCACGCCGACGTGCCGTTCGATCGCATCGTCGACGCGGTGGGTGCCGGCACCGACGCGCACCACCCGTTGTTCCAGGTCATCCTGGCGTACGAATCGTTCTCGCTCGACGAGTTCACGCTGCCCGGCAGCTCTACGACGATCCGCGAGATCCCGGTGGGCACGGCCCGCGTCGACCTCGAGCTGACCGTCCGCGAACGGCGTTCCGAGACCGGTGTGCCCGCCGGTTTGGAGACGATCCTTACGTACGCGGACGAACTTGTGGATTCGCACACGATTGTGCAGTGGCAGTCGTGGTTCGTGCGTATCCTCGATGCCGTTACCGCCGACCCGGCTGTGTCGGTCGGCGGTATCGAGTTGGGCGACGCCGACCTCACCCCCGTCGGCGTCGTGCAACAACTTTCGGCCGAGTCGCTGCCCGAGCTGGTCGCGCAACGCGTGGCCGACGATCCGGCGGCCGTCGCCGTGGTGGGGGACGGGTACTCCCTCAGCTACGGCGCGCTGTGGTCGCGCTCGGGCGCGCTCGCCAAACTCCTCCGCGAACGCGGCGTCACCGCCGAGGACGTCGTCGCCGTCGCACTGCCGCGCACCCCCGACCTCGTCGTCGCGATCCTCGCCGTCTCCCGCGCCGGCGGCATCTACCTGCCCGTCGACGTCACGCATCCCGCGACGCGCCTGCAGGCCCTGTTCGACGACGCGCAACCCACGCTGGTCGTCACCGACAGCGACTTCACCGACGTCCGCGTGCCGACGGTGCGACTCGACGACCCGGAGGTCGCCGGTCGCCTCGAGGACGGTGCCCTGTTCGACTTCCCGCTCGTCGCGGATCTCGGCGCCTACATCGTCTACACCTCCGGCTCCACCGGAACCCCCAAGGGCGTACAGGTGACGCACCGCAACGTGCTCTCGCTGCTCGCCGCGACCGTCGACGAATTCGGATTGCGCGCCGACGACGTGTGGACCTTCTTCCACTCGCCGGCCTTCGACTTCTCCGTGTGGGAAATGTGGGCACCGCTCGCCACCGGCGCGTCCGTCGTCGCGGTCGACCACCTCACCGTGCGCGACCCGGCGGCCTTCGTCGACGTGCTCATGAGCAACCGGGTGACCGTGCTCAACCAGACCCCCACGGCCTTCTACCAGCTCGCCGCCACCGACCACGCGCCGCTCGAGGACCTGCGGTTGCTGATCTTCGGCGGCGAAGCCCTCGACCCCGCGCGCGTGCGCCCGTGGGCCGAACGCCATCCGCATGTGCGGGCGGTCAACATGTTCGGCATCACCGAGACCACCGTGCACGTGACCTTCGGCGACGCCACCGCGACCGGCATCGGTGCGCCGCTGCCCGGTCTCGCCGTGGACGTGCTCGACTCGTCGCTGCGACCCGCACTGCCCGGCGCGATCGGCGAACTGTACGTGCGCGGAGACCAACTCGCGCGCGGCTATCGCGGACGCCCCGGCCAGACCGCGACGCGCTTCGTCGCCGCCCCCGGTGGCACCCGCCGCTACCGCACCGGCGACCTCGGCCGCCGCGACACCGGCGGTGCCCTGCACTATCTCGGTCGCGCCGACCAGCAGATCGAACTGCGCGGCTATCGCATCGAACCCGGCGAGATCGAAGCCGCCCTGCTGCGCAGCGAGGGCGTGCGCCAGGCCGTCGTGCTGCTGCGCGACGACCGCCTCGTCGCCTATCTCGTCGGTGGCGACGCCACCGCGGCCCTGCGCGACCTGCGCCGCAGCCTGCCCGACTACCTCGTGCCGTCGGCCGCCGTGGTCCTCGACGCACTGCCGCTCACCGCCAACGGCAAGCTCGACCGCGCCGCGCTGCCCACCCCCGACGTCACCGCCGGCGGGGGAGCGGCACCGCACGGACCGGTCGAGGAACTCGTCGCGGACGTGTGCGCCGAACTGCTCGGCATCGCCCCCGGGACCCTCGGCGCCGACGACGACTTCTTCCACCTCGGCGGCAACTCGCTGCTCGCCACGCGCCTCGCCGGTCGCCTGTCGGACGTGCTCGACACCGGCGTCACCGTGCGCGACGTCTTCGAGAACCGGACCATTGCGTCTCTAACCTCATACATAACCAGTGGAAGCGATAAGCCTGCTCGCCGTGCGCGTCTCGTCGCCGACCCCCACGCACCGGCTCCGCTGTCGGCGGCGCAGCAGCGCCTGTGGTTCATCAACCGCTTCGACCCGGCATCCCCGAGTTACAACCTGCCCTTCGCGGTGCGGCTCGACGGGAACCTCGACGTCGACGCCCTCGCCGCTGCCGTGGCCGACGTGCTCGAACGGCACCGCACGCTGCGC
The DNA here is from genome assembly GCF_053764735.1 of Rhodococcus sp. 5G237. Lineage (NCBI taxonomy): Bacteria > Bacillati > Actinomycetota > Actinomycetes > Mycobacteriales > Nocardiaceae > Rhodococcus > Rhodococcus sp. 5G237. Next base: position 13,198 of record NZ_JBSNCD010000004.1, on the reverse strand, counting down.
ACCGTCTACCCGGCCGCCGACGAATACACCGTGCTGCCTGCCACGCGCCCCGATCTCGACCCGGTGGCCGTGCCGGAAGACGCCCTCGACGAGTTCGTCCGCGACTACGCCACCACCGGCTTCGACCTCACCGTCGAACCCCCGGCCCGCATGCGGCTGTACCGGACGGCACCCGACCGGCACGTGCTGCTCGTCGTCCTGCACCACATCGCCGCCGACGGCTGGTCGCTCACGCCGCTGCTGCGCGACATCGCCGTCGCCTACGACGCCCGCCTCACCGGCGCGACCCCCGAACTCCCGGAGTTGCCCGTCCAGTACACGGACTACGCGCGGTGGCAGCGCAGCGTCGCCGACGAGCAGATCCAGTACTGGCTGGGCGAACTCGCCGACCTGCCCGACGAGGTGACCCTGCCCGGCGACCGGCCGCGCCCCGCACAGCCCACCGGACACGGCGCCGCCCATACCGTCTCACTCGACGCCGACCTCGTCCGCGGACTGCACACGCTGGCCCGTGAGGGTCGCGCGACGGTGTTCATGGTGCTGCACGCCGCCCTCGCGGCTCTGCTCGCGCGGCACGGTGCCGGTCGCGACATCCCCATCGGCACCGCCGTCTCCGGTCGCGGCGACCCGCAGCTCGACGACGTCGTCGGTATGTTCGCCGGCACCCTCGTGCTGCGCACCGACGTCGACCCCGACGCCACCTTCACCGACCTGCTCGCACAGGTGCACCGCCGCGACCTCGCCGCCTACAGCAATCCGGACGCACCGTTCGAGACGCTCGTCGAGAAGCTGCAGCCCGCCCGCAGCGAAGCGCGGCACCCGCTGTTCCAGATCGCGGTGTCGCAGGCACGACCCGTCGCGTCGACCTTCGCGCTGCCCGGCCTCAACGTCACCGCCGCGCCAGTCGACACCGAAACGGTCAACGTCGACGTGCAGGTCACCGTCACCGAACAGCAGGACGGCATCGACCTCGAATTCTTCTACAGCACAGACCTGTACGACGCCGACACCGTCGCCGCCTATGCCGGACGCCTGCGCACGATCCTGAGTGCGGCCGTCGCGGATCCGGATGTGCGGGTCGGGGAGATCGACCTGCACGGCGCCGCCGGCCTGCCCACCATCGGCGCTGTGCCGGGCGCACCCCGGTCGCTGCGCCAGTGGCTCGCGCAGGGCGCGGCTGCCGGCGGCGAGGAACTCGCGATCATCGACGACGACCGCGAACTGTCGTATCCCGAACTGCTCTACTATTCCGACGCTCTCGCCGCGCGCCTCCAGCTCGCCGGGGTGAGCCCGGGCGATCCGGTCGCGTGTGCCTACCCGCGCTCGCTCGAGTCGGTGCTCGCCGTGTGGGGCATCATCGGCGCCGGCGCCGCACCCATGCTCGTCGACCCCACCGCCCCCACAGCGCGCCTGGCCGAGATGCTCGCCGACGTGCGCGTGGGAGTCGGTGAAGCGCCGACACTTCCGGCAACCGTGCGGTGGCTCGAGGTGACCTCCGACGACGAGGAACCGCTCGCCGACGTCGTCGATCCCGCACCCGACGCCCCCGCCTACTTCGTCTTCACCTCCGGCACCACCGGACACCCCAAGGCCGTCACCGTCACCCAGCGCGCCGCGAGCGCGTTCGCCGAGGACATCGGCGAATACCTCGCAGCCTTCCCGGGGGATCGCGTCCTGCACGTCGCGGCACCGTCGTTCGACGCCGCGATGCTCGAGATGCTCACCGCCGGTATCTCCGGAGCGACGCTCGTGGTGGCCGACGCCGACAGCTATGGCGGCGCTGCCCTCGGCGACCTGCTCGACAGCGCCGCGATCACCCACGCGGTGATGACGCCGTCGACGCTCGCGACCGTGCCGGTGCGCGACCTGCCGGCGCTGCGCACCCTCGTGCTCGGCGGCGACCGGCTCACCCGCGAGATCGTCGATCGCTGGGGAGACGGGCGCACCCTCGTCAACAGCTACGGCCCGGCCGAGGCCACGATGTTCGTCACCAACTCGCAGCCGCTGCGACCGGGCGACGACATCGTCATCGGCACCCCCGTCCGCGGCGTCACCGTCGAGGTCCTCGACGAGCGGCTGCGTCCCGTGCCCGCCGGTGTGGTCGGCGAACTGTACGTCTCGGGACCGCGACTCGCGTCCGGCTACCGCGACGCCGCCGCGCGCACCGCCTCGCGGTTCGTCGCCGGGCCCGGCGGCCGCCGCTACCGCACCGGCGACCTCGTGCGCTGGACCCGCGCCGGCGCCCTCGAATTCGTGGGCCGCAGCGACAACCAGATCAAGCTGCGCGGCGTGCGCATCGAACCCGGCGAGATCGACACCGCCCTCACCGCGCTCGACGGCGTCGACCGGGCCGTGACCCTCGTGCGATCTGGTCGCCTCGTCTCCTACGTCACCGGCGAGGACCTCGACGGCAATAACCTGGACGACACAGACCTGCGGGCGCAGCTGCGCACCGTCCTGCCCGCTCATCTCGTGCCCACCGCGATCGTGCCGCTCGCCGCCATCCCGCTCACCTCCCACGGCAAGGTCGACGCCGCCGCACTGCCCGAACCCACCGCCGGTGAAGGCAGCGAACCGCGCACGGAGACCGAAGCGCTGGTCGCCCGGATCGTCGGCGACGTGCTCGGTGACGGCACCGCGGTGGGACGCACCGATGACTTCTTCGCCGTCGGCGGCAACTCGCTGCTCGCCACCGTCCTCGTCGGACGACTGCGCGACGAGACCGGCACGGCCGTGCCGCTGCGCACCGTCTTCGCGAACCCCACGGTCGACGCGCTCGCCGCCGCCCTCGACGCCGGTGGTTTCGACACCGACGCCGGGCCCGTGGCGGTGTCGCCGCGACCGGCACGGATCCCGCTCAGCCGCGCCCAGCGCCGCCTGTGGGGTCTGAGTTCCCTTGCACCCGATGCGTACCGGCTGCGCAGCGAGGTGAACCTGAGCGGACCGCTCGACCTCGGCGCCCTGCAGGCCGCGCTCGGCGACATCGCGCTGCGCCACGAGATCCTGCGCACCGACTACATCGTCGACGGCGACGGGGTGTACCAGCAGGTCCACGAGGCGCCGCGCAGCGACCGGTGGCGTGTGCGACTCGAACGCACCGGCCCCGACCAGCACGTGCTGTACCTCGACGTCGACCATTCGATCGCCGACGGCACGTCGCTGCGGCCACTGCTCCGCGACCTCACCATCGCCTACCTCGCCCGCGTCGACGGCACCACCCCGCAGTGGGAGCCCTTGCCGCTGCAGTACGCCGACTACGCCCTGTGGGAAGCCGAACGCGGCATCCCCGAACGCGACGTCGAGCACTGGCGGCGCGCCCTCGACGGACTGACCGTCACCGAACTGCCCGCCGACGCCTCCGGAACCGATACCGGTGCGCGCAGCGTGGACTTCACGGTGCCCGCCGACGTACGCGACGCGCTCGCCGAACTCGCCCGCGCGCATGGCGCCACCGAGTTCATGGTGCTGCACGCCGCACTGTCGGTGCTGCTCGCGCGACTCGGCGGCAGCGACGACATCGCCGTCGCCGCCGTGGTGGGCGGACGTCGCTGGGCGCAGCTCGAAGACCTCGTCGGACCGTTCCTCGACACGCTCGTGCTGCGCGCCCGAGTGGCCCCCGACATGTCGTTCGCCGGACTGCTCGGCCAGGTCCGCGATTTCGACGTCGCCGCCTTCGACCACGTCGCCGTGCCGTACGAGCAACTGCTGTCGGAGCGGCAGAGCGGCGCACCGCAGGTCGCGCTGGCGTTGCAGGACTTCGGCTTCGACCCGATCACCCTCGGGGAGCTCACCGTCGAGGCCCGCGAAGTCCTCGACGACACACCGAAGTTCGACCTGCAGTTCACGCTCGCCCCGCGCCCCGACGGCTACACCGGCACGCTCGTGTTCGACGCCGCCCGCTTCGCCGGCCGCACCGCCGAACTGCTCGCCACCCGCTTCGTCGCGCTGCTCGGCACACTGGCGAGCGCGCCCGGCAGAACCATCGGTGAAGTGGCCGTCGACGCCCCGGCTTCGGCTCTCGACGGCGGCGAGCCGGCCCCGGCACGCACGCTCGCCGAGATGCTGCGCGCCACAGCCGGTGCCCATCCCGACCGGGAAGCCCTGCGCGGCGACGGCGAATCGCTCACCTACCGCGAACTCGACGAGCAGTCCGACGCGCTCGCCGACGAGTTGCGTGCCGAGGGTGCGCGGGACGGCCGGATCGTGCGCATCGACGCACCGCGCAGCGTCGACTACATCCGCACCCTGTGGGCCATCACCAAGACCGGTGCGGCCTTCACCCATTCGCGGCAGGCGGGGGAGAGCTGCCTGCCCGGCACCGCCTACGTCGTGTCCACCTCCGGATCCACCGGCACCCCGAAGCGGGTCGCGGTGACGCACCGCGGACTCGCCCCGCTCGCCGCCGAAGTGGCAACGCGCTACCGGGTGGAGCCCGGAGACCGCGTGCTGCACGGTTATTCACCCGAGTTCGACGCGGCACTGCTCGAACTGCTGCTCGCCCACACCACCGGCGCGACCCTCGTCGTCGCACCCCCGGACGTCTACGCGGGCAAGGACCTGCACCGCTACCTCGCCGACCAGCGCATCACCCACTACCTGTCGACCCCCACGGTGCTCGGCACTCTCGACCCCGAGGGCCTGCCCGACCTGAAGGTCGTTGCGTCCGGTGGTGAATCGCTGTCGCCGTCGCTCGCGGCACGCTGGGCCGACGGCCGCGTGATGCTCGACGCGTACGGACCGACCGAAGCCACGATCGTCGCGACCCTCGTCGACATCGAACCCGGCACCCGCCCGAGCATCGGCCGGCCCGTGCCGGGCACCGTCGCCCACGTGCTCGACGCGCGGCTGCGCCCCGTCCCGGCCGGAGCCGTCGGCGAGCTGTACCTCGCCGGTGAAGGCCTCGCCGCCGGTTACCTCGACGACCCCGCCCGCACCGCCGAACGTTTCATTGCCGCTCCCGGCGGCACGCGCATGTATCGCACCGGCGACCGCGTCCACCGCCGCGTCGACGACTCCCTCGGCTATCTCGGCCGCACCGACCGCCAGCTCAAGGTGCGCGGCGTGCGCATCGAACCCGGCGAACTCGAGGCGACGCTGCTCGCCCAGCCCGGCATCCGGCAGGCCGCGGTGGTCGCGGTGGCGGGCACGCTCGTCGCGTTCGCGGCCGGACCGGACCTGTCGGCCGACGACATCACCGCGCGAGTCGCGCTCGTCGTGCCGCCCCACCGCATGCCCACCCGCGTGCACGTGCTCGACCAACTGCCCCTCACGCCCAACGGCAAGCTCGACGTCGCCGCCCTCGAACTGCACGACGCCGCCGCACTCGACGACGACGCCGCCCGCGACCGGCCGCTCACCGACGCCGAGGACCTCGTCGTCACCGTCGCCGAGGATGTGCTCGGCGCCCGACCGGCCGCGCGCCGCGGATTCTTCACCGCCGGCGGCGACTCGCTCTCGGCCGTCGTCTTCGCCGCGCGGCTCAGCGAGGCGTTCGGCACCGACGTGCCCGTGCGCGAGGTGCTCGCCGCCCCCACCCTCGCCGCGCTCGCTGCCCGCATCGAATCCGGCGACGACCACCGCATCGCGCTGCGGCATTACGAGGACGACAGCCCGGCGCCGATCGCCCCCGCGCAGCGCCGCCTCGGCATCGTCGCGCGTGCCGAGACCGGCACCGCCGGTTATCTCGTGCCGGTCGTGCTGTCGCTGACCGGCGAGCTCGACGCCGACGCACTCGCCGCCGCGGTGAGCGACGTCGTCGACCGGCACCGCGTGTTGCGCACCGCCTTCATCGACGATGTGCAGGTGCCCGTCGACCCGCCGGTGCTCGAACACTCCGCACCGGAAGATGTCGCCGCGGCCGTGACCGCCACCATCACGACGCCCTTCGACATCACCGCGCAGGCACCGATGCGGATCCGGTTGTTCGACGTCGAACCCGACCGCTGGATCCTCGCCGCCGCCGTGCACCACATCGCGTTCGACGGCGCATCCGTCGGTCCGCTGCTCACCGATCTCGCCGCCGCCTACGCCGCGCGTCGCGGGGGAGAGGCACCGGTCTTCGAGCCGCTGCCCGTCACCTACGGCGACTACGCGCGCTGGCAGCACGAACTGCTCGGCAATGTCGCCGACCCGTCATCCCTCGCCGCCCGCCAACTCGACTACTGGGCAACCACACTCGCCGGCCTGCCCGACAGCCCCTTGCCGCTGCCCGCCGACCGGCCGCGGCCCGCGCAGCCGAGCCACCGTGGCGCGCAGATCGTCTCGACGATCGACGCCGAGACGCATCGTCGCCTGCGTGATGTGGCGCGCAGCCACGACGTCACGGTGTTCATGCTCGTCCACGCCGTCGTCGCCGCGATGCTCGCGCGTCGCAGCGGCCGCACCGACATCGCCGTCGGCACGGCGATCGCGGGTCGCACGGATGCGCGCCTCGACCGGCTCGTCGGCATGTTCGTCGGCACCGTGGTGCTGCGCACCGCCGTCGACCCGTCCCGCCCGTTCACCGACCTGCTGCGCGAGGCGAGGGCCACCGACCTCGGTGCGCTCGCACACGCCGACGTGCCGTTCGACGAGGTCGTCGCCCGCCTCGCGCCGCGCCGCGCCCCGTCGTACAGCCCGCTCTTCCAGGTGCTGCTCACGCACCGCGTCGAGGCCGGCGAGGTGCTGCCGCAGCTGCCGGACGTGCAGATCGCCGAGACCGACGCCGGGGAACCGGCCGCGCAGTTCGACGTGGTCGTCGAACTCGTCGAGCGCGAGGCCGGACTCGACCTGCGCCTCGTCTATGCGACGGATCTGTTCGACGACACCACCGGCGACGCGATGCTCACCGACCTCGTCGCGATGCTCGCCGCGGCGCTCGCCGAACCCGACCGCGCCGTCGGTGATCTCGCCGTGCCGGTGCCTGCACCGTTGTCGGCTCCGGCCGTCGCGCCGCGCACGCTGCTCGAGATCCTGGAGACTTCCGTCGAGCGGCATCGCGGACGCATCGCGGTGCGCTCCGGCACCGTCGCGTGGACGTACGGCGGACTCGACGCCCGCGCCGACGAGATCGCGTCCGTGCTCGCCTCCCACGGTGTGCGACGCGGAGACCTCGTCGCGATCGCCGTGCCGCGCAGCGAGTACTGGCCGCTCGCCGTCTGGGCGATCACGAAACTCGGTGCGGCATGGGTGTCCGTCGACCTCACCCAGCCCGACGCCCGCAGTGCTGCGATCCTCGCCGACTCCGGCGCCCGCATCGGCCTGACCGTCGGTTACCGCGAACTCGGACATGTGACGTGGCTCGACCTCACCGCCGACCGCAGCATCGACTTCGACGCCGTCGAACCGCCGCGTCCCGCAGTGACATCCGACGACCTCGCCTACACGATCTATACGTCCGGCACCACGGGCACCCCGAAGGGCGTCGACGTCACCCACCGCGGGCTTGCGGCGCTGCTCGACGTGCAGACCGACCTGCTCGACCTCGGTCCGGAATCGCGCGTGCTGCAGGTCGCCTCGCACACCTTCGACGCCGCGGTCTTCGAACTGCTCTCCGCCCACGCGCACGGCGGCGCCCTCGTGATCGCGCCCGATCACACCTTCGCCGGGGAACCCTTGCAGGAACTGATCGTCGACGAGCGCGTCACGCACCTCAACCTCACACCTACTGTGCTCGGCACACTCGACCCCGAGGCATTCGAGCCCACGACGATCGTCGCCGCCGGCGAGTCGCTGCCCGGCGCGCTGGTGGGCCGCTGGTCGCGGCACCGGATCGTCAACGGCTACGGACCCACCGAGTTCACCGTCGCCGTCTCGTATTCCGCTCCGCTGAGCGGCGACGAGAAGCCGAGCATCGGCACGCCCGTCGCCGGAGCCACCGCCTACGTGCTCGACTCGCGCCTGCACTCCGTGCCGCGCGGCACCGTCGGCGAGCTCTACGTGACCGGCGACAGCACCGCCCGCGGCTACCGCTACGGATCCGGTCTCACCGCAACACGATTCGTCGCAAATCCGTTCGGCGACGGCGGGTCGCGGCTGTACCGTACGGGCGACCTGGTTCGGATCCTGCCGAACGGGGTACTGGATCACGTGGCCCGCATCGACAATCAGGTGAAGATCCACGGGATCCGCATCGAACCCGCCGAGGTCGACGCCGCTCTGCTGACCCGCCCGGGAGTCGCCGCGGCCGTCACCGTGCCGCATTCCGGACGGGCCGGAGACACCGTGCTCGTCTCCTACATCCAGCCCGAGACCGGCGCCGCACCCGACGTCTCGGCACTGCGCCGCGCGCTCGTCGCCGACCTGCCCCGGCACCTGCGGCCGGCGAGCATCACCGTCGTCGACGCGCTGCCGCTGTTGCCGTCCGGCAAGGTCGACCGCGCGTCGCTGCCCGCACCCGACGCCGCGACCGACGAACCGCTCGTGGCGCCGCAGGGACGCATCGCGCAGACCGTCGCCGCGGTGTTCGCCGCCCACCTCGACCTGCCCGTCGACGAGATCTCCGCCGATCGCGGATTCTTCGACCTCGGAGGCAGTTCCATCGGCGCCGTCGGTATGGCCGGTGAGCTGCGCGAGGCCCTCGGCACCGACGTCCCCGTCGAATGGCTGTTCACCAGCCCGGATCTCGCCGCTCTCGCCGACCGGATCGAACACGGCCGCAGCAATAACGAGCGCGACCCGCTCGGCAGCATCGTCGAGATCGCCGGTCGCGGCGACGAACGGCCCCCGCTGTTCTGCGTGCACCCCATCAGCGGACTCGCCTGGATGTACGCAGGATTGGCACCGCATCTGGACGGCCGCACCGTATACGGCCTGCAGGCAACGGGCTTCGACGACATTCCGGACAGCATCGGCGAACTCGCCGCGCGGTATGTGGTCGAAATCCGTAAGGTGAGGGCCGATGGTCCCTACCACCTGCTGGGCTGGTCGGTGGGCGGCACCATCGCACACGAGATGGCCGTGCAACTGCGCGAGCGCGGAGAGCAGGTCGGTGCGGTAGTGCTGCTCGACACGCTCACGCCCGAGACTGTGCCTGCCGAGCCCCACCCCGCGGCAGAGAACGTGCCCGACATCGCCGGGCTGCCCGAAGAACTCGTCGCAGAGGTCCGGCGCCGCACCGACGCCGCCGCCCAGGCCGTCGAAGCCGCGGTGCGCAGGCACACCCTCAGCGAATACGACGGCGACATCGATTTGGTGGTCGCCGCCCCCGATCTCGACCGGCACCCAGATCTCGTTGCCACCTGGCAGCGATATGTGCGCGGTCTCGTCGTCGAACATCCGGTGCCGTTCACGCACTCGGAACTGGCCGATCCGGACGCGGTGCGTGCGATCGGCCCGGTGCTCGACAGCGTGCTCGAGCGCCACGACGACCCCCACACCGCGCCCACCGGGTGCGCACGCAGTGTTACCGCAACGAGGGAGACGCCCTGATGGAAGTACATGATTACCTGCGAATTCTGCAGGCGAGGTGGAAGATCGTCGCCGTCACGACGGTGGTGGCGGTCCTTGCCGCTCTCGGCGCCTCCCTGCTGACCACGCCGCAGTACGAAGCCAAGACACGCCTGTTCGTGTCGACATCGTCGGGCGCGTCGGTGCAGGAGATCTATCAGGGCAACCTGTTCTCGCAGCAGCGCGTCACCTCCTACACCGAACTGCTCGAGGGCACCACCCTCGCGCAGCGCACCCTCGACAAGCTCGGTCTGGATGACCTGTCGGCCGTGGCACTCGCCGGCATGGTGACCGCCTCGTCCACCCCCGACACGGTGCTCATCGACACCGCCGTCACCGACGAGTCGCCCGAACGTGCCCGCGACCTCGCCAACGCGCTGTCGGACGAGTTCGTCGTTATGGCCCGCGAACTGGAGACCCCCGAGGACGGCGGCCCGCCCACCGCCCGCGTGGTGGTCGAGCAGTACGCGGCCACTCCGTCGTCGCCGGTGACGCCGAAGACCACGCGGAACGTCGCGCTGGGCCTGGCCGTCGGTCTGCTGCTCGGTATCGCCCTCGCGGTGCTGCGCGATCGACTCGACAACACCATCAAGGACCGCAACGCCGTCGAGGACATCGCCGGCACCGGTGTGGTGGGTGTGATCCCGCTCGACAAGGCCCGGCACGAAGAGCCGGCGATCGTCTTCGCCGACGCCAACAGCGGCGACGCCGAGGCCTACCGCGAGATGCGGACCAACCTGCAGTTCCTCGAGGTCGACAACCCGCCGCGCGCGATCGTCATCACCAGCTCGCTGCCCAGTGAGGGCAAGACCACCACGGCCGTCAACACGGCTCTCGTGCTCGCCGAGGCCGGCCACTCCGTGGTGCTTGTCGAAGCCGACCTGCGCCGTCCGCGCGTGACGAAGTACCTCGGCACGCTCGGCGACGCCGGCCTGTCGACCGTGCTGGCGAACCAGGCCTCCCTCGAGGACGTGCTGCAGCCGACGCGCTTCGACGGCATGTGGGTGCTCGCCGCCGGCGGGCTGCCGCCCAACCCGTCCGAGCTCCTCGGTTCCGCGCATGCGCGGGAGGTCATCGAGGACCTGCGGTCGCGCTTCGACTACGTCATCATCGACGCGCCGCCGCTGCTGCCCGTCACCGACGCGGCGATCCTCACGAGCATCGCCGACGGTGCGCTGCTCATCGCGCGGTACGGCAAGACCACTCGCGAGCAGTTCGCGCGGGCCGTCGGCAACCTGCGTGCGGTCAACGCCCCCGTGCTGGGCACGATCCTGGCGATGACCCCGACCAAGGGTCGCGGCAGTGCCTACGAGTACCGGTACTACTACAGCTCCGACAAGGACAGCGCCGCTGCGGTCGCCGCCCAGACGAGCACGCCGGCGACGCAGCGCGTCGGTGCACCGGCCCCGACTGCACCGGCCGCCCAGCCGGCCCCGCAGGCACAGGCACCCGTCGAGGGACCGGCCCGGCCGCAGAACGGTCACCGTCACGTCGAGCCGCCGGCCACGCAGGCCTACCCGGCACCGAGCAACGACGCCTACCACTACCGCGCTACGGAGCAGTTCCCGCCGGCGCCGCAGCCGGCATCGGAGCGGTACGGCAGCGAGCCCTACCAGGCGCCGCAGGCGTACTCCGCCGCCGAGCCGCTGTCGCGACCCGTGGTGCACGCACCGCGGCGCCCGGTGAACGACTCAGGCTCGGAGAGCGGCGAGGAGAGGTAGCAACAGATCGGCGATCTCGGATCCGACCGTGACGAACGTCTCCTCGTCACGGCCGATCGGGTCGACGATGTCCTCCGGCCCGGGCGCAGACATCTGCGCCCGGGCCGTCGTCAGTTCTGCGATGGTCCGCGCACCGGTGGCGTTCTGCAGCCTGGCGGCCTCGCGCAGCGTGAACGTCACGCGCATCCTGCGCGGTGCGAGCTGGACGACCTTGGCGCGGTGCCGCTCGCTCATCGTGATGATCATGTCGGAGTCCTCCGCGATCTGCGGGGTGATCCGACGCGCGGCGAATCCGTCCGGATCGCCTCCGAGCTGCTGCAACACGAGTGCCGCGGTGGGTTCCATGCCGTAGCCGACCATCGCCCGGGTGCCGGCGCTGTGCGCCGAGAGGTCGTCGCGACCGGCCTCGGCCGCGTAGGCGGTGGTCAGCCTTTCTGCGGTGGGTGATCGGCAGATGTTTCCGGTACACACATAGAGAATCCGCATTCGGCGATCCTATGGGAGACGTCTCCCGGACGCTCAGGAGACATCTGCGGAGTGCTCGGTCCCGGTGTACGTCATCCGAACGGCCCTCGTGACCGATCGGTAACGTTCTGTACCATCGTCGGTGATTTCGGGCGCCGGGGGAAGCTGACGCGGCTGGCGCATCCAACGTCGAAGGCGGCTGATGAGTTCTATTCTCGGTGTGACCGTGGGGGAGAGCGCCGTTCGGGTGGTGCGGCCGGTGGATCGAACGACCCCGACGGCGGGGTTCCAGTTCCAGGTGGTCGAAACCGGTAAGGACGATCCGGCGCGGCTGGCGGCAGGCACTCTCGGGGTCCTCTTCCAGACCGGTGTCGCGGGCGATCCGGTCGAGCGGGTCGGACTGGTCTACCGCGACCAGGCCCAGGCCGAGCGCCTGCGTGCGGCGATGACCGTCGAACACATCGACCGCTACCTGCTCGTCTCCGAACCCGAGGCCGCCGTCACCTATCTGCAGGCCACCGGCGAACTCGGCAGCAACACCGCCGTCTTCTACGATCTCGGCGACGCCGGGCTCACCGTCACCGTCGTCGACCTCGTCTCCCGCGAGGTGCTCGCCGAACGCACCGACAGCATCGGCGGCCGCGTCTTCGACAACGTGATCCGCGACCACCAACTCGACACCAACGGTGTGTGGCGCCCCGACGATCCCGCCACCGACGACGAACTGTCGGCCCAGTGCCGCGAGGCCAAGGAGAAGCTCTCGCAGAGCGAGACCGTGGCCGTGCCGGGCGCGGCAGGGGTCGTGCTCATGTCACGCGAGACCTTCGATCCGCTCATCGCGCAGTGCGTCGAGTCGTCAGCGCAGTTCGTGCACCAGGTGATCTCCCGTGCCGGTCGCAACCCCGAGGCCGTGGTCCTGCTCGGCGGCGGCGCGCACATCCCGCTCGTGCAGGAGGTGCTGCGCTCGTGGCTCGGACTGCCGCTGGTGGTGCCGCACGAGCCCGAACTCGTCCTCGCCAAGGGCGGGGCGATGGCCGCCGCGAAGCCTGCGAACTCGCAGCCGGCGAGCACCCTCACCCGCATCGTGCCGGGCCGCCCGTCGTCGACCAGCGCCGAGACCGAACAAATCCCGGTCGTCGCCGCTGCGGCCCCCGCGCAGACGACCGCAGCCGCCGCACCCGGGCCGGAGTCCGCCGACGCGAAGAAGCCGTGGTGGTCGACGCTGGCCGGTCGCGGTCCGTCGGTCAGCGGCAAGCAGATCTCCGGCGCCGGTATCGCGGGCACGGCCCTCGCGGTCGTCGCGGTCATCGGGGTGGCGCTGAGCACCGGCTTCGCGAGTTCGTCGACCGACGAGACGAGCCCGACCCAGTCGTACACCCCCCCGACGACCGGTGCGCCGCGGCAGAACCCCGCGCCGGCGGTGGCGCCCACGCAGGTCACCACGACTACCACCACGGTCGAGCCGGAGCCGGCTCCGACGACCTATTCGCCGCGCCCGGTCCCCCCGGCCCCCGAACCTCCACCCGCTCCGGTTCCGACCATCCCGGGGCTGGGAGTGCCGGTCCCGACGCTGCCGCCGCTGCCGA